>JAIPBL010000045.1 GCA_021739645.1 Saprospiraceae bacterium | reverse complement strand
CGACCACAAAGCCAAAAAAACGGTTATTTTTGTTAAAACTAGGCAATAATGATTGCCCTTTTCACCCCTATTTTTTCATCAAAATCTTGAAACATGAAAGCATTATTTACCCTAGCCGTCTTCCTTTTCGTGGCCAACCTCGCCGTTGCGCAGCAAACCAACAAATGGATGAAGGACGAGAACAACATCCTGACCGTCACCATCAACAAAGACGCCACCAAGGCTGAACTGCTAGACCTGAAAAAACAGATTTGGGACACTTACCAAATCAGGCTGGATTACGATAGGATGGATTTTTCGAGGAACGGCAAGAAACTGGACTACCTTAGCCTGCGGATTGAAATGCCGACTGGAGAAGTCGGGACAGTGGGCACTTCCTTTGTTGCACCAAAGCAGGTCATTGGCTTTCACTGGGATAGAAACCCGGAGACGTATGATGAGTTTGGCGTGTGGACGAAATAGCGGGTGAGAAGCGTGAGAGCGTGAGAGATGTGAGAGGGTGAGAGAGGTCCCCATTTCTCACCCTCTCACATCTCTCACCCTCTCACGCTCTAATAAATGCGCTAGAAATTAACAATTGCATGAAAAATTCGAAGCACTCATCCAAGGCTACCTCGCCGATGACTATGCTACTTGTGAGGACTTTTTTGACCTAAACTTGATTGCTTCGCTGCGCAAAAACCTCCAAAAAGGCCATGCCGACGGCATGATGCACCAAGCTGGCGTGGGCAAACAGAACAGTTTTCAGCAGAATCAAAAAATACGGGGCGACGTGATTTTGTGGCTGGAAAACGACTCCATCGAACCTTCCGAACTGGCGTTCATGGCCATCGTCACTGCTTTTTACGCCTACCTGAACCAAACTTGCTACACGGGCATCAATGGCAGTGAGTTTCACAATACCCTGTATGAAATGGGCAGTTTTTACAAGCGCCATTTGGACCAATTCAAGCTGGATTCCAACCGCCAATTCTCCATGCTCACCTACCTCAACGAGGACTGGTTGGACACCGATGGCGGTGAGTTGGTGCTGTACCTCGATGGCAAGGAAATCATCATCCAGCCCCAAGGCGGACGGGTCGTTTTCTTTAAAGCCGACAAAATTGAGCACGAAGTGCGGCCGGCCAAGCGGGAAAGAATGAGCATAGCTGGTTGGTTGTTAAGAGCGTGAGAGAAGTGATAAACATAAAAGGCTCGCTTCGGCACTAAGTACAATGTAACCAAGATTTCTTCACTTTTGTCGGTTCTCGCAGCAATGTATTCGCCCTGCTATGCGCCGCCTTTGTCATTGCGAAGCAACCCGTTCACGTAATACGAGCAAACATGACATGAAGCGAGACGTGGACGGGTTGCTTCGCAATGACAAAGGCGGCGTCCACCGTGACGACAACTACGGCGTATAATGACAAAGCAAGGAATTTAAATTGCGCTTTCATAGCACCGTAGCCAACCGATCACCCGCTTACATCTCGTGAATCTCCCAGGCATTCTGATTCTCCACATCATCCAGAATGGAAAGGTAATTCATGTAGCGCAACGGACTGATTTCGCCGGACTCAACGGCGGCTTTCACGGCGCATTTCGGCTCATTTTTGTGGAGGCACTGCCCACCGAACCTGCATTCCGAAGATTTTTCAAACAACTCCCGAAAATTATGGGCCACATCCAACGGTGTTAGGTTGTTGAAAGCCAGCATCTTGATGCCCGGTGTGTCAATGATGCTGCCGCCAAAGCTGAGGGGGAACATCTCGGCGAAAGTGGTGGTGTGCTGCCCCTTCCCAGAAGAGTCGGAGAGGTCGCCCGTGCGAAGGTCGAGGTTGGGTTCCACTGCGTTCACCAGCGTGGACTTGCCGACACCAGATTGCCCGGCTATCAGCGTTGTTTTGCTTTGCAAAAATTCCCTCAGGGTATCAATTCCATCGCCCGTTTCTGCGGAGACGAGCAGCACTTCGTAACCGATGCCTTCGTAGAGGTCTTTCAGGATTTGGAAGGTTTCCAGTGCGTAGTTGTCGTAGAGGTCGGCCTTGTTGAAGGCGATGCAGGTGGGGATATTGTACGGCTCGGTCATCAGCAGGAATCGGTCAATGAATCCCTGCTTCAGGTTCGGCTCGACGATGGTGGTGATGAGCAGCGCCTGGTCCACGTTGGCGGCGATGAGGTGCATGTCCCGCTTGCGGCGGGGTGACTGCCGGATGACACAGTTGCGGCGGGGCAGCACTTCCTTGATGACGCCCCTACCCTCCTCGTCCGGCCCAATCATCACCTCGTCCCCGACGGCAATGGGGTTGGTGGTCTTCAGGTCTTCGAGCCGCAGCTTGCCAATGATGCGGCAATCCTGCACCTCTCCAGATTCCAGCAGCACCTGGTACCAACTGCCGGTGGATTTGATGACGGTTCCTTTCTTCAAATGAATTCTTTGTTAGACTTTAGATTTTAGACGATAGACTTTAGAAGAACCGCTGTCCTGTCTAATGTCAAACATCTAATGTCTAACGTCTTCGTTCAACGACAAAGGTAACAGGAAATGGAGTTGGGTAGTTCCGGTGTAGAGAATTGCAGTTAAAGTTTTGGAAGGGTAGGTGAATTCTTATTTTGAGCTCAACTGCTTTTATTTTTATAGAACTCTTGGCACAGCGTGGTCGCTGTCATTATCGGGCTTTGTGCTCCAAAAGCCTGTGCTATTTGCTGCTGCGCAGCCTGTGAAGTTGCCAACTTCACAGAACTTCTATTTTTTGTGGCCGCCTGAATTACACTTGCAACAACTGGGTGAAGCATCTGCTATAAAACCGCCAGTGCCGCTGCGCTCAACACTGGCTGGAACTTGTGCTTTTTCAAGAAAAGTGTGTGGTTTTTGGGAGGGCACGGAAGACTTGACACAACGGGCCAACAACGCTTTGTCAGAACGTTAGTAGTTCAGCACTAAATACGAACAATTGGCTACCTACTATTTTATCCAATAGCCAAAGTATTAGCGGCAGTTCCTGTAAGGAGCTGCCGCTTTTATTCGCTGTTGGAATTTGACAAAATCATCGTGCTAGGCGACGGGCGAATCCTTGAGGAGGGGACGCAATTGGAACTGCTGCAAAACAAGGGGTACTATTACGAGCAGTACGAGATGCAGCGTGTGGAGGAATCGCAAATCAACGAGTAATTTCAACGGTAATCAGTCAATCACTTCCTCGTTCTTCGCCTGCTTCATGGCAGTGTTAAGGCGCTCAAAAAATGCCGGCTTCGGGTTTTGGCAAAGATATATCTGGTCGCCGTGCTGCCGAGAAAGCGGCATATCCAGTTCCCAAACTTTTTCTATGTTTTGAAAAAAGCCGGGCATATCATCGCCGAGTTCGTCATTTATGTAAATCAAGGTTTTGAAATTGGCAGGCAGTGAATCTGGAAGCCAATAGCGGTAATTGTCGCTAAAACAAAGCACGTCGGGTACAGCAAAGGCTTTTCCAAACTGCTCAATTGCGCAAGCTTGCCCATAATTTTCGGCATAGATGGCGGCGGTATTTTTATCGGGGATTCGCTGCCAGGTTTCGCCCACTTTCATGCCTAATTCCTCCCAACCCAACATGTCCGCATAATCTTGTGGCAAAGCATAGTAATTACCATCCTCCCAGCGCAGGCTGCTTTCCAATAAAGGCGAGTCCGCAAAATTTTTCAAAAATTGAGCTTCTTTTGCGGGCGGCAGCAAAGGCAGGGACATTGGCAGCATCATCGCTCCAAAAATCAGCATAAACACTGGCAATGCCACCCGCAGCCATCGCCGATTTTGTTGAGTTTTTTGCTCCAAAAACGCCGCACCCGCCGCCAACAATACGGGGTACGCCCCCAGTGAGTAATAGCTTTTTGCATTGAAAAAAAGCAACACGGTCATCACCATGAGGTACATCCAACCGAAGGGCCGCCAAGCCGCCGCTTCCCGCCGGAACAACAGGAAATACAAGCCGCTCAACCAAACAGGTAGTGCGGCAAAGAAAAACCCAAGTTGGTCTGTGAAAATACTCCCGATAGATACATTCGCAAACTGTGTAGCCGCCAATTCGCTCATGTGCCGAAACACTGGGAATTTATGCTCCCATTGCCAAGCAATGTTCGGTGAGAAAATGAGCAGGGCAAGGCCCATGGCGAGGTAAAAATATTTGTCACTAAAAATGCGACGATGCTTCGTGAACAAGACTCCCGGCAGCATGGCGAACAGGAACATCAGGACGGTGTATTTATTCAGCAGCCCCAAGCCCACCGCTGCCCCAAACGACAGCAGCCAAACTGGCCGTTCGGAGTTGATGTACTTCAAAAAAAGCCAAGATAGCAGCGCCCAATAAAAAATGTCAAAAACAACGGGTTGGAACAACATACAAGGCCGCAATAATGCCCCACAGGTCAGGCCCGCCAAACCAATGATGAGCATGGCAAACCCACCACCGCCTCCGCCTTTCGGCAGCATCTCTTTGGCCATCAGTGCCGTGAGCAGTACCGTGCCCAAGCCAAAAAGCGTAGAAATCAATCGGACAACCCAAACTGAACCGCCCAGCACCTCATCGCCGAGCCACGCCCAAAATCCGATACCCGCCGGGACAGAAGCATAGCCCCAGTCAAGGTGCCTACCCAAGGCCAGGTAGAGCAGTTCGTCACGGTGAAACGACCACTGGCCATTGAGATATAAGTGCAAAATTAGTTTGGCAAGTAGCAGTGCCGCCAAAAGCCGTATCCCGGTTCTGGGTTTCATGTGCTGTGTATTTAATTAATCATCTTCCAGTAAAAATTCGATATGGCCAGCGGTTTCACACAGTAGCCGCACAATTCGATAGACGGTGGCCCCGAATTCCGCCTTTTTCAGTTCGTGCTCCCAAATGCGCACGACCCGCCAGCCGAGGGCCTCAAGTTGGGCGGTCACTTCCCGGTCACGCTGCATGTTCCGCTCGATTTTCGGAATCCAGAAAGCAGCATTTTTCTTGATTTTTTCCCGTTTGTGCCGCCAGTCGAAGCCGTGCCAGAAGTCGCCATCCACGAACACGACGGTTTTTTGCTTCGCAAACACAAGGTCTGGCTTGCCCGGCAGCCGCTTGTCGTGGCAGCGGTAGCGGTACCCGAAATGCCAGAGTGCCTTGCGCAGCGCCACTTCCGGCTTGGAGTTTTTGGAACGGATGCGGCTCATCAGCACCGACCGCTGCGGGGTGGTGTAGAAGCCTGCTTCTTCGGCGAAGCGGGGGACTTGAATTTTAGGTTGGGAATAACGCTTCGGCATGAAGCGAAGATAACTAGTAGGCCAGATTTGTCAAAGACCTGCCAAGTTTTCGAAACTTGGCAGGTCTAGTTTTCATGCTCATCCCTACTTCTTCACATACTTCGTCAAAATCACAATCTGCTGGCCATTCACCTTGCCCTCAATCTGCTCTGGGTTGTCGAACACCAGTCGGATATTGCGGACGGCGGTGCCCCGCTTGGCAGCGAAACTGGCGCCTTTCACGTCTAGGTCTTTTGTCAAAACAATCGTGTCGCCGTTTTCCAATTCCACGCCATTGCAGTCCACGTGCTTTTGTTCGGGTTCTTGGTCGGCAGCAGATTGACCCGATTTGGCCCAGGCCAAAGTCTCATCATCGAGGTAGAGCATGTCAATCAGTTCGGCGGGCCAACCCACTGGGCGCAGGTGGTCTAGCATCCGCCAGGCCAGCACTTTCACGGCTGGCACTTCGCTCCACATGCTGTCGTTGAGGCAGCGCCAGTGGTTCTCGTCGGCTAGGCTGGGGTCCTCGATTTGGGTGCGGCAGGTGTCGCAGAGGAGCGTCATCTCATCGGCGTTGTCGCCGGATTTTGGAGCCACGGTGTAGGGAGTCAATGTCTCGGTAGCCTTG
The DNA here is from genome assembly GCA_021739645.1 of Saprospiraceae bacterium. Classification (GTDB taxonomy): domain Bacteria; phylum Bacteroidota; class Bacteroidia; order Chitinophagales; family Saprospiraceae; genus UBA6168. The sequence goes on along the minus strand of JAIPBL010000045.1, from coordinate 45,341 downwards.
CAAAGCTCACAGGTTGAGCCGCTGCGCTGTTGCAATATTTCTTCGTTGGTCATTTTTATTTCAAGTTTATCGCAGCGCCAACGTTTACTAATCTTCCAAAAGATTAGTAAACGTTGGCGCTGCATTTTCGGGGGGCAAAGATAGTTTTTATTGCAAAATGAACAGTTTTGGCGAAGACATTCCAAGTCCTTAACTTGGCAAGTTCAGTACACTGGAAATTAAATTCCTTGACTTTTGACCTTTCACGCCTTAGTTGTTGTCACGGTTGTCGCCGCCTTTGGCATTGCCGCAGGCGACCCGTCCACGCCTCGCTTCACGTCACGTTTGCACGTAATACGAGGCGGGTCGCCTGCGGCGATGCCAAAAACGGCGCACAGCAGAAAGAACACAGCACCTTTAGGAGAGCGGCGAGGAGGAGCAAAAGCAAAGAATTTTTGTTTCCAGTGTATTTAGAATCCTTCCACCACCAACCCATCCCAAGCCAGCCCCACGCCCTTTGGCAGTTTCCGATTCACGACCTCGTGCAGCCCCATGCGGTGGCTGATATGCGTGAGCCAAGCCTGCTCCGGCTGTATTTCTTCGATAAAAGCCAGCGCCTCTTCCAGGTTCAGGTGGGAGTGGTGCCACGAGTGGTGAAGGGCATTGACCACCAGCGTTTTGATGCCAGCCAATTTTTGCTTTTCAACTTCGTCAATGGTCTTCATATCGGTGAGGTAGGCGAAGTCGCCGATGCGGAAGCCGAGCACGGGCAAGTTGCCGTGCATCATTTCGATAGGGCGAAAGTGGATACCAGCCACCGTGAAGTCAAATTCCTTTGCAATTGGCATCGGCGCAATCATGGGCGCACCCGGGTAAGGGTTTTTCTCAAAAATATAGGAGAAGCGCTCCCGCACCTCCTCCAATACGGGCAAGGTGCCGTAGAGCGGCATGTGGCGGTTTTGAAGGAAGTTGAAGGGGCGCACATCGTCGAGGCCGATGATGTGGTCGTTGTGCTCGTGGGTGAGCACCACGGCGTCGAGGTGCTTGACCTTGGCCCGCAGCATCTGTTGGCGGAAGTCAGGGCCGCAGTCAATCACCACGTTCCGGCTCTCGTGGGAAACGAGCAGGGAAGTTCGCAGCCGTTTGTCACGTGGGTCTGTTGACGTGCAGACTTCGCATTCGCAGCCAATGATGGGTACGCCTTGAGAGGTGCCGGTGCCGAGGAAGGTGAAGGTCAACAGGAAATTGGGAATTAGAGAATTAGGGAATTAGGTTGTCTGGGCAAAGCTACGGTCTTGAGATTCAAAAGCAGGGAAAGGAAATGTAAAAGGAAGGAAAAAATGAAGGCGGCTTCTGAATTTTGTTTACATTTTAGTGAGAGTAAACGAAGCCGCCTGCATGTAAATAACGCCTATTTCTTTAAACCATTACCAATACGTACAGGGGTTTCGGTTCGCTGCTTGGGGGTTAAGATTTTCTTAAAAAAATTTGAGTTTGGAAATCAGAACAGGGAAATTCTTCATTTCAAAAAATCTCAATTAACCCTTGGTGCTCACTTTCGCCCATTGCTTCAATAGACCGACGACTTGAAATCAGCAAATTAGCAACCTGTTCTGTAGTTTGATTTCCCCGGCGGATGAGGATTATTTTGGGTGGAAATCCCCGCAGCAACAGCAAATTGCCAAAGTCCTCGTCATTGGTGACGATATAAAATTCATTGTTTTTTGCCCATTTCCATATCTCCCTGTCACTTGCAGGAATAGCCAGACCTGTCCTCGTCACGTGTTCGACTTGCGGAAAGTCAGCGGATAGTCGTTTAACCAACCGCCATGATAGGTTCGCATCCAGTAACAGCTTCATGCGGCAGCCAATATTTTAGTGCTTTCTTCCCTATCGGCAGCAAAGGCAAGTGCCGCCCGGATGGCTTCTATACTCAACTCTGGAAAGTCTTCAATGATTTCTTCATTGGTCATGCCAGCCGCCAACCAGCCCAAAATATCGCCCACAGCAATGCGGGTGCCTTTTATACAAGGCTTTCCAAAGCGGATATTCGGATTGATGCTGATGAATGAACGGTAATTTTTCATGACCAATTTTTGAAAATAGAAACTTAAAGTATCACGAAATTAAGGGAGAAACTGGAAAAGCCCAAATTCAATTAGCTTCCACAAAATACATCTCCACCTCGCCTTTCCCCTTCGCCAGTACCTTCCCCCGTGGGATGCACTTGAACTTATCTTTCACCAGCAAAAAAGTGGCCTCAGAGATGTTCACCTTGTCCGGCTCACCGCTGGATTCCATGCGGGCGCCCATGTTCACCGTGTCGCCCCAAATGTCGTAGGCGAACTTCTTCTGCCCGACCACCCCGGCCACCACTGGCCCCGTGTGGATGCCGAGTCGGCAAACGAAAACTGGCTTCCCTGCCTCCCGTTGTTTTTGCTGGAATTTTTGCATAAAAACCTGCATCTCCAACGCCGCCAGCACCATGTCTTCGGCATGTGTGGTGGTCGGTTCGGGCAGGCCGGCGGCGCAGAAATACGCATCGCCGATAGTCTTGATTTTCTCGATACCGTGGCGCCCGACAATTTCATCAAAAGCCCGAAAACATTCGTCCAACTCGGCCACCAGTGCCTCGGCTGGCATTTGCTCCGCAATGGTGGTAAACGACTTGAAATCGGTGAAAAGCACCGTCACCGAATCATAGCGGCGGGCCTTGGCTTTGCCGTGCGCCTTGAGTTCTTCGGCAGTTTTGGCTGGCAGGATGTTGAGCAGCAGGTCTTCCGAACGCTTTTTCTCTTTTCGGATGATTTTGTTGCGGTTGAAAAGCGTGAGCGCCAGCAGTGTCAACAGCCCCGCCCCGCCAATCAGCGAGTAGCGGAAGTTCCGTTCGCTGCGCAACTGGGCATCCTGGAGTTTCAGTTCCTGTTGCTGTTTTTCGATTTCCTGCTGCTTCTTTTTGTCGGTGTAAACAGCCTCCCGGCGCTGCTCGGCTACCAGCCGCTCCTCCGTAAAGGTCGAGTAGCGCAGCTCGTCATACTGCTCCCGATAACGGTATGCCTGCTCAAAATTGCCCAACTTGAAGTGGATTCGGGCGAGGTCTTTCAGGGCGTTTTGTTGGTATTTTTTGTTGTTTATTTCGTTCGCAATAGCAAAGTATCGCTCCGAATAGTCCAGTGCTTCAGGGTAGCGTTTTTGGCGGCGGCGCACGTCGGCGATGCCGTTGTACACTTCCATGATTCCAGCTTTTTCGCCCAGTTCTTCCCGGATTTTCAGGGAGCGGGCGAAGTAGTCCTCGGTTTCCGCCCAAGTCCGAAACGCACGTGCATTATCGCCTTTTTTATCGTAAAAACTGCCAAAGTTTTTGAGCACATAGCCGAGGTTGTTGAACACTTCGGCTTGACCGCTTTTATCTTCCAGCCGCTCCCGGATAGCCAGTGCTTCCCTGAAAATCTTGATGGCGTTTTCATACAAAACCCGCACGCTGTCGGTGAGAATTTCATCATCCATCAGGTCTTCGGCACGTGTGTCGCTGAGGTTGGCGATGTTGGTAAGCACGCTGGCCTGCTGCCATTCGTTGCCCAGTTTTTTGTGTAAATCCAGTGCTTTTTGGTAGGCTTCCAGTGCTTCCGGGTAGCGGTCTGTTTCTGTTCTGATATTGCCGACAATGTTCCAGGCATTGGCCACTCCCTCCGCATCTGCTTCCGCATCCGTGCCTTCGAGGTACTGGAAAATATTGTCGAGCGCCTCCGGGTAGTCGCCCATTTTCTCCATCACGTTGGCGATGTTGTAGTAGCACCGGAGCACCCTCGCCGTGTCCCGTAGTTCCTCCCGAACCTTGAGTGACTGCTGGTAACCATCGAGCGCACCGAGGAAGTCGCCCTTGTTTTCCTTGACATTTGCGATATTGTTGAGGAGCGAGGCGACGCCTTTTTTATCGCCCATCATTCGCCGCAGACGCATAGATTTTTGAAAAAAATCAATGGCCAAATCGCTTTCCCCATGTATGTCGGCCACCACGCCCCGGTAGTTGAAGGCAGTGCCTTCACCTTTTATAAAATTAAGTTTAATTGACAGTACGATTGCAGAATCGAGGTGGAGAATAGCAGATTTTGGGTCGTCAAATTTGAGTTCCCAAGCGAGGTCGTTGAGCAGGTTGACCCGGTGAGTATCTGGCTTTGAAGTTTTCAGCAACCCCGCCAAACTGTCGGCAACCTGCGAGAACGCAAGGCACGGCAGCAACGCCAGGGCGATGTGAATGGGCCAGCTTTTCATAGTTTTGAGTTGGTGGTTTTGAGTTTTGAGTTGCCGAGCAAGCACTCGAAACTCAAAACTCAAAACTCGAAACTCATTTCTTATCTTCCGGCAGCAACACCACACCGCTTGCCATGAACTTAAGTTCCTCTTTCGGCTGGGTGATAGCATCGATTTCTTCCTTTGTTTTGCCTTCGTCCTCGGCATAGTGCTTGAGGTCTTCCACCGAGGTAGTCTCCCGGAAAGCATACCCATCCATCACGACCTCACGGCCAGCGATGTCCTTTGGGAGGAAAAAGCCATAATCTTTAAACTTGACGAAAACGTCACCAGCTTGGTCGTCGTGTAGGTTGACCCAGCAGCCTTTGGTTTGGCAAACGGACTCGACTTTGCCCTTCACTTTCACCTGCACGGAGTCTAGACCTTGCAGTTTGGCGACCATTTCCGCCATTGAAACAGCGCCATCAGTGGTAATAGCCTCGCCGAAGGTTTGTGGCTGGCCGGTTTGCGCAGTGGTGTCTGCGGGCTGGTTGCCGCCGCATGCCCACAGAAACGTGGACAAGATGCTCAGGAATAAGAATTTTTTAACCATTGATTCTGAATTTTTGATGAAGAATATTTTTGTTGTGGGGCAAAAATAGCCATTCATTTCCAAAGCAAGGACTTGAAGGCAAAACCCGCATGGGTGATTTTTTTCTCGTAAAAGATTTTATCATAAAATAAGTGGTGCAGGGCTTTGCGTTTGAGTAACACCAAACCGCAAAACTAGCTTCCAGCTATCCGCCCCAGCCGTTCAAATTTCCTTTTTTACGATTTCCTAACTTCGTTAACATCACCCGATGCAACACTGCTACTTGCTTGCAAATATTTTTTCTTTCAAAAGTAAAACCCGGAATAATGCGGAATCTAATGCAATGGGCAGTGATGACAGGGTTCGCCCTCCTTTTTACAATTCCGGCCTCGGCCGACAATTCAAAATTGATAAGGGTTGATGAAGTTGATAGGCGCCTATCAACTTCATCAACCCTTATCAACCCTCATCAACCCCCAGTTGATGGTTGCGTAAACGGCAACTGCTCGGATGGTTACGGCACGTATGTTTACCCAAACGGCAACAAATACATGGGGGACTTCCAATATGGCAAACCCAACGGAAAGGGCATTCTCTATTGTGCCAATGGCAACAAGTACATCGGCCACTGGGAAGACAACTGGCAACAGGGCGAGGGCAAGTTCATTTACAATGAAGGCCACGAATACTTTGGACAGTTCCAGCGGAGCCAATTCCATGGCAAGGGCATCATGCACTATGCCAATGGCGATGTTTATGACGGCGATTGGCAAGCCAACAAACAAGAGGGCCTTGGTAGCTATGCCTTCCACACGGGCGACCGATATGAGGGCCGGTTTCGGGAGGGGAGATTCAACGGAAAAGGCACCATGTTTTATAAAAGTGGCGCTAGGTATGTGGGGCAATGGTCAGACAATCAAAAGCACGGCGACGGTATTTTTTTTGATGAAAATGGCAGCGCAAACCCCGGCGAATGGGTGGACGGCAAGGCTCGCCGCCCCACCGCTCAGGAGCCTGCCGACCCTCCTTTGAACGAGCCAGATGCTATCTCAAAAACAACCGAGAACGCCCCCGCATTCGACCCACAAGTGAAGGTTTGGGCGGTGGTGGCAGGTGTGGCCAGCTATGAACACATGCCTGCCCTTCGATACACCGATGATGATGCCTACCAGTTTTACGCTTTCCTGAAAAGCCCCGAGGGCGGCGCCCTGCCCGACGAACAGGTGCGGGTGCTGGTTGACGACAATGCTACTCGTGACAACCTGCTGGAAGCCATGCGCAGCATTTTTCTTCAGGCAGACAAAAACGATGTGGTGCTGTTTTACTTCTCGGGCCACGGCATTGAAGGCGCCTTTGTTCCGGTGGATTTCGATGGGTACAGTCACCGACTGGAGCATGCTGAAATCCGGCATATTTTGGAACAAAGCCATGCCCGGCAAAAACTGGTTCTTGGCGACGCCTGCCACTCTGGTTCACTCGTTGGAGGTGAATTTGTGCCGGAGATGCTGGCTGCGAAAGCGCCGTCCATCGGCGATATGCTGAACAAATACTACAAGGCTTTTGAGAATTGCGAAAGCGGTACAGCGCTGTTCATGTCGTCGAAAGGGGCAGAGGTTTCGCTGGAAGATTCGGGTCTCAGGTCAGGCGTTTTTAGCCATTTTTTGATAAAAGGCTTGAAAGGCGAGGCGGATGCCGACCACGACAAGATTGTTTCCATCCAAGAGCTTTTCGATTATGTGAACTTGAAAGTTAGCCGTTATACGGCTGGGGCGCAAACGCCTGTTTTGACTGGGAAATATGACGGGAATCTCCCGGTGGGAGTGGTGAGGTAGTTATGACTAGCGAAGTAAGAGATGGAGGCGGAGGTGTTCAAGTTTGATGGCTGGCCCATTTTGAAGAATGCTTAAAACAAAAAGCCTCTTGTGTGTTTGAGTTGTGAGAATGCTCAAATTTACACAAGAGGCTCTTTTATTACAGGCATCCCCACTTGGGGGTGAATTTATTTTACCGTATTGCGGCCAATGCTGTCATAATAAAAGCCCTTGTCCTGCATGGCTTCTACGTCGTAGAGGTTGCGGCCATCAAAAATCACGGGTTTTTTCAGCAATTGTTTCATGACCTCGTAGCTAGGCGTGCGGAAGACGCTCCATTCTGTCACGATAGCCAGTGCATCGGCACCAATGAGTGCTTCGTACTGGTCGGCGGCCATGGTCACTTGACCATTGTATTCGGCTTTTACATTGTTCATGGCCTCTGGGTCAAAAGCTTTCACCGTAGCGCCAGCGGCAAGGAGGTCGTTGATCAGGTAAAGCGCTGGCGCCTCCCGGATATCATCGGTATTTGGCTTGAAGGCCAACCCCCAAAGCGCAATGGTTTTGCCTTTTAGGTCATTGTTGAAATACGCCTTAATTTTCTCGGTAAGCCGGTGCTTTTGCAATGTGTTCACACCCATTACCGCTTCCAAAATCTTGAAATTATAGCCGTTTTCTTCAGCAGTTTTTGCCAAAGCTTGAACGTCTTTTGGGAAACAAGACCCACCGTAGCCGACGCCGGGGAAGAGAAAGCGTTTGCCGATGCGGCTGTCACTGCCCATGCCTACCCGAACGGCGTCCACATTTGCTCCCAATTTCTCACAGAGGTTGGCTATCTCATTCATAAAAGAAATACGGGTGGCGAGATAAGAATTGGCGGCGTACTTGGTCATTTCAGCAGAACGCTCGTCCATAAAGTAGATAGGATTGCCCTGGCGAACAAACGGCTCGTACAACTGCTTCATCACTTTGCGAGCCTTATCTGATTCCGTGCCGATAACCACCCGGTCCGGCTTCATGAAATCTTCCACGGCTACGCCTTCCCGAAGAAATTCAGGGTTGGAAACCACATCGAAAAGGTCGGTGCTGAGGCCTTCTGCCAAAAGCGCGTGCACCTTCTCAGCTGTCCCAACTGGCACTGTGCTTTTATCAATGATGACTTTGTAGTCTGTGATGATTTTGGAGAGATCCTTCGCAACGCCCAAAATGTATTTGAGGTCGGCAGACCCATCTTCGCCTGGTGGCGTGGGTAGCGCAAGGAAAATAACTTCGGCATCTTTGATGCCTGCGGCAAGGTCGGTGGTGAAAGTCAAACGGCCCTGTTTGGTGTTGCGGTCGAAGATGATGTCGAGGCCCGGCTCATAAATGGGGATTTTCCCATTTTGCATTTGCTTGACTTTGTTTTCATCAATGTCAACACAAATTACCGTGTTGCCAGTCTCAGCAAAACAAGTGCCTGTGACAAGGCCAACATATCCTGTTCCAACTACTGCGATATTCATTTTATGATGGATTTTTTGTATGAAAAGTTATTTGAGGCGCAAAAATACTGCTAACCAAGTTATGATTCAACATTCGGCTATTGAAACTATTTGGAGCGTTTTTTTTCATAACGTTTTGGTGGATGAGGCAATCAGCGTATTTTATTTCGAAGTTCAATTGGCAAAGCAGCTGGATTATCGCTGATTAGAAGATAGCAAACCGTTTATTTTGGTTTAAAACTTACATTTGCCAAAAACAATATAGTATGAAAAACCCTTTTTTGCTTGGTGTGTGGATGTTGTTGCTCTATTCCTGTGCCCCGGTTCAGCCCTTTCTAACAAAATCCGTTCCGGCTGCACCCGACTATTCAAAAAATCCATCTTGGGCGGCGCTGCCCGACCTGTCTGACCCTGCCGACCGAACCCCTAACCCCGATTTCCCCAACCTTCAAGCCACTTCGCAGGTGGATATTTTCTTTTTACACCCCACGATTTTGCTCAATTTCAAGGTGAAAGACTGGAACGGTGATTTGGATGATAACAAGCTGAACAATGAGGTGGATGAATCCACCATTCTGTACCAAGCGAGTGCCTTTAACGGGTCGGGAAAGGTCTATGCGCCAAGGTACCGACAGGCACACTACCGCAGTTTTTTTACGGAAGACAAAGCTTCTGCCAAGCAGGCGCTAGACATTGCCTACAAAGACGTTAAGGCGGCCTTTGAATTTTATCTAAAAAACTACAATCAAGGAAGGCCCATCATCATTGCCGCCCATAGTCAGGGTACACTTCACGCAATGCGATTGATGAAGGAGTTTTTCGATAGAAAGCCGTTGGGCAACAAACTGGTGGTGGCCTATCTTGTCGGATGGCCCATCTTAAAAAACGAGTTCGCCAGTATTCCGCCCTGCGAAAACCCCGAACAGACGGGCTGTTTTTGCGCTTGGAGGAGCTTCAAGTACGGGTATATGCCTGAAGATGCATTGATAGGAGATAGCATTGCTGTCACGAACCCCCTGTCGTGGCGGATGGACGGCTTGCCCGCCCCAAAATCCTTGAATGAAGGAATGATCGCCCGGAATTTTGAGAAGATACTGCCCCAGCGGGCCGATGCGCAGGAACAAAATGGCGTGCTTTGGGTACATAAACCGAAGTTTCCGGGCAGCTTTTTTTTCCGAAGAAAAAATTACCACATCGCTGATTACAACTTGTTCTATATCAACCTCCGAAAGAACGCCCAGCACCGGGTGGATTTGTTTTGGAAATGAGTGCTGAGAAATAGGCCATTGGCAATGACTTATCGACCAAATTTTCCCAATGAAAAAGCCCTGGAGCGAACTCCAGGGCTTTTTTTTACGAGTATCTTGGTTGCAAAAGCAAGCAGATTACCAACGGTCTCCGCCGCCGCCGCCGTAGCCGCCACGGTCTCCGCCGCCGCGACCGCCGCCGCCGCCGTAACCTCCACCGCCGCGACCGCCGCCGCCGCCGTAACCTCCACCGCCGCGACCGCCGCCGCCGTAACCTCCACCGCCGCGACCGCCGCCGCCGCTACGTGCTTCACGTGGTTCAGCTTTCTTAACTACGATGGTACGTCCGTCGATTTCGCTGTCGTTCAGTTCCGCAATTGCCTTCTCTGCTTCCTCGTCGTTTGGCATTTCCACGAAGGCATAGCCCTTCGATTTGCCAGTGAATTTGTCTGTGATGACAGAAGCCGAAGTGACTTCGCCATACTCTTCGAACACTTCACGCAGGTAATCTTCCTGTGTGTCAAAGTTCAGTTTTGCTACGAAAATGTTCATTGCAAAAAATGATTAAAGTTAAAAATCAGAGCAACTCCTGAAGCAGTAAATATTTAGGAACGAACAAAAATGGGGAAAAAAGGCAGATAGCGGAAGACGATTTGCGGAGTTAAAGGAACTTACGAAAACTAGCTTACCGGGCTACTGACAGAGACCCTTGCCGGATAAATCTCTCTTGCTTGCAGAAAATTTCTCAAAGAACACGACAAAGGTATATACAAATGACATACAAAAACAATTTCTTACAGATTTAATTATTTTTTATAAAAAGCTAACAGCTAGGCACTTGCTAGCTTTTGGCAGCCAGTAATCGTTGATAGAACTACCTACCGAATTAGGGTTACTGAGCCGGTCAACTCCCGTTCCTTGCCATCTTGAAAAACAATGGTGACCTGCCAAACAAATACGCCGGGAGAAGCGGGTTTGCCTTTGTGGGAGCCGTCCCAACCAGCTTGAACATCGTTGGGAGCGAGGTTGCCATGCTCATACACCCGGCCACCCCAACGGTCATAAACTTCGAGATTGAGCACTTCCTTCACATCTGCTCCGGAAAAAATGGTGAACACGTCGTTGATGCCATCGCCGTTCGGCGAAATGGCGTTGGGGATGTACACATCGTAAAAATCAAGGACAAGGTGTACAAGGCTGTCGCAACCGATTTGCGAAGCAAAAATGGCGTCGTACTCACCCTGTTGGGTGTAAGATTTGTTGCCCAACCGATAAGTTTCCGACTCAAATATCTGAGCGAACACGGTGTCCACACCTTCCGCAGAAATGCTCAGGCTGAGGTGCACGATGCTGTCGCAGCCGTTCCAGGTTTTCAGGTTTGCAAGGTACTGGCCGGCCTTGTTGAGTTTGGTTTCATTGAAAAACACCGATTCTTTATGGCAGATGACCGTATCAACGAAGGTTTCATAAACCGGAATTATCAGTTGGTAGGCTGGCGTGATTTTGCAACTGTTTGGCCCCAAAAGCCGCACCTGGTACTTGCCCTCTTGGTCGGCGATGCCTTGAAGGGTTGGCTCGGTTTCGCCAACTAGGGCTATGCCATCCTTGTACCATTGGTATTGCAAAGTATCTTGATCGGGCAAGTTCAGCGCAAAACTGTTGCCGCAGGGGTTGCCAGTGGCGGTTATCTTGAACCCGAACTGCTGCACATCGGCCAACACCAAGTTGTCGAAGAAATAGTAGGTACTTGCAACTAGTTGGTCCGGGACACAGTTTGGCCCGATGGCCATGGCATACATATCTTGTTGGGGCGTCACATTGATTTCATATTGTTTCCATTGCAGCGAGCCAAAAATCTGGAGAGCGCCAAGTTCCACCCAGCCGGGGCCATTGGTAGGGCAGCCAAACTGGTTGTTTCCGTTGCCGAACGGCAAATTGGTGCAGTCGGGGGAGCCGTAAAAAGCCAAGGTGGTCGGGGGAGAGTTGAAAGCTTTGGTGAAACCCACCCAAAACTCAAAACGGTAAGCCGTGCCTGCTTTTAGCGGGGAAAGCAAGCAGGCGCCTGCATACTCTTTCCAGTTGGGATTGGGGTCGGTGTTCCCGCCGTTTCCGCCATTCCCGCCAGTCCTGCCATTGCGAAACCCCACGCAGGCTTCGCCATCCGGGAAAGGTAGGGGTGGTGGCAGGTCAGGCCAGCCCATCCAGCCGCAAGTGTGCAGGTAGTCGGTGGTAGGCTCCGAGGCTTGAATCCAGTCGTTGGCGCAGTTCAGTTGGGAGCGGTCTTGTGGGCAACAGTTCTTTTCTTCAAAGGAGGGGTTGGGGATGAGCGAAAGCGGCTGGGCCACTGGGCAGTTGCAGTCTGTGGTATCGTTGAGGTCAATGAGGCCGTCAGCGTCGTCGTCAATACCGTTGTCGCAAATTTCCACCGGCAGCCGCTTTGGAGCTGTGGTGCTGTTGTTTACCAAAAAATATCCCCCAAAAAACATGGGTAGCAGGATGGACAGCAGTTTCATAGGCGATGGATTGAAACGTGAGTGGCCGATAGTTGGCAGGGCTTTTCCAAAGGTAGCCAAAGGCGTTGACATGTAAAATAATTGTACGAACAATTACTTTCAAATGTCAGCAACACGCCCGTTTGAGAATGGTTAACATCGACTTGGCCCTGCTAAAATCATTTCGGCGTTAACTTTGCCTTTCCTTTTTGCCTAAATTTTTTTGAATGAAATATACCATTTCCATGCTGCTCGCCCTGTTTTTTGCGACAGCCACAAAAGCCGAAAATGGCTGTGATATCACCATTAAACTGGATTTTTACCGATACGACACGCTTTGGTTCGGTACTTCCTTCGGAAAACGTGCAGTGCCCGACTTTGCCGCTGCCATTCAGCCCGATGGCACCTTCCACCTCAAAACCGACAAGCCATTGGAAGAAGGAATGTATGCTATCATCTACAAGCGCACCCCCAATTCCAGCCTCCAATATTTCCAGTGCTGGCTAGTGGACGGCCAGCGGAAATTCAGCATCTCCACCCATATCTCCGTGCCTTATGAAAAGCCCGAAATCGTTGGCTCCCCGGAAAACGTGGCACTTTTCGACTACCTCCGTCAACTCAACACGGAGGACAAGCGCATGGACGAAGCCGTGGAACGTGACCGCTTTTTGCAAACTGCAGCGGACTTTCGACTGCGGGTAAAAGTGGAGGAAGGGATGCGGCAAATGCAGCTTGATTTTATCAAAAACAACAAAGCTGGGCCAACGACCCGGCTGGTAGAACAGACGCTTTTCCCAATACCACCAACAAGTTCTGCCCAAAAAGGCGACTGGAAACAGGAAGCCAACAAACGCTGGCTGTACCAACGGGCGCATTTCTTTGATGGCACGGACATCGGCACGCCCGATTTCATGCGCTACCTGCAATGGCTCGACCGAACCGATTTTTTCCTGGTCAACCTGCCTCCTGCCGACCCTGACACGATGAAAACCTTGATTGACATGGTGTTCAAAAAACTGGAGGCCTACCCCGATGGCTACGAGTATTACCAGAAATACATCACCACCTCGCTCCTCAAACTCAGCAAATTTCGTAACGACGAGGTGTACGCTTATGTCGTACACAACTACCTCGAAACGGGCAAAGCCACCTGGGCTTCCAGCAATGACCTGCGGAATGCCACCAACAATGCCAACCAAATGGCATTTCTGTTCGAAGGAAAAGATGCGCCGCCCGTTACCATGTACGATAAGGACAACAACCCCGTGCCGCTCTATGACATCGCCGCCAACCTGACGCTACTGGTGTTTTACATGCCCGACTGTTCCCACTGCAAGCGGGAAATACCGGAAATCGCAAAGCTGTACGAACGCTACAAAGACAAGGGTTTGAAGGTGGCTGCCGTTTGCCTGAAAACCGGCGAAGATTGTGCCCAATGCTGGGAATACACTGACAGCCAAACGCTGCCCAAAGACTGGTACCTGCTCGCCGACCCGAACCGTCAGGCCAACCTTGTTTCGATGTTCAGCGTGAAAAGCTACCCAAGGCTTTTCATGCTGGATGCCAACAAAAAAATCGTTTACAAACAGAACGGAGAAATGGCGGACTGGCAGTTGGAGGCGGTGCTGGGGAAGTTTTTGAAATAAAAGTGTGTATTCACTCCGTAAATGGTTTGGACAATATCGGAGACAAAGATGCTTAATCCAATTTCTGCCTAATCTTGCTCCCCTTCCGCAGCGACCTGAGCAGCAGCAGTATAAAAAATGCTGCCAGTCCGAAGCCCCATTTCTCGCCTGTCACCTCCCCTTTTTCATAAAAAAGCCAGCCGAAATACGCCGAAGCGATACTCAGAATGGTCAGCACGAACTGCTGACCGGACTGGTAGAGCAGCTTTGCAGCGGCCCGGATGTCAGGGATTCGGGTTTCGAGCTTGCCCTTTTCGATTTTGAGGAGCACCCGGTGCAGCTCGTCGGGGAGGCCGAGCGAGGTGGTGACGGTGCGCTTGAGGATGTTCCCGACCATGGTGGCGAGGTTCTCTTTTTCCCCCAACACAAAATCACGGGCGTAGGGCCGGACCACGTCGAGCGGGTTCAGCGAGGCATCGAGGGTGGAGCAGATGCCCAGCAGCAGGGTGATGGTTCGGTTGAGCAGCACCCAGTCTTTCGGCACTTGCACCGTGCCCATGATACCGCTCAGGCCGATGTCGTTGATGAGGTCGGTGAGGCTGTTGTTCAGTGGGTTCACCTTGATTTCCTTGAGGTTGAGGCCGTCCATCTGGATTTCGTTCTGGAGGAAATTGCGCATGGCGTCAATCATCTTCTCCGCCATTTCGGTGGCCTCCTGACCCTTGGCGATGAAGCCGAGCAGTTGTGCGGCCTCCACCATCGCATCCGTGTCGTTCTTCACCGCCGCCTCGATGAGCCGTGGGAAACCCTTGCGGAAATTGTCAGACAGCTCGGCCACTGCCCCGAAGTCTAGGAGCACGAGCGTGCCGTCGGGTTTCACCAAAATATTGCCGGGATGCGGGTCGGCGTGGTAGTAGCCATCCTTGAACAGCATGTGGCAGTACACCCGCAGAAGCCGGGTAGCGAGGTCACGGCGGTCGAGCGACCAAGCGTCGAGCTGCGCCAGTTCGCCGATTTTCACTCCACTGTGCCAAGTGGTGGTGAGCACCCGCCCGGTGGAGAAGGCGGGGTGTACCGCCGGGATTACGAACTTTTCTTCGCCCCGCAATTGCTCGGCGATGCGCTGCATGGCAGTGGCTTCCTTCGCAAAATCGAGTTCCTCCTCAATCATCTGCCGCACCTGCGAATAGACGTAATCAAAGCCTTTTATGTCGTAAAACCAGTTGTGGATTTTGACGAGTTGCTGCATGATTTTGAGGTCCACCTGCGCCATTTCCTCGATGTTGGCGTGCTGTACTTTCACCACTACCTCCGTGCCGTCGTGCAGCGCCGCCCGGTGCGCCTGACCGATGGACGCCGAGGCCAGCGGCCGTTCATCGAAGCGGGCAAACAGTTCCTCCGGGCCTTTCCCAAACTCCTTCAGCAGCCGTTCCCGCACCTCCTCGATGGGGCGTGGCGGTATCTTGTCCTGCAAGGATTCCAGCGGTTTTTGGAACTGCTCCGGCAGGAAATTGCCCATCACCGACAGCAGTTGCCCGATTTTGATGAAAAGCCCTTTTAGCTCCAAAATGGCCGTTTTCACCCGCTCGGCATTGCGGACATGGAGCGCCATTTGGCGTTTTTCGTATTTTTTCTTCGATAAAAAATGCTTGAGAAAACTCAGCCAGAGGTAGCTAAACATGACAGTGAGGGCGGTGCGATAGGCTCTTCTAAATCGCCAAGCGGCGGATTGGGTTTTGTCTTTCATGATAGTAGGTTTGATGGGACGCAGATTGGACTGATTGGACTGATTTTCACTGATTAAGTTTTACAAAAATCAATGAAAATCAGTCCAATCAGTGTGCTATACTTTCACACCCGTGCCGCAATCCCCACCCTTGCTTTTACCCACTCGTCCGCTTGCAACTCATGCATCATGAAATGCGCCAAGTCGCCTGCATTGACCCACATCGGCCCATCGGCGGGGTAATCAAGCTTTAAGTTATACTGGCCAGTGGTTGGCTCGTCCCTGATTTCGGGCGGGCAAAGTAACGTCCAGTTGAGCGGTGAGTTGAGGAGGTATTGCCAAGCCTCAAAATGCTCGACAGCTACGGCTTTAAATTTGGGCGAATAGCCTGGCATTTGGTAGCGGAGTTTGCCCGCTTCCTTCGCTTGCAGGATGCCAATGGTGCCAATGGCGATGATGCGCTTCGGCCCTTTCTTTTTCATGGCTTCCACGATGGTTTTCATACCCAACGAGCGGGTGCGGTCAATGCCGTCAATGCCGCCGCCGAGACAGGATATCACAGCGTCTGCACCTTTGACGGCATCTTCCACGTCACCGTGGCTGAGTACGCCGCCTTTGAAAAGTTCGAGCCGCTCCCGCTCGGTGCTGAGGGCTTCAAATACATTTCGCCCGAAGGCCCGGACTTCGTGGCCGTGGGCCAGTGCTTCGTCAATTGCTCGTTGGCCGGTCATTCCGGTAGCGCCGAAAATGGTGATTCTCATGGTTGCTAAAAGTTTATAAAGGTCGATAAGGGTTGATTTGGGCATATCAACATCATAAACCCTTATCAACTTTTATCAACCCAAGGATTCAAGTATGAAACGACACAATCTCCACAGGCGTACCCCACATGAAAATGGACATGCCCTCGTCCACTTCTTTGACCGTTACGTTGATGGCCTTTCCAGCATGTTTGAGCTGTTCCGGCATGTTGATGGCCCGCCATTCCCTGCCGTGGTTGTCAATGATGCCCCAGAAGCCAGTGCCAAGGTGCTGGAAAGTTACGACGCCGTGAATTTTATGTGTTTTCATGATTTAGTGATTCGTGATTCGTGACTGGTGATTGGGGTGGGCTAAACTAATCACAAATCACCAATCACCAATCACCGAGCAGCCAGTTTTTCGATAGTCTCGTACAAATTTTCTATCAACTTGCTCTGCTGCTGGATCACCTTCGTCAATTCCGACATTTCCGTTTTCATATTGTTCTGCAAACTCGCCGGGGCTGGCAGGAATGGGCTGATTTTCGCCCGCACGTACCAGATTTCCCGCACGTCGCCGATGGGGACGTTGAAGGGCTGGTAAAACTCGTTGTCGGAATGCAGCTCCAGACAGCGGCCCGTTCGGATTTGGTTGAAGACTCGCTTGACCACTACATCGCCCCGGGTGACGATGACATAGACGTAATTGTCCTTCAAGCTCGTCTCCCAATAACTCGGCTCCAGGAAGCTACACACCACTTTATCTCCCTCAAAAAGTGTGGGTTCCATGCTGTCCCCGCTGACGTCGAAGGAGCGGTGCGTACCCACTTTGTACTTGTAGTCGGGCAGGGTGTAGGTGGGCAGGTCTTCGAAAAAAATTGGGTCTAGCTGCTCCCCGGCGTAGCCAGCTTGCGCAGGTACTGGCACGTGCACGATACGCTCGTCGTTGCTCACGTCTGTCACCACGGTGAGCGTGCGAAAGCTCTTGTTTTCCTCACCGGAAACGAACATCGTGCCCTCCCCCGTGAACAGGTAAACCGGGTTGAAATTATACTCCTCCACTGCTTTGCGCAGCAGCTCAATGGTCACATCTCGGCGGCCTTTGAGGATTTCACTGAGGCTCTGCGGCAGGTAGTCGAGCGTAAGGGCAAACATGCGGCTGGAGCGCACCTTGCCGTCCTCCCGGAGCTTGTTGTGGCAGTTGATGAAGCGGTCGGTGATGATACTGTTCATGCTGAAGTTGGCAGTTTGACAGTTGGCAGTTGGCAGTCTTTGGGCTGCTACTTGGCTACTGTGATGGGCGAATTTAAGGGGTTTGGTGATAAAGATGGGGGGAATTGTTGCAAAAAGGTGATGTAACACGGACTACCAGTCCGTGCTTTTCCACTTTCAAATGAAATTACCCATTTTAAAACGTGGCGGCACGGACTGGTAGTCCGTGTTACATTACTTATCTTCGCACCTCCGAATGACCAATGACGCCAATGACCAATGACTTTAATGACAAATCAAATTATCATGAAAAAACTCATCCTTTCCCTAACCTTTATTTTTGCCGCCCGGCTCGTTTTCGCCGTGGAAGGCATGTGGTTGCCGCTTTTGCTCGGCATGCTCAACGAAACTGAAATGAAAAGCCTTGGCATGAAAATGACCGCCGAGGACATCTACTCCGTCAATAAAGGCTCGCTCAAGGACGCCATCGTGCAGTTCGGTGGCGGCTGTACCGCTGAGGTCATCAGTGGACAAGGGCTGTTGCTCACCAACCACCACTGTGGTTTCGGGCAAATACAGCAGCACAGCTCGCTGGAACACAACTACCTCGAAGACGGCTTTTGGGCAAAAACACTCAAGGACGAACTGCCGAACGAGGGTCTAACTGTCACCTTCATCTCTCGCATCGAGGATGTGACAGCGGCAGCGCTGGTCGGCGTTACCGACGACATGGACAAGAAAACCCGCCAAAGTACCATCGATAAAAACCTCGATGCCATCAAGAAGGCAGCAAAAATGGAAGCTTACGAAGCGTCTATGATTCGCCCGTTCTTCAATGGCAATCAATACTTTATGTTCGTCACCATCACCTACAAAGACATACGGCTAGTGGGAACACCGCCGTCTAGCATTGGCAAGTTCGGGGCAGATACGGACAACTGGGTCTGGCCCCGCCATACGGGCGATTTTTCCATGTTCCGCATCTACGCTGACAAGAACAACCTGCCCGCCGAATACAGTGCCGACAACGTGCCGATGAAGCCCAAGCACTTCCTCCCCATCAGCCTCGACGGCGTGGCGGAGGGAGATTTTACACTGGTTTTTGGGTTCCCTGGTCGCACCAATGAGTACTTACCGAGCTACGCCATTTCGCAGCTTGCCGATGTGCTCGACCCCGCCCGTGTCATGGTTCGTGACAAAACACTTGCCATCTGGGACGGGGCCATGCGGGCCGATGCCCAGGTGAAAATCCAGTATGCCAGCAAACAGGCTAGCCTTGCCAATGCGTGGAAAAAATGGCAGGGTGAAGTGCTTGGTCTCCGCAAAACTGGCGCCGTGAAAAAGAAGGAATTGTACGAGGCCGACTTCAAAAAGCTGGTGGCCATTGACCCAAAGTTTGCGAAGTACCAAAACCTGCTGCCTCAATTCGAGCAACTGTACCGTGACATCATGCCGTATGCCGAGGCCAAAGCTTATTTCGACGAAATACTGGGCAGCAACGTGGAATTGCTGCGCACGGCCAGCCGGTTTGCTGGTATCATGCGGGCCAACGACAAGAACGGTGAGGCAGGTTTTTACGAAGAAAAAAAGAAGGTGCAGGATGGCCTCGAAGGTTTTTACAAAAACTACCGGCCAGAGATAGACCAACGTGTTTTTGCTGCGCAAATGGAGGTTTTGGTGAAAAAACTGGGCAAAGAATTCCAATCTGATTTGCTGGCACAAATGCTCGCCAACGCTGGTGGCAGCTATGAAAAGCTGGCGGAAGACATCTTCAAAAACTCTGTGCTTACCAACCCAACCGCCGCCAATGCCCTGCTCGACAAACCAATAGCAGAGGCCATGCGGGGCATCGTGAGCGACCCTGCCTGCCAGTTGTACAACAGCCTGCGGGACATTTACATGCAAAGCATTTCACCCAAGTACAACGAGTACAACGACCAAATAGACGACCTTCAAGCGACTTATATGCGGGCGCAGATGGCCGTTTTTCCCAACAAAAAATTCTACCCAGATGCCAACTCGACCATGCGATGCAGCTACGGCCAGGTGCAGGGCTACCACCCACAAGACGCCGTGACCTACTCGCCACAGACTTACCTCGAAGGGGTGATGGAGAAGTACGTGCCCGGTGATTACGAGTTCGATGTACCGGCTCGGCTACGGGAGCTGTACGAGAAAAAAGACTACGGCCAGTACGGGGAGGGTGGCAAGCTGCCAGTCGGGTTTATCGGCTCAAACCACACCACGGGCGGCAACTCCGGCAGCCCAGCCATTGACGCCCACGGCAACCTCATCGGCCTCAACTTTGACCGGGTATGGGAGGGCACCATGTCCGACTACAACTACGACCCGAGCATCTGCCGCAACATCATGGTGGATGCCCGCTATGTACTGTTTATTGTGGACAAATACGCCGGGGCAACCAGGCTCATTAAAGAGATGAAACTGGTGCACCCTAAGAAAGCTGTGCCTGCTGCACCGACGAAAGAGAAGGCGAGGAAGCCGCAGTTGAAGTCGCAGTCGGGTAATATTAGGGAGGAGAAGCCATTGGAGAAGGAATAATGTTGCGGCATGGCTTGACCGCAAATATTCCCAATCACACCACCATCATTGAAAAATACCTTTTCAAGTGTTGGTGGTGTGATTGAGTTATTTATGCTCAAAATCCAGTCTTGTTCCCCAATAGTTCCCCGAAATTTTTTTTTTAAGAATTTGGTGGTGGTATGTCTTCGGGGTGCTTTTCTGATGATTTATCTGGTAGATGCAGGACTACCAATACTACCACGGTCATTGCGAATAGGATAAAATTTTCCATTGTTTTTCATTTAGGATTTACGATTATGGTTATTCAATTTGATGAAAATATATAGCAGACTTGTCAGGTCGTCAATAAATTCATTTGGTAAAAAACTACTTAAAATCGGAATTCGGGTAAGAGCAGCAGACTAAATGGTTGAGTCATTTCAGGTTCATTCGAAATTCTAGACAAACCTAAAAAAGGTTTGGCGGTTCCACAAAGAATTTAGTCAAAAAATCATCACTTTTGCTCATTAATTTTTTCTGAGAAACTGACCATGTTTGCATTTTTGTTCAACCTTTATTTACCCTACCCGGCTTTGCACTTGACTGGAAAAGGAACAAAAAATACCACATCGGTCTCAGTATGTTTCTGATTGGTATGAACAAAGAAATCGTTGTCGAAGGCGCCGATGAAACGGTTCGAAACGTTCGAATAAATAACCCGATTGCGCAAATTTTCCTTACGTCAATTCTACAAAAAATGAAACCTTTCCACCGCTGTTTTCTCTTTTCTTGCTTGCAATAGCCAACCAGCTTCCCCAGACAATGCAGGTAAGGCAGTCTCCCCCATCGTCGGCGCCGACACAGACAGCATGGCTGCAATGCCTCAGCAGGCTATGCCTGGCCCGAACTAAAGAATGAGCGTATTCGAATATTTGAATCAGGCACCTGACTCAACTTGCAGGAGGCAATTGAAGGCAAACCCGTTTCAGCTTTTACAGTGGGACTTGGGAAGGAAGGAGACTTGACTGTTCGTTATTGGAAGGGCATGAATATGCTGGAAACTGTCACTGGAAAGGTCTTAGGTCAAGGTATGTGGGACAATAAATAAGGAAATAAAGCCTTGGAATTTATGGCCATAAATTCCTTTTATTCATCCAGCAGCCCTCCATGTTTGCAAAAATCGATGCTGGACAGAATGCTTTGCGTCAATCGACTTTTGATAACAATGCCCTCCTGCTCAAAAAACAGGTTGAGAATCTTCTTGTTTTCATAGTCCGTGAGTTGATTTTTCAAAGTGACGATGGTGTTGAGCAGGTCGTTGTTTTCCTTTGCGGCCTCCATCATTTGAGTCAGCACCTTCCCCAGTTCATCCTCAGCCACCAGGTTTTTTAGTTGGAAAGCAGAAATTCGATGCAACTTTGGCCTTTCCGGTTTTTCGGTTCTGATGCTATTCCGAGCGATTTCAAGAAACGAGACCATATTGGTCGTCATCATCTTTGGCTCCGTTACATTCTCCTCTGTTGCGTTGGCCAACAACTCCCGTACCCTTAAATATAAATCGGAGAGGTTTAGCCATTCTTTGCCATTTTCAACTCCCTCTGCCAGGGCTTTTACCAAATAATGCGTGAAAACGCCCCGTTGCTCCCCATCAATCATCTGTTCGTAAGTGACCTGGTCCACGCTGGCAGCGGTCATGATGAAGAAATTTTCCAGGTACAAATTGATAAACGCAGCCTGCGAATGGCAGCAGTCCAGGAAGACCACGACATTGGCCGTGGTATCGCCCAGCGCCTCATCCACCGCCGTTATGGGCAGGAGGTCATAGCCGTTTTTCTGCTGCGTTGCTGGACTACATGCCAACTCGAAAACCTTGTCGTTGTTGACCGTGCTAGTGCCCGAGAAGTAAATAACAATGGTTTCAAGGTCGGCTTCATTTACCAAAACCCGAATGTTTTCAAGTATCAGGTCGCTGGGTGGGTTGATGAGGGCAATCACGTTTTCTTCTGGCATCCCAACCACTGACGAGAGGAGTGTGCGTTTCAAATGGGCAATGTCGTTCAAGACACCGGGTAGTGCCGAGTCTATGGAAAAACTGCTGACGCCGACCAGCAAGAACTTGGTCTTGGCAGGATTCAACCTGAGGGGGTCTGTGGCATAGTGTTTATCCCCAATTTTCTTTTTTGCAACTTTTAAGCCCATAATCTTCACCTTTGAAGGTCAAAAAACAATGTCAAAGCTATTGAAAAAATCCCTCCCTCAAATCGTAAATCCAAAATCGTAAATCCTAAATCCCTACACCTCAATCCCCATCTGCCGCATCAGCAGCGTGGCGTTGAAACTCTTGCTCACACCTGGCTTGATGGTGTAATCGAAAAATAGTTTCCCGTCCCGAATTTCCACCTCCATGCACAGGTTCTCTACCGTCCCGTTTGACTCGGCCTCCAACCGGCCAAGCTCCAGGTCGTGCGTGGCAATCAAGCCGCCGCCTTGCAAGCGGATGAGCTGCCGAATCAGTGCCGCCGACCCCGTGTGGCGGTCCACGGAGTTGGTGCCTTTCAGGATTTCGTCGAGGAGAAAAAAGACCGGAAGGCCGCCGTTTCCCGCCGCTTTCACCGCTTCGATGATGACTTTCAACCGCTTCAGTTCAGCGTAAAACGAGGAGGTGCTTTCCGAGAGGTCGTCCTGCGTGCGCATGGATGTGTACACCCGCATGGGTGAGAGCGAGAGTTCGCTGGCGCAAACAGGAGCACCAGCTTGCGCCAGCACCACGTTCAATCCGACGGTGCGCAGGAAGGTACTTTTCCCAGCCATGTTCGAGCCAGTCACGAGCTTGATATGTCCACGGGTTGCCATCGAAAAATCGTTGCAGCGGCGCTTGGCTGGGTGGATGAGCGGATGTCCGAGGCTCGTAGCCCCCAAGTGGTTTGTGTCGTCAAAAACGGGCAGCACCCAGTCCGGGTTGTTGTGCCACAGGCCGGCGAGGCTGCACAGCGCCTCCATTTCCTGCAAGGCATCGAACCAATTGGGCAGGTTGTCCCGGTTGTCGGTACGCCATTTTTCCAGTTTTAATACATACCGCAAATCCCACAGCGAGCCTATATTGAAGAAGATGGCGAAGAAGTTGAACCGCAGGTTCAACTGCCGGATGATGTGTGATAGCCGCCCAACTTGAAAGGAAGAAGACCGTTCAAGTGTTGTCAGCTTGTCACTCAAATTTGCAGTCAGTTTGCTCCGCAAATTGGCGGTCAGTTTTGCTGTAAACGGCTGTTTTTCAATCTGTTCCATCAAGCGGGCATACGCCGCCAAAGCGGCTTCGGCGTATGCCGTGCGCAGGTGGATTCGGCTGACCTGCTCATTTGTTTTCCTCAAAACCCAAAAAATGGGTATCAGCAGCAGCACGAAAATCGGCCATGGAACGAGCGTCGCCCAGGCAATTAAGCAAGCCAGAAACCACCACCCGCCCACCTTCGTTGCGATGGTCAGTCGGCGGTTGTCGAGTACGAGGTTGGGGTCGTGGAGCCAAGCCCGGAGAAGGTCGAGGTGCTTGGGGTCGTCTGCTGTTTCGAGGCCGTGTGCCTGGAAGTTTTGGCGCCAGTCCAGCATTGGGCGCAGCTCGGCGATGGCATTTTGTCGCTCCGCAATGTCAGTGACGGAGGCGGGTTCGAGCAGGTATTGCGCCAGCCGCTCCTGTCCGATGGCGGTCGTGGCCCGGCAGCTCATCTGGAACATTGAGTGCGGCCCGAACAAATCGAGGTCGAGTGCATTCGAATGGTCTGTTTTTAGAAAACGGGCGCCGTCGGGGAAGCTGGTGAAACGGTGTTCCATTGCCTCGGCTTCCGCTAGGTTGATGGCCGCCAGTCTTTCGGCGTGTTCGGCTGCCTTCTGGATGCCTCGGTGCCACTGCATCAGATGGTAAAACCCAGGCAAAAACCCACCAATGAAAAATGACCCTGCTGCCCAGTGCACGGTGTACATCAGAATCGTTAGCCCCAATCCCCCGAAAAAAGCCACCAGCCGCACCCACGAATAGCGGTCGTATTTGCTGCGCAATGCAGTGGCTTCAGCTTGGAAGTCGGTAGCTCTGGTTTGGTAAATGTGCATGTTGTTATTGTGCCTTGTACTTCGTGGCGAGAGCTACGAAGTAAATTAATGCTACCCGTAGCCGGAGCTACGGGGTACGCTCCAGTTCTTCCCAGTACTCCACTGCCCGTCGTGTGTGAGGGATGCAGATGGAACCGCCGACAAGGTTTGCGACAGAAAATACCTCAAAAACCTCGTCGCGGGTAATGCCGAGTTTGTGGCAGGTGCCGAGGTGGTAACGGATGCAATCGTCGCAGCGCAAGACCATCGAGGCTACCAGGCCAAGCAGTTCCTTGGTTTTGACATCGAGCGCCCCGGCTTCGTAGGTGGTTTTGTCGAGGGCAAAAAAGCGGTTGAGGGCTTTGTTGTTTTGGGCAAAAATCTTTTCGTTCATCTTCACCCGATAGTCGTTGAATTCTTTGACTAATGACATTACTGAGTATTTGCGTATTTGAGTATATGAGGGGGCAAAAGTAGCGGAAAGTGGAACATGCGAGCATAAAAAAGCCGCTCCAAACTTTTCGTTCGAAGCGGCTTTCAGGTTTTGCATGAGATTCCCTGTATTACATTTTCACTACCCTAACTGCCCGGCCCATTTTTCCATCTACCTGAAGGCGGATGAAATAGACGCCGCTGCCAGTTATTTTCTCTCCAATGGCAGCATTGCCAACATTGCCCGAAAGGGCAACATCGCCAACCTGCTCACCGAGTACATTGAAAATCAGCAAGTTAGCAGTGGTGGACTCATTGGGAAGCTCGTAGCTGACCATCAGTTGGTGGCTGAACGGGTTCGGGGAAGCATTGAGTGAGTAGCCCGCTTCATCCAAAAA
Source organism: Saprospiraceae bacterium (assembly GCA_021739645.1). Classification (GTDB taxonomy): domain Bacteria; phylum Bacteroidota; class Bacteroidia; order Chitinophagales; family Saprospiraceae; genus UBA6168. Next base: position 20,773 of record JAIPBL010000045.1, on the reverse strand, counting down.
CTCCGTGCCGGAAACGTTGATGTTGACCGTTTGTGTGAACACCGCAAAGCCGCACTCGTTGGTGGCCTCCAATGTTACCTCATACTGGCCATTGGCAGCGTAGGTATGGGTTGGATTAGCCTCTGTGCTAGAGTTGCCATCCCCGAAAGTCCAAACGTAGCTCGTTGCGCCAGCAGAACCGTTGGTAAACGTCGCATTGTACTGCGCTACCCCAAAGCTAAACAAAGCGGAAGGGGATGCGCCAACGGTGATGCCTTGGTTCAACGAAGCGGTGTTGGTGCCTGCCGGGTTGGTAACTGTAAGTTGTACACTGAATGTGCCCACTGTATTGTAAACGACCGTTGGGTTAGGGTCGGTGGAACTGGATGGCGTTCCGCCGGGGAAAGTCCAACTGTAAGTGTCTGGATTACCAACGGGGGCACTTGTAAAATCAACGGTGAAAGGTGCGCAACCATTTGTACCACTGAGGGTGAAAGTTGCGGTAGGAGGTACGGCAAGCACTTGCACATCTTGGGTAAAAGTATCAGAACCGCAAGCATTGGTAACGGTCAAAGTCACCGGATAAAGGCCAGTAGCGGTATAGGTGTTGCTTGGGTTGGCTTGGGAACTGGTATTTCCATCACCGAAATCCCATGCATACGTGCTTGCTCCTACCGAGCCGTTGGTGAAAGCTATTACGTTGCTGCCAACAGTGTTGGTGAAGCCAGCCACTGGTGCTTGGCCTATGGTGATCAGGTTTGGACGGTCAATGGTGTAAACAGTTGCCGTTTGGGTAGTTACTGTCAATGATACATCGAAAGTGCCTGGTGTGTTATAAACAACTGTCGGATTCTGCTCTGTCGAAGTGGCTGGCGTACCCCCTTCGAATGTCCATTCCCAGAGGAAGGTGGTGTCAGAGGAGTCAAAAAATTGAATTGTTTCTGGCAGGCAACCTTGTGTTGTACTGGCGCTAAAAATCGGGTAGGGAGAAGTGTCTTCCACTTTGAACCCGTCCACAGCAGCCTCTGAAATATGACCGGGGGCTAAATCGCTACCAATGAAGCTCACCTGCATGGTGCTCGTGATTGGGATTAGGCTTGCGAGGTCAAACTCCGATTCTGGACGCCATACGCTGCCCGACTGGGTAATGTTTTCGAGCGTCACTACGTCAGTACCGTTGGATATTCTTATTTCAAAGTTGTCGTTGGGAGTGCCAGAGCCACCCGCGTTGAAAAACCAAGCAGTGTATTTCAACACAGGTTGGTTGTAAGTCGAAAGATCCATCATCGGGCTGGTAAGCGTGACCGTACCACCGTCGATATCACAATCCCCTGCGCCACCACCCGCATTGCAGGTCACGTAGCACTGGTCGCCAAAGTCACCTGGAATGTCAAAGTCGGGATTAGACTGTTGGCCATTGAAGTCGGTGCCGACAGGCTCGCCCAGCTCCCAAGCGCCAGTGCTGGCATTGCCAGAAGTTTCCCAACCGAAATCCAGTGCAAAATCGTCGTAATACCCTTTGGCCAATTCCACAACAGGCGGCGTTGTGCCTGACCCGATGGTGACAGCTATTTCCGTAGTAACGTAGCCCCAAGCACCAGCGTAAAGCGAGTAGTCTCCGCCAAATACGCCGGGGAAATTGAAATTGCCGCTTCCGTCAGAGACAGTGGTGTACTGTGCTTGGCCATTTTGCAGAACCACTTGAGCACCCCCCACTGGCGAGCCATCGGTGGCCTTCACCGTTTGGCCAGAAAAAGTAAAGGAAGAAAGTGGCTCCAATTCTACGTCAACGATAGTCAGTACGCCGTTGTCAAGCGTGGCACTCACCGTTTTGGAGATATAGCCATTTGCGGAGTAAGTCACATCAAAATCGCCCGCAATGGCCTGACCTGTTTTGTAAACACCATCAAGTCCCGTGGTTGCAGCATTGGCTTGGGTACTGGCGATATGTGCACTTGCACCTGCAATGGGAAGGCCAGTCACGGCATCCGTCACGGTTCCTTCCAGCCAGCAGGCACGGACGTAGGTTGCTCCGCAAACAAAAAGGCCGTTTCCAATATCAGTCAGAAGCACAAGTCCAGAAGGTAGAAATGGGTAGGCACCCCAAGCACCGCTAAAGCCTCCGTTCCCACCGAGGAACGAGTCCCAGTTGCCGACTTCAATAACATTTTCTGGGCGAGAAGCGTCGGCAATGATGCCGCCATCCGTGTAGTAAGAAATGATGAGCCAGTCCTGCCAAACATGGACGTTGTGCGGGATGACGTTTGCGCCCAAGGTGGCTATTGGCCTGAACTGGTCAAGTTCTTGGATATTGCTCAGGTCTGAAATATCGTAAACACCGATTGGGGCATTTGCCTTTTCATCGGTGGTAAAAACCACGTCGCCAGCATCGTTCAACCAAGCATTGTGCGTGAAAAGATACGGCGTTGGCTGCTGGCCCAAGGTGGTGATGTTCATTTTGTTCGACACATCGTAAATCGTGAGGTTGCCACCATAAATTTCAGAAGCATACATTTTATTGTCACGAACGTACACGTCGTGTGCGTAAGTGGCTGGCGCTGGCGCAACGAATATCGGTGTGCCTGGTGTGGTGAAAACATCCACAATAAGCATCCCGCCGCTGTTGACGTTTGCACCAGCGATGTAGGCATAGCCGAATTCATCAATATAAATATTGTGGGATGAGGTATAATTGCCCAGGCCCGGAAGGTTTGGAGACCAGTTGGTGGCAGTGATGTTCCCTGGTGCATTGGTCAAGTTTATCACCATCAAACCGCCGCTTGTCTCGTTGATGACATAGGCGTAGTCTCCCCATGTTTTAATGTCACGCCAAGTAGAGTTGGCGCCTGGCAAAAAAGCCACCTCAACTGCATTGCTTGGGTCGGCAAGACTTACGACGGAAACACCAGTGACTGTGCCAACTAAAGCGTATTCAGTACCATCGTCGGGATCTACCCATCCCCAAACATCATTGAGGTTTTGGGTGTAGTCTATCTGGTCGAGCAGGGTCATGTTCAACTGGCCGAAGGCTTGGCCGATTGCGCCAGCGAACAATAAAGCGAATAAAAATTTTTTCATAACAGGATGCTTAGTTTGTGAAATAAAATGAAGGTCTTGTTTAGAGATAGGTGTCAATTGAAGGGTGGCAAAGATAGTTTTTTTCAAAGGGTTCAAGGATTTCACCTTTGGCAAAAGCAAGATTGGCAAACGGGTGACAAAACAACCGCTGTTTGCAGGCATGTTCAGGTGGCTCGGCTAAAATTAGTTGCGGATGCTGCTCAAATCCCCCAATGCAAGCTCACTACCACGTTTCGCCCGGGCGCATTTATCCCGCTTGCAAAACTGCGGTAATTCAAGTCGGCGATGTTTTCAACACCGATTTGCAGGCGCAGCAACTTGGTCAGTTGCCTTCCAATTCGAAGGTTCCAAGTCTGCCAAGCTGGGGTGCCATCAGGTGTGGCGTACTGTTGGTTGTCTTCACCAGAAGGGGAGTAGTCGGCCAGTTTTTTCATGCCGTTGAAAAGGAAATCGGCTTGCGCAAAAAACTTTGCATTTTCGTACTGCAAGCTGGTGTTGCCGTACAAAGGTGGGATATGGTCAAGCGGTACTTTATTGGTCAGGTCACGGCCTTGGGTGTAGGTGATGTTGCCTCGCAAAATCCAGTTAGGCGCTACCTGAAATTTGCCATTGGCGGCAATGCCCCAAACCTTGGCCTTGCCCACGTTCACATTGGCCAAGGTGCGGTAGCGGGCGCCCATGAAGTCCACACTGTCCTGCCCACTGATGAGGTAGGGGCGTGGTACAATGGCATCGGTCAAGGTGCTGAAATAAGCATTGATATGCAGGAAGCCGTAGGAGCCGATGGTTTGCGTCATGCCGATTTCCCGATAAAAAACCTGTTCCGGGCGCAGGTCAGCATTGGCCACCATCAGGTCGCCGCCGTTGGTCTCGAAGGTTTTTCCCAAATCATCAATGTTGGGATTGCGGAAGCCAGTGGAGAGCAGCGCATTCAGTCGTAGGCCGCCAGACAGGTTGCCAACTACACCGAGGTGTAAATTTTGCGATTGCGTTTGCTGACGGACATGGGCCATGTCGGTATCGTAAAAACTCGGGTCAAAACGGGCGTCAATCGTGACGGAACTAAACCGGATGCCATCCGAGAGTATCAGCTTGCTGTCCAGCAGTTCCCATCGGTGCGAAAAGTAAAGCCCAGCCGTGGCATAAGTACCATCAGGGTAGCGGCTGGCGATGGTTTTTTGCTGTGCAGATTCGAGATTGTCGGCGTGAGCGGCACTTTCCAGCGTGTTCTGCACCACTTCTGCTCCGTAGCGGATTTCGTGGCCGCTGACCTGTTTGTACAGGTCAATATTTGCGGAGTAAATCGTCAGGCTTTCGTGGTAGTTGTTCCGTTCTATCTTTCCGAAGCCCCGGTCGTGGCGGCTCTCCCCAATGAACTGTACAGCGGGCGTAAAGCGTAGGTCGTCCGCCCACCATTTCTTGGTTTCCTTCTTCAATTCATAGCTCAAAAACTGCCGATTTTGTGGGCCGTAATACCATTCAGCAAATCTGGGCTTGCCGTTTGAGAGGATGGAGAGGCGGTCGTAGCGAGGCACGTCAGTGGTAGTGGAGAGCTGGAAATTGAGCAAATGCTCAACGCCGTTGCCCGGGCTGTACAAGATTTTTTGCAAAACATCCAACTGTTTGTACCCGCTGAAACGCTGAACTTCTGGGTCGTCGTTGGTCACCATGCTGTCCCGGCCGTTTATCCTTTTTACATAAAAATTGGCATCGCCAAAGTTGGGGTAGTCCATCATGTCCTTTTTTCCGCTTCGCAAATCGCCAAATTCGCTGGCTGTCACAGCGGTCAGAGAGGCCCATTTTTTACTGCCCAAATTAACGTTGGCATGTACGGTTTTACCTTGATTCACAGAGGAATAGCGCACAAATCCGTTTGTTTTTCCTCGTAATTTCAGGCTGTCGCTGAGGCTTGGCCGTTTGGTGAAAAAACTGATGACACCCCCAATGGCATCCGTTCCATAAATCACTGAGCCAGCACCTTGCAGCACTTCGATGCGTTCCATCACGTTCGGGTCGGTGGAGATGCTGTTCTGGAGGTGACCAGCCCGAAAGATGGCGTTGTTCATTCGCACCCCGTCCACTACCAACAGGATGCGGTTGGCCTCAAAGCCCCTCAGCACTGGGCTTCCGCCGCCCTGTTGTGATTTTTGCACGTAAACTGCTCCACTGTTGGAGAGTGCATCGGCAGTGGTGAGCGGACTTATTTTGCTGATTTGAGATTGCAGGACGAGGTCAATTTGATGAGGGATGTCGCTTTTTCGCTCGATGATTTTGTTGCCGGAGATGACAATTTCTTCGAGGTTGACAAGCTGAAGCGAGTCTTGTGCAAATGCGCTGAATGCAAGGCAAATAGCCCCTGCAAGCATTGGGAGGTGAAGTTTCTTCATAGCGCTGTCTAATTTTTTTTGAGTCGTTTTCTTGCCCAATGGTTTTCCCTCCAAAAGGCAAAAAATAGTGTTTTACAGCGTAATAACCCTCAAAAGTACCAAACAGCTGGGTTAGAATCCACCCTTGAAAATCATATTTTCTTCACCTATGAGAAGTTTCGAGTTTTGAAAACAGCAGTTCTAAAATTGGGAGGACAATGGGAAGCGACCTTTTTTTTGTTATTTTTGCAGTAAAATCTAAAGAATATGAGCCTTCGACTTTCATTCAGTGACTTGGTAAATGAAGCGGTAAATCTTGAGTTTCAGGATTACGAGAAGTTCGTCAAACAAGTAAGTTTGCTTCGCTCCAAAAAGCAAGTTGCTGGCAAGCAAACGAAGGAATCGGCACTCCTCGAAAAAATCAATAATGGCTTCCCTGTAGAGAAATGGACCAAAATGCAGGTGTTGGATGATAAGATGGAATCGTCAGGCATTGACGAAAAAGAAATGGAAGCACTTACGGCTTTAACCGAAGAATATGAGCATTTTACCGTTCAGCGATTGCGTTGGATAAAAAAACTGGCTTTGCTTCGTAATGTTTCTATTGATAAAATAATAGCCGAATTGGGCATGACCAATGGGAAAGCCTAAAATCCCTTCAGGAACCCGAGATTTGGTCGAGGCACGAGCCAATGGCAAATGCGAATATTGCAAGGCCATGGTTCAGTTTTCGCCGCATCCCTTTACAATTGACCATATCATTCCTCCTTCCAAGGAAGGGACAGAATCACCAGAAAATCTTGCCTATGCTTGTTTTGGCTGCAATCGGTGCAAACACGATAAGACTACCGCAGTTGACCCATTTACTCAACAAGAGGCTAAATTGTTTGACCCAAGAAACCAAAATTGGAATGACCATTTCATTTGGGATGCAATTTCATTTACCAAAATTTTAGGACTGACACCCACGGGAAGAGCAACAGTACATGCTTTACAACTCAACCGCCCAGCATTGATACGCATGAGAAAAGAACTCATCGAAGTAAATCGCCACCCACCTAAAGATTGACATCAAACCGCCTGAATCACATCATACTGTGTCAGCATGTGAAAGCTCCCCGCCCGGTCTCGCACCACCACCGCCTGCATTTCCTTCGTCAAATATTTGCCCAACTGCCGGAACGGCATGTCATCCTCGACGATGGGGAACGGCATTCCCATCACACTCGTCACCGGTTTTTCGGCGTGGAGCAGGGGGTTGTCGAGGAGGTATTTCAGCACTTCGGTCTCCGTCACGCCACCCACCATCTTGCCGTCCTGCATGACGGGAAGTTGCGAGATGTCGTTTTCTTTCATCAGGTTGAAAGCATGGCGCACATTGTCCGTCGGGCTGACGGTGAGGAAGTGCTTGCTCTGTTTTTGCGCCAGCAAATCCTTGATTTTCAGCTCAGTGTCGAGGAAGCCACGTTCCCGCATCCAGTCGTCGTTGAAGAGTTTTCCGACGTAGCGGCTGCCGTGGTCGTGGAAGATGACTACCACCACGTCGTCTTTCGTGAGCCTGTCTTTCATTTGCAAAAGCCCAGCAATGGCGCTGCCTGCGGAGTAGCCGAGCAGGATGCCTTCTTCTTTGGCGATGCGCCGAGCCATCACGGCGCCGTCTTTGTCCGTCACTTTTTCAAAATGGTCAATCACGCTGAAGTCATAATTTTCCGGGATGATGTCCTCGCCAATGCCCTCCGTGATGTAGGAATAGATTTCCTTTTCGTCAATCTTGCCGGTCTCGTGGTAGGCTTTTATGGTCGAACCATACGTGTCGATGCCCCAAATCTGGATCTTCGGATTTTTTTCCTTCAAATACCGCCCCACGCCCGTGATGGTTCCGCCGGTACCAGCGCCCACGACGATGTGCGTCACTTTGCCCTCGGTTTGTTCCCAAATCTCAGGCCCTGTGCTTTCGTAATGCGCCTCCCGGTTGGCGAGGTTATCGTACTGGTTAAACCAGTAGCTATTGGGGATTTCTTTGCTCAGGCGCTCGGCCACGGAGTAGTAGCTGCGGGGGTCGGTGGCTTCTACGTTGGTTGGGCAGACGATGACCTCGGCGCCCATCGCCCGCAGCAAGTCGAATTTTTCTTTGGATTGTTTGTCGCTGGTCGTGAAAATGCAACGGTAGCCCTTCACGCAGGCAGCGATGGCGAGGCCCATGCCCGTGTTGCCGCTCGTACACTCGATAATGGTGCCGCCGGGCTTGATTTTGCCCTCAGCCTCTGCCACTTCGAGCATTTTCACTGCCATGCGGTCCTTGATGCTGTGGCCGGGATTGAAGGTTTCGATTTTGCCGAGCACGAGTGCTGGCACTTCCGCTACGACTTTGTTTAGTTTGACGAGTGGGGTGTGGCCGATGGTTTCGAGAATATTTTGGTAATACATGGTTGGAATTGAAAATTGAAAATGAAAAATTGATAATTAAGGCGTTGCCCAAATTTCAATTTTGGCGCAAAGTTAACAGGGTTGTCGGCTGAAACGGTGGGCTGGATAAATTTGATTCAAAAAAGAAACAGAGTGGTTAGCATAATTATCAATTATCAATTATCAATTATCAATTATCCATTTTCAATTAAATCAGACTTTGAAATTGAGCATAAACTCCTTCACCAACTTGTCAAACCCCTGCCCATCCTGGCCATGGAACGCTACCTCCACGGGCAGCACCATGAACGGCAGCTTATTTTCCAACAATCGCTCACGGAGCAGTTCCAAACGCATGGCATCTTTTTCGGTGGTGAGGATGATTTTTTTACTGCCTTTCAAATCGGCAAACTGTTTTTCAATGTCCGTTAAGTCATCTTCGGTGAAATAGTGGTGGTCTTCGTACTCCTTCACCCGCACGGTGCCGACCTTGGTTTCCAGCCAGTCCCGCAGGTAATCTGAATTGGCGATGGCGCAGACCATGAGCACCGACATATCTTCCTGTAAATCAATGGTGAATTTCGGGTTGAGCACATAGTAGGGCTTCAAATACCGATAGCTGGAAAAGAAAACCTGCTGGTGCGGAAAGGGCTTTATTTCAGCCAACATTTTTGCCCGTTCGTCGTCGTGGAGGTCGTCGGGGCACTTCGTCACCACGATGACATCGGCACGGCGGTAGGCACTTTTCCACTCCCGAAGGCGACCGCTGGGCAACAGCCAGTCCCGGGTAAATGGCCGTCGGAACTCCGTCAGCAAGATGTTCAGCCCCGGCGAAACGCCCCGGTGTTGGAAGGCATCATCGAGAAGCACCACCTGCGTTTCGGGCGCTTGCCCAATCAAGTCAGGGATGCCGAGCGCCCGGTTTTCGTTCACCGTGGCAAACACGTCAGGGTACTTTCGTTTGAACATCAGCGGCTCGTCACCTACCTGGTCTGCTTTGCTCCAGTACTCCACGATTTGGTGGCCCTGCGTTTTTCGGCGATAGCCCCTGCTGAGGGTCGCCACGTTCAGGTAGGGCCGCAGCAGCCTGATGAGGTGCTCGATGTGCGGCGTTTTGCCCGCCCCGCCCACGGTCAGGTTGCCCACGGAGATGACGGGCAGGTCAAATTTTACGCTGATGAGCACTTTCTGTCGGTACAAAAAATCACGAATGCTAATCCCTAACCCGTACAAAAGCGAGAAAGGCAGTAGCAGGATACGTATGAGTGGGTCTTGAATCATGAGTTGGCAGTTCGGCAGTTGGCAGTTGGCAGTAAAATACTGCTAAAACGACAGGGCTGCTCAGCATCAAATGTAGTGTGATTGAAAAATACCTAAACGCCTAATATGCCTAATCGTTTCAAATGCGTTCAACATCGTACCTTCGCCACCGATGAATCGTAGCCTAAGACCAATATCATCGCACCTGTTTTTTTTGCTCCGCAAAAGCCTTTTTTGCCTTGCTGTATTTGCCGTTTCCACAACTTTAAATGCCCAGCCCAATGCAGCAGATACCCCCGCTCACGCTCTCATCCCGATAGCTATCGGGACACCCGCTCACCCGCTCACCTCCGTTACCATCCGCAACATCTACGTCGAAGGCAACCACCGCACCAAGACCGACATCATACTTCGGGAACTGGATTTTGGGGTAAACGACACGATTTCGTTGGCCTCGCTTACCGAGCGGCTGGTGCAGAACGAGCTGAAAGTGCTCAACACTGGGCTTTTTACCACCGCAAAATTCAACTTCAAGGAATGGGTCGGCGCCACGAACGAGGTGGGGCTCCTCATCACGGTGCAAGAGGGCTGGTACGTGTTCCCCTTCCCCATCCTCGAAATGGCCGACCGGAACTTCAACGTCTGGTGGGACACCTACGACCACTCGCTCCGCCGCCTGAACTACGGCGTCCGTTTTTACCACACCAACCTCACCGGGCGGCGTGACCAGTTGAAAGCCGTCATCCAGCAGGGTTTTACCAAAAAATACGAGTTGATTTACACCCTGCCGTTTATCAATGAAAACAAGACGCTGGGGCTGAACGTCAATTTCCTGCACACCCGTGAGAAGGAAATCGGCTACACGACGGCGGGCGACGAGCTTGTTTTTTCCCGCAACAGCGACCACCCGCTGCTGCGCCGTTTCCGGCTCGGCGTTGGTGCCCAGTATCGCCGTCGCCTGGATATTACGCACCATTTCAACCTGACTTTCCACGAAAACTTGATTGATGAATCGGTGAGGACGGAGCTGAATCCTGATTATTTTCTTGGAAATAAAGAACAGCGATACCTCGCTGCCTCCTATCAAATGGTGCTGGACAAACGGGACATCCGACCGTACCCGATGCACGGGTTTCGACTTGAAGCAGGCGCTGCCAGACACGGGCTGCTCATCCATGAAGGCATGGATGCGTTGGATGTGCAGGCTGGCTACCAGCAGTTTTTTTCCTTCGGTAAAAAATGGAGCACCGGCTTCGTGGTGAAAGGCAAGCTGGGTTTGCTCCGCAACAAACAACCTTACTACGGTAGCCAGGCGCTCGGTTACGAACCCGATTTTATACGTGGCTACGAATACTATGTGGTGGACGGACTCGATTTTGCCTACAACAAATCGCTGTTGCGCTACCGACTTTTCGACCGGAAATTCAACCTTGGCCCGTACATGAAATTAGAATCGTTTCGGGAAATGCCGCTGAAGTTGTTCCTTGTGCTGCACAATGAACTGGGCTATGCCCACAATCCATTTTACAGCGAAGGCAACCCCCTCGCCAACGACCTGCTCTGGGGCACGACCCTCGGTCTGGATTTGGTGCTGTATTACGATAAGGTTTTTAACTTTGAGGTGAGTAGGAACAGGTTGGGGGAGTACGGATTTTATCTACACTGGACGTTTAGTTTCTGACGCGAGGAGGATGGGACACAGATTTTACTGATTAAACTGATTCACACAAATTTTATAAGGAAATCAGTTCAAATCCATTAAATCAATTTAATCTGTGTTCCATCCTCCTCGCGCCCAATATCATTGCTGATGCAGGTTGTAGTTTACAGTCAATACTTAAAGGAAGGCGATTTACCGTTCGTTCAACATCTTTTCGATGCACTGGCGGCAAATGGTATCGCTGCATTCGTCAACACACCGTACTTGCAGGAATTGCAGGGCAAAATCACGTTCAAAGCCAGCATCGGCAGCTTTGACGGGCATTCGGATTTCAAAGTGCGCCCTTTCGATTTCGTCATCACGCTGGGTGGTGATGGCACCATACTCGCAGCGGCCACCTTGATTCGAGGCTTGGGGGTGCCCATTCTTGGCATCAACCTCGGGCGGTTGGGATTTTTGGCCACGGTGGGCAAGGACCAAGTCGCAGCGGCCATTGGTATGTTGGCGAAAGGCGAATATACGGTGGGCGAGCGCAGCACCTTGCACTTGGAGAGCGACCCGCCGTTGTTTGACGACATGCCTTTTGCCCTCAACGACTTCACCATCCTGAAACGGGACACTTCCTCGATGATTACCGTTCATGCCTTCGTGAACGGCGCTTACTTGAACACCTACTGGGCCGATGGCCTCGTGGTGGCCACCCCGACGGGCAGCACCGGCTACTCGCTCAGTTGCGGCGGCCCGATAGTCTTCCCTGACTCCAACAACTTCGTGCTGACGCCCGTCGCACCGCACAACCTGAACGTGCGCCCACTCGTCATCGCCGATTCGGCCACCATCTCCTTCGAGGTGGAGGGCCGCACCGATAATTTCCTCTGCACCCTCGACTCCCGCCATGAAATCATTACTTCCGACAACAAAATCGCCGTGCGCCGTGGCGACTTCCCGGTGAAGGTGGTGCAGTTGCTGGACGATAGCTTTTTGGATACGATGCGGAAGAAGTTGAACTGGGGGGTGGATTTGAGGAATCACTGATTCAGGTGGCAGTTCGACAGGGGGCAAATATGAAAAGTTAACGGCTCTTAAAAGAACAGGAGCCGTTGGCGAGCTACAGCCCTTGAGTCTTCTAATGAACCGACCAATATATTTTTATACATTGTTGTGGGGATTTTATTTTGTCGCCCCTAAATCCATTGCAAATTGCTGAAGCATATATTCATCACTTATCGGGGAATACATTTTTTGCAATTTTTGATATGCGGTATCGGAAATAATTATAGGCGTTGCTATATCTTGTCCTTTAAAGAAATCAATACCTGCTTCTTTTGTAGCTTCTCCATTAAATTCTAAAATTGACTTTGATACTGATTCAGAATCCAAATTACCTAAGAGCAATTCTAAATATCTTGCTGTACTTTTGGTTAACCACACTTTCACTAAACCATCTCCTTCGGCAACTCCCTGCACTTTAAAATGATATAAATTGGGGTCTTTAGGCGAAGGAATATCAAAATATGGCTGAATCTTTGCACCTGCTGTGGTTGTAACTGAATATTTCTTTTTGTCTGTTTTTTTATCAAAAATCCATAAACTTCGAGATTCTTTCCTTGCTCCTCTAGCTGGGGTTACATTCCACGTTGCATAATAATCTTCAGGTGTAGGAATAATCATTTCTTCTTCAAAGTACAGAAATTCATCTAGCGATTCATTCCATAGTAGCCAACCAATTCTCATATCGGTATTTCCATCTTCACTATGCACTTTTACCGAGGTTGTTCTTTCTTTAATCAAATCAGAATATTGTCCAAGTATATTTATCATAGCTTTATTTGGGTCTGCTTCATCAGGTATCCTTATACTTCTTGTTCCTGCAGGGTGCATTTTTGTTGTGCCACATTCCCCTAATATAGTTCCTGATTTTGTAACTCTTAGCATCTTATGCTCAACACCTAACCCTTTGTGATTGATATCAATGTGTAGGTTGCTCCAATCCGAACTTGGTATCTTTTTAGCATTACAGTACACGAAATCCCAATCTCCTTCTTCCATTTTGCGACCTAGCATACTTGCGATTTTAGCAGATAATAAATCTCTTGCCAAATCCAGTTCTACATCTGTAAAAGCTTTTAATGTTTTGATACTCATAATGTATTCTCAGATTTAATAATAGCATCTCCGATGACTTTCCCTAAAATTGGTGGGACAGCATTACCTATCTGAAAAGCTCTTTGCATTCTTGTTCCATGCAAATACCACCAATCTGGAAATGTCTGTAATTTTAGCAACTCTTCATCACTAAGATAACGATGTTCAACTGGTACAGGTGGTGTATCCCCTTGTTTCCTACCTTTTGTTGCCCATTGCTGCCTAAATAATTGTTTTTCAGGAATTCCAAAAGGGGCAAATGCTAATTTAGCACCCTGATGAGCACCTATTGTTGGTGAAGGTCTATCTAAATTCCATGTTACAGGTTCATCATGAGGTCGTACAACGTTCTTAACCCAGAGTTTTGCTTGACTTTCATCAATCTCCCCATAATAGTTATGTCCTTGTGCCCATATCTTTTCTTTCAACGTTACCCACTTTTTCAGCGGTGATATTTTCTGAAATAAATCTCCCTGACTAAACCCGTTTATACTTTTTGAATGTGTCGGTATGGGCCAATCGAAATTTTTACCATCTCTATTTCCAACAATAATTAATCTTTCTCTTATTTGAGGCGCACCAAAATCTGCAGCATTAAGTACCTTGTACGTACATTTATAGCCTAATTTTTGAAATTCATTAAATATTATCTTCAATGAACCTCCTGGTTCATTTTCAGTTAACCAATCCGTATTTTGGCTTCCACAATTTTCACATTTACGGTCATTCTGAAATGTCTCAAAATCTTGTCTAATTTTAAAAGGTGCGATATTAATTGCATGGCAATTTTTACAGCTCTGATAAATTACATCAGTTTTTGTGAAAGTTATTCCTTTGACATTTTCAAATAGAAACCACTTAGGCCTTAAGTCGTCAACTAAACGAACAAATTCACTAAATAAATCTCCATTTTTTGTGCAATCCAAAGATTTTTGCTTACCTGCTTTACTAAATGGTTGGCATGGTGGACCCCCTGCAATGCAAAAAAGTTCATTGCCTTTTATATGCTTTTTGAAAACAGAAGATTCAATAGTTCTTATATCCCCTTGGATTATAGTGGCATCTTGAAGAAACTTTGTTTGATGCTGATTTCTTTTTAAACGGTCAAAGAACAATTTTTTTTCCTTCTCACTGAGACTATTAAAACACTTTTGCTGAATCACTTTCTCAATAAAATCATCTACTTCAAAGGAATTTAAATTACAAAGTTCTTTATTTTTTTCTAAAGTCTCACAGGCATGAGTTTCTAACTCATTAGCAACAATTGTTTTAAAACCTGCCATTTCTAGACCTAAATCTAGGCCGCCAGCACCAGCAAACAATGATATCAATGACTTTTTATCTCCCATATTGTATTTCAAATTTTGATGCAAAGATATAAGTTCACATTGATTTTTCTTTCTGGGTAAAGCCTACTTTCTATCATTCATAATTTTTTTTTTTCAAATTTAGCCAAAATTGCAACCTCTGCTGCTTTTTAGATTCTCAATAACATCTTGATTCCCGCCTTACACCTCTCATCTTCCGGATTGCCGTCAAAACAACTGTACTGCGTCAATCCGCCAGGAAGTTTAGTGGTTTTTAGGGAAAACAAGTTCTAATCGAGACTGTAATAAAAAGTGTGTCATACTCACGCCACCTTAAACCTCACCCGCATCCTCGAAAGCAAATCTTCAATCAATTTTGCTTCATCCGCATCGGCAGGGAATACGATGATTTCAGCAACATGCCTGTCCAATTGGCTGCCAATAACATTTAAGCGATTTTCAATATTGGTGACGTTGGGCCCCCAAGCTTGTCGTATGGCCTCTTTCTCAGGCTCATTCAAGGCTTCAAAATTTTGTTGAAAACTGTTCGAACTGCTTTTCCAGTACCGGATTTTGTATCGTTACCATGGTTTGCCAGTTGTTGTTACAAAGCTACATAACTTTCGCCTTCCTTCACCTCTCCTGCCTCGTTGAAAGTTGGCTACTTAGGAAAGCACGGACTGCCAGTCCGTGTTGCTGAATCTTTCTACATTTACCCAAAATTGATTCACCAACTTCTACCATACATGACACACACCACCACCTTGAAAAAATGGGCTGCATGGACGGCCATTTTCGCCCTGATTTTTGCGGCCTGCAATCCCGAACCCAAGCACCCCGACCTCCTCACCGTCCGGTTGGATGCGGCTGCGGCACAGAAAAAGGCCAGGGAAATCGAAAGCCAAGTGACTGCCAAGCTGGCCGATGGCCTGCAAATCAGCCTCTGGGCCTCCGACTCGCTGGCCAATGACCCCACCTGCATGGCCATTGACAACCAGGGGCGGGTCTATCTGACCAATTCCAACCGCCAACTCAGTTCCGAGTTCGACATCCGGGGGCACCAGGACTGGATGACGCAGTCCATTTCCTTCCAAACGGTGGAGGACCGGCAGGCTTTCCTGCGCAAGGAATTTGCCCCAGAAAACAGCAAGAAAAACGAATACCTCAAGGACCTGAACAACGACGGCAGCCACGACTGGCATGATTTGACCGTCGAAAAGGACGATATCTGGCGCCTGGAGGACACGGACGGCGACGGCCTCGCCGATGTTTCGAGCCGGGTAGTGCACGATTTCAACACGGAAGTGACCGACGTTGCCGAGGGCCTACTGGTGCGTGACCACGATGCGTTCGTGGCCATTGCGCCCGACCTCTGGCACTTCGAGGACATCAATGGCGATGGGATGTGGGACAAAAAATCGTCCATCGCCACAGGCTTTCAGGTGCATATCGGCTTCGGTGGGCATGGCATGTCCGGTGTGCGGGAAGGGCCGGATGGCCGAATTTACTGGGGGATTGGCGACATTGGAGCCAATATCACCACCGTGGATGGCCGCAAAATCGAGAACCCGAACTCTGGCTTCATCTGCCGCTCAAATCCTGACGGCAGTGATTTTGAGATATTCGCCACGGGGGTGCGCAATACTTATGAGTTCGTTTTTGACGATTATGGAAATATTATCACCTCCGATAATGACGGCGACCATGCGGGCGAAAGCGAGCGCCTCGTGCATATCGTGGAGGGGCATGATGCAGGCTGGCGCTCCAATTGGCAATATGGCAAATATACCGACCCGAAAAACAATGGCTATAACGTATGGATGGACGAGAAACTATATGTGCCACGTTGGGAAGGACAGGCCGCATATATTATTCCGCCCATCATGAATTACCACAATGGCCCGACGGGCATGGTCTATAATCCCGGTACGGCGTTGGGCAAGGATTGGGTGAAGAAGTTTTTCCTCGTGGAATTCGTGGGTACAACCACAGGTTCGCATATCTGGTCTTTTGGGCTGAAACCAAAGGGTGCTTCGTTTGAATTGGATGGTGAAAAGGACGTGTTGAGTGGCATCTTGCCCACGGGCATCCAGTTCGGGCCAGATGGTGCGCTCTACGTCGCCGATTGGATAAACGGCTGGGATCCCAAGGAAGAAGGCCGTGTCTGGAAGATAGACGTGACCAAGGAAAAGAACAATTTAGAAGTAGAACGCAAGGAAACAAAGCGGCTGATGCAGCTGGATTATACCGCTGCAATGCCCGAAAGATTGGCCACTTTAATGGGTTATTCCGACCAACGCATCCGACTGAGGGCGCAGTTTGAACTCGTAAAGCGGGGCAAGGCGGGCATTGCGGAGCTAAAAAATGCCATCGCACAGAAGGAGAATCAAATGGAAAGAATTCATGCGATATGGGGCATGGGTCAATTTTTGAGAAAGGATAAAAAATATGCCGCTGAATTAATCACATTGTTAAAAGACAAAGACGAGGAAATCATCGTGCAAGCCCTGCGAATGCTGGGAGATTCGGAGATTAAAAGCATTGGAAATGATATAATTCCGATGCTGCAATCTGCCAATCCCCGCCTCCAGTTTTATGCCGCCGAAGTATTGGGGCAAATAAAGCATGAAGCCGCCATACAGCCATTAATTAATTTACTAAAGGAAAATAATGACGCCGATTTATACCTGCGACATGCGGCGGTATTGGCGCTGACGAGAATTGGAAAGGCCGAGCCGATGATTGCCCTCGCCTACGACCCGAGCAAGGCGCTGCGAACGGCTGCCGTGTTGGTGCTGCGCCGCTTGCAAAACGAGAACGTCCAACTTTTCCTGCAAGACCAAGACGAATACATCGTCACGGAAGCTGCCCGTGCCATCAACGACGACCTGTCCATCCCTGTGGCGATGCCAGCATTGGCGGGCTGTTTAGCGGATAAGCGCTTCACGAGCGAGCCGCTGCTGCGCCGTGCTATCGGGGCTGCCCAGCGGCTGGGCGGCGACAAGGAACTCGACCTGCTCTTCGAGTTTTCAAAGCGTACTGACCTCTCAGACGCCATCAAAACGGAGGCGTTGGCAGCACTCGGCACCTGGGCCAACCCCTCGGAAACCGACCGGGTGGATGGCCGCTACCGTGGAAAAGTGGAGCGTGACCCTGCGAAGGTGCAGGCGAAGGTTAAATCGTATATCACCAATTATTTAACGGAAAGAAACCCGGCCACATTAATTGCGGTAGCAAATATGTTGGTCAATTTAAACATCATGGATGCAAATGGCCAATTGGCCATTATATATGCAACGACTCAAAACAGCGAAGTTAAAATGGCCATATTGCCCGCTTTAAAAGAATTGAAGTATGGCAAAATTGAAGAGTTGATAAAATTGGCCATGGCCGATGCCGATGAAAAAGTACGGGCAACCGGCATCGGTTTGTTGAGCGACGAAACGGTGTCAAAGGAGCGGCTGCCGGAGTTGGTGCAGCTCATTTTTACGAAGGGTAGCATCAAGGAGCAACAGCAATTATTGGTGACAATGGGCAAACTGGACGATGAAAAAATACAGCCTGTGCTGGCCGATTTGTTTGCCAAGTTCAAGAACAAAGAAATCCCTCCCAGCCTGAGCCTGGAATTGCGAGAAGCAATAGATTCCTCTGGTTCATCGGATTTGATAGCTCAAATGGCAGCTATTAAAATAGCCGATTCAAATTTGGGTGAGTATGAAACGGCGCTGTTTGGTGGCAACAGTGGCTCAGGCAGGGGCATTTTCTATTGGAACTCCACGGCACAGTGCGTACGGTGTCATGCCATCAATGGCGAGGGTGCTACGGTCGGTCCTGACCTCGGCAATATCGGCAACACTTTGACCCGGGAACAAATATTGGAGGCGATGGTGGACCCCAGTGCCCGAATCGCCCCGGGCTACGGCAATGTGGTGCTGAAACTCAAAGACGGCTCTGAGGTTTTCGGGATGCTGACCAAAGAAACTGCTGAGGAATTGACGCTGAAAACGAACAATGCCGAGCCTTTGAAAGTCCCGGTTTCAAGGATTTCGAAGCGGGAAAACTTGCTCTCCGGGATGCCGCCGATGGGGGAGGCACTGAAGAAACGGGAGTTGCGGGATTTGGTGGAGTATCTGAGTTCGTTGAAGAAATAAGGCAGCCCGTGAGGAGATGGGGAAAATTAAGATTTTTTCCGTCTCTCCACTTTTTGTAAAAACCGCTCCACCTCCCGCCTGCACCGCCTGCGGTGAAACACCTCCCCACCTGCCAGCACCACTAGGCCGAGTCCCAACGAACCCCAAGATGCAATGCGCCAAGTACTCGTCCAGGTTTCATAAAAATTATGAATTACGAGTATCTCAAGCAAGATGCCGAACGCTGCCACAAAGAAAAGCAGCACCGCCATCGCCCTCGTCTGCCGCACTAGCCAAGGTTGCATGGTTCGCAGGCATTTTTGGAGGAAAGCGGCGCAGTCGGTATCGTGCGGGGCGATGCGCAGCAGTTCCCGCAGCACATGCTCGGCCTGGTGCAGTTCCAGCAGGTTGAAGTGGGAGGCGGCCTTGCGGAACAGGGAATGCCGGAACACCTCCCGGCCATTGAAATCCGGCAGGTTTTCCATCACGCTGGTTTCGATGACCACATCGGCCATTAGCAGGTGCTTTTGCCAAGCGCCAATTTCAAAAAGCGCATCGGCGTAGCCCAGCAGCAACTCGAAGTATTCCTCAAAATCCAGCCCACGGATGGCAGTCTCGTTTTTTTCGTAGAAATGAATAATGCCCCGCCAATCTCCCGGTTCGATGGCCCGAAAGTCACGGTACTCCTTGGAATGGTATGTTGATTGCGAAAGCATTTCGATTTCGGATTTCGGATTGCGGAGGGGCGTCGGTTGATTTCGCTCCCTACTTTTTCCTTTCTACTTTGTACTTTTTACTTCAAAAAGAACGGGCTTTGAGGGGCTGGCATCCAGTTCCAAACTGGTGATTTGCAAGTTCAACAAATATACGCCGTCTTGGATGTCATTTCCCACAAAAATTAGCTCGGTGATGGTGCAATTTTTTCGGATGTCGGCTGGCTGACCGCCGTAGCGCCAAAAAGCCCGGTGGGCGAGCAGCTTTCCGCCGTCTTCTTCCCGGTCCACGCTGGGCAGGTCGAGCAGCAGGTGCTGGATGCCACATTGCACCAGCCAGTCCACGGCCTCGTGGTGGAAGTAGGGTGGGTTCGTGCCGGAGTAGTTGGCGGTGAGCTTGTGGTCGTCGTTGGGCAGGGTGCGCAGGATGAACGCCTCGGCCTCGCCCAGTTGCACCAGTTCTTCCAACTGATGGCGCAGCACGACACGGTCGCCGTCGGGCATTTTGGTGGGGTAAACGGTGGCCAGTTTCGCCAGAAAATGGAAACTGGTCAAGCACTCGTTGATGGTGAATTTTTCTGTGGAAATATGCCCGACGCACTCGGTGTGCGTACCGTTTCCGTGCGGGTTCAGGGTGATGTTTTTGAAATTGACCGCACCGCCCTGGTTGGTATCGCCCACAAAATCGCCCGCCACTACGGGCCAGATTTCGACCGGAGGCGCCCAGTAGCAGTTGGGATTTTCGAGGCCGGCCCGGAGGGGGATGGAGAGGTCGAGGGGGTGGGAGAGGTCGGAGGTGTAGCTGAGGCCGTTGTTTTCAAATTTAATTTTCATGGCTTAATTTTTTAGTCTTCAAACGTCTCTACCCGTAAATCATCCAGCCACATCCCCGCCCCGCTGCCAGCGTTCCAGACGAAGATTTTGAGGCTGTCGAAATCCTTGCGAGGTGCTCGGATGTCCATGCCCACCTCTGTCCATTGCCCCGGCTGCATCACCCGGAACGGGCGCAGCGCCCGCTCCCGAACGACTTGCCCATCCTTCTCAAATCGCACCACGAGCTGCGGCATCCGCCAGGAGTCGTATTCCAATGCCTCCCCGTAAAACCAGCCGCCGATGTGCAGCCAATCGCCTGCCTTCAAATTGGCAGGTCGGGGCAACAAAATTGACTGTGAATATTCTGCCGCTGGGCTTGCCAACGCTGCCCAAACGCCACTGTGAGCGAACTGCCGACTCAATCCAACAGAATCGGCAACTGCCTCAAAATCAGTGGAATAGAAGGGTTGCACGTTCCGTTTTACACCAAAAAATCCCTCCCTCGTATCCAGCAACAGGCGGTCGTTGGGTTCGTTTTTTAGCTTCGCAAAAATGCGCCAGTAGTACGCCCGGTTCATCGCCTCGGCTTCCCACGGGCCCCAGTGGGCTTGGTAGGTCTGGAACAAATTGAGCACAAGGCAAGCCGCTAGCAAGAATTTCAAGATTGCGGATTGCGGGTTGCGGATTGCGGAAGTCCAAGCCAAAAATGCCGCCAGTGGAAACGCCAGCAACGGATACGATTGCACCATCGCCCGCTGCCCGAAAGCACCTCCGTACCACCAAATATCCCAAGCGCAGACGACCCAGGTGTTGAGGAGGAAAAAGGCTACGATTGCGGATTTGGGATTGCGGATTGCGGATTGCCCCGGCCCCCAATCCGCAATCCGAAATCCCAAATCCGCAATCGCAAACCCCA
>JAIPBL010000139.1 GCA_021739645.1 Saprospiraceae bacterium | reverse complement strand
GAACTTAAAACCAGGCTCAAATTCTGGGAAAGTATCAGAGCGGTCTTTAAAATTATTCCCTGTAAAAACATGATGCAAATCTTTTTTTGCATCGCTGACATGTATCAAATTAGGCTCGAATAGCCAAATTGAGAATTGCTGGAAAAACGGTAATGAAGTTTACAGGGAACTCCGCATTGCCAACTCGGCCATTTTCATTTTGCTTGACATCATACCTTATTTTTCGTATGGGCATTTCAAATCCCCAAAATAGTAGTAGATTCCAATGCCGAGATAGACGTAGGTGTCGTTGCTCTTGCTGTTGCCACGCTGCCGCCCCGGCTCACCGATAGGGGCTTCGATGTTGTTTCTGGTAAAAAAATCAGGGTTT
Source organism: Saprospiraceae bacterium (assembly GCA_021739645.1). Classification (GTDB taxonomy): domain Bacteria; phylum Bacteroidota; class Bacteroidia; order Chitinophagales; family Saprospiraceae; genus UBA6168. Next base: position 6,183 of record JAIPBL010000139.1, on the reverse strand, counting down.
TTTTGGTAAAACTCCAAGGAGCGGTCAATGAACGGAACTGCCTCGTCGCCCCGCAGATCTTGTACGTCACCAACATCCGGGTAAGTGCGGCTCACATCGTCGAGGTAGTCGCTGAACAGGCGGCGGGCGCTGATGTCAACGTTGATGCTCCACTCGTAGTTGAGGTCGATTTTGAAGCCAGCACCATATACCCAGCCACCAACCACGGTGAAATACTCCTCCCCTTTGAACTGCCCCTCCGTGCCGAGCGGGCGCAGTGCAGTCCACTTTCCGTCCATCTCTGCCTTCGGGTTGAAATAGGTGACACCGAGGCCTGCAAACAAGTAGGGCGTCCAATTATTATCCTTGCTGCCGTGGAAATAAGGTAAAAAATTGAACTCCATCTGTGCCCCAATATCTGCCACGGTGGAGCGGAAACTGAGGTTGCGGGCACGCTCGAAAAGGTTGGGGGAGTCGGAATCGTATGCTTCCACCCTGCCGATATTGCCACTGAGCTTGCCGCATACCCGCTCGTTGAAGTTGAAGCGGAGACCAGCGCCTACAGCCGGGCCAATGCGGTTAAGGCGCATGTTTGTGTTCAGGTCGCCGAAGTAGTTGACGCCTGCCAACCAAATGCCTGCCTCGGTGCCCCGCTGGGCTTGCACAAAGTTTAAGGTCAAAATTGCGAAGCAAAAAATGCTGATGGATTTCTTTATCACGACGGTAATGTTTTTGGATACGTGGTTTTTTTTTGTTTTGAGGCGGCAAAGTTAGCATTAAACGCAGTTTCGTGTAGGCTGTTGTTCAAAGTTCGGCAGTTTGACAGTGGGCAGTTGGCAGTCGGTGACTGTTACCACGTCCTGACTGCCCACTGTCAAACTGCCGAACTAATCAATGGAGCAACTCTTGAAGCCGACGCAGGCTCTGCACGCTTTCCTCAGAGCCAATGGCCCGGCGCAGGTCAGCCCGCTCCCGGTTGGTGATGTAAAAGCTGATGGGGGAATCCTTCAAATCTTCGCTGGGGTGGTAGGTGAGTCGAACAATTTCCAGCATATCGGGGCCAAGCAGGTCGTAAAGGAAGCCAAGGTTGTTGTCGTGTTCGTAGTCCTGAAGGCTCATCACTTTGAAGGCGATTTCGAGCGGGTTGAGCAGGGTCTCTAGGATGCCCCGGTTCTCGTTCGACTTGATTACCTGCTGCCGCTCGAACGACCGCACCACCACCACCACGGTGCCGCTGGTATTTTCCCGGATCCAATCCTTGAAAACATGCATGAAACGAGTGGCCGATTTCAGGCCAAAATTGTCCCGAAACCCGGCGTCCAGCACCTCGATGCGGGGTTCGCTGGGCAGGTTGACGTTTGGCAACACATACGGGTAGGTGGCGTTCATGCGCAGGGCCGTCGTGAACCGCAGGCTGTCGGCGTTTTGCGCAGCAAAAAGATGGCGAAAATCGACGGCGTCCACCCGGATGGAGCCGGGCACTTTCACGCCTGCAGGCTCCACCATCATGTAGCGAACGGGCTGGGAGGAAATGACCATCCGTCTGCCATCGTTGACGATGCTCGGTGTGATGAACATCATTGGAATAAGCGCCTCCCGCTCTGGTTCGGCATATTCGGCGATGGTTTTGTTCAGTCGGTCGTGGGTGTTTTCGTTGAAAGCTTTTTCAAAAATATAGCCCCTGTCCTTTTTGTAACGTTGGCCGCCTTGCTCGAAATTGGCCCACGGCAGGAAAATGTCGTTGGTGACGATGGTGAAAGAAATCGGGTTGAGCAGGTCTTTGGAAATATCGGCCACATGCTGTCGGTCGTAGAGGTCAATCGGTTCGCCCTGCTGCCGCAGCAAAGCCAATTCCCGGTAGTACGATGTGCCCATCATACCGCCCGAAGCGCCCGACATCAGTACGGTATGTTCCAAGAACTGGCCATTGGTCAGGCTGTCTGCATGTTGCAGAATCTCCATTGCCCAAGAAGCCGCCTTGAGGCCACCGCCGCTCACGCAGAAGAAGACCATTTTGGGCTTCTCGCCGTTCGGCCCAGCAGCTTTGAGTTTCCATTTTTCCAAAATTTCGAGGGTGGTGGCAATGTCGGTGTCCACGGCTGCTTGGGTGCAAGAATTTTGAAGACTGTCGAGGTTGTAGGGGCTGGGCGGCACCTCGAAATTGAGACCGTAAGCCTTATTTTTGTGATGAAAAAAATCGATGCGGGTAATAAAATTGAGCAGGATGAGTATAGCAAACATCCCGGTGATGCGCCATGTACCCAGCCAAAATGAGATGGCTCCTCCCACCGCAATCACCGTGCTGCTGAGGAGGAAAATGCTTGCTCCAGTGGGTATGCGGAAAACGGCGTGGTCTATCAGCGCCCCCAACAGCACTATCAACACCATTATTACCAACTGGACAAGTAGGGCGTTGAGATGGTTCTGTTGAAAAATTTTTGCCAAAAAAGCTGGGTCGTAGTGTGCTACGCTTCGTACTGGTCGTGGGCGCATGCCATCCGATAGGAAGGTGTCCACTCGCCACTGGTTGCGGTGTTGGCGGATGTCTTTTACCACTTGGTTGTTTGCGGGGTCTTTTTTTTTCTTTTTCCCTTTGTTTGAAAAACTCGTGATGTCCTTGTTCGTGAACTGAAAATAAAGTGCTAGGGCGAGTACCAGCATTATGAAGCCAACAAGAAAACCAGCACTGTTCCAGAGCACCTCGCCCAGTGGCTGCAGTTCGTGCAAAAGGCCAAACCGAATTTGGCAAACCAAGAAAAGCAACGTGAAGGCGACCGGTACCACGAGGTTGTTTAACACAAACTTGGCGAAGGGCTTGCCCAGCGATGCCAAAAATGAAAAACGGTAGGCGTCGAGCAGGTAGGTGGTCAAGTTCCAGCTCATCACCAGCCCACCGTAGCCGACCCCAACGAAAAAAAAGCTGATGAACCCAACCTCGCCCATGTACTCTGGCGAAAGGAACAGGTAACGCAGCCCAAACTGTCCGCCCAATTTACCAGTTATCACCAGCGCCAGCAGGAGCCATACGCCTATAAGCAGCAGGTTGCTGCGCAAATGCAGCACCAACAGTTGGAATGGGAAGGAAAAAAGTATGTCCGTGAGTTTTTTTCGCACGAGGGTGGAAATTGGGAAATTAAAAATTAGGAAATCAAAGTTTCACGTCAGTAAATGTTAAGTGTGTTAGGACTGGGTTGACGAGCTATTTCCAAACCGAAACAACTTGGTCGCAAAGTACAACATTGCAAAGTACAAAGTAAAAAGTACAAAGGCAAAAGACGGCTGCTTACCTTTGCGGCCTCATTTAGCGATGGGCAGTCAAAACCAATTTAGCACTCACTGACTGTCAACTGCCAACTGTCTAACTGCCAACTAAAGAAATGAAGTACCTCATCGCCGGCCTCGGAAACATGGGCGCCGACTACGACAATACCCGCCACAACGTCGGTTTCGAAGTGGTGGACATGCTTGCCAAGGAATTTGAAGTCAAGTTCAAAAATGACACCTTGGGTGACTTGGCCGAGTTTCGCCACAAAGGCCGCACGTTCATCCTGCTCAAGCCCAGCACCTACATGAACCTGAGCGGCAAGGCCGTCCGCTACTGGCTCCAAAAGCACAACATTCCGAAGGAAAACCTGCTCGTCGTGCTGGATGATTTGAACCTTACCTTCGGCAAAATGCGGCTGCGGGGCAATGGCTCCGATGGCGGTCACAACGGCCTGAAAAGCATTGACCAACTCAATGGTGGCAATAACTACGCCCGGTTGCGCATCGGCATCGGCGATGAGTTCCACAAGGGCCAGCAGGTGAACTACGTGCTGGGCGAGTGGGACAAAAAGGAGCAGGAAGTCCTGCCCGACATCCTACGCAAAGCCGCCGACGGCGTCAAGGCGTTTGGCACGATTGGGCTGTCGCTGGCGATGAACCAAGTGAATGGCGGGTGAATAATTGTGGTCGCCCAATTTATTGGGCTGACCGATTAAAGAAAACCAATTAGCTCAGTTCGTGGCAACATTATCAACGGTCAGCCCAATAAATTGGGCGACCACAAACAGCACCCTTTCACGATAAAAAACGGAAAAATGTACAAAACACCACTCGAAGAATTCATGGACAAAAACCCCACCCACAAAAAGCGCATCGCCCTCGACATGGACGAGGTCATCGCCGATGTGGTGCCAAAGTTCCTCGACCGCTACGAGCAGGACTTCGGCGAGCGGCCCGACCGCTCGGCTTGGTGGGGCAAAAAGATTTACCAAATGCCCAACGCCGAGCATATCCGGGGCTACTTGTACGAGGAGGGCTTCTTCGCCGACTTGCCGGTGATGGAGGGCAGCGTGGAGGTGGTGAAATGGCTTTGCGAGCATTACGACGTGTTCGCCGTGACGGCAGCCACCGAATTCCGCAACTCACTTCGTGACAAACTTGACTGGCTCGACCAGCACTTCCCCTTCATCGGCTGGCAGCGGCTCGTGCTCTGCGGCGACAAGCGCATCATCCAAGCCGACTATATGATTGACGACCACGCCTGGAACCTCGAGGGCTTCGCAGGAAAAGGGCTGCTGTTCACTGCCTCGCACAACCTGGACGACAATCGTTTCACGAGGGCGGACAACTGGCTGGAAGTCAGGGCGTTTTTTGAGGGGGAGTTGGGAATGCAGGGTTAAGCAGTTATTTTTGTTGAAAAATAAAGCAAATGAAGGCATCGCTAAAGACATTGCCAGGTGTTTCACAACAGGAATTTCAAGCATTTTTGACAAAACAACCTGTCAAGAAAGTTTACCTGTTTGGTTCATTTGCCCGAAAGACTGTCACCGCTGATTCCGATATTGACCTAGTAGTAGAGCTGGATTATGACTCAATCAAAACAGGGTTGGAGTTCTTTTCACTTTGGGGCCATCTTGAGCATCTGACTGGCAAAAAAGTGGATTTAGCGACGCTCGAAAGCTTGTCAAAATATGCACTACCTGATTTTGAGCGAGATAAAATCTTAATTTATGAGCGCCAGAAGCCTGATGATTCCCACCGGAAAGTCTTGTGAAAAATTTTAAGCTAAACTCCCTCGCCCAAGCGAAATTCCTCACCTCCTCCGTCATCGCCACGGGCGTGGACTACGCCCTCTACCTCCTGCTCGACTGGCTTTGGCTCGACCCCGTCATGGCGCATACCATCTCGTACCCCATCGCCGTAGTGGTCAATTTCTACCTCCAAAAACGCTTTATTTTTGACCTAAAACGCAAGGTGCACTCTGCTTTTATTATTTCCATGATTTTCTCCGTCATCGGCTGGGGGCTTGGCGTGGGCATGATGGTTGTTTTGGTAAAATTGCCAGTGCTGTGCGACTGGCCCATTCTCGCCAAATTCATCGTGACCGGGGTGCTCTTTTTCTTCAATTTTTACACAAAAAGATATGCGTTCGAGGGGAGATGAGGATTGTTGAATTGTTTTTGTTATTATTGTTGCACTGAGCGCCCACAACAATCAAACAATTTCAACAATCAAACAATGAAAATCACCCTCACCGACATCGAACCCTTCGTCATCTCCAAAGGCTTCACCGCCAAAATGTTCCACACCGAGGGCATGACCATTGCTTATGTGGACGTAGAAGCTGGTGCCGAATTGCCCGAGCATTTCCACTTTCACGAGCAAGTGTCCAATATGCTGGAAGGTGAGTTCGAATTTGTTTTGGGTGGGGAGAAAATGCTGCTGCACCCCGGCGATGTGCTCATCATCCCATCCAATGTTCCGCACTCAGGGCGGGCACTCACCGCCTGTCGCATCCTCGATGTGTTCACGCCGGTGCGGGAAGATTTTCGGAGTGGGAAGGTGGCTTACGCCAAACGATAGGAAATTAATTTTTGAAATTATGCGAGACAAACTTCTGAAGAGAATTACAATTGACCCTAATAAATGTGGTGGAAAGCCTTGTGTTCGTGGGATGCGGATTCGAGTGATTGACATCCTATCCCTTATCGCCAATGGTCTTCCATTTACCGAAATATTAAAAGAAATGCCTGATTTGGAAGAATTGGATATTCGAGCATGTTTAGTTTATGCTACTTTGGGGGTGTAGGACAAATTTCCCAGAATGTTAAATTTACGGGAAAAAGATGACACAGCAACAAATTTCCCAGGCGAAGGATCAGTTTGAAGAAAACCTCAGAAAATGGTTGAAAAGCCAGGAAGGACAGACTGACGGTTATG
>JAIPBL010000138.1 GCA_021739645.1 Saprospiraceae bacterium | reverse complement strand
CTCAAAGCGCAATGTTTCGCGAGCAAGCTCAACATTCTGCTCGGCGACGGCAAGCTGGCTGTTCAACGCCTGCATTTTGTCCCATGCCGAGCTGACCTGTTGGCCCATCCTGTTCTTTTCAGCATATTTTGCCACATACTTTTATGCGCTAAAATATCAGGGTTTATGGCTGGGTTTTTAAGAGCTATTTTTGACTGCCTGGCGGCTTAACTTAATGGTGTTGGCACGTTGACCAACGCTATCACAATATTTGAAATGTCCGAAATTGCTGACAGCATTACCATTATTGAATAGAACGGATTATACAAAGTACTAAGCGAAGGCGTAGTTTAGAGCATTGTCTTTCTTCAAAATATGGTCAATTGCCTCGGAAAGGTCTTCATCAATTTGATACCTTCCTTGACAGTCAAACTTGAATTTATTGTTAAACCCACCTTTACCCAATTTCCTTACAACATTGAAAAGGAATTCTTCAAGAAAGGATGGGTTGATAGAGCCAATGTCAGATGGCACTACTATTGTAATTTTGGTGTAGTCCGGTTCAACTAAATCAATTTTTGATTTTCTCCTTACATCTTCGCCTCGTTGTCTTCCAGAGAACACCCTTGACTTAGGAGTGCGGTACTCTTGCAGGTTGATGGTATGCTCTTTCATGTTAGTTTGGTTGAAGGTTATCATCCTTTATTAGAATTTTTGCCGAAATAATTGTCCCTGGGAAGTAATTTTTGGAATATTTCACGTAATTGTTGTCAGGAGGATCCTGAATGTCATTGGATTCATTAAACGTAATCATCTTGTACTTAGTTTCTTTGCTTACGCTTGGTTTCTCGATGATGCCATAGGTTCCGTCGAAAACTATCCTGGCGTTGCCGCTGCAAATGTTCAATCGGGAAACGTTGTCAAATTTTCGGTTTCCCTTGAGATAAAAAAAGTGCTCAATGAACGTGATTGTACCACTTCCTCTTTTCTTTGAACTACTTGTCACCCCTTCTTGAAGTGAATAAAGTGTCCAAAGTGTGTCTTCCTCAAATTTACCCTTTTGCAAAAAACTTTTTCGGGTGTAATTGGAGGATAGTTCTACCATCCTTTCAACAACTTGCGGGTTCTCGCATCTTGGGTTTTTGAACTTTTGGTAAATTGATTCACCAAAGTTCATAATGACAAGGTGGAAGGTGCCTATGTGCCCATCTTGACTTTCTTCTTCCTGAAAATACCCGATGGAATACCTACACTGGGTTGTTGAATGGCCTTGGCAATTAGCCATGACCTCGCCAATTACCTGAAAAAGGTTCCTTTCGGCTTCAAAGTTCAATGGGCGCTTCATTTTTGATGTACATTTTAAAATGTAATCAACCAACGCTGTCACATCAACTTCCAACTTTTGGTCACTATGCACCTTGATTCCACGCCCACAACACAAAGGATAGGTAATAATGTCTGGATATTTTCTTTCTAATCCCAGAAGGTTGCGAAATGCACCAATCGAAAACAGTATTTTGCTGATCTGTTCTTTTTGGAAATTCAATGGCTTGATGGACAGTAATCGAACTTCATATCCCTTTGACAACAAATTGGCAAAATAAGACTTGAAGTCTTGGATGATGATGTCCATACAAACAGATGCATCCACGTCAATCTTTTCACATTTGGTGTAGTCAAGGTATAAAGTACCACAGGTCTGATTTTGAATGTGGTGAAACAATTCCTTGAGAAATTGGAAACTTTTTTCTTCTTCCTCTATCAATGAAAATATAGTCGGAACTTCTAAGGTAATGGTAGGGAGGAATTTTTCTGTTTTTATAGAGCCATTCACAAAGGAATCTGGATTTTGCATAATCCAGCTAAGATTACGGCTATAAATAGGAGGAGGAGCTTTGATCCAAGGACTTCTTTGCTTGTCTTTTCTATTTACTCTTTTTAGGTGTCGTAGCCACCCCCTTCTCACAAGCTCAAGCTGCCTTCTCCTAATTTTGTCCATTCTACCTGTTTTTGGGTATGTTCTTTATAGGGATTGAAAAGCGTCGCAAATTTACTGCTGTTTAGCTTAAAATAAAGTAATTGCAAGATAATTTTAAAGTGTAAAAGAAACTAACTTACAAAAAAATAGGTAAGAACAAATTTTGGGGTTAAAATATCGATTTGAAAGAGTTTTTGAACCTCAAAACTTTGAAAATATTGACTATTCCAATAATTATTTTGTTAATATGCCTTTCAACAGACTTAGGGGCGTGGGGTTAGAGCCTGTTTCACTTTCAGTCTCGTCTTTGCGAACACTTCTTTCTCTCCTTCAATCCGCTTGAGTGTCGCTTCATCCATGCCAATTTGTTTCGCAAGAATTTTCAGAGAGAGTCCGGTTTCTCGACGGTATTGCTGTAGCTGAGTTCCCAAAGATTCTATTTCGAAATTTATCTGAGGGTCGTATCCTAAAAATTCAATGATTTTTGGGAGGTAGCTGATTCTCGGCTCGTTGCGGTTGTTTTCCCAATACGTGACACAATCGGTAGTTACTTCAATGATTTTTGCAACTTGCGGTTGGGAAAGATTTCTCTCAAGTCGAACTTTTCGAATATGGTCACCTAATGTATTCAACTCTACAGGAAACAATGGATTACCAGGTTTTTTACCTTTCAACCGGGTATGACAACTATGCAACGCAACCTTGTCCCTGCGGCTACTACAACCACCCCACGAAGGAATGCGTCTGCGGCCCCGGCGTGGTGAAACGTTACCTGAGCAAAATTAGCGGTCCGCTGCTCGACCGCATTGACCTACATGTAGAGGTGACACCTGTTTCTTACGAGGAGCTGGCACGGTACGATGCCCCTGCCCGTACCAGCAAGGAGATTGTGGATGGCGTCATCCGTGCAAGGGAAATCCAGGCCGAGCGTTTCAAGGAATACAAAGGCGTTTTTTGCAACGCACAGATGCCAAGCCGCCTTGTGAGGGAAGTCTGCCAACTGAATACAGCTGGCGTTGCCCTGCTTAAAAAGGCAATGGAGGTACAAAAACTCTCGGCCCGTGCCTACGACCGGATTCTTAAAGTGGCCCGCACAAGTGCCGACCTTGCCGCCAGCCCAGACATCAAGATTGAGCATATTGCGGAGGCGATACAGTACCGGAGCTTGGACAGGGAGGGGTGGGCTGGTTGAAACTTAAAGTTAGGCGGCAACTTCAAGTTGCCGCCTGGCTTGGGCTTATTTCTCGAACTTCGTCAAAAGCGTGGAGCTTTCAACATTTCCCTTTTCGTCCATGTTTTCGGATTTTACCAAACCGACGCCGATGGCGTACCAAGACACGGATTTGAACTTCTTTTTTATGATTGACTTCAACTCACTGTCCTGACTGATTTTGGCACACTCGAAAGTACCGGCTGGCGTTGTGACAATTTCCGTGCTTTCAACTTTGCGATTGGTGATGCTCATGGTAATGTTCATCAGTGTCAAGCCGCCAGTCATGGCTTTGACGTTGACGTCACCATCGGAAAGCGTTTGGCCGGGCTTGAGGTTGGATGGAAATTCAAGGGCAGCGCCAGAAATTTCCATCTCCATGTCCTTAAACCCCTCCATCATCCGGGGGTCGAGCATGCTGGACATGTCCAGATAAACTACGCCGTTTTTGCATTCCAGGTTGTAGCTGCCCTCTGAAAGTGTTTTTCCTTTTTCGTTGGACAGAACCATGCTGGTGTTGGCTTTGAAGCCATCATCAGTGGCTTCTACGTTGTTGATTTTCTGCTGTTGGATGCTGCTGATTTTTCCTTTTTTGTCATAATTCGTCAGTTCAAAACTCACGCCCTGCCGGAAAGCAAGGTAGTTGGATTCGCAGGCATCTTGCGCCTTCATGACGATGTTGAAAGACAGCAATAGGATGGTAGCAATAAAAATGTTTTTCATGGCGAGGAAGGTTTTATTGAAAAGATGACGCTAATCTGGGAATTCAGATAGGTGTAAGAATTAGAGGTGGTCAGACAAAGTTATCCATTTTTAATGATGCCAAAAAACTAATTGAGACTTCTATACAGAAGTCAGTGTCAAAGTTAGGCCTTGAAAACTGAACTTTGATGTAGCTAAAATTGCTGGCAAAAAAAAACAACCAGTTCGCCTGGAATGGAGGGCTGGACAGGTTGAATCATAGTTTTTCCAAAAGGTATTTCAAGTCGCAAACCCTTATATTTTCATCCATTGGGTAATCGCCTTCGTGCGGCGTAACGATGTATAGTGGCGGTTTCCCGACGTCTTGATGTGCAATGCGAGTGCCTTTGCTCAAGGTTGGATTTGAGGACATTTTGATTTCCAGTGCCATGATTGGATGATTACCTTTCACAAGAACAAGGTCGAGTTCCGAACCGTCTTTTGTGCGGTAAAAATAAGGCAGCAGGTTTTGCGGCAAATTGGCAATGACCTGCTGCACCACATATCCTTCCCACGATGAACCGGCCAGTTGGTGGCCAATCAGGTCGCTGCTGTTGGTGATACTTGATAATTGATGTAAAACGCCGCTGTCCCGGTAAAATAGCTTTGGTGTTTTCACAAGGCGTTTACCGATATTGATATGCCAGGGCAATAGGTAGCGTATGAAATAGGTATTTTCGAGGTAGGATAAATAGCGTTTTACGGTTGGGGACGTCAGCCCCAAAGAATTGGCCAACATTTCTTGGTTGAGCAGGTTGGCATGTACGCCCGTCAGCATTTGCAATAGGGTACGCAATGTCTGAGCAGGTGCGTTTAGTCCGAACTGAGGCAAATCCCGCTCAATGAAAGTGGTGATAAAATCTTGTATCCATTGGAATGCTGCTTCATCAGTCAGTGAGAAAAGTGTAGGCGGGAAACCACCTCGCAACCAATGCTTTTTGAAATCACTGTCCGGCAATTCTTTGAAATGAAAAGGAGTTAATTCCAAGTAGGAAATTCGACCTGCAAGTGTTTCGGAACTTTGGCGAAGCAGTTCAGGAGAGGCGGATCCCAAAATCAAAAAACGACCAGGAACTCGGTGCTGGTCAATCAAGGCTCGCAACAACGGGAACAGTTCGGGTTTCCGCTGCACCTCATCAATGATGACCAACTTTTCTTCGTTTTCCTTCAGAAAAAGCTCGGCATTGCGCAATCGGTTCAAATCGGATGGCAGTTCAAGGTCGAGGTACAATGCCTCTCTCCCCGTGTCTTTGACGATATTTTTGGCAAGCGTTGTCTTCCCGGCCTGCCTTGGACCGGTAATGCCCACTACCGGGAAGTTGTGCAATCTTTGCAGCAAATCTTGTTCAATATGTCGAGGATAAATTTTCATTTTACCAGACAAATCTAAATTTTAAATTTAGATTTGTCTGGTAAAAATTCAAAATCTACCATGTTGGTATCCTAAAAAGCATCATTTTCAATATGCTAATCAACACAAACATCCGCCAAGCCTCCACCCTCCCCGGCAGTTTTTACCGTGACAAAGCCATTTTTGACGAAGTCAAAGAAAAAATCTTTGCTGCCTCATGGCTCTATGTGGCCGATGTTTCGGTGGTGAAAAATCCCGGCGATGTGTACCCGTTTGCGTTGCTGCCAGGCGTCCTCGACGAGCCGCTGGTGCTGGTTCGTGACCGGGACGGCATGCTCCGTTGCCTCTCCAATGTCTGCACCCACCGAGGGAAAGTTATCGTGGAAGAGGCAAGCAGTGTGGGCACAATGCTGCGCTGCGGCTACCACGGCCGTTGCTTCCGGCTGGATGGCTCTTTCAAATCCATGCCGGAGTTCGGGCAATCTGAGGATTTCCCCACTGCCGCCGATAATCTCCACCAAGTGCCGATGCGGGAGTGGATGGGGATGATTTTCGTTTCACTCAAACCCGCTTTTGACTTTGAGGAAGCTATCCAACCCATTAGGGAACGGGTGGGTTTCCTGCCAACCGACACGCTGCTTTTCGAGCCGGAAGGCACACAGGATTATTTCGTGAACGCCAATTGGGCGCTCTATTGCGACAATTTTTTGGAGGGTTTCCACATCCCGTTTGTACATCCCGCCCTCAACGAGGCGTTGGATTTCAAGCAATATGACTACGAGCTTTTCCGCTACTGCAACCTCCAAATCGGCATCGCTGACGAAGGTCAGCCGCACTTCGACCTGCCGCCTGGCCAGCCGGATTTTGGTAAAAAAATCTATGCCTGGTACTTCTGGCTCTTCCCGAATTTGATGCTTAATTTTTACCCGTGGGGCCTTTCGCTGAACATCATCGAACCGCTCAGTCACGAGCGTACGAAGGTGCGTTTCCGAACCTATCGGTTTGAAAACCAGCCATTTAACCGCAGTGAGAATCAATTGGAAAAAACAGAACTCGAAGATGAAGCGGTGGTGGAATCGGTGCAGCGGGGCATCCAGTCGAGGTTCTATCAGCAGGGCCGCTTTTCACCGACGATGGAGAAGGGGGTGCACCATTTTCATGGGTTGGTGGCGGAGTTTTTTGGTTAGGGATTGAGGTTGTCAATCTTTTTCTATTAAAAAATTCTCTACCGTACACTTTTTATAGATAGTTGAAAAAAAGTTGTTTGAAAATTTGAAAAAACAAAAAAGGGCCGCTTCCTTTTACAGAAACAACCCACAAAAATGTTTCTGTACAAAAGTATAAAAAAAGCGTT
>JAIPBL010000044.1 GCA_021739645.1 Saprospiraceae bacterium | reverse complement strand
GAACTTAAAACCAGGCTCAAATTCTGGGAAAGTATCAGAGCGGTCTTTAAAATTATTCCCTGTAAAAACATGATGCAAATCTTTTTTTGCATCGCTGACATGTATCAAATTAGGCTCGAATAGCCAAATTGAGAATTGCCTGCCAATAGTCCCTTTCCCCATCCTCCCCAGCAGTACCATATCCTCCTCCCAATGCTTCAATGCCAGTAGGTAAGCCGCCTGCGTTTTCGTCAGTTTCAGCGTGTGTGGCGAGCCTTTTCTTACGGTCTCCATGCTCAGGTCAATGGTCTCCCGGCCAATGGCGGCGGCCATTGCTTGGCGGTAGGCTTCGTTCTTGCGGTACTCGAACACCCGCTCGGTGGGCGATTCGAGGAAGGGGCGCAGCAGTTCCCACAGCTCCCGGTCGGACTTGCCGGCGGGCACCTTGCGCCGCCAGTCGGCGGGCGGGGTCGGTTTGGTGGCCGTGCGGGATTTCAGGTCGTCCAAGCAAGCTTGGCGCAGCAATGCGGGCAGCGGCCCTTCCGGGTATTGCTTTTCGAGCAGCACGGCGGTGAGCACACCATTGGCGAAGTCTCTTGGCAGGGGGTGGGCGGAGACTGTCCAGCACATCCATTGCCCAGGCGGTGTCGGCCTGTTTCAGTTGTGCGAGCAGCAGGGCTTTTTCAAGGATGGCCTTTGGCAAATCCACTTTTGGTGTTGGCTCATAGCCCCAATAGCTATCCTCCTTCAGTTTGTGGAGCTTCGCAAGGCGGATATGTTCGGGCAGCCCCACTAATTGCGCCAGCACAAAATCGCTGCCACGACCCGGCCCTTGTTGCGCCAGCGCAATCAAGACGCCGAGGAAATGGTCGAGCACGGCCTTGTCGCCCAAAGCGGCGGCCTGTTGGAAAACGGGGCCAAAATGGGCGGGCTTGAACTGCTCCAACAGGGCGACCCAGGTGGGCACTTGTATTTTATCGAAAACAATTCCGAGGAGCGGGAGGCCAGTTTTCAGCAACAGTTTCTCGTCCCTCAATCTCAGCAAAGTGGAGGCAAGGGCGCTGGAATCGGGGCGGCTGTATTTTTCCTTCAGTTCTTCCAAGGAAAAGCCCTCGACCAATTGGCGGGCATACATCGGCGCTTGGAGCGAGCCGTTGCCCCAGTTTTCGAGGTAATATTTGAGCCATTCCAGCCTCACGATAATGGGGGTGGCCGTCAGCAGGGCGGCGTGCTTGCTTTTTGGCCAAAGTATGACGGCGCCGTAGTGGTACCAATACTCGATGGTCATGCCCGCATTGCCGGTATAGCCCTCTGCCTGCTCCTCGGTGGGGTCTCCGTCGCCGATTTCGAGGTCGGTGAGCAGTTCGTCTTCGCCGAGGCGGATGGTGCCCATCGTCGGTGCGCCGTCGCCGCTCCAATGCTCGATGCTGGTGTGGCTTTCGTACACCTCGCCCATTGTGCCGCCATCCGGGGTTTCATAGCGGTCCTCGTAGCTGCGGTAACGGCTGCGGCGGCCATAGTCGGGTTCTTCGAGTTCGCCCATGAGGTAGTGGCTGACGAGGCCGAGGCCAGCGAAATAGCCCGCTTGCCCGGCGGCTTCCATCAGTGCCTCGGCACGGGGGCGGTCGTGGTGCTTGAGGCTTTCCAAGGAAAAATTGGCGGGGGTATATTGGTGGCCCAGCAGCACGGCGAGGGGCTTGTTTTCAAAGGAAGTCTCCAGCTTTTTCAGCAGTGGCACAAGCTGTTCGGCCTGTTGGGAAAAGGAAACGCTGCCCAGCGGCTTGGCCCCTGGCGGCTGCAAAAGGTTATAGACCAGACAGACCCGATGGCCCGACGTGACGGGCAGCAGTTCGTGGTCGCAATCGGCGAAAAAAGCGGCAAAGGGCAGCCGATGCTCGCTGGCCATAGCCGAAAAATCAAAAGTCTCCTCCCTGCCCTCGAAGCGAACCAGTAGCTCGCCGCCCGTGTGCCGGGCGGGCAAGCCGATGACGAGGGTGCCGAACATGCCCGGTTCTTTTTCTGAGTCTTTGTGCGTCTTGAAGAACCCGCCCTTTTCGTAGATGAGCAGTTTGTAGAGGGAGGCCGTCACGGGCTGTTTTTCGATGCCCAGCCCTTTCTTCACTTTCTTGAGGATTTTTTTCAAAACGCCTTCCCATTCATCGCCTTGGAAGCTCAGCTGCCGGGCGTCAATTTCCCAAGTCTTGCGCACGGCGGTGTCGGTGAGGGTCTTGCTGCCCTTGCCGTAGGGCGCTTGCTTGGCCAATTGAATGATGGCCTTGGCCTGTACGTCGTTGATGGGAAAGCCCACTTCGCCCAGCCCTTCGATGTGGAGGCCGGGCGGGGTGAACTTCTTGTCGCCGGAGGTGGCGAACGAGCCGCTGCCTTGGATGCTGTTGAGCAGGGCTAGGAGTTGCTTGGCGGTCTTGCTCATAGTTTGTACGGTTTTGATGAAAGGAACGAGGCGGTGCTTGTCGCCGCTAATTTCACAAACTGTTTGGCTTGGTTGGGTATTTTTCTTGGTAATTTTTTTTCGGGTGTGGTAATGGATTATCCAATTTCTTCAAAGAACCCCCAATAGTCCTTCGCAGCCGCTGGGTCAACGGTTTTGTAATATTCCAGCAGCTGGATAAACAGCTCCTTTCCCAGTCCGATATATTGCAAATCGAGCAGGTTGTCGAGCGTATGCTCAATGGTTTTAGCGTCAGTGCTTTTTGAAAGGATAATTTCGTTGACAACAGCCGCTATGGCAGGCAGCTGCTGCTTGATGTTTTCTTGCGCTTGCCGTATGGCGGCGACGATATTTTTTGACAAGTCTTCCATGTTACTTTCCGATGCAAAACTTCGAAAAAATATTCCCCAACAAATCCTCCACCCCCACTTCCCCAGTAATCTCGCCGAGATAGTTCAGCGCCCGTCGGATATCCATGGCCACGAAGTCGGAAGTGATGCCCGTGTCCAGCCCGTGCAGCACGTCATCGAGGCTGGTAGCTGCTTTTTGGAGCGCCTCCAGGTGGCGGGCGTTGGTGACGATGGTGCTTTCGCCGCTCACTTTTTGGCCAATTACTGCCTCGAATAATTTTTCCTTTAAATAAGGTACGTTCATGTTGCTTTTAGCAGAAAGCGTGATTAGAGAGGTATGAGGTATGAGGTATGAGGTATTGAGCGGCCGCTGTTTTGCAAAGAAAAAATCATTGATTTCAGGGTCGTTTGGGTTCAGCAGCCACTCTGGTTTGTAGCTTGGCAGCTTGTCCATTTTATTGCAGACGATAATCAGTTGGGCGTTTTCGCTCCGCAAACTTTCCACATCGGCCAGCACCTCGTCAATCTTGGTTTCCACCACATCGAAAACATAGACCAGCAGGGCGGCCAGCCCGATTTTTTCCATCGTTTTTTCCACGCCAATGGCTTCGATTTGGTCCTGTGCCTCCCGGATGCCCGCCGTGTCAATCAGCCGGAACTCCACGCCCCGGATGTTCAGCACCTCCTCCACCGTGTCCCTCGTAGTGCCAGCAATTTCGCTGACGATGGCCCGCTCCTCGTTGAGCAGGGCGTTGAGCAGGGTGCTTTTCCCGGCATTCGGGCGGCCAGCAATGACGGTCGGGACGCCCGTTTTCAGTACATTTCCCAGCTTGAAGGACTGGATGAGCGCATGGATGTAGGAGTGAATTTTTTCCACCAAAGCCTTCAATTGCGGTCGGTTGGCGAACTCCACGTCTTCCTCGGCAAAGTCCAGTTCCAGTTCGATGAGGCTGGCGAAGTTGACCAATTCATCCCGCAACCGCTGGATTTCGTGGCTGAACCCTCCCCGCATCTGGCGCATGGCCACGCCGTGGCTGCTCTCGGAGGTGGAGGCGATGAGGTCGGCGACGGCTTCCGCCTGCGAAAGGTCCATTTTCCCGTTCAAAAATGCCCGCAGGGTGAACTCGCCGGGCTGCGCCATCCGGGCACCTTTTTCGATGAAAAGCTCAATGATTTTTTGCAAAATAAACGGCGAGCCGTGGCAGGAAACCTCGGTGATGTTCTCGCCGGTGTAGGAGTTTGGGCCTTTGAAAACGGAGACCAGCACCTCGTCCAGCACCTGTCCGTCGTCGTTTTTTATGGTACCAAAATGCAGGGTATGGCTCGGCTGCTTGGTCAGTTTTTTACCAGAGAAAACTTGCTCCGCAATGGCCAGCGCCCGTTCGCCGCTGAGGCGGATGACGCCGATGGCACCCACGCCGGGGGGGGTTGCCAGCGCAACGATGGTGTCGGAAAGGTCGTGTTTCGAGTAGTTCATTGGAGGAATTTGAAAGCCCGTTTCCAACTGGAACCATCCTTTGACAGCTCGAATAAATAGGACTTGGCGTTGTTCGGCAGCACGAATTGGATTTCGTCGGTGATGGTGGAGTCCTGTGCTATCCAACTGCTGGTGGTCAGTTGGTAGGACGTCCCGATTCTGCGCTCATCGACATAGACAACAGGAATTGCCCGGTAGCAGGTGCCGAGGTTGCTCCGGCAATGCAGTTGAAATTGAATGGTCAGCTTGGTTTCCGTGTCTGAATACGCTTCCGCCCACACCTCTTGGAAGGTGTACTGCAAGTCGCTGAAATTGAACTTTTTGCGGTAGTTGGGAAAGTCCAGCACCTTGATTTCATCGCTCGTTTGCTGCCTTGGCTGGGCAGGTTCCGTTTGTTTTTCTTCGGAAACGGGACCCGCTGTATTGGCTTGGTCGGTGGTTGGTGTTTGTTGGGTTTGCTCGGTTTCTTCTGGCTGGCTGCCACTGTTTTTTACGAAGAAAAAGCCAGCAATGACGACGGCCAGGAGCAGCCCGCCGATGAGCAGGTATTTACCGATGGAAGAACCGCTACCTGCAGGCAGGTTTATGTTTTTTTGTATCAAAGGCGGAGGTGCAGGCGCTGTTTCAGGCAGCTCGTAATCAAGCGGGCTGCCGTCGGCGATGTCCAGAATCTGGTGAGCGATGGTCGCTCTCTGGCGGGCCAAGTCGCTGGAGTCGAGCATGCCGTTGAGGTTTTGCTCTTCGAGCATGGCCAGTTTGCCTTTCAGTACCAGTAGTGCATTCTGTTTGCGCTGGGTCTGTGTTTGCGCTTGCGCAATGAGCACGTCCAGTGCTTCTTCGAGCTTGAAGTCGGTGACAAGCTCTTTCACCTTGGCTTCAATGTTGTCCATCATTTTTTTCGGAATTTATGGCAAGGTAGGGCTATTTTTGGGTTTTTGGTTCAAGGTTCAAGGTTTTTGGGAGGGTCCAATGTTCTTCCCAAAAACCTGGAACCTGGAACCAGAAACCAACCTGCTTCTCATGCCCAACATCGACATCCGCACCACGCAAAACGTTACCATCGAGTACGAGCTGGCCCCGCTGCGGGAGCGGTTTTTCGCTTTTTTTATTGACCTGCTGATATACTCGGCAGCCTCCTACGCCTTTTGGTTGATAGTCATTTTTGTAGTGTCCGACGCTATCACAGGGTGGGGTGGAAGTTTCATCGGCATGGCGCTTTTCGCTGGGCTGTTCGTTTACCACCTGCTTTCCGACATCATCGGCAATGGGCAAAGTCTCGGCAAGCGGGCCATCAACCTGAAGGTGGTGCGCCTCGACGGGCTGGAGCCGGGCATTGGAGAGTACCTGCTGCGCAGCGTTTTTCTACTCCTCGATTTCAGTTTTTCCTTGGGGGTGTTGGCTGCTATCCTCATCGGCTCCACCTACAAAAACCAGCGCCTCGGTGACCTCGCCGCCAACACCACCGTCATCCGGGTGAAAAGCCAGTTGGCGTTCAAGCTGCACGACATCCTGAAAATCAACACGCTAGAGAACTACGAGCCGAAATACCCCGCCGTGCGGCAAATGAACGAGGCCGACATGCTGCTGCTGAAAAACCTGCTGGGGCGCTACCAAACCTGGCAGAACGCCGCCCATGCCGAGGCCATCCGAAATGCCACCGCCCATATTTGCCAGCAACTCGACATTGAAGCGCCCAAGGGAAACCAGATTGAGTTTTTGAAAACCCTGATTCGAGATTATATTGTGCTTACCCGTTAGGGGGCCAGGTTTGGTTTGGTAAAAAAACTTTGAAAAAACGAATGTCCTGCTCCTATCTGACTCGCTATATTTGCCCAAATTTCAATTCCGCTAAATCCCGTTTCCCGTGCTTTTTGGTCTTTTCAAAAAAAACAAACCCGCCGCCGCCGCCGATTTTTCTTTCCTCGGCACGGACATGCACTCGCACATGATTCCCGCCGTGGACGACGGCTCCGACTCCATTGAAACGAGTCTCGAACTGCTGCAAGGCTTTGTGGATTTGGGCTATAAAAAAATCATCACCACCCCACATACCCGACCGGACTACTTCCCGAATACCCAAGCCGATTTGAGGGCTAGGTTTGAGCGGCTGAACCCAGCCATTGCGCAAGCAAACCTGCCCCTGGAAGTGGAAATGGCCTCGGAGTATTTCGTGGACTATGAGTTCCTGCAACAGCAGGACATCAATAATTTGTTGACTTTTTCGGGCAAACACCTGCTCATCGAACTTTCGACCTACCAGGCTCCCCCCAATTTGTTCGAGACCATTTTCCAACTAAAAATAAAAGGCTACCAGCTCATCCTCGCCCACCCGGAACGCTATGGCTACTATGCCAGCGACTTCAGCCAATTCGAAAAACTGAAAGATTTTGGTTGCCAGTTTCAGGTCAACCTCCTCTCGCTCACCGGCATCTACGGCAAGCCGCCAAAGGAACTCGCCATGAAGTTTTTCAAAAACAACATGGTGGACTTCCTCGGCACGGACATGCACCACGCCAAGCACTTGGAATCGCTGAAAGCTATGCAGCACGATGGCAAGTTGATGCGGTTGATACAGGGCTACGAGTTTCTTAACGCTTCGCTTTAAAGTGGGCAGTCATAGCGGCAACTACGGCCTCGACTGCAAACTGCCAACTGTCAAACTGCCAACTTTTCTATCTTTGCGCCCATGTCCAGAATCATGGGAATTGACTACGGCACCAAGCGAACCGGCATTGCCGTGACCGACCCGCTTCAAATCATCGCCTCCGGCCTCACAACCGTTCCGACGCATGAGCTGTTTAGCTTTATCGAAAACTACCTGAAGGAAGAAGAGGTGGAAGCCATTGTGGTAGGCGAGCCGATGTACCCGGACGGGAACCCGGCGCAGATTGCCGACCAAGTGAAGGGGTTTGTCAACAAATTGCGCAAGCAACACCCGACCATCGAAGTGTTCATGCAAGATGAAAGGTACACCTCGCAAATGGCCAAAGAGATAATTTTGCAAAGTGGGGCCAACCGGAAAAAGCGACAGGACAAAGCGCTGGTGGACAAGGTCAGCGCCGCCATCATTCTGGAAGATTTTTTAAACAGTAAAAGGTGATTGGAGACTGGTGACTGGTGATTTGGTAATAGCTGCCTCGCCCACCGTCCATAACCCATCGAGAAACATGATTTTACCTATTTATGCATACGGCCAGCCCGTTTTGAAAAAGGTGGCCGAAGAGATAACGCCGGAATTTCCGGAACTGAAAAAGCTCATCGAGGACATGTGGGAAACCATGTATCAAGCGGATGGCGTGGGCATTGCCGCACCGCAAGTGGGGCTTGGTATCCGCCTTTTTGTGGTGGACACCCACCCGCACGAAGATGAAGATGATGAAAAAGAAGAGAAAGAGCCACTGAAATATGTGCCCATCAAGAAGGTTTTCATCAACGCACAAAAAATTGAGGAGACGGGCAAGGAGTGGACTTTTGAAGAAGGTTGTCTCAGCATCCCTGACATCCGTGGCGACGTGGACAGGCCCGAAAACATCCGCCTGCGCTACCTCGACGAAAACTTCGTGGAGCACGAAGAAACTTTCGACAGCCTGAACGCCAGGGTGGTGCAGCACGAATACGACCATACCGAGGGCGTGCTGTTCACAGAACTCCTCAAGCCCATCAAAAAACAGCTCATCAAACGCAAACTTGATAAAATCCGCATTGGCCAATGCAAGGCCGACTACAAGCTGAAGTTTGCTAACAGAAGATGAGGATTCGAGGATTTGAAGATTCGAGCAGACTCCCATCAAATCCTCAAATCTTCAAATCCTCCAATAAATGACCTTCAGAACGGTATTTCCTTCCTTTAAAAGCGAGGTCAATATTTCGCATACCGACCGGGTGCTTTGCCTCGGCTCTTGTTTTGCGGAGCAAATGGGCGGGCGGCTGGAACGGTTGAAATTCCCCATGCTGGTCAATCCGTTCGGCATTGTTTTCAACCCGATTTCGGTGGTTGAAACGCTGGAGCGGCTTCGTTCTGGCAACCCATTCAGTGAGGCAGATTTGGTGGCGAACCAAGGGCTTTGGCACAGTTTCGAGCACCACAGCAGGTTTTCCAACCCCGATAAATCGGTGGCACTCGAAGGCATCAACCAATCATTTTCAACGGCTAAAGGTTTTTTGAAAAATGCCAACCGCCTCATCGTCACACTGGGCACGGCGCATGTTTTTGTGTTGAAAAAAACGGGCGAAGTGGTAGCAAATTGCCACAAATTTCCGGCTGGGGACTTTGAGCGGCGGCGGCTTAGTGTAGGCGAGGTTGTGGCGGCGCTTCTGCCAGTTTTTGAAAAATTAAAAACCGAACTGCCCGAACTTGAAATCATCGCCACTGTCAGCCCCGTGCGGCACTTGCGGGACGGGCTTTCGGAAAACCAGCGGAGCAAGGCTACCCTGCTGATTGCTTTGGATGAAATCAACCAGCAGCTACCCTACACCCACTACTTCCCAGCTTATGAGTTACTGCTCGATGACCTTCGGGACTACCGCTTTTACGCCGAAGATTTGGCCCACCCAAACCAGTTGGCCACCGATTACATCTGGCAATATTTCGAGGGTGCTTTTTTTGATGAAAAAACGAAGGCGCTTTGTGAGCGCATTGGACGGATACTGACGGCATTGGCACATCGGCCGTTTCATTCGCAATCAATTGAACATCAAGATTTTTTAAAAAAGCAAGTAGAATATATCAAACAATTGTCGGCGGAGTTTCCTTCTTTGGATTTTGAGCGGGAGTTGGAACGGGCGGGGTCTCATTAATTTTACACAGAAAATGGCCATCAAAGTATTAGTTGTCAGTGATTACCGGGAGACGCAATCGGTGCGCCCCGAGGCAGAGCTTTTCATCGGCCTTCAAGGCGCAGGTGTTGAGGTTACTATCATGACCTTCGGCGAAGCATTGTATGCCGAGCGATTCAGGCAAGCGGGCATCAGGGTCATTGATTTCCATCCAGTAAATAAGTTTGACAGCAAAGAAAAAGAGCGAATCCGCGTTGAGCTGATTGCTGGCCAATACGATGTGATGCATTTGTTTAACAGCCGGGCCATCATCAACGGCATCCGTGCGGCAAGGGGTTTGGTGGTGAAGGTGGTACTGTATCGGGGCTACACGGGCAATATTCACTGGTACGACCCCACGGCCTACTTGAAGTACCTGCATCCCAGAGTGGATAAGGTTGTTTGCATCGCAAAAGCCACTCAGGAATTCCTGCAACGGCAGTTGTTTTCCAACAAGGAAAAAGCCGTGGCCATCCATAAAGGACATGACAAAGCTTGGTACGCCAATATTGGAGCCATCAAAATGGAGGCGGAGGTAGGTATTCCAAATGCGGCTTTCAAGGTTATTTGTGTGGCCAACAACCGGCCGATGAAAGGGATTCGGTACTTGCTCAAAGCGACACATTCCCTCCCTGAGTCCTTGCCAATACACCTTATTTTGGTGGGAAAAGACATGGATGCCGGTGAGGGCCGGGCATTGATTGACAGCAGCCCCAACCGGTCAAGGATTCACCTGCTGGGCTATCGAACCAACGTGCTTGAGTTGGTCGCAGCAAGCGATGTATTTGCACTATCGTCAATTAAGGGCGAAGCAACGACCAAGGCGGTCATCGAAGCAATGTCGTTGGGTGTGACTCCGATTATTACTTCGATACCTGGAAACCGGGAGCTGGTACTGAACGAGCAGTGTGGATTGGTGGTGGTGCCGCACGACCCGAAGGCCATCGCTTCGGCTATTCTTCGCCTTTACAACGACCGCCCATTGACTAAGAAATTGGGAGAAATGGCGAGGCAGCATATCCATCAAAATTTCAATATCGAGCATACCATTCTTCAAACAAAAGCCTTGTATGAATCGCTTGCCGACAGAAGCATTGAATGAGGGATGCAGTTTTTCAACAATTTTTTCCGATTTTTTTGCCCTAAAAACAATAATTAAAAGTGGGGGGTAGTTTTATAGTCGATTTTCGAACCAATACACTTTTAACTAACCATTATTTATTTGAATGAAACAATACTATACACAACTTGATTTGATTCGCTTCATTTACCGGGAAACATCGGCAACCGAGACCCTCGAAATCGCCGAAACCTTAAGCGAAGACCCACTCCTGATGGAAGAATATCAGGAGCTTTACCAAGGCTACCTCCAACTACCAAGAGCCAAATTCAGCCCCCGGCCCTCCGCCCTCCAAAACGTACTGCGCTACAGCGAGCAAACAGCATTGAACCCAATGCACTGAGCAACTGTGGCAGACCACCGAAAGCCCTTCATGGCCCCCTCCGCCAGAAGGGCTTTTCTGTTTTAAAAATTTCCAATTCACTTTCGTAAATCTTCGATTTTCGATTTCTCAATCTCCCGAATTCAACCTACCTTTCGACCTTAATTCCCATTCTAAACTGACTAGAACCGAGCTTCCAGCTTACCATTGCCTCGGTTTTTGCTCGTCATTCAAAAAAAAATGTTTTTCTTTTTTAAAATAATTTGTTTTAAAATTAAAATGTTTTAGATTTGCGCTATTGTTTAAAACAATTACTATCAATTTCAAACCAGAATACATGTTTCAGGACAAAGAATCAAAACTCAAAGCGCTTGGTCTAGCCATTGACCGGATTGACAAGACATACGGCAAGGGTACGGTCATGCGCCTCGGTGATAGGCAAGTACTCGACGTAGAGACCATTTCCACTGGCTCGCTCGGGCTTGACATTGCGCTCGGCGTCGGGGGCTTCCCCCGTGGTCGAATCATTGAAATATACGGCCCGGAATCTTCGGGTAAAACCACGCTGGCCATCCACGCAATCGCAGAGTGCCAAAAAGCGGGTGGTATCGCAGCCTTCGTTGATGCAGAGCACGCCTTCGACCGTGCCTATGCCGAAGCACTCGGCGTGGATACCGAGAACCTGCTCATCTCACAGCCAGACAATGGCGAGCAAGCCCTTGAGATCACCGAGAACCTTATCCGCTCTGGTGCGATTGACATCATCGTGATTGACTCGGTAGCAGCACTCGTACCACGAGCTGAAATTGAAGGCGAGATGGGCGACTCAAAGATGGGCCTCCAAGCCCGACTCATGTCACAGGCCATGCGGAAGCTGACAGGCGCCATTGGCCGCACGGGCTGTACTTGCATCTTCATCAACCAGTTGCGGGAAAAAATCGGCGTGATGTTCGGCAACCCAGAGACCACTACTGGCGGTAACGCCCTCAAGTTTTACGCTTCCATCCGCCTTGACATCCGCCGGAACGGACAGGCCATCAAAGACAAGGAAGGCAATGTGACAGGCAACCACGTGAAGGTAAAAGTGGTAAAAAACAAGGTTGCTCCGCCTTTCCGCACTGCCGAGTTCGATATTACGTTCGGGGAAGGCATTTCCAAGGTTGGAGAGATTGTGGACATGGGCGTTGATTTCGACATCATCAGCAAAAGCGGCGCATGGTACGCCTATGATGGCGCCAAGATTGCCCAAGGCCGTGATGCTGCCAAGCAGTTCCTTTCGGATAATCCAGAAGTAGCCAGAGAAATCGAACTGAAAATCAAGGAGAAAATCACTTCAAACCAAGTCAAAATACCTGCTACCGCTGGAACGGACAGTGATGACGATGGTGGAAACGACGATTAATCATTGGTATCTCAAGTATAAAGATTGGCCGGGCGCTTAAAAAATGTCCGGCCATTTTTTTTGAAAGGCATGGTATCAATCCACTTATCAAGCTTACGCTTGCAGGTAAACCACAAATTTTTCCTTGAAATAGTCTTCTTCAAAAAAGTCGGGGATAGGGAAGGTTTCGGTGTATTCCCCTTTTGGAAGCGCTTTAATTTCCGCTTTAACATTGCCCCCCTTGAGGGCAATCAGGCCATTCGGCATTGAGTGCGATTCTTTGGTTTTGAACAAACGTTGCGAAGTCCAAAGCCGGAGCATGTTCAGCTCAGCCACGGCTCTCGTCACCACAAAATCAAATTGGACACCCTTCAACTCCTCTGCTCGTATCTGCTGGGCTTTTGCATTTTCGAGGCTAAGCTGCTCAATGACATCTTGTACTACTTTGATTTTTTTTAGCGTTCCATCAATCAAATGAAAACGCACCTCTGGCATCAAGATAGCCAACGGAATGCCCGGAAAGCCACCGCCAGTCCCAACATCTAGGATTTCAGCCCCAGCATTGAAGCGGAGCACCTTGGCAATGGCCAGCGAATGCAGCACATGGTGCTCGTAAAGGTGGTCGATATCCTTTCGGGAAACGAGGTTGACCTTGGAATTCCAGTCACGGTAAAGTCCTTCCAGCGAGGCGAAGTGCTTGCGCTGCTCGTCGGTGAGGTCGGGGAAGTATTTTTCGATGATTTGCATGAAGTATGATTCAGTGGTGCAAAAAAGCACAAGTTATTCCTTAGTTTTATCAAAATTTTCAAACCAATTTAAAACATCAACTATGGATTTGCTTTACACCCTCATCATTGGCGCTGTGTCGGGCTGGTTGGCTGGCACACTTTTCAAAGGCTACGGCTTTGGCCTCATCGGCAACATTATCATTGGCATCGTTGGCGGGTTCATTGGCTTTTGGTTGTTTGACAAGCTCAACATCCACATCGGCAGCGGCACCATCAGCACCATCCTGACCTCCGCAGCAGGCGCCATCGTCCTGTTGTTCGTTGTCGGGCTTTTTAAGAAGAAGTGATTTTAGATGAGAATTGCCGTAAACACACGCTTTTTACTAAAAAACAGGTTGGAAGGCATTGGCCTATTTACCCATGAAGTCGTCAGGCGGCTGGTTGCTCAGCACCCTGAGCATGAGTTTGTTTTCTTTTTCGACCGCCCGTTTGACCCAAGTTTTGTTTTCGGTAAAAATGTGACCCCGGTTGTGCTGTTTCCGCCTGCAAGGCATCCGTTTTTGTTTGTTTGGTGGTTCGAGTGGTCGGTTCGGCAGGCTTTGAAACGCTATAAAATTGATGTTTTTCTTTCCCCCGATAATTTCCTGACTTTAGGCACAGTCGTGAAAACCGTGCTTGTCACCCATGACCTCGCCCATGTTCACTATCCCCAGCAAGTGGCCTTTTTCCAACGGCTTTACTACCAGTTTTTTACCAAAAAATTCAACCATCGGGCAGACCAAATCGTGGCCGTGAGCGAGTTCACGAAGGCCGACTTGGTAAAACAATACGGTATTGCGCCAGCTAAAATAGCTGTATCTGGCAATGGTTGTCGAGACCTGTTTCAGCCCTTGCAACCTACTGATAAACAAACGATCAGGAAAGATTTTTCCGAAGGAAACCCCTATTTTTACTATATCGGCGCCGTGCATCCGAGGAAAAACGTGCACCGGCTCATCGCCGCTTTTGACCAGTTCAAAACGACCACCGGGGCGTCGCACAAACTGCTGATTGCTGGGCGATTCGCATGGCAGGCTGGGGAGGTTAGGGTTGCTTTTGAAGCATCAGAATTCCAGTCTGACATCCGATTTTTGGGCTACGTGGCCGATGAGGATTCGGCCCGGCTAATGGGAGCGGCCACTGCCTTGGTCTATGTTTCGTTGTTCGAGGGGTTCGGTGTACCGCTCCTGGAGGCTATGCACGCCGAGGTGCCAATTGTGACCTCCAACGTATCTTCGCTGCCGGAAGTGGTTGGCGAGGCTGCAATTTTGGTAAACCCAACGAAGGTGGAGGAAATCGCCGAGGCCATGCGCCGAATCAGCGAGGATGAACATCTTTGCAATAAACTGGTGGCCAGTGGCAGGGTTCAACGCACGAAATTCAACTGGCAGCGAGCTACCGATGTTGTTTACGAAGGATTGTTGAATGGCTGAATTGTTTGAATGTAGTGAGTTTGCGTCGGCATCGTACTGCCAAAGTCCACTTTGGCAGCGAGGGTGTTGGCAAATTTGCAGTTATCGGTGTCTGCTTACATCCAGTGCAAAAGCGCCAAAGAGGACTTTGGCGGTACTTTAAACAATTCTAAAAAAAATTAAGGACATGGCACTTTTCGGATTTTTCAAACCCATGAAACCCGTGGGGTTTTCGTACCATCCTCGTTTTTACGATGAAAAAATGGAGGAAATGCAGGAGCGCCGCAAGGCAGCCGAAGCGCTACAGGGCGACAACCCAGAAGCATTGAAAGCTCGTATCAGAAGGAGCATGCGGCGGCAAAGTACCTATTTGACTGACAAGAAAGTGCGGCAACAAAAAGTGGTTAGGTCCAATATGCTGCTGCTTACCATCATTGCAGTGCTAGCTGTACTCACATTCGTTGCAATTGAGGTATATTTGCCCCGATTCGTTCATTTTTTTGAGTAATGAGAGGATTCGAGGATTCGAGGATTTGAACGGGCTACTGCTCAAATCCTCAAATCCTCGAATCCTCAACAAACCATCCATGGCTGACATCATTCAGCTCCTTCCAGAATCCATCGCCAATCAGATTGCCGCCGGTGAAGTCGTGCAGCGGCCAGCATCCGTTGTCAAAGAATTGATGGAAAATGCCATTGATGCTGGCGCAACGAGTGTAAAGCTCATCGTAAAAGACGCTGGGAAGGCATTGATTCAGGTGATTGACGATGGCTGCGGCATGTCGGAAACGGACGCACGGATGTGCTTTGAACGCCACGCTACTTCCAAAATCAGGGAGGCGAGCGACTTGTTCGCCATCCGCACAATGGGCTTCCGGGGGGAGGCAATGGCCTCCATCGCAGCCGTGTCGCAGGTGGAACTGCGCACCCGTCCGCACAACCAAGAACTGGGTACTCGCATTGTCATCGAAGCCTCCAAGCTAGTGGTTCAAGAGCCTTGCCAGTGTAGCCCAGGCTCAAATGTTTCCATCAAAAACCTTTTCTACAACGTACCTGCACGCCGCAATTTTCTGAAATCCAACCCGATTGAAATGCGGCACATCCTCGACGAGTTCCAGCGTATAGCGCTCGCCAACGAGGACGTTTTCTTTTCGCTCCACAACAACGGCACCGAGGTTTTTCATTTGCCTACCGGCAATTTGCGCCAGCGCATCGTCGGCATTTTTGGCAATAATTTTAACCCAAAGCTTGTGCCCGTAAAGGAAGAAACCGACGTGATGAGCATTGGCGGGTTTATTGGAAAACCGGAATTTGCGAGGAAAACCCGGGGCGAGCAACTGTTCTTCGTCAATGACCGCTTCATCAAAAGCGGCTACCTCCACCATGCCGTGATGACGGCCTACGAGGAGCTTTTACCGAAGGAGACTTACCCGTTCTATGTGATTTTTCTGGAGATGGACCCCAGCCGGATTGACATCAACGTACACCCCACGAAACAGGAAATCAAGTTCGACGACGAGCGGCTGGTGTACAATTACCTACGGGTAGCGGTACGCCATGCGCTGGGTTCGCACAGCATCATGCCGGAGTTGGACTTTGAGGCGGAGACCAGTTTTTCGGCTACTAAGAATTTCGGTTTGCCGTTCACGGTAGCGCCACAATCTGATTTTGAAAAGGAAATGTCGCAGCCACGCAAGCAGGAGCACATGGATAGAAGCGGCGGCTTTGAGCGCCCGACCAGTTCTCCCCGTGACGAATCGAACCTCCGAAACTGGCAGCAACTCTACCAAGCCATTGATGAAATGGGTGAAAGTACCAACCCAGAGTCCAACGAAAACCCGGAGGAGTCAATCACCATTGGCAGTAATTGGGCGGCTCCCGGCGAACTGGACGATGCAGGCAGCTCATTTTCAAAAAATCAAAAGGAACCGTACCAAGTCCAATCGAGCTTCATCGTCAGCCACATCAAATCTGGTTTTATCCTGATTGACCAGCAGGCAGCGCACGAGCGCATCCTCTACGAGCGTTATTTGGATGCCCTCGAAAGCAAACAAGTTTTTACCCAAAAAGAGCTTTTCCCTAAAACATTTACCCTGCCCACTGCCGATGCTGCCATCTTCGGCGATATCATGAGCACCATCAACGAACTTGGCTTCGATATTCAGGAATTCGGAAAGGACAGCTTCATCATACACGGCATTCCCGCCGACTTGACAAGCGGGCAAAACGAAGTGAAAATCATCGAAACGCTGCTCGAACAGTACAAGCGCAACATCGAACTCAGCCTTGATTTGAAGGAAAATTTGGCCCGCTCCATGGCTCGGAGCGCCGCCACAAAACGTGGCACTTCACTTTCGGTGCGGGAAATGCAGGAGTTGATTGACCAGCTTTTTGCTTGCGCAATGCCTTTCAAAAGCCCAGCCGGGCGCAATTGTTTCCTGTCTTTTGATTTGGAAGAATTGGAGGAGATGTTTTTACAGGGATAAAGGTGTGAGGAATGAGGGATGACTTGGGTCGTGCCCATTCCTCATCCCTCTCTCCTCATTCCTGTTTTACATTTTCTTCGTCCACTCGGAAATGGACTCCGTGTTCATGCGCTCGTAGTCCTTGTTGCCAGCTTCTACGGCCATAGCCTTTGATTTTTCTGCTGTCGCAATGGCCTCTTTGTGCTTGCCCATGGCAGCCAACACTAGCGACTCTTGGCGGAGTTTCCAGAACTTGGTGTCCATTTCGTTGGACTTGTGCAGCCACTCGTAGGCTTGCTTCAGGTCTTTGCCGGACTCAAAATAGTAGCGGCCTGCAGAGTAGTAGTCATCGGCAGATGGCCCAGCCATTGTTTTCTTGATGGAAGCAGCAACCACTTCGTCCGTCGTTAGCTTGATGGGGAAAGAAACCCAAGTTTTTTCCCAGCCAATGCCCACGACGCAGCCATCATTGGTCAAGTCGCCGAGGTCAATCATGAACGACTCAATGCCAAAATCAATCTTTTCAGCTTTGGCTTTAAAGCGGACAGCTTCCTTGGCTGCGTCCCATTTTTCCGGTGTTCCCCAGTTCTCAGTGTCTGTGTAGAAAATGATTTCCCACTCAGTTTGGCCAGGCACGGTGAAAAGGGCATAAGTACCGGCCTTAAGGTCTTTCCCTGCGATATTCACTGGAGCGCTGAAAGTCACCATGGTGTTCTTGTTGGCGCCAGTACGCCACATTTCACCGTAGGGTACGAGGCCACCAAAGATGGTACGGCCCTTCATGCTGGGGCGGCTATACTCCACAGTAATGTCGGTCAGGCCAACGGTCTGAATGATTTTAGCGCCAGGGCTGGGAGCTGGCGTCTTGATTTGAGCAGTGGCCAAAGTCAGGCAGCCAACTGCCATAAAAGTTGCGAGTGTCAGGAATACTTTTTTCATGTTGATTTATTTATTTAAAAAATGTAGAAATACAGCGGCAAAGTTACCACTTTAGGTGTCAATACATGTTTTTTGCGGCGCAACCTTAACAGTTTAGTAAAACTTGGGTTTTCATTTTTGCAAAAAAAGAATCTCAAACCAGCCGTTCCAACCTCCCTGCCACCACTGTATTTTTTCTAACTTTGCACCGCTCGCATAATCGCAGTCAAGGACAATTACCTATGCCCTGACTGCACACTGCCAACTGTCTAACTGCCGAACTTCAAAAAAATGGCCTTCGTTGTCTCCGCCAGAAAATACCGTCCTGTCCACTTCGAGGATGTCGTTGGGCAAGCGCACGTATCGCAAACGCTAAAAAAAGCGCTGCAAACCGACCATTTGGCGCATGCCTTCTTGTTTTGCGGCCCCCGTGGCGTGGGCAAAACCACCTGTGCCCGCATCCTCGCCAAGGTCATCAACTGCCAGAACGTGACCGCCAATTTCGAGCCGTGCGGCGAGTGCGAGAGCTGCCGGGCCTTCAACGAAAATGCCTCTTTCAACATCATGGAACTCGACGCCGCCAGCAACAACAGCGTCGAGCACATCCGCTCCCTCGTGGAGCAAGTGCGCTTCCAGCCGCAGCAAGGCAAGTACAAAGTGTTCATCATTGACGAGGTTCACATGCTATCGGCGAGCGCCTTCAACGCCTTCCTGAAAACGCTGGAAGAGCCACCGAGCTACGCCATCTTCATCCTCGCCACCACGGAGAAGCACAAAATCATCCCGACCATCCTCAGCCGCTGCCAGATTTTCGACTTCAAGCGGATTCAGGTGAAAGATACGGTGGCCCATTTGCAAAAAATCTGCGACGCCGAGGGCATCGAGGCAGAGGGAGATGCCCTGCACATCATCGCCCAAAAAGCGGACGGTGCATTGCGGGACGCACTTTCGATTTTTGACCGCATCACCAGCGCCTCCGGCAAAAAAATAACCTACGACGACGTCATCACCAACCTGAACGTCCTTGACTACGACTATTTTTTCCGCATCACCGACGCCCTGCTCACGGAGGACTTGCGGCAAGTATTGCTCATTTTTGATTCAGTGCTACGCAATGGGTTCGAGGGCGACCATTTTATCAACGGTTTGGCCGAGCACCTCCGCAATCTGCTCGTGTGCAAGGACGTTGAGACCCTCCGTTTGCTTGAAGTCGGCGACTCGCTGCGGGAGCGCTATCGCCAACAAGCCGCCATTGCCCCCGCTTCGTTCCTGCTCACTGCCCTTAACCTCTGCAACGACTGCGACATCAACTTCAAGATGGCTCGGCAAAAGCCGCTGCACGTCGAGCTTTATCTCATAAAAATGTGCTACGCAGGGCAAGCGGTGAAAATGGCAACTGAGACTGGGGCTGAAAAAAAAACTTTTGACCTAAAGGAAGTTGCCAACAAGCAGGCAGCGGCTGTCGTACCAGCGCCGGCTCCACCCAAAACGCCGCAGCCTGTATTTCCACCAACAAAAATTGAGGAAAAAGAAGCTCCGCAAAACACCGAAATACCTTCCCCCGGCTACGCTGAAGTTTTGCCGCCAAAACAGGATGCCATCTTGGTAAAAGAACCGGTGGCAGCGCCAGTTTCTTCGCTTCGCAAAACGGGCATTGGCGGCCTGACCTCGATGTCCTTGAAGGAAATCCACGCTGAAATAGAAGAGGCAGAGACCAATGGAGGCCCTGTTCCTGATGCAAAACTCACCCATGAAGACTTAAAGGAAGCATGGGCAGCCTACATCGATTCCATTGACAAGGACTCTGTGAAAACCATCCTCCGGGGCGCTGATATTGACATCAACCCGGAGCAAATTACAGTGACGGTAGGCTCGGCGCTGGCAGAAAGCACGGTGCGGCAGGAGATGGAACTAATGGAGTTCCTTCGGAAAAAACTGCATGCGCCACTATTGGCTTTGTCCATAAAACTCGACCCAAGCCGCTCCAATGCCGCCCCTGCCAAGCCCAAAAGGCTGACCGACAGCGAGAAGTACCACGCCATGCGGGCCGTGAACCCTCTTGTGGACGAGATGCGCAAGCGGTTCGACCTAGGCTTGGAAAATGAGTGAATTGATTTTTTGCAGCCTGTCCGACGCAACCGATAACATCGTTTGACAACCTCCTCCAACAAATTTAACTTTGTATAAAAGGTAGATTAACCAAATCACCGCTTTCAGCATCCTGACTTTTGGCAAATATTGGTTTTGTCCCGATAGGCTGAAGCCGTACTTTACACCTTGTAATATTCTATCTTTACAACTACTTAAAAACTCGTAATATGGCTACTACAAAAACATTACTCGATTTCCTGAAAAATTCGCTCACACAGCAGGAGAGCAATGCCGTGAAAGGCGGCAAAAGCTACGTGCCTACGGATACCGGTTCGGTAGGTTATATCAACTGGGATGATGTGGAAATTCGGGAAGAAGGCCTGACTACCAGCCCATACCAGAAATTAAACTTTGGTCCTGTCAGCAAGCAGAAGTGATTGCTGCTGAAAGCGTTCCTTCACCACTTCAGCGTACGGCTTCCCGTTTATTTTGCTTTCCAACCAGGCGATGATATCGAATAAATCGAAAACGCCGTAAGACGGCTGGCGTGACAGTTCCTCGAAATCTTGCTTCAAGGTTTCGAGGATTTGTTGCATTTCCTTCCTCGAATGGGGTTTGCCTGCCTCCCGTATAAAGTTCATCATTTTTCGCTCAAACTCCGAAAGGCGGTTGGCCTTGTTCAAATAACGATAAGTGGAACGCAACAGGCTGTCTAGCAGCATGTTATTCCCCAACTCGTAATGGATAATCAGGTTCAAGGTTCTGGAGAGACTCTGTAAATCCTTGCGTTCCACACTTCCGGACATCAGGCTTATCCATTCATTCAAGCTGTCAAGGGCATTTTGAAAATCTCCGTTTCCAAAGTAAATACAGAAGTATTGTAGGTAAAAACTATTTTTAATAAACAACTGCTGGTCAAACTTTTCTGCGGCTTTCAAGTGCCTTCTCAACTCCCTTCCTCCCTCCTCGAACTCGCCCGTGCTGATGCACAACCGGAACTTGTTCATGAAATACTGCCGATGGATTTTCACCTCATCGTCGGCAGTGATGGGCTTCACCTTGTTCAGTTTGTCCAGCGTTTCCCGCACTTCATCTACCTTGCTCAACCTGCCGCAACTGATGATATGGTTGTTGAGCGCCGAGATGTACTCCGACACGTCTTCCTTTAGCATGCGCTTGTTGCGCTCCATCAATTTTATCAAGTTTTTACTGGAAGAATAAAAGGTTTCAAAATTGGAAGTAGAAAAATAGTAGATGGATAAAATTCGGTAAAACAATACTTTGGAAGTAAATGAGTGTGCTTCCGCCTCATTTTTCATCAATGGATTTTCCATCATGGCCGCAAACTCCTCCCGCTGTGTTTTGCTTCTCGAAACATCCTTTCGGATGCCGACGAGGATTTGGAAAAAGATGTTCCGATACGCCGAAATATTGGTCAGCTTGTGCAGGTGTTCCTGTTCCTCTCTGGTGATGCGCTTCATCTCTCGGTCGAGGAACGAGATGTCCGTTTGGGCGTAGGCGATGCGTTTTTCCCAATCCAAAATTTCAATCAACACGTTGAATGCCTCAAAGTCGGTAGCCGTTTTTTTGACCTTCGCCAAGATGGATTTGCAGTCCTCAAAATGCGAGCGCTTGTAGAGGGTACGGACGCCGAGCAGTTGGTTTTTCAGCCGATAGTCCACGGAGGAGGTGTCGTCGTAGGCTTGCAAACTCTTGATGACCAGCTCGTATAGGTAGGCTTTTAGTTCGGAATATTTGCGGGAAGTCACCTTTTCATTGCCGTACACCGCCCGCATCAGCGCCTCATCGTCAAATTGGTCGTTGGCCGAGATGGCATCGAAAAGCCGCACGTACTTGTTGCTGGCGGCGTCTTTACTGTTGATGAATAGCTTGAAATAGCGCCGCTCGGCACTCGAAAGTGACTTCACCAAATCGTATAACCTGCTGGATGGCGTTTTCATTTTTAGGAATAGCCTGTCCCGATTTTTTCGGGAAGGGATGAGGAATGAGGGATGTTGCCGGCATTCAAAACCCGAAAGTATAAATTTTGCCCCGCAAAAACCTAGTTTGCCAAAAATTTAGAAACCTGATTTTTGACCCTATTTTTAAAGTCAAACTTTGCGCCTTCGGCAAATGGGTTTCCAGTTTCAAACCACTACTTTTGCTTCGCCATCTTCAAACAAATTCAAACCCTTCAAACTATTCAAACTATTTCGTGACCACCGACGACTACAAAAAGCTCCTGCCCAACTGGCCCCACGACCCCGGGGTCTATCGCTTCCTCGACGCCGAGGAGAGGGTGCTGTATGTCGGCAAAGCCAAAAACCTCAAAAATCGTCTGTCCTCCTATTTTTCCAGCCAAAAGGACATGGCCTACAAAACCCGGGTCATGGTCAAGCACGCCCACCGCATCGAAATGACGCTGGTGGACACCGAGGCCGACGCCCTCCTCCTCGAAAGCACCCTCATCAAACGGTTCCAGCCACCGTACAACGTCATGCTGAAGGACGGCAAAAGCTACACTTATCTCTGCATCAAGAACGAGCGTTTCCCACGAGTCTTCCTCACCCGACGGGTGATTCGGGACGGCAGCACGTACTTCGGGCCGTACACCTCCAAGTTCCGGGTGGAGGTGATTTTGGATTTGATAAAACAGCTCTTCCCGCTGCGCACCTGCAACCTCAGTTTGACGGAGGAAAACATTGCCAAAGGCAAATTCAAGGTCTGCCTCGAGTACCACATCAAAAACTGCCAAGGCCCCTGCGAAGGATTTGAAACGGAGGAGGCCTACAACGAAAAAATAGAGCAGATAAAGAACATGCTGCGGGGCAATTTCGGGCCAGTAAAACGCCATTTTCAACAGGAAATGGCCCGCCACGCCGAGCAGATGGCGTTTGAAAAAGCCCAGCAAATCAAGGAAAAACTGACCGCCTTCGAGGATTATCAGGGCAAGAGCACCGTGGTCAGCACCACCATCCGGGATGTGGACGTGTTCTCCATCGCCAGCGACGAAAAGAACGCTTACGTCAACTACATCAAGGTCGTGAATGGTGCCATCATCAATGCCTGGACGCAGGAGATGGTCAAAAATCTCGATGACGACGAGGCAGACCTGCTCTCTTTCACCATCCTCGAAATCCGGGAGCGGTTCCAGAGCATCGCCCCAGAGGTCATCGTCCCGTTCGAGGTGGAACTGGCTGACCCCACCATCACCATGACCGTCCCGAAAATTGGCGACAAGAAAAAGCTGCTGGAGCTTTCGGAGAAGAACGTGCATTTTTTCCTCCTCCAAAAAAAGAAGGAAGAAGCTTCGCAAACGGGCAAGCAGACCAGCGCCGAGCGCATCCTCAAGACCCTCCAAAGCGACCTCCAACTGGCCGATGTGCCGCTCCACATCGAGTGTTTCGACAACTCGAACATGCAGGGCAGCTACCCCGTTTCGTCCTGCGTGGTGTTCCGAAATGCCAAGCCGAGCAAGTCGGACTACCGCCATTACAACGTGAAAACCGTCGTCGGCCCCAACGATTTTGCCACGATGGAGGAGGTCGTTTACCGCAGGTACAAACGCCTCTTGGCCGAAGGCCAAACGCTGCCGCAGCTCATCATCATCGACGGTGGAAAGGGCCAACTCAGCGCCGCCGTCAAGAGCCTCGAAGCCCTCGGCATCCTGGACAAAGTAACGGTGGTGGGTATTGCAAAACGCCTCGAAGAAATCTTCTTCCCCGGTGACTCGGTGCCGCTTTACGTCAACAAAAAATCGGAGAGCCTCAAGCTCATCCAGCAGGCACGGAACGAGGCGCACCGCTTCGCCATCACGTTCCACCGCAACCAGCGTTCGAAGGATTTCACGAAAACCGAGCTGGAGGACATCCCCGGCATTGGTACAAAGACCGCCGAGCGGTTGCTCAAGCATTTTGGCTCGGTGAAAAAGATGCGGGAAGCAAATGGGGAGGAAATAGAAAAAGCCATCGGGAAGGGCGCAGCGGCGAAGGTGGCGAAGTATTTTAAGGCGGAAGAAAGTGGAGGAGGAGACGAGCAATTGATAACAGCTGAGTAGTTCTAATGGTGGTGTATCTTTGCACAGTTACTTAATCTTAACATTCAGTTCAACGGTTCATTATGAAGGATAAAATAGGCGTGTTTTCTTTTTTTGCAGGAGCAGGATTCCTCGACCTCGGATTTGAGGACACCGGCCATTTTGAAACTTTGTTTGTGAACGAATACCACAAGGCCTTTGCAAACATCTATAAGGGAGCGAGAGAAAGGCTTGGAATTAATGAACCCATATATGGCTATCAGGTGGCCGATATTGTTGAGAATTTAACCAATCTAAATTCGATTTGGATAAAAGAGAACCTTGCTGATGCAAGAAAAAAGTTTGAGTTAGTTGGATTTATTGGTGGCCCACCATGCCCAGACTTCTCGGTTGCTGGGAAAAACAGGGGTGAAAATGGCGAAAATGGAAAACTGTCTGGCACCTATATTGAACTTATTGATAGACTAAAGCCTGACTTCTTCCTGTTTGAAAATGTTAAGGGACTTTATCGGACAGCTAAACATCGTGCCTTTTTCGAGTCAATCAAAGCTAAGCTGATTCAAGCTGGGTATTACCTCACAGAGAAATTAATCAATGCCATTGAGTACGGAGTACCCCAAGATAGGGAAAGAATTATATTGATAGGGTTTCATAGAAATATGCTGACTGATTTTGGATTTAAACTCAATGGCTCGCCTTTATTAAGAAATTTTGATTGGGACAGCCATGTAATTTATTCCCCCCAATCTGTATTTAGCTCACAGTGGCCCAAAATGGATGTTTTTGGAGAGGACTCTATAATTCCCCAGCCAACTAATATCATTAAAGAATTAACAGTTGAGCATTGGTTTAAGCTGAACGATGTTGAAAAACACCCCAATGCCCATAATTACTTCATGCCAAGGGCGGGACTTGCAAAGTTTCAGGTAATTTCCGAAGGGGATGATTCCCGGAAGTCTTATAAGCGACTTCACCGCTGGAGATATTCTCCTACAGCTGCTTATGGTAACAACGAAGTACACCTCCACCCTTACAAAGCGAGAAGGATTTCTGCGGCAGAGGCATTGTCTATCCAGTCTTTACCGAATAGGTTTGTCATCCCTGAGAATGTTACGCTTACCGATATGTTCAAGACCATCGGTAACGGTGTGCCTTATTTGGCAGCAAAAGGCCTTGCCCAGAGCATTTTTGCCTATATATTCAATAATTCAAATAAAGATGTAAACGAACCTCATGGAAAATCTCACAGCAAACAATCTCGCCAACTTTATCAACCAGTTGCCTAAAAATCAACAATACCACTATATTAACCCAACAACCAAAGGAGTGATAACGATTGAGAATGTGGAACTGCCGCAGGGTCCCATCAAGATAAAAAGGTTCAACCCTTCGAAAGGGGAAAGCAGGTCAACAGCAAAGGAAGAATCCATGTCATCTCAAATGTTGTGGAGATATGCTAATGCTTTTCAACCCAAACTTCCTATCAATGTTGAAAGGGTTTTAGGAGCGAGTTACAATACTCGGTCAGTATTAGAGTCATTACTGGCATACGCACCCCAATTCTATTATGCTTATCCCGGTAGAATAGAAAGGATTGGCGGTAGAGAGAAAATACAGAAAGGTCACAAGCACTTAGTCTGGCGCCCTGACAAACCCCACCCGCTTGGTGAAATTCACAAGATAGACACTGAAATGGTCATTTCAGAAATACCTTCTGTTGACGTACTTTATGAGGCGGTAACTTTACCAAATGTGACATCAGGCCGGGAAGAGCTTGATATCGAAGTAAAAAGGCGCCACGCTCAGATACAAATTGCGCTTTACAAGATTGGCCGCCAATTAGGCTTCAGGACTTGGGTCGCCTTCAACGATAAGGCTATACAGTACGAAAACAAAAAACTTGGTGAATCCGAAGGCATCATAGCTTCCTTAAATGATGAAAGGTTGGTAATGGCCCACCCTGATGTCATCAAAGCTGCACTCTATATTGACTGCATTTGGTTCAAGAATGGCAAACTAATGCCCGCTGTCCTTGAAATTGAACACTCTACGGGTGTTACAAGTGGCCTTTCGAGAATGAAAAACTTGCAAGACCTATTCCCTTCTGCAAAGACCCGATACGTGGTTGTGGCATCGGACGATGACCGCAAAAAGGTGGTTCAAGAAGCCAATAAGGAACAGTTCAAGTCCCTTGACACGCGTTTCTTTCCATATTCTGCAGTTGAAGAACTTTATAGCCTTTGTGAAAGAAGAAAGCTAAAAGGGATTACAGAAGACTTTTTAGATAGTTTTATGGAACCCGTCGTTTCACAAAATTCCTGATACGCCGTGTTCTTCCAAAAAAAAGCAAACAAACTCGCCGAGCAGGCCACCCTCGCCCAAAGCCCGTGGTCGCTCGTCCGGCGGCGCTTCCGCAAGCGGCGACTGGCGCTGTGGTCGTGGCGGGTGCTGCTCGTGCTGGGGTTTGTAGCCCTGTTCGGCGACTTTATCGCCAATGAAAAACCGCTGTACTGCAAGCTCGGCGGTGAGGCATTTTTCCCTGTTTTAAAACAGTACGCCGTGGATATGGGCTTCGCAAAATGGAACCCGATTTTCCTCCAAAAAAGCTGGGACGAGCACGAGTACGAGGCCGTCGTTTTCCCAATAATCCCATACTCGTCCTCGTCTTTGGATTTGAAAAACAACAATTACCGCAGCCCATTCGGCCAGCAAACACTGAAGTCTTGGCGCTGGCGGCACTGGCTCGGCACCGACCAATCGGGGCGGGACGTGGCGGCTGGCATGGTGGCTGGCACGAGGGTGGCGCTGCTTGTCGGCATCATCTCGATGGGCATTGCGACACTCATCGGATTGCTGCTCGGCTCGCTGGCCGGGTACTTCGGCGATGACCGGATGTGGGTCAGTTGGCCGGGGCTTGTGCTGAATTTGCTGGCCGCGTTTTTCGCCTGGTTTTATGGCTTCAAGGCGAGAGGCTTCACCCTGTCGGAAGCAGCGAAGCAAGGCGGCCTCGGCGGGGAATTGCTCAAAAGCCTGGCCATCGTGGCACTTGTTTTTTTGGTGGCAAACGGGCTTTCTGCGTTGTTCAACAAGTTCGTACAAACCCGCAAAATCACCCTCCCGCTAGACCTGCTCATCATGCGGGCCATCGAGGTGATGAACTCCATCCCCGGGCTGCTGCTCTTGCTCGCACTGGTGGCAGTGCTGGAAAAAAGCTCGATTTCCTACGTGATGGCCATCATCGGCCTGCTGCGCTGGACGTCCATCGCCCGCTACCTGCGGGCCGAACTGCTCAAAATCCGCAACCTCGGCTACATCGAAGCTGCCCGTGCCATGGCCTTCCCGAACCGCCGAATCCTGCTGCGCCACGCCCTTCCGAACGCCATCGGGCCCGTGCTCATCACAGTGGCTTTCGGGGTTGCTTCGGCGATTTTGTTAGAGTCCACGCTGTCGTTTCTTGGCATCGGCTTGGGAGCTGAGGGGCTGACCTGGGGCAGCCTGCTCAAAATGGCAAGGCAAAACCACAGTGCCTGGTGGCTGGCGGTTTTCCCCGGCGCTGCCATTTTCGTGACGGTGACGATTTTTAATCTGATTGGGGATGGACTGAGCGAGGCGATGGGGGAGCGCTAGTTCAACTCGTGCTTCAAAAACTCCCCCGTAAAGCTCCCCTTCTTCTTCACCACCGTCTCCGGCGTACCTTCCACCACGATTTTGCCGCCCCGATGGCCACCATCCGGCCCCATGTCCACAATCCAGTCTGCCGTTTTCACCACGTCGAGGTTGTGCTCGATGACGAGGACGGTGTTGCCCTTGTCCACCAGCTTGTTCAGCACCCGCAGCAGGTGGCGGATGTCCTCGAAATGCAGGCCCGTGGTGGGTTCGTCGAGGATGTACAAGGTGTTGCCCGTGTCCCTTTTTGAGAGTTCTTCCGCCAGTTTCACCCGCTGCGCCTCGCCGCCGCTGAGTGTGGTAGCCTGCTGGCCGAGGTTGATATAGCCGAGGCCCACGTCGTTCAGCGTCTTCAGCTTGCGGTGGATTTTTGGTACTGGCTGGAAGAATTCAGTTGCCTCCTCCACCGTCATGTTCAGCACGTCATTGATGCTTTTTCCTTTGTACAAAACCTCCAACGTCTCCCGGTTGTAGCGCCTGCCGAGACAAGTCTCGCACTCCACGTACACATCGGGCAGGAAGTTCATCTCGATGACCCGCTGTCCGCTGCCCTGACAGGTTTCGCAGCGCCCACCTTTCACGTTGAAGCTGAACCGTCCGGCCTTGTAGCCCCTAATTTTTGCCTCCGGCAAACCCGTGAACAGGTTGCGTATTTCGGTAAAAAGATTGGTGTAGGTGGCTGGGTTGGAGCGGGGCGTCCGCCCAATGGGCGACTGGTCAATTTCGATGACCTTGTCCAAATGTTCCAGCCCTTTTATTTCTCCAAAACCCAATGGGCGCTGCACGCTTTTGTAAAAATGCTGCCGCAAAATCGGGTACAGCGTCTCGTTGATGAGCGAACTTTTTCCGCTACCGCTCACCCCGGTCACGCAGGTAAACGTTCCAAGCGGGAGGTGCAGCGTCACGTTTTTCAGGTTGTGGCCCGTGGTTTTAGTCAGTTCCAAAATATGCCCATTGCCTGGCCGCCTTTTTTTCGGCACCTCTATTTTTCGCTTGCCGTTCAGGTAGTCCGCCGTGAGGGTTTTCATCTTCGCAAAACTGCTGGGAATGCCCTCGCCCACCAGTTCGCCGCCGTGCTTGCCGGCGCCGGGGCCGAGGTCGATGAGGTAGTCGGCAGCGAGCATGATGTCCTTGTCGTGCTCCACCACCAGCACCGTGTTGCCGATGTCGGTGAGTTCCCGCAGGGCCGTGATGAGGCGTTGGTTGTCCCGCTGGTGCAGGCCGATGCTCGGCTCGTCGAGGATGTAGGTGATACCCGTTAGCTGCGACCCGATTTGCGTAGCGAGCCGAATCCGCTGGCTCTCGCCGCCGCTGAGGGTGCGGGCTGTGCGGTTCAGCGAGAGGTAGTCCAGCCCGACGTGCAGCAGGAAGCCGATGCGCAGGCGGATTTCCTTCAAAACATCTTTTCCAATGGTCAACTGCCTGTCAGTCAGCTTTTTATCCAATTCGTTCAGCCAGTCGGCGAGCGTCTGGATGTCCATATCGGCCAGTTCGGCGATGTTTTTTTCGGCGATTTTGAAATGGAGGCTTTCAATCTTGAGCCGCTGGCCGTTGCAAGTCGGGCAGGTGTCCACGGTCATGAAATCCTCCACCCACTGCCTGATTTTTTCGCTGCCCGTTTCCTCGTACCAGCGCTTGAGTTGTTTGAACAAACCCTCCTGCGCCAAGCTGAAAACCCATTCGTTGTCGCTGCTGATGGATGGCAGTTTCATGGGTTCGCCACCGCCGTGCAGGATGGTGTCGAGGCCTTCCTTCGGAATTTTGTTGATGGGTGTGTCAAATGTGAACTTGTATTGCTTCGCAATTTCCTTGAGCTGCTTGAAGGTGTAGTTGTCCCGCACTTCCCCGAAGGGAACGATGCCCTCTTTGTTGATACTTTTGGTATCATCGGGGATGACTTTGGCCAAATCCACGGCGTTGATTTGGCCGAGGCCGTTGCAACTTGGGCAGGCGCCGTAGGGCGAGTTGAAGGAGAAAGAATTTGGGTTGGGTTCTTCGTAGCTGAGGCTGTTGTCGGCGTCCATGAGGTGTTTGGAGAAGGCCCGTATTTCAGCCTCACCACTTTGACCCCTGACCCCTAAAGGGGGACCCACAGGCGCTTCTGTGTCGCTTAATTTAGCAGACTTCGATGTTTTTGGTCCCCCTTTAGGGGTCAGGGGTTCCATGTCGAGTATGAAAATCAACCCATTTCCCATTTTCAGTGCTGTTTGCATCGAAGCGGAAATGCGCTCCCGCCGCTCATTTGCCACCGAAAGTTTGTCCACCACGAGTTCAATGTCGTGGACTTTGTAGCGGTCCACCTGCATTTCGGGGGTGATGTCCAGCACCTCGCCGTCCACCCGCATCTTGGTGTAACCCTGTTTGCGCATCTGGTCAAAAAGCTCCCGGTAGTGGCCCTTCCTACCTCGGATGAGTGGTGCGAGTAGCATGACTTTCTGCCCGTTGAACTGCTCCATGATTTCGTCCAGCATCTGCTCCTCGGTGTAGCGCACCATTTTTTTACCCGAAATATGGGAATATGCTTCGCCGACCCGTGCGTAGAGCAAGCGCATGAAGTCATAAACCTCGGTGATGGTGCCGACGGTGGAGCGGGGATTCCGTCCCGTCGTTTTTTGCTCAATGGAAATGACGGGACTAAGGCCGGTGATTTGCTCTACGTCCGGGCGCTCCATTTCCCCCAAAAACTGACGGGCGTAGGCATTGAAGGTCTCCATGTAGCGGCGCTGTCCCTCGGCGTAGATGGTGTCGAAGGCCAGCGACGACTTGCCGCTGCCGCTGATGCCGGTGATGACTACGAGTTTGTTGCGGGGGATGCGCAGGGAGATGTCCTTGAGGTTGTGCTCCCGTGCGCCGATGATTTCGATGACTTCGTCGTCGGGGACGGAATTGGGAATTGGGAATTGGGAATTGGGGCTGCCGTTTGCGGATTTTGCTGATGCTGGACTGCCAACTGCCAACTGTGGACTGCTAACTTTAGATTTCTTTGCCATGAAAAAGACTGGGTTTGCCGTGAATTTGAGACTAACAGTTGTTCGGCATGTATGTTTAGGTACTGGAAGTGCGAAGGTAGAAGAATTTTTTCGGGTAAATTACGTGGCAATAAACCAAATAGTGGGCTTTCGATG
This sequence comes from Saprospiraceae bacterium, assembly GCA_021739645.1. Lineage (GTDB taxonomy): Bacteria > Bacteroidota > Bacteroidia > Chitinophagales > Saprospiraceae > UBA6168. The sequence goes on along the minus strand of JAIPBL010000044.1, from coordinate 21,765 downwards.
AGCTTTCGTTGAAAATTATTGCCATTATTTGTTTTTGTTTAGAAAATATTTGTTTCAATTTTTATCTTTATCGCTCAAAACCAAAAGTCATGAGCGAGGAACAAAACAAACTGGTCGTTTTTCAGGAAAAAGGAATCCGTAGGGTGGTTCTCAGTGTCGGATGTGGTCGGCGTCCTTTCAGAAAGTAAAGACCCAAAAGCCTACTGGCGTAAGTTGAAACAACGTGAGCCTCAACTCGTGACAATTTGTCACGGGTTGAAACTAATGGCCGAGGATGGAAAAATGCGTATTGAAGATTGTTCCAATACAGAAGGATTATTCCGCATCATCCAATCAGTTCCTTCCCCAAAAGCAGAACCTTTCAAACAATGGCTCGCCAAAGTCGGCTACGAGCGCATCCAAGAAATCGAAAACCCTGAACTAGCAGCGCAGCGAGCAAGGCAGTATTACAAGGATTTGGGCTATAGCGAGGACTGGATTGCGAAGCGGCTCCAATCCATTGAAATCAGGGGCAAACTCACCGACGAATGGAAGACGAGGGACGTAAAAGAAGGTTTGGAATATGCCATCCTGACGGCTGAAATTTCAAAAGCGACCTTTGGCCTTGTGCCTTCGGAGTACATGAAATTGAAAGACCTAAAGCGGGAAAACCTGCGTGACCACATGACGGATTTGGAACTCATCTTTACCATGCTTGCGAAGCGGCCACCCGCAATGAAACCGTCAATCGAGATGCGAAGGGCCTTATTGGAAACAAGGAAGCAGCCAAAGAAGGTGGTGCTGCGGCCGGCGATGCCCTTGATGCTTTTGAAAAACGCACGGGTGCCAAGGTGGTGACGGAGAAGAATTTTAAGCAGCAAATTGCGGAAGCGAAACGACAGAAGGGGCTGAATGACAAAAATTGAAAAAAGAGCTGCAAAGCATTCAATAAAAAATGGGGTTGACCTGATGCGGCCAACCCCATTTTTCATTTCCCAAACTCACCCCTATTTCTTCAACCCAATCTCCCTTAACCTTTCATTCAAATACTCCCCAGCCATGGGATTTCATATTTGCGCTTCACGTCTTCCGGTAGGGCGAAAAATGCCCTACTACTGCGATAAAAATCGTCAATCAGCTGCTTCGGGATGCCGTGGTTAATGACGCCGACGAAGCCGATTTCATGGAAAGCCTTGCCCAGTTCAGCGACGAACGCCGTGCGCTCTTCGGGTGTGCCTTCGGTAAATTTGGAGAGGTCAACGAGTGGAATTGCTCTTTTTGCCATGGTGGTATTTGCTTGCGCAACTGCCGTTGCAGGTTTGTTTTGTTGAAAAATAAAGGTCAAATGGGTTGGCAAAATTAGCTTTTTACTGAAAAGCTAAATCGGGAATTTCGGCACGACGACAATATTCCGAAACTAGAAAAATAAGCACCAACGTGGGCAGCCAGTCCGTTGATATTTATGGCAGTGTGAACCGAGTCATGCTGAAAACGGGCGTGAAGGGCGAGGTGATATTCGATATTGCTGGAGATAGCGCCCGGCTGCTGGTATATGCCCCCGCAGGGAGTAAATACTCAGATTCCAATGGCGTTCTGATGGCCAGTGGACTGCCGGTGGATTTTAGGTGTGGAAAATAATGTTTGGCGGAATTTGGATATCAAGGAGTATTGTACCCAAAATCCAAAGAATTTGCCGTATCGTTGGCGAATCCAATAACTTTTGACTTATCTTAGCGTGATTCCTTTACCAATGATTCAACGCATCCTTGCATATCACCTCGCATTTTTGATATTGTTCACCAATATCGGAGTGCCTGTTTTCACCCATGTTTGTAATGGGCAAGGCAAGGTTTGGACATCGGTCTTAGGGCTAGGCAGCTCCTGTTGTAGCAAGAAAAAGGCGACCAAAGCCAAGGTTTGCCACCTACCCAACCAAGCCACTAAAAAGAAGGGCATCCAGCCAAAACCCTGCTGCGAAAACAAGGTCACTTTTCAGCACCAGCAGTCGGAATTCTCTAACGATATTCCAAGTTTGGAAGGCAACAACTTCCAAAAGGCGGTTCTTCCGACGATAACCGGTGCCGATTTCAATTCATTTTCATGGTCATCAGACCTTTCGATTTCTTTCCAACCACACGCTCCACCCGTGCAACTTCATGGGCGTAGTCTGCTCATTTTCGAGCAAGTTTTCATTTGTTAGACATCCTTCCTCGGCAGCAATACCGAACGTTCTAAGTTGAAATCCAGTAGTGTCAACTTCGGCTTACAGATTTGGTATTCGCCTTCCCCACAGCAGATTCCTGCTAGTTCGGTCAACATACACCGGACGTTTCATTCATTTTTAAACTGAAAATTCAAACATGAAAAAGCTAATTCAGATTGGCGCTATCGCCGTGATTTCCCTTTTTGCTGCCTGCCGGGACAACAGTTCACAACAACAGCACGACCAAATGCACGAAGGTCACGAGCACGCTGCCGTGTACCAATGTCCGATGAAGGACGAGGGCGACAAGACCTACGACCAACCGGGCAACTGTCCCAAATGTGGAATGGAACTAAAAGAAGTCAAATAACCAACGTGTTGGCCAATCGCTTTTGGTCATCGCCATTTTTTTATCAATCAAATTCAATATTTTATGAAAAATTTAAAAATCATTCTGCCTGCGCTGCTGGCATTTTTCATGGCCTTTTCAGCTAATGGCCAAGATGCAACTGTTGCCAAAGCAGCCTCTACAACTGAAAAGACCGAGACCTTCAAGGTGCTCGGCAACTGCGGCATGTGCCAGAAAACCATTCAAGGAGCCGCCACCAAGGCGGGTGCCACTACGGCCGAATGGGACAAGGAGCTTCACGTATTGACGGTCACTTTCGACGGTGGCAAAACCAACGTGAACAAGATACAGAAGGCCATTGCCAAAACTGGCTATGACACGCCGAAGTACAAGGCTAAAGACGCAGCTTACAATAAACTCCACGGCTGCTGCCAGTTCGACCGCACCGAGAGTTTAGAGCAATAGATTGAGTTCTTGCGCAATCCTCTTTTTTTAAAATAATTCCTCATGCAGGGGTGCTGGATTGGACTTCTCCAAGCTAGTTCCCCTGCCTGAACCAAACATTTTTTTCAAAATCAAAACCCAATTTTTTATGAAGAACAAATTTTTACTTCTACTTCTCGCAGCGATGTTCGGCCAAGGCCTGAACGCACAGATGAACGTCACCCTGCACATGCACCAAAAGCTGGGCGACCAGCCATTTGTCCTCAACTCGGCAGTCACCGTGCCCAGCGACTACTTGGTGAAAGTCACCCGTTTGCAGTACTACGTCTCCGAAATCAAAATCGTCCACGACGGCGGGCAAGTGACGCCCGTGACCGACCTGCATCTGCTTGTGACGGCACAAGAAGATAGCATCTTCGGGTTGGGCAGCTTCGACGTGACAATCATCGAGGGCATTGAGTTCTCCATCGGCGTTGACCCTGCATTCAACCACCTCGACCCGGCGAGCTATCCGAACGACCACCCGTTGGCACCCAAGAACCCCGTCATGCACTGGGGCTGGGCGGCGGGCTACCGTTTCATCGCTTTCGAGGGCACGTCTAGTAACAACGGCACGACCTTCCCCGATGCGTTCCAAATCCACACCGTGGACGATGCCAACTACCTGGCCGTTACGCTCCCCGTGAGCGGTGTAGTGGACGGCGACCACCTCGCCATCAACGTGGACGCTGACTATGCCCAATTGCTCATGGACATCAACGTGCAGGGCGGTTTGATTTCCCATGCCGCCACTGGCCCTTCCGCCAAGCTCGCTGGGAACATGCAAAACTTTGTTTTTTCACCCTCTGTCGTGAGTGGCACGACTGAACCTGGCATTGCAGGCACTTTCGTCATCTCGCCCAACCCGGCAAGTGGCGCTGCTGTCGTGAAGTACGACCTGCCCGGCTACGACCAACTGACACTGACCGTGAGCGACCTCGCTGGCCGCACGGTTTTTACCCAAAAACTGAACGGCTCACAGCAGTCGGTTTCCCTCGAAACCAACTGGCAGTCAGGCATTTACGTAGCTCGTATTTTCAGCGGCGACAAGTTTTTGGCGCTGGAAAAATTGGTGGTGAAGTAACCTCGAGAAGCGTCCCATAGGGACGAAATATGGGTAGCAAAACATTAGAAGTAGGATTTCCGTGCCGTAGGTACGGTACACATCGTGCAAGGTTCCGTACCTACGGCACGGTGGCAGCTTGGCGGTTTTTTGCTACCCATATTTTGTCGCTACGGGACAACCATCGGCATTTTGGCAATTAAAATTAGCATGAGAAACAGCCTTTTCATCCTTGCCTGTTTGTTCTTTTTTGCTTGTAAAAAAGAGCCGAACCTGCCGCCCGCCGAGCCATTATTGGCCGTGCCGGTAGGCTTCCCTGCGCCCGTTTTTCCCGAAGGGAATGAACTGACGCCGGAGCGCTGGGCATTGGGCAAACGGCTGTTTTTCGACCCCGTCATGTCGAGCGACCGCAAGGTTTCCTGCGCTTCGTGCCACCTGCCGGAGCTGGCGTTCAGCGACCTGCGGGCGTTCAGCCCTGGCGTGGAAGGCAGGCCCGGTACCCGCAATGCGCCTACTTTGGCCAACATCGCCTATCACCCCTATTTCACGAGGGAAGGCGGTGTGCCAACGCTGGAAATGCAGGTGCTCGTGCCCATTCAGGAGCACAACGAGTTCGACATGAACATCCTCGACATTGCGGAGCGACTGAACCAAGACAGCAGCTACGTGCAGGCCAGCCGGACGGCCTACGACCGGGAACCGGATGCCTTCGTCATCACCCGCTCCATTGCTTGTTTTGAGCGGACGATGCTGAGTGGTGGCAGCCCGTATGACGAGTTTTTGAACGGTAAAAATGGTGCGCTGAATCAAGCGGAAAAGCGTGGCAAGGACTTGTTTTTCAGCGAGAAACTTGCCTGCTCACAATGCCACGGTGGGTTCAATTTCACCAACTACGCCTTCGAGAACAACGGCCTTTACGAAGACTATCCCGACCCCGGGCGCTTCCGCCTCACGGGCAAGGAAGAAGACCGGGCGCTGTTCAAAGTGCAGACGCTCCGCAACGTAGGTGTCACGGCACCCTACATGCACGACGGCTCGCTGCCGACGCTGGAGGCCGTGGTGGAGCACTACAATTCAGGTGGCAAAAACCACCCACACCAAAGTCCGTCGATAAAACCACTCGGCTTGTCCACACAGGAGAAGGCCGACTTGGTGGGTTTCCTAAAAGCCCTGACGGACGACGATTTTTTAAACAATCCAAAATTCAAGGAGTGACACAAGCTCCTGCAAATCAATTTTTTATGAAAAAATTTATCCTAACTTTTTTCACCTTGACAGCCCTGATGATTGCCTGCAACAAAGACGACAATACCCCGGCGGCAGAGTACGACCCAACGCCCTACGCCCTTGACTACGGCGACTTTCCCAACCCAAACATCCCTGCCGACAACGCCTTGACAAATGCTGGCGTGATGCTGGGCAGGATGCTTTTTTATGAAAAAAAACTGTCGAAAGACGGCTCACAGGCCTGCGCCGACTGCCATGTGCAGGCGGAGGGTTTCAGCGACATGCGGCAGTTCAGCATCGGCGTGGAAGAGTTGCCGGGCAAGCGGCAGGCCATGGCCGTGTTCAATTTGGCTTGGCACAAAAACGGGATGTTCTGGGATGGCCGTGCACCGCTGGTGCGTGACCAGGCGCTCAAGCCCATTCAAGACCCGCTGGAAATGAACGAGACCCTCGAAAACGCCGTTGCGAAGCTCAAAGCCGACAAGCGATACACCGACCAGTTCATCCGGGCGTTTGGCGACGACAACATCACGTCGGAGCGCATGGGGCTGGCGATGGAGCAGTTCGAGTTCACGATGATTTCCAACAAGTCGAAGTACGACGGCTATCTTGCTGGAACGGCCACTTTGTCGGAGAGCGAGGAGCGGGGCCGAGAACTGTTTTTTGCAGAATTTGACCCGTTTTCTGGGCAAAAAGGCGGCGAGTGTTTCCATTGCCACGGTGGTTTCAACTTCACCAACGACCAGTACATGAACAACGGCCTCGACGCTGATGCAGACTTCAAGGACGAGGGCCGCTTCACAGTGACCAACGACCCAGCCGACAAGGCGAAGTTCAAGGTGCCTTCACTTCGCAATATCGAACTGACCGCCCCCTACATGCACGATGGGCGGTTCGCTACGCTGGAAGAAGTAGTGGAGCACTACAATTTTGGAGCAAGAAACTCCTCCACGATTGACCCGCTGATGCAGTACAATCTCAGTCCTGGCCTGCAATTGACGGGACAGGACAAGGCCGATTTGATAGCTTTTTTGAAGACGCTTACCGACATATCGTTCATGACGGACGAGCGGTTTTCGTCGCCGTTTTGACAGAGGTTTTGGGTTTAAAAAGCTTGACATGAAAATTGAACATTCCCTGATAGGAGCAGCCTTCGCTTTTATACTGGCGACGAGCTGCTGCTGGCTTCCGTTCCTCGTGCTGGCGCTTGGCGGCGCTGCCGGATTGTCTGCATTTTCAGACGGGCTGGAAAAATACAGCGGCCTGCTGATGGCAGTGGGCGCTGGTTTGCTGGGCTGGGCTGGGTGGCAGTTTTGGCAAAAAAGGAAGGCCAGCCAGTCGGGCGGGGTCGTTTTGCAAAGCCTGCTAACCTGCCCAAGCTGCGGTTTTCAAAAAATGGAAACCATGCCCACGGACGCCTGTCAGTTCTTTTACGAGTGCGAAAACTGCCACCAATTGCTGCGCCCAAAGCCCGGCGACTGCTGCGTTTACTGCTCTTTTGGTTCGGTGAAATGCCCGCCGATACAGGCTGGAGAAAACTGTTGTTGACCCTAAAATTGATTTTGAAATGACGCTTTTTATCAAAAAAAGAAGCCATCATGCTAAACGGAATCATCCGCTTCTTCCTCGAAAATAAATTCGTCACGCTGCTTTTGCTGGCGATGTTCATCGGCTGGGGCGTGGTCACGGCGCCGTTCGGCTGGAAAACCTTCCTGCCCTCCGACCCCGTGCCCGTGGACGCCATCCCCGACCTCGGCGAGAACCAGCAAATCGTTTTCGCCGACTGGATGGGCCGCTCCCCGCAGGACGTGGAGGACCAAATCACGTACCCGCTCACGACCTTCCTGTTGGGCATCCCCGGTGTGAGTTCCGTCCGCAGCACTTCCATGTTTGGCTTCGCCAGCATCTACGTTATTTTCGATGAAAAAACCGAGTTCTACTGGTCACGCAGCCGGATTTTGGAAAAGCTGAATTCGCTGCCCTCCGGCCTCTTGCCGCCGGGGGTGTCGCCTGCGCTCGGACCGGACGCTACGGCGCTTGGGCAAGTTTACTGGTACACCCTCGAAGGGCGGGACTCGGCGGGCAATGTCACCGGCGGCTGGGATTTGAACGAAATCCGGTCTGTGCAGGATTTCAACGTGAAATATGCGCTCAATTCCGTGGAGGGTGTTTCCGAAGTCGCCTCCATCGGCGGGCAGGTGAAGGAGTACCAGGTGGACGTGAACCCCGATGCCCTGAAAGCCTACAACATCCCGCTGATGGATGTGATGTCGGCGGTGAAAAAATCGAACCGGGACGCCGGGGCACAGACCATCGAAATCAACAAGGTCGAGTACTTTGTGCGTGGCCTTGGCTACATCAAAAAAGTGGAAGACCTCGAACTGGCGGTCGTCGCCGTTCATAACAACGTGCCCATCCGCATCAAGGACATCGGCCGGGTAAGCCTCGGCCCAGCCACCCGCCGTGGCCTGCTCGACAAGGACGGCGCTGAAGTGGCCGGTGGTGTGGTCGTTGCTCGCTACGGCTCTAACCCGCCGGCCGTCATCAATCGGGTGAAAGAAAAAATCAAGGAAATTGCCCCGGGTCTGCCCAAAAAGACGCTCGCAAACGGCACGATGAGCCAGCTCACTATCGTGCCCTTTTACGACCGTTCACAGCTTATCCACGAAACGCTCGGTACGCTGGGGCGGGCACTTTCCCACGAAGTCCTCATCAGCATCATCGTGGTCATTATCCTGATGCTCAACCTCCGGGCGTCGCTGCTCATTTCGAGCATGTTGCCGGTGGGCGTGCTGATGACCTTCATCGCCATGCGCTACGCCGGCGTGGACGCCAATATCGTGGCGCTGTCCGGTATCGCCATCGCCATCGGCGTGATGGTGGACGTGGGGATTGTTTTTGTTGAAAACATCATCCGCCACCTCGAACTGCCGGAGAATGCAGGCGCCCGAGGACGGGAATTGCTTGAGGTTATCTACCGAGCGGCGGCGGAAGTTTCAGGCGCAATCACTACGGCGCTGGCAACGACGGTAGTGAGCTTCCTGCCAGTTTTTGCGATGGAATCGGCGGAAGGCAAACTGTTCAGACCGCTGGCGTTCACCAAAACTTTTGCTCTGGGCACTGCTTTTTTGCTCGGCATCGTCGTCCTTCCGGCCTTGGCGCACCTTGTTTTGTCCTTGAATTTTGATAAAAAAAGGGTACGAATTGTATGGAACGTCGCGCTCATTGCCGCAGGCAGCCTGTTCGCTGTGGTTTTCAAAACCTGGCTGCCGGTGTGGCTGGTGGTGATTGGGCTGAATAATTTGTTTGAACCCAAATGGCCAGAACGCTGGAAGCACTTTCCAAATATCATCAACATCGCCGTCGTCGTGCTGGTGGCCACCTTTTTTCTGGCGGAGGAATGGAGTCTGCTGGGACATCACAATTCGCTGTTTGTCAACTACTTGTTCGTGCTTATGCTGCTGGGCATCATCCTCGGCGCACTGCTTTCCATCGTCCATTTTTACGAACCTGTTTTAAAATGGTGCCTCGAAAACAAGGGCAAATTCATGCTGCTGCCGCTGTTCACCATCCTGTTCGGGCTGGTCATCTGGATTGGTTGGAACAAGACTTTCGGGTTCGCAGCCAAAGGTTTTGACAAGGTCGGTTGGAACGTCCGCACGACCGGGGTTTGGAGCACGATGATTCACAAATTCCCCGGCATGGGCAAGGAGTTCATGCCCTCCCTCAACGAGGGCAGCTTCCTGCTGATGCCCACCTCCATGCCGCATTCCGGCGTGGAAGAAAACCAGCGGGTAGTTGCACAGCTCGACATGCTGCTCGCCAACATTCCCGAAGTGGACCTGGCCGTTGGCAAAGCTGGCCGTGCCGAAACCGCCCTCGACCCAGCGCCGATTTCGATGTTCGAGAACATCATCAACTACAAACCGGAGTTTTTAATCAATGAAAATGGAAAACGGGAAACTTTTAAAACGGATAAAAAAGAGCGCTTTATTCTTGTTTCGGGCGATACGCTCACGAACGAAGAAGCATTGCTTCGAGGGGTAAAACCCACCGACCTCATCACTGACCCCGATGGCCAGTTTTACCGAAACTGGCGTCCCGAAATCAAAAGCCCCGATGACATCTGGAACGAAATTGTGCGAGTGACTAAAATCCCCGGCGTCACCTCCGCCCCGAAATTGCAGCCCATCGAAACCCGCCTCGTCATGCTGCAAACGGGTATGCGAGCGCCGATGGGCATCAAGGTGTATGGGCCAGATTTGAAGACCATCGAGGATTTTGGACTTCAACTGGAAGGCATTTTAAAAGAAGTTCCTTCGGTAAAACCCGAGGCCGTTTTCGCCGACCGTATCGTGGGCAAGCCCTACCTCCAACTGAACATTGACCGGGTGGCCATCGCACGCTACGGCCTGAACATCGAAGACGTGCAGAATTTCATCGAAACCGCCATCGGCGGCATGGAGGTGACGACCACCGTGGAGGGCCGGGAGCGCTATCCTGTGCGGGTGCGCTACCCCCGTGAGCTGCGGGACAACCCGGAGAGCATCAAGAAAATGCTCGTACCAACGCCCGTTGGGGCGCAGGTGCCGCTCGGCGAACTGGTCAAAATCGAGTACGTCCAAGGCCCGCAGATGATAAAGAGCGAGGACACGTTCCTCACGGGCTACGTGCTGCTCGACAAAAAAGAAGGCTACGCAGAAGTGGACGTGGTGGAGCAGGCGCAGCGGTTCATCCAGGAGCGGATTGACAACGGCAGTCTGGTCGTACCCGCTGGCATCAGCTACAAGTTTTCAGGCACTTACGAGAACCAGTTGCGGGCGATGAAGCGGCTGTCCATCGTCATTCCCATCAGTCTGATTTTGATTTTCCTGTTGCTGTTTTTTCAGTTTAAAACGGTCATTGCCTCGTCCATCCACTTCTCAGGCGTGTTCGTGGCGTTCGCTGGTGGCTTCATTATGCTCTGGCTGTACGGGCAGGATTGGTTCCTCAATTTTTCCATCGCCGAAGTGAGCATGAGGGAGTTGTTCCAACTGCACCCCATCAACCTCAGCGTGGCGGTCTGGGTGGGCTTCATCGCCCTGTTCGGCATCGCCACCGACGACGGGGTGATTATGGGGACGTACATCCACCAGGTCTTCGAAGAAAGGAATCCGCAAACCGTGCCGGAAGTCCGTGCTGCCGTTTTGGAGGCCGGTAAAAAGCGGGTGCGCCCCGCCATGATGACGGCGGCTACGGCCATCATCGCCTTGCTACCTGTGCTGACCTCCACCGGAAAAGGTGCCGACATCATGGTGCCAATGGCGATACCTACTTTCGGGGGCATGACGATTCAGTTGATGACCATGTTCGTGGTGCCGGTGTTGCAGGCGTATTGGCGGGAAGGGGTGGTGAAGAAGCAGGCGAAAATTGGAAAATTAGAAAATTAGGAAATTGGAGAGGCAGGCGCTGCTGCTACTTCCGTCAGTTTTTGCCATTGTTCGACGATTTGGCGGGTGACATCTAGGATGTTGTCGGGGGGGAGGAAGTCGGGGAGTCGAGTTAGGATATTGACGACGACTTGGCGAATAGGGAGGGTGGGATTGGCGATATGGATTTCGTTGACTCTATCCGCAATATAGCTACGCTGGCCTTTGAAATATTTCTCGGGAAAGAAGATGACTTTGCCAACATTTTCCATGATGGCAAGTGCTTCTTTCGAAGGTGTTGGAGCTACTTTTTTTAACGTACTGGGCTTGGTAGGAGCTTCTTTTTGCAAGGCTTCGCTTTTCATGTTAATGATGTTTATTTACAAAAATGCTAAATATTATGCTTGAGTTCAAATTCATCGTACAATTTTTCAGGGTCGTAGGCTTCCAGCGCCTCCTTAACCCGGCCATTAATGTCGAATTTTTCGGCAATTGTCTTATGATGCCTTTTGAAAACGGCATTGTACAGCATTTTTCTGCCCTCGTCCACCGGGGTTATTTTAAGAATTACACCCGGTTGTCTTTCGACAAACTGATAAGCGCACTTGGCGACAGTTCCCAATACTTTCACAAAATCCTGGTTGTTGCTGACCGTTTCATCGCTGAGAAAACCACCCACGATGTCGCCAAAGGCGAGGTTGTAGCAATTCAAATCGTACCACTGGAAAAGTACAATTTTTTGAATCATGCCTTTCGGCTCTACGCTATTGAAGGTGAAAGCAAGGCCGTTTCCGACAGATATGATTGGATAAGTTTCCCCCAGCATGTCAGCTGATTTTTTGTTTTGCAAAACGAAAATAGGGAAACCAGAGATTTAACAAAGTGAAAAGTGCAAACAATGAAAATGAAACTCAAAATAGCAGTAGCGGCAATACTTTTGGCCATTTCTGCCAATGCCCAGACGCTGGAAAACTACCTCCAAATCGCCGCCGAAAACAACCCCGGCATCCGGGCGAAACAGACGGAATTTCAGGCGGCGCTGCAAAAATTGCCGCAGGCAAAATCACTGCCCGACCCGACGGTGAACGCCGCCTTTTTCCTCAGCCCGATGATGCTGCCAATGGGCAACCAACTCGGCAGTATCTCAGCGATGCAGATGTTCCCGTGGCCCGGTTCGCTCGATGCCATGGAGAACGAAGCGGCACGGATGGCCGAGGTAAAATTGCAAGCCGTGGCCGTGGCGCAAAACGAGCTTTTTTTCAAGGTGAAAAGCGCCTGGTATCCGTTGTTCGAATTGGAAGAGCAAATCCGCATCCAGCGGGAAAACCTGCGGGTGTTGGAGACAGACAAGGAATTGGCCACCGTTAAATTCCAACAGGGCCAGGCGCCGATGGTAGATGCCATTCGGGCGGACATCATGATGGACGAAGTGAAAACTGAAATCGCCATTTTGGAACAAAAACGAAAGCCGCTGGAAATCGCCTTCAACCAACTGCTGGCGAGGGATGCGGCATCGCCCGTCACCATTTCCGGCAGCTTGCCGGAGCCTGTCGTAGGAGCGGCTGCACGTCGGGACAGCCTCGTTGGCAACAACCCAATGTTGGCGGTTTTTGACAAACAAATCCAAGTGGCGAAAGCGGAGGAGAAAGTGGCGGATTTCATGCGAAAACCCATGATTGGCGGTGGGTTACAGTACATGCCTTTGGTGAAAAGAAAGAGCCACGACGTGCATATCGAACCCAACACGGGAAAGGATATGTTCATGCCGATGGTCTCTGTCACCGTGCCGATTTGGAACAAAAAATACAACGCCGCTGTCGAGGAGCGGCGGCTGATGCAGGTGATGTACGCCGACATGAAACAAGACATGCAGAACGAACTTGCTGCCATGTACGAAATGAGTTTTTACGAAGTAGAAAAAATGGCGCAAATGGTCGAACTGCTGAACCTGCAAATGGCGAAAACCCAACAGGCGATTGACCTCATGATGGCGGCTTACAGCAACGCCGGGCAGGATTTTGACGAAATTTTGCGCTTGCAGCAACAGCTTTTCCGGTACCGGATGGAGAAGGTTTCGGCGCAAACGGAGTACCAGCTGGCACTGGTGAAACTGGATTATTTGACCGGAAAATAACCTTTTTTGTCATTGCCGAAGGCAATCTGCTAAATCGAAAATGACGTTGCAGGTTGCCTGCGGCAATGACAAAACACGATGCAATTTTTTTAAAATGAAAAAGATAAAATTCAACCGCAACATCCTCGTCACCGCCATCGTCATGCTGGCGGTGGGCCTCCTCATTGGCTGGCTCATCAAGCCCAGCCACGCCGAGGAACCAACAAACAATTCAACAATTCAACAATCAAACAATCAAACATGGACCTGCTCCATGCACCCCCAAATCCGGCAATCAGAACCCGGCCAATGTCCCATCTGCGGCATGGACTTAATTCCGCTGGACGACAACACCTCGTCGGAAGGCGACCCGATGGAAATCAAAATGTCGCCAACAGCAATGCAATTGGCCAATGTGCAGACGGCGGTGGTCGGTTTTGGAATGCCCACCAAAGAGGTGCGCATGAACGGCAAGGTGCAGCCAGACGAGCGGCTGAAATACTCGCAAGTGACCCACCTCGACGGGAGGGTGGAGCAGCTCACCATCAATTTCACTGGTGAACCCGTGCGGCGTGGGCAAAGGATTGCGAGCATTTACTCGCCTGAACTGGTGACGGCGCAGGAGGAGCTTTTTGCTGCGCAAAAAATCAAGGACATGCAGCCCGGCCTGTTCACCGCAGCCAAGCAGAAGCTGAAAAACTGGAAGTTGAGCGACCAGCAAATTGAGGGCATTTTGACCGCTGGCAAGGCGCAGGAGCGCTTCCCAATTTCGGCTGATGTGAGCGGCATCGTCATGGAGAAAAAGGTGAACCTCGGCGACTACGTCATGCGAGGAATGCCACTGTTCGACATCGTGGACTTGTCGAGGGTCTGGGTGCTGTTCGACGTGTACGAGAGCGACATGAGCTGGGCGAAGGTAGGCAGCACGGTTTCGTTCACCATTCAATCGGTGCCGGGCGAGAATTTTACCGGGAAAATTACCTTCATTGACCCCGTCATCAACCCCGCCATGAGGGTGGCCACGGCGAGGGTAGAAATAGCCAATCCCAGCGGCAAACTGAAGCCCGAAATGTTTGCTAGCGGCATCATCAAAACCCAGTTGGCGGGCAACAAGGAAAGCATCATGGCACCCAAAACTGCTGTGATGTGGACGGGCGAGCGCTCGGTGGTTTATGTGAAAAACACGACCGAACAAGGCACCAGCTTCCTGATGCAGGAGGTTACGCTTGGGCCGTTGGTCGGCGACAATTATGTGGTGAAGAAAGGCTTGGAACCCGGTACTGAAATCGCTGTGAACGGCACCTTTTCCATTGATGCTGCTGCGCAATTGGCGGGCAAGCCGAGCATGATGAACCCAAGCGGCGGCGCTGTAATGACGGGGCATTATCACGGCGGAACTGCGCCCGCTGCCATGCAGCCAATGGAGGTGAGCAAACCTGCCAAAGCAGCGGTAAAACAGTTGTTCGACCTTTATTTTCCGATGAAAGATGCGTTGATAAATGGCGATTTTACTACCGCCAAAAAGCAAGGGGATGATTTGAAAAAGGCTTTTGAAAAGACGAGCATGGGCCTGTTCTCCGGCCCGGCGCACGACCACTGGATGAAACACAGCGGCGCTGCCGTGGTGACGCTGAATAAATTAGTTGTCGCAAAAGACTTGGAGGTGGCGAGACTGCATTTCAAACCGCTTTCCGAACAAATGGTGGCCCTGGCGCAAGCCTTCGGGCCGTTTGACTCGGCGATTTACGTGCAGCACTGTCCTATGGCCGACGGTAATGTCGGGGCCGATTGGCTAAGCTTGGACAAGGAAATCCGAAACCCTTATTTTGGCGAGAAGATGCTGAAATGTGGGAGGGTGACGGAGACGATTAAATGAAAAACAGGTCAATTGTTGTTGTGAGAAAGGCTAAAATCAGCAATTCTTCTACTTTTTTCGTAAAAACAATAATTATCACCTGAAATTACTCCCACGACCAGAGAAATTACCTTCTCTTTGTACCGCCTACCACAGAGAACAACCAAAGGGTTGTGATGAAGGAAGGCGTAAAAAAATTAATCATGCTTCGATACAATGCCGATATCCGTTCCGTATTTTTCATGCTTCTCACTGCCTTTTTGTTGGTTTTCCTTTGGCAGTTTGGAGGTGAATTGAGTACGCTCCAATTCGTTCCACTTTACATTCTTCAATTGTACATGGCCGTGGTCATTGCTGTTTTGGTGCACAACCACCAGCACCTGCCCATGTGGAAGAACAAATGGATGAACGTCCTCACCGACAATTTTCTGACGGCCTTCTACGGCTTTCCAGTTTTCGGCTGGATACCCACGCACAACTCCAACCACCACGTACATATCAACAAGGAGCAGGACTATACCCGCACCTATCAGGTGACGGAGAAAAACAACTTGCTCACCCTCATCACCTACCCATCACTCAGTGGGATGAAGCAGCAAAAAGCCATCTTCCAGTACATGGTGGCGCTTTATGGCGAAAACCGTCGGAAGTTCTGGTTCCACATGCTTCAAGTGTTTAGCATGGTAGGCATCATCGTGGTCGCACTGCTGCTCGATTGGCGCAAGGCGATTTGGTACGTCATCATTCCTCAGCAGGTGTCCCTGTTCAGCGTCCTGATTTTCAACTACGTGCAACACATCCACGCCGATGAGGAGTCACCCATCAACCACTCCCGCAACTTCACGGGCTGGGGGCTGAACTTCACCCTGCCAAACAACGGCTTCCACACGGCGCACCACATGTCACCCGGCATCCACTGGAGCAAATTGGCGGAGAAGCACAAGGAAATTGAAAGCCAGATTGACCCACGTCTCAATGAGAAGAGCTTTCTGTGGTTCATTTTCCGCACCTATTTCTTGGGGCCCATAATTCCAGCTTGCCGCACGCAGAACATGCGTTTTGAGCGGATGGGGAAAGCGGCCTAAACTATCGTTTTATCTTTATTTCAAGAGCCTACCGGCAACAATTTGTTGCCGGTAGGCTCTTGAAGTAAATGGGAGCACTATATTTGACTCAGAACAAAAACTATGAGAATATGGAGCTCCAACTTATCCAACAGAAAATCCATGAGATACGGGGAATGAAAGTCATGCTGGACGCTGACTTGGCCGAGATGTATGGTATTGAAACCAAAGTCTTAAAACAAGCAGTTCGCAGGAACTTGCAACGTTTTCCACCAGATTTCATGTTTGAATTGACCAAATCAGAATTCAAATCTCTAAGGTCACAAATTGTGACCTTAGAGAAAGAGGGTTCTCAAAGAGGCAAGTATTCTAAATACCTGCCCTTTGTTTTCACCGAGCAAGGCGTCGCCATGCTCTCCTCCGTCCTGAACAGCGAAAAAGCCATCGCTGTCAACATCGCTATTATGCGAGCCTTCGTCGCCATCCGCCGCTACGCACTAACTTACACTGAACTCGCCTTGCGGCTCGACGAACTTGAAATCCGTTTCGAAGACGTTGAACAAGCCCTTACCCTGCTGATGCGGGAGCGCAAGGACAAAAAAGAATGGGAAAAACGGGAGCGCATCGGTTTCAAGAAATAAATGGCTCCGTTCAAACTTTTCCCTTTTCAGCGTGTACTTTTTCCTTTCGACTATCTTCGCATTTCAAAAATAATCAACGACATGAAAAATTGCCGACTCACATTGCTGTTCCTGCTGGTCATCACCAGCCTCTTCGCACAGCGTCCTGAACGCCTCAACTCCTCCGAAATCTACCAAGCCATCGAAAAACTCAATGTCCTCGGTTCAGCGCTTTACGTGGCTGCTCACCCCGATGACGAGAATACCCGGCTCATTTCCTGGCTCTCCAACGACCAGCACATGAATACGGCCTACCTCTCGCTCACCCGTGGCGACGGTGGCCAAAACCTCATCGGTACTCAAATCGAGGAGCTGCTCGGTGTCATCCGCACACAGGAGCTACTGGCCGCTCGTCGAATTGACGGTGGCACGCAAATGTTCAGCCGAGCAAATGACTTCGGCTACTCCAAGCACCCCGATGAAACCCTCAAAATGTGGAACAAGGACGAAGTGTTGGCCGATGTGGTCTGGGCCATCCGCAAATGGCAGCCAGATGTCATCGTCAACCGTTTCGACCACAACTCGGCGGGCAAAACCCACGGCCACCACACCTCCTCCGCCATCCTCAGCTACGAGGCATTCGACCTCGCCAACGACCCTAATATTTACCCAGAACAACTGAAATATGTGCAGCCTTGGAAGCCCAAGCGCCTGTTTTTCAACACCTCATGGTGGTTTTATGGCAGCCAGGAAAAGTTCGACGCCGCCGACAAGTCAAAGATGGTGAGTGTGGACGCCGGTCCCTACCTGCCGCTGCAAGGCAAATCCATCGGTGAAATTGCCGCCGAGAGCCGCTCGATGCACAAGTCACAGGGCTTCGGCTCTGTGGGCAGCCGTGGCGAGAACATGGAGTACCTTGACCTGCTCAAGGGCGATATGCCAGAACAACCCGGCGACCTCTTCGCAGGCATCAACACCACTTGGACAAGGGTGGAAGGCGGCGGCCCCATCGGCGATATTTTGAAAAAAGTTCAGGGCGATTTCCGCTTTGACAATCCCGGAGCCAGTGTACCAATGCTGATGCAGGCGATGAAAAAAATCGAGGCACTCCCCGACGGCTACTGGAAGCGGGTGAAGTTCGCCGAAATCAAGCGGGTCATCACGAACTGCCTCGGCCTCTTCGTGGAGGCAACAGCCAGCGACTTCTCCGCCACACCAGGTCAAGAGGTGAATCTCACGATGGAAGCCATCAACCGCAGCAGCGAACCGGTCGTGTTGCAATCGGTGCGCTACCTGCCCCTCGGCTCCGACTCCACCCTCAATACCACATTGGCCAGCAACAAGGATTTTTCCTTCAAAAAGAAACTCTCACTGCCCACTACTTTGCCCTACACCAGCGCCTACTGGTTGACGGAAAACTGGGCTATCGGCATGTACACGGTGAAAGAACAGGCACTGCATGGCCTTCCCGAAACGCCGCATCAATTCAAGGTTGAATTTGTTTTTTTAGTTGATAACCAGCCATTTACGCTGGAACGAGAAGTAGTTTACAAAAAAGACGACGACGTGAAAGGCGAGGTTTACCGCCCATTCGAGGTGACGCCGCCCGTGTTCGTCAACATGACGGAGGAGGCGCTTTTATTCGCTGACGCAAAACCCCGTGCAGTGAGCGTAGTGGTGAAATCCGGCGCACCGAACACCAGTGGCAAGGTCAGCCTCGACGTACCAAAAGGCTGGCGAGCCGAGCCTACTGCCATTGATTTTAACCTAAAACTAAAAGGTGAGGAGCAGACCGTGACGTTCCAGGTTTTTGCGCCTGCGGCAAATGGGGAGGGCAAAATAACGCCCGTGGCTACCGTGGACGGTCAGCGCTACGATAAGTCGCTGGTGAGCATCGAGTACGACCATATCCCTGCCCAGACGTTGTTGTTGCCTTCTGAAGCCAAAGTCGCCCGTACCGACCTCAAAAGGGCCGGTGACCGCATCGGTTACATCATGGGCGCTGGAGACAAAGTGCCTGCCAGCCTCCGTCAAGCTGGCTATACGGTTGACCTGCTCGAAGATCGGGACATCACACTGGACAACCTGAAAAAATACAATGCCGTGATCATTGGCATCCGTGCCTATAACACGCTGGAGCGCCTGAAATTCCACCAAGCTAAATTATTCGATTACACCAAGCAAGGTGGCACGGTGGTCGTGCAGTATAATACAGCTCGAATGCTTATCCCTGATGAAGAGGTAACACCTTTCAATCTAAAGGTCAGCCGTGATCGTGTAACGGTGGAGGAGGCCGAAATGCGTTTTCTTGCACCAGACCATCCCGTACTTAATTCTCCTAACAAAATCACGACGAAGGACTTTGAGGGCTGGGTACAGGAACGGGGACTGTACTTCCCCAACGAATGGGCTGCTGAGTTTACGCCGATTTTAAGCTGTAACGACCCTGAAGAACCTGCCCGTGACGGCAGTCTGCTGGTGGCGAAATATGGCGAAGGTTACTACGTGTACACAGGCCTTTCGTTCTTTCGGGAACTGCCTTCGGGGGTACCGGGCGCTTACCGTTTATTTGCCAACCTGATAGGTTTGGGCAAGAAAACAAAATGAAATTTGGCGGGCTTGCTTTAAAGCTCGCCAACAACTTTTTTCCATCACCCCTTGACAAGCCCATGCTTTTCCCCTTATCTTTGTGCTTCGTTAGAAAGAAAGAATTATCCCTTAGTCAAAAAATTATTCCCCCAAAGGCCCACCTTGCGTTATTTCTATCCAATCTGAGAACGTATCCGAAACGAACCGTTTTAAACCATTTATTCGTTCACCACATACTTGAGGAAGCCTACCGTTCTTCAAACACAGGATACTAGCATGTTAAAACTTTTATCTAAAACTGGGAGTGTTTCAGCAGTGGAACCTTTCGTTGAAAATCTGGTCAACAGGTACAACCTAGACCCAAACAAACAGTGCAATATTCTTATCAGCCTCACCGAAGCGGTTACGAACGCAATCGTTCACGGCAACGGGGAGCAGGAGGCCAAAACCGTACAGGTGAGGTCCCGGAAAGAAAGGAATTGCATCGCTGTCAGGGTTTCTGATGAGGGAAATGGATTTGACTACGAAAGCGTTCCAGATCCGACCCAACCTGAAAATCTTTGCAAATGCGGCGGCCGTGGCGTATTCTTAATGCGCCAACTCTCCGACCATATCAGCTTCCACGACAACGGCAGTACCGTTGAAATGCGGTTTAAATTATAAAGATTGTTTTGTTGTTAAATTGCTGTATTGTTAGCCAACTATACAGCAATTCAACAACAAAACATCCACTCTTCGGCCTACCAACTTTAAATGACGCAGCCGCCCTTTCCACTTCCTTTTGAGGAATATGAATCCATCGAATTTTCTTCTGAAGAAATTGAGTTTGAACTGAAAGACGAACAAGCGGCAACCGATTGGCTGCAAAAAATAATTGAGCGAGCGGGCTGTGTGCTCCGCTCGCTCAATTTTATTTTCTGCTCCGACGAATACCTCCACCACCTCAACGTCGAGTACCTCGACCACGACACCCTCACCGACATCATCACCTTCCCATACGCTGAGCCGCCTACAATCGAAGGTGACATCTTCATCAGCATTGACCGGGTGCGTGACAATGCCCAAGATTTTAAAGTCACCTTCGAGCAAGAACTATACAGGGTGATGGCACATGGGGTGCTGCACCTTTGCGGGTTTGGCGACAAGACGCCGGAGGAGGAAAAAACCATGCGGGAGAAGGAGGACGAGGCATTGGGGTTTAGGTAGGGTCTTCCTGAAAAGCCCCAAAGTAAACACGAAACAATCCCCTAAATTGTCCTGCTCCTTACTCGGCTGAACCGTTGCAAAAATACGCCACAATTTCAAAAAAATGCGGATCAGTCTCCTAATTCCACCACAAACCCCAGCGACTTCAAATCCTCCCAAAACGCCGGGTATGACTTCTCCACCACCGCTGGGTGCTCAATTTTGATGTCTCCCAACATCGACAGCGGCGAAAAAGCCATCGCCATTCGGTGGTCTTCGTAGGTGAGAATCACGGGCGAGTCTGCTACCACGGCCTTGCCTTCTATCATGAAAAACTCTTTGTCGGCTTTTTGGGAAAAGCGGTCGGGCAGCTTCGAGAGGAAGACCTGCACCTTGGCCAGCTCGTTTTGCAGGGCAGCGATTCGGTCAGTCTCCTTGATGCGCAGCGTCTCCAGTCCGCTGAACAGCCCGTGCACACCAAGCCCGCCGCAGACCACGGCCAGCGTCTGCGCCACGTCGGGGCAGGGCAGGAAGTCCCATTCGAAGAAGGGTTTCGTGCCGGGAAGTTTGGTCAGATGGAGGGTGTTTTTGTAAAAAATGGATTCCACGCCGAAAGCCTGCATCATGCCGGCCAGCGCCGAGTCGCCCTGCCAACTATCGGAGAACAGCCCGTGCAGCCGCAAATCGCAGCGGTCGGAAAAGGCAGCCATGGCGTAGTAGTACGAGGCTGCCGACCAGTCCGCCTCTACATTGAACGGCCTTGGTTGGTACTTGCCGGGCGGCACCCGTATCACATCGCCCTCCCACTCATGTCCTACCCCGAAATAGGCCATCATTAGCAGCGTCATTTCGACGTAGGGACGGGAAACCAGGTTGCCCATCAGCTCGAGTTCGAGGCCGTTGGGCAGGGTGGGCGCTATCATGAGCAGGGCAGAGAGGTACTGGCTGCTGGTGTTGGCGGGGATGGACAGTTGGTTGGCAGCGCTGAGGCCGCCGGTCGGATGGATGCGCAGCGGTGGGTAACCCTCGTTTTCGAGGTATTCGATGTTTGCGCCCAGTTTGCGGAGCGCCTCCACCAGCAGGCCGATGGGCCGCTGCTTC
Source organism: Saprospiraceae bacterium (assembly GCA_021739645.1). GTDB lineage: Bacteria > Bacteroidota > Bacteroidia > Chitinophagales > Saprospiraceae > UBA6168. The sequence continues at coordinate 526 of JAIPBL010000044.1, read as the reverse complement.
ATGCGCTCGGAACCCGTGAGTGTTCGGCTGCGGTCGGTGTGGGCAGCCAGATAGGCCGTGAGGAAACGGAAGGTCGTACCGGCCGCCCCGGCATCGAGCACCTCGCCATCAGTGGCCAGCAACTGCTCCATGAGCTGCGTGTCCAAGGAGGTGGACAGGCTTTTTATGTCAAAATCTACACCGCACAACGCCCTAATCATGAGCGCCCGATTGCTGATGCTCTTGGAGCCGTCGAGATAGATATCTCCGACGAGGTGGCGGTCGGATTTGGAGAGTTTGAATGTCATCAAGTTATATTGAGGCTAACGCCTCTTTTACAGCAACTTTTTTAGTTGCCTGAACATACTGAACTTCTGAAGCACCATCATTCCTACTTTGATTTTCGAGGAATCCCCTCAAAGCGGTAAGGTAGCAGGCGGGTAAGCCTGAGCCACCAACTCAGCCAGAGCGGTCATATTGAAACGGCGACTTACCCTGTCAGCAATATAGTCAAAAGCAGAAACGCCGAGTTTGACAGCCGTTTGAA
>JAIPBL010000043.1 GCA_021739645.1 Saprospiraceae bacterium | reverse complement strand
TAATTCCTCTTTGCTTTTGTCCGATAAGGCTCCTTTTGTCAACATGCCGAAAGTTAAAAATTATTTGTTCTACACAGCTTTCTATTGCAATAATTTTCGGGGCTTCAAAAAAATGATTACTTTTCGCTAATCAATTACATATTTCCACTAATTTATTTATTGTATTCTTTGATTTTTGGGCAAAACATCTACGGTGACATAAAATATGAATTGGGCGGCGGACATCCATATCAAAAGCAAATTATTTTAAAAGATACAGCAGAAATAAAAAACAGAGCAATAAAGGAAATTAATTTAGATACATTTTCGATTTTATACGAAAACGAAAAAAAAATTTATTTAATGCTTGAAGATTCAACCGCCATGAGTTTGAATTCTGATATTATTATTGGTACAATAAGTATTAAAAACAGCAAATGAACAGCCCAATAGAAGTTTTTGAAAACCTATTAAAGAGCGTCAATCATTCAGACTTTATTTGGATGATTTTTGTTGCTTCATTTTCTTGGATTTTGTTCAATGTTACTTTGAAGAATACAAAAAACATGAAGCAAGACTTGAAAACAGTAATCCTCGATTTTTCATTACTTGCAGTAGTAGTTATATTGTTTTTCATTTATGGTAAGATGAAAATTAGCGAAAAAGGTGTTTCAGGATATTTAATAATGGTATTTTCTTCATTCTTAACTTTCTTCTCAATTCTGATATCTACAAGAGTTAATGAAAAATTGTTAAATTATATTTCCAAAATAGTTGTCCTGATTTTTATTATAGCATTGATTGCACCTTTATTGTTTAACCAAATATCATATTCTTATGCTATTCAATTTGGGCTATTAACTGGGCTTTTCTTGGGTAGAATTACAAAAAACATAATATTGATGTTCAATAAATAAAAAAAAGTAGAATTGAGTAGGGAAAGGTGGCCAAAATGACCACCTCTGCCCTCTCACACCACCGGACGTACGGACCACGTATCCGGCGGTTCATGGAACGACGCCACTTTTCAGCTTTGTCCTGTCTTCTCCTGTACCCGTCCGTCCTGCCAATATCCGCCGTTCGGCTTCAACTTCGGCAGAAGAATCGAATCGCTGGAAGACTGTTCCATGTTCTGCCCTTCACGGATTGGTATCTCAACCAACCGCTACTATGGCTTCTGCTGACTTCTGGTAGCCTTTGCTAGACAAGTTCGCTCTGCTTCGCCTCCGGCAGTCCCAGACCTCCCCCGGTAAGGTGCATCCTCTTTCCGCTGACCCTGCCCGCATCTACACCGATGGGCTGGTGTAAGTTCTGCCTTCGGTGTGTTGTGCCACCTCGACGGCCCATCCATGCCTCTTATGCGGTTCCTGTTCGTACATGCCAACTTTTGCAGTCCCGCTTACTTCAGACTTCACCTCACGGCGAAAACCCTTGCGGCTTGCTACACGCATACTTACTTTAGCGTGAGGAGAACTTGCATCTCCCTAGAGTGAAAGACTTCCAATTCCTAGCTATCTTTGTTTCGATAGCCTCTGATTGGTCATCTTTGATGCCCATTCGGGGCACACACAATGTGTAGCTGACCATGCCGCCTAAACGGCGGCACGTCAGCTACACCAACCGTTCCGTACTTTGAATCGTCGAAAAAGCCGTAGTTCCCAGTTGTGTCAAGTCTTTCACCAGTTGTGCCAAGTGTTCCACATTTCAAGGAAAACACAACCTAGTATCGCCGAAAAAGCAATAGTTCTATCAAGTGTTCAGCGAAGCGGCACATGCGGTGAGCCTGCTTCAAACACGCAAGTACCGCTTCGCTGAACACTTACTGGAACAGTGGGTGCGTTCCATTACTTGCGTGAATCTTCGATTTTTCAATTCTCAATTCTCCTCCATCTTCCCCGCCCGCCAAGCCCAAAACAGCGCCGAACAAGCCACCAGCCCAAACGCCGCTGGCAAACTGAATGCCTTGGCCACAAAGCCGATGACTGCCGGACCACCGAGAAAGCCAATCATCGCAAACGTGTTCATCGTGGCGAGGCCAGCGCCTTTGGCCATGCCGGGCACTTTGGCCGCCGCTGCGTAGAGAATCGGAGCACCGAGGGATACACCCGCCCCCACCATTGCGAAGCCAACCAACACGGTGGGCGTATTTTGAAAAAAAACAGCCAGCAACAGTCCGGCGGCAGCTACCAAGCCGCCCATCTGAAGTACGGGTTTGCTGCCAAATCGCCCAATCAGCGCATCGCCGAGGAAGCGCCCACTCGCCATGAAAAAAGCATAGGCGGAAAAGCCCCACCCAGCTATCGCTTCTGGGCTGCCCACCACCTCCCGCAGGTACACCGCCGACCAGTCGGATAGGGTGCCTTCCGTCAAATTGGTGCCGAGGCTGATGGCCACCAGCACCCAGAGCGCCTTGTTCGGGAAGATGAAACCGCTGGGCGTTTTGACGCCCTCCGTGGCGGGGTGTGGTTCGTCGGGAACGCCCGCAAGCCCATTTTTCAGGAATAAAACAGCGATGGTTTCCACCACAAAAACGAGGGCGACGTAGACCAGTGGTATCAGTCCCCAGCCTGTGGCCACACTGGCCAGTGCCGACCCGACCATGGCCCCGGTGCTCCAGAGTCCGTGGCAGGTGGACATGATGCGCAGGTCGAGCCGCTGCTCTATTTGCGAGGCGCAGGTGTTCATGGACACATTGACCATCGAGAAAATGCTGCCTGCCAGAAACAACGATGCCCCGGTCAGCCATACGTTCGGCATGGCGAAGGGCAGGATGAAAAGCGCCGCAGCGAGCGGCAAGGCGATGATGGCGGAGCGTACCGCACCGAGTTTGTGGAGGATGGGAACGGAGAGCGGGTTCATCAGCGTGATGCCCCCGGGGAGGCAGAGCAACAGGAGGCCAAGCTGTGCCTCGTCTAGCCCGAATTTTTGTTTGATGAACGGGATGAGCGCTGCCCACGTGCCGAACAACAGCCCGAAAAAGCCGAACAGTAGCCCGGTGGAACGGACGGCTGGGTGGTGGCGGAAGTGGATGAGGTGGGTAAACATAGTTTGCAGTTCGACAGTGGGCAGTGGGCAGTCAGATTATCGGTTCTTCAGATGGACAGTTTATCAATGAAAAAAGGCTTATCGCAAGAGCAAATAAGCCTTTTTTTATTAAAGTTGGGAAAGTTGGGTTTAGCAGAAACTGACTGCCAACTGTCGAACTGTCGAACTGCAAACTTTTAAGCACTTTCCAAAGCCGCAGCGCCTCCAACGATTTCGAGGATTTCCCCGGTAATGGCTTCTTGGCGGGCTTTATTGTACATGAGTTTCAGGTCTTTCAACATCTCGTTGGCGTTCTCCGTGGCCTTGTCCATGGCCGTCATACGAGCGCCGTGCTCGGAGGCGTGGGTGTCCAGCAGGTATTTCTGGAACGTGGTCTGGAGGATGCTCGGCACGAGGACATTGAGGAGGCCCTCCATGTCTGGCTCGAAAGTATAATCGGCCAGGGCTTTGTTGCCGTCGCCCGTAGCTTCCATTTTTGGAACGGGTAGCCACTGCTCTGCTTCGGGGAACTGGGTCGCTGCGTTTTTGAAACGGCCATAAGCCACCGTAATGCTGTCGAAATTGCCAGCTTCGAACTCGTCCATTAGCACTTGTGAAACCTGCGCTACGTTGTCGAAGCTGAGGTCGCTGAATATTTCAACAAAATTCCGGTTGAAGGTGGCATTTGGATACCGCTTGCGCAGCACATCATTTCCTTTTTTGCCGATGGGCAAAATAGTGAGGTTGCCCGAGTCCCTTGCTTCAGCGTACTTGCCTTCAATGGCCAGGATAGCTTCCTTGATTACGTTGGTGTTGAATGCACCGCAAAGTCCCCGGTTGGAGGTAACGACCACAACGCAGGCTTTTTTCAATGGGCGTTCTACGCCAAACGAAGTGCTGGCCTGTCCACCGAGGTTCGACAGGATGTTGCGGAGCATCTCGTTCTGCTTGTCGGCATAAGGGCGTATCTTCTGAACGGCCTGTTGCGCCCTGCGCAATTTGGCTGCCGAAACCATTTTCATGGCTTTCGTTATCTGTTGCGTATTCTGCACAGAGGTGATGCGCTCCCGTACTATTTTTAAGTTTGCCATTCTTTTTAGTTTCGAGTTTCGAGTTTCGAGTTTCAAGTTGCCCGTTTGACAATTCGAAACTCAAAACTCGAAACTCATAACTCAAAACTATTTTTTGTACTGCTTCACCAATTCTCCTGCGAGTTTTTCCACGATGGCCAAAGACTCATTGCTGAGGCCTCCCTTGCGGAAATCTTCGAGGACTGCTGGGTGTAGCTGCTCCAATTTCAGGAGGAAAATCTCTTCGAACTCCCTCATTTTCTCCACGGGAACCTCCCTGACCAAGCCCTTGGTGCCGAGGTAAATCATGGCCACCTGCTTCTCCACCGGAACCGGGGAGTACTGTGGTTGCTTCAGGATTTCCACGTTGCGCTTGCCTTTTTCAAGTACAGCCACCGTCGAAGCATCAAGGTCGGAACCGAACTTGGAGAATGCCTCCAACTCCCGGTACTGGGCCTGGTCAATCTTCAGCGTACCAGATACTTTCTTCATGGACTTAATCTGCGCTGAACCACCTACCCGGCTCACAGAGATACCCACGTTGATGGCAGGACGGATACCGGAGTTGAACAGGTTGGTTTCGAGGAATATCTGACCGTCGGTGATGGAGATTACGTTGGTCGGGATGTATGCCGATACGTCACCAGCCTGTGTTTCGATGATGGGCAATGCTGTGAGTGAACCACCACCCTTCACGATACCTGCCTCCAAGAGGCTTGGCGGAAGGTCGTTCATGCTCTGCGCAATCTTGTCGTTGTTGATGATCTTCGCAGCACGTTCGAGCAAGCGGCTGTGCAGGTAGAAGATGTCGCCAGGGTAGGCTTCACGTCCTGGTGGGCGACGCAGCAGCAGCGATACTTCCCGGTAGGCCACGGCCTGCTTGGAAAGGTCATCGTAGATGATGAGTGCTGGGCGACCCGTATCACGGAAGTATTCACCGATACAAGCACCTGCAAATGGCGCATAGAAAATCAGCGGTGCAGGGTCGGAAGCGGAAGAGGATACAATGACCGTGTAGTCCATGGCACCTGCATCCTCCAACGTCTTGGCCACGTTGGCCACGTTTGAAGCCTTCTGTCCTGACGCAACGTAGATACAGAAAACCGGTTCGCCCCGGTCGTAAAATTCTTTCTGGTTGATAATGGTGTCAATGGCGATGGCCGTCTTGCCTGTTTGGCGGTCGCCAATGATCAACTCCCGCTGGCCACGGCCAATCGGAATCATGGAGTCAATTGCCTTGATGCCCGTTTGTAGCGGCTCGTTCACCGGCTGGCGGTAGATGACGCCAGGAGCTTTGCGCTCCAGTGGCATTTCGTACTTTTTGCCGCCGATAGGGCCCTTGCCGTCAATGGGCTGTCCAAGTGGGTTCACTACCCGGCCTACGAACTCCTCACCTACTTCGATGGAGGCGATGCGGCCTGTGCGGCGCACCGTGGAGCCTTCCCGGATATGGTCACTGGGCCCCATGAGCACCACGCCCACGTTGTCTTCCTCAAGGTTGAGCACCACGGCCTGTACGCCGGTAGAAAACTCAACCAATTCACCAGCCTGTGCTTTGTTCAGGCCGTAAACACGGGCGATACCGTCGCCGACCTGAAGCACTGTACCTACTTCTTCCAGTTCGGTAGCCGAGCTAAATCCACTCAATTGCTGTTTGAGTATGGCGGATATTTCGTCTGGTTTTACGTCAATCATATTATTATTGTTTGAGGATTCGAAGATTTGAGGATTTGAGGATTCGAGGGGACAGCGGATGAGCCGCTCAAATCCTCAAATGCTCAAATGCTCGCATCCTCAACCCTTCGTTAAGCCATTATTTGCGATATATAAAGGTTGTCTTTGAAGTCCTTTTTCATTTTGCTCAGCTTGTGGGCGACGCTAGCATCGTATAGTTTGTCCTCAAACTCAATGATGAAGCCGCCGATAAGGCCTTCATCCACTTTAGTAACCAACTCCACGATTTTGTCGGTGGAGGTGCTGGCGAGGAGCTTGTCGTGAATGCTTTTCACTGCTTCATCGCTCAGTTTTGTAGCTGTAACCAATTTTACCGTGGAGATATGCTTGATTGCTTTGAACTGAGCGATGTACTCGTCAGCGATTTCTGCCAACTGCGCTTCCCGGCCTTTGCGGAGCAAAATTTGTAAAAAGGCCATGGTCATTTCATCGTATTTACCTTTGAAAAGTTGGTTGAACACCTTCCCTTTGGTATCGGCTTTTACGACAGGACTCCGCAGCATGAGCAAAAAGTCACGGTTATTGGCCACTTTCTGGAAAGACTCCACGTCCTCCAGTATCCGCTCTAGCTTGCCTTGCTCCTGGGCAAGGTCTATCAGCGACTTGGCGTACCTTGATGCTATTCTTTGAACACTCATCTTTGTTAGTGATGAGTTATGAGTTATGAGTTATGAGTTGGCAGTGCCAAATTTATAACTCATCACTCATAACTAATTAAGCTTAATTTCCTTCACCAAATCATTCACGAAACCCTCCTGCTCCTTGTTGGTGCTGAGTTCTCGGCGGATGACCTTCTCGGCGATTTGAATGGAGAAAGCGCCTAACTGATTTTTCAGGTCGGTGATGGCAGCCATTTTTTGGTGCTCTATCTGCTCTTTGGCATCGGCAACAATCTTTTGCGCTTCCACCTTGGCCTTGCCTTTAGCTTCATCTACAAGCCGGTTGCCAGCCTCTTTGGCTTCCTTCAAAATCTGTGCACGCTCCTCGCGGGCTTGTATGAGGAGTGCCTCGTTTTCTGACTTGAGGTTTTGCATTTCCTGCCGCACCCGCTTGGCTTCGTCGAGCGAGCCTTGGATGTCTGATTCCCGCTTTTTCAGGGCAGCAGCGATGGGACGGAAGGCGAACTTGCCTATCATCAGCCAGAAAATCAGGAAGATGATGGTCGTCCAGAAAATGAGGCCGAAGTCCGGCTTGATTGGTGTAAAATCTATTAGAAAAATCATGACGATTTGTTATTTCTTTCGATTAAATTATTGGCTTTTGAATTTGGCCATTGACTTGACTGCCAACTGCCAACTGTCTAACTGCCAACTTTAAAATTGGCAGCCCCAGTGACCAACCGTCACCGTAGGCTGCCTCTTTTTTTGCGAAACGCAGCAATAATTACTTGACAAGGTATGCCATCACGATTGCAATCAGTGCAGCACCCTCTACAAGGGCTGCAGTCAAAATCATGTTTGCACGAATGTCACCAACTGCCTCCGGCTGACGAGCAATGGCTTCCATTGCTTTGCCACCGATCATACCGATACCGATACCGGCACCAATTACTGCGAGTCCCATTCCGATTGCGGCTATTGAACCACCCATAATTCGAAATATTTAAAGGTTATAAAAAAGATTGTTGTATTGTCTTATTGTTGGGATTGTTTGAGTCGTTTGATTGCCGTGAGGGGAAATAACAATCAAACAATTCAGCAATCTCAACAATTTAGTGATGCGCCTCCTCCGTGGCTGCTCCGATGTAGGAGGCAGTCAAGATGGTGAACACGAACGCTTGAATGAAGGCCACCAACAATTCGATGGTCATCATGAACAAGGTCAGCAACGTTGAGCCGATGGCTGTGCCGTAACCTGCACCTACGTTTATACCATTATTACTAAACACAAAGATTAAGCTCACGAAAATGACCATTACCATGTGGCCTGCTGTGATGTTCGCAAAAAGACGAAGCATCAGGGTCATCGGCTTGATGAACACACCCAGCAATTCAACCGGTGTGAGGATGACTTTTACCCATGCTGGTACACCGGGCATCCAAAGGATATGCTCCCAGTAGTTCTTGTTGCCGCTGAGGTTCACCACCAAAAAGGTGATAATGGCCAAAACCATCGTTACTGCCAAGTTGCCAGAAACGTTCGAGCCACCCAGGAATGGGATTTGACCAAAAAGGTTAAGTGCCAAAATGAAAAAGAAAAGCGCCATGAGGAACGGCAGGTATTGCTCCCATTTATGCCCTAAAAATGGCTTGGCCACTTCGTCTTGAATGAAAATAAAGATTGGCTCGATGAAGCCCTGCATGCCCTTAGGCGCCATGCCGTCCCGAGTTTTGTATGCTTTCGCAATGGATAGGAACATCCAGGAAAGTAATGCAAAAATGAAAATCATCGAAGTGACATTCTTCGTCAAAGAAAAATCGTAGAACGAGGTAATGCCGCCGCCGAACAGGCCGCCGTCAGCAGTGCTGCGGTCTTCGGCAGGGTATAATTTGGATTCGTAGCAGATGGATGCTATTTCTTTCTCGCCGCCATCTCCCCGTTTTACTTTCTGGAAATAAGGGTGGTGCGCCACTTCAACTTCGCCATCCGGGAAAGTCGGGTCAGTTATGCGCTGCACCATGCCTTCTACGAGCACATATTTGTCAACAGCTACATGGCCATTGCCGTGTGCATCCGCATGAAATTTGCCAGAGGAAAAAACGGACCAGCCGTGGTCTGGGGCGTACAGAAAGCAAGGGAGTGGGAAATTCCATGGTCCAATACTGTAGATGTTTTGGTCGGCGATGTGGTGAAAAGCCGTTGCACCTGGGTCAAACTCGTGCTCCTCCTGAGGGCCGCACCCTGCATCATGGGCTTCCGTGCCGTGGTCTTGGTGGTCTATTGCGCCGGGGTCGCCGTGCTCCACCTCACCACCGGCTGGATGTTCACCAGTTGGCTGCCCGCCACTTTGTGGCTCGTTGTGTTCTTGTGAAAATGCAAAAACGGAAAGGCTGAGAAGAAAAATGAAGCTTAATATATAGCGACGCATCTGTTTTAATTTTATTGGCATTTCGACCCGCTTTTTGAAAAGCGGTGCAAAGGTAGCCATTCCAGTCTCTTTTCAAAAAGCAACATTTATTTTTTTTCTTGTTTGAAAACTTTGTTTTTGGGTAGTGATGAAGGCTTGTGCAAACAAACCCCAAAGTTGTCTTTTTATGTTCTGCGTTGCAGTAATATCGAGATAGTATGTTCTGCACAAGCGCAATTCGCAGCTAATTATTTTGAAATATCAAGGCAATTAAAGAAGCCTGCCCCAATGCCCTATCACGGACTCTTGCGTTTCGTTTTTCTTTAAAATTTCCAAAAAATCTTTCCGGACAATGGTTCTGGCGCCCAAACTGCCCAAGTGACGGGTCTTTTGTTGGCAGTCAACCAGCCAAAACCCGAGTGATTCCAGCTTTTTTACCAAAAAAATAAAACCGAATTTGGATGCATTGCTCACCTTTGAAAACATGCTCTCCCCAAAAAAACACTTACCAATCGCAACGCCATAAAGGCCGCCCACCAATTGCTCCCCTTCCCATACCTCCACGGAATGGGCGTACCCCATTTCGTGTAATTGACAATAGGCATCGAGCATCTCTGGTGTAATCCAAGTGCCATTCCATTGCTTTTCTCGTGGCGCTTGGCATTGCTGCATTACCATCTCGAACGCTTGGTCGAGTGTCGCGCTGAATTTTTGCTGGTTGAAAAAAGGTCGCATACTTTTCGACACTTTTAGCTCGGAGGGGAAGAGCACCATCCGGGGGTCGGGCGACCACCAGACAACAGGCTCTCCTTCATTAAACCAGGGGAAGATGCCATTTTGGTAGGCTGTCAGAAGCCGATTTGGGGAAAGGTCTCCCCCGACGGCGAGGATGCCTTCTTCAGAGGCCAGTTCTGGCGAGGGAAATCCAATAGTCTCATTTGTTAGCCAAAAGACGGGCATAATTTGGTTTGTTTCTAAGGTAGTGATGTTTGCGCAAAAATAAAAAAACGGGCAAGGATAAGACTTCTCCTTGCCCGTGAGAATGAAAATCTCTAATTCTCATGGATGGCCAACCACGTTTTACCGCAGCCGACCAAGTATCATACAATCAGTGCTTAGTCTTCGATGACGGCGGACAAACCACGCTCAACCAAAGCGTCTTTCTTTGGCCTCAGTTCTTTCAACGAAGCTGTCTTTACGGTCGCTTTGCCTTTTGTGTGGATAAGAATAGACAACTGCTCGGCTTGTGTGTTGCTGTGACGCAGTACATCTTCGAAGCATTTTATGACCCATTCAAACGTGTTTACCTCGTCGTTGTAAACAATGAGCTGCGACGGCCCACCTGTCCCGGTGTCATCCGTAACTTCCTCTTCAATGAGCACATCAATATCTTCTTCGTAGAGTGGTTTGTAAGGCATGGCTTTAAAGATGAAAATTCGAAAATTGAAAACATTGAAAATTGAGAAGCGGAAAAGAAACCCCAATTCCTAGTTCCCAGGTTCTTTCAAAGTCGCTTTAATGGCGCCAAAGTTCGGTAAATCTCCCGCACTTTCCAAAACTTCTGCGTATCGAATTATTCCTTTGCTGTCCACAATAAAAGCGGACCGCTTGCTCACGCCCTTCATGCCCAAAATCCATTCGTTGTACAATGTGCCATAAGCCTCCGACATTTCCTTGTTGAAATCGGAAAGAAGTGGAAAGTTCAATTCTTGTTCTTCCTTGTACTGCTTGAGGGTAAAAACAGTATCCACCGACACCGCCACCACATCGGCTCCGATGCCCTGATAGAAGGCGATGTCGTCACGGGTGCTGCAAAGCTCCTTAGTGCATACACTTGTGAAAGCTGCCGGATAAAATAGGATGAGAAGGTTTCTGCCTTGATAATCGTTTAGCGATACCTCTACCCTTTCCGTATTGTAGAGTTTGAAATCAGGCGCTTTGTCGCCAGTTTGGAGTGCCATAAACATTGAGTGTTTTGATGAATCGTCGTTTCTTTTTGTCGTCGCTAGCTAAAATCAAACAACCCGTTCCCAACAAGCAATGCCGATTTTTGTTCTTTTGCACCTCATTAATTCCCAAATTCCCAAATTCAACCAATTTCCAAAGATGACCCAGACCCGGGCCTATCTCGAACTCCACCTCGCCGTGTTCCTCTGGGGCTTCACGGCCATCCTCGGCGACTTGATACAGCTCTCGGCGCTGGCGCTGGTCTGGTGGCGGGTGCTCATCACAGCCATCAGCGTGCTTTTTTTGCTTCGCAATGGGCTGAACATTAAGCACTTGTCCCGTCGCAACCTGCTCCAGTTCGGGTTCGTTGGGGTGCTCACTGGCCTTCATTGGGTTACTTTTTACGGCGCCATCAAACTCTCCAACGCCTCCATCACGCTGGTCTGCATGGCCACTTGCGCCTTTTTTACCTCACTCATCGAGCCGCTTTTGCTCCGCAAAAAACTGAACTGGACCGAAATATTCATCGGCTTCCTTATCGTGCCGGGCATGGTGCTCATCGTGCAGAGCGTGGAAGTGAAAATGTACATGGGCATCCTCGTCGGTTTGCTGTCCAGCTTTTTGGCGGCGCTGTTCAGTACCCTCAATAAAAAATGGATTGACAACGCCGAGCCGCTTCCCATCACCTTCATCGAAATGACCAGCGCCTGGCTCTTTCTCAGCGCTGTGCTGCCGTTCTTTTTCCATGCCGAGCCGGGTGCGGTTTTGTGGCCTTCGGCAAAAGATTTTGCCATGCTGCTCGTGCTGGCACTGCTCTGCACAACGCTGACCTGGGTACTCGCCCTGCGCTCCATGAAGGTGCTGTCCGCCTTCGCCTCCACCCTCACCGTGAACCTGGAACCCGTGTACGGCATCTTCCTCGCCTGGGTCATCCTCGGTGAGCAAAAGGAACTTTCGGCTGGGTTCTACTGGGGCGTGGCGCTGATTTTGGTCGTCGTTTTCAGCTATCCTTTTTTGAAAAAAACATTGGGGAAATTCCCAAAAACAAAATCGGCGAGCCACCTGTAGCGGCCCGCCGATTTCACTTTTGTTTTTATTCAAAATCACTTCACCATCAACTTCTCCGTGTACACGCCCCGCTCGTTTTTCACCAAAAACAAATAAGCGCCGGGCGTCAATCCCCGCAAATCCAGCTTGGTGCCGCTCGTTGTCGTACCGTACAGCACTGTCCGTCCAGCGAGGTCAAGCAGCTGATAATCAACGGTTTCTAGGTTGGCCAACGTGAGTTGAACGTAGTCGGTGGCAGGGTTTGGTTGGATAGAAAACGGTCTTGAGGTCGCCTCGTTCGTTGCGGAAGCACCGACCTGAACCGGAATGGTGTAGCTGTCCGTGCAGCACCAATTTTGGGTAGTCAAAATGACGGTGTACTGGCCATCCTGTGCATAGGTGTGCGGAGCGGGATAGCGCTCGTCGGAAGTAGTGCCATCACCAAAATCCCAATGCCAAACAGTGGCGTAGCGGCTGTTGTTCTGGAAAGTAACGGTGTTGCCCGTCACAGTGGCGATGGCCTCGGCTGGCGGCGTGAGCAGGCTGTCGCCGCAGAGGCTCTCAATGCCGATGAAAACCCCAGAGTCGAAAGCCGCATCCGAAATATCTGCTACACCTATCTTTATATGGTAGGTCTCGTTATCAACGGCCATGAAACTGGCCAGCAGCGGTGTGGTCATGCCGTCGAAAACAATGTCGGCGTTACCGAGCGTGTCGTTGGCGATGTAGTACTGGCTGTTCAAACCGCCATTCACATTGTTGATGGAAACGGGAATGCCAGCGCCTGGTATCAGGGCGATGTTGGTGTAGTTCGGGTTAGATGGGGAATTGAAAAGAAAGCCGAAAACGTCGTTGAAACTTGTGCCAACCCATTCCGGGTACTCCTCAGAACCGAAAACGTACTGAAAATTCATGTCGCCGCCGTCCGTCACGGTCAGGTCGAACTCCAACACGGCAGCATCATAGCTCGGAAAACCGCCACTGTTCAAGTTCTGTAGGTCGCTGTCGCCAGCACCCGACATTGCACCGGTCACAAAAGTGGACGCATCCGCTGCGATTAGCGTAACGTCGCCTGTGCTGATGACGATGCCTGCATTCACGCCGAGGTTCGTGTTTGCTCCCTCAAAAAATGCCATAGTGGCGGGCGCTCCGTTGTAGGTCACATTGCTGGGTGTTGCGCAGGAGTTGGCGAAAAAATCCATCACCATCTGCTCGGCGGTGTAGCTGGTATCAATGAAAAGGTTCGATTGGGCATTTGCGCCAGCGAAAAAAAACAAGGTGAAAAACAGTGCGTAAATCTTTGATTTCATAAGTCAATATTTTTTTTGGTAAAGGCATTCGATGAAAAGCCCTGCAATTTCAGGTATTTTTCTTGAAGCGGTGGTATGAAACCTGCCAAAATGCGAAATACCCGCCAAATACGCCACGACGGATACTCATCCGCCCTGTGATTCGCCCACGCCACGACTGATTAATAAAACCTTGGAATGAATTGAATAGCCTGTCTCCAGTTTTGGGAGGCAGATTTTGTGCAAAATCCGTTTAAACGTATTTTTACGTTATAAAACCAATAAAATAGTTGCACAGCTAAAAATTTAGAAATACCTTTGCTTCAGTTCCAATAAAAAAGGAAAAATATGATACCATTGACGAAGGCAGAAGAGGAAATCATGCACATCATCTGGCGGCTGGAGCGCTGCCTTGTGAGCGACATCATGCCGCACTACGAGGCGCTGAAGGGCAAGGCAACGCCACAAAGTTCGGTGTCGAGTATCGTCCGAATTTTGGAGGACAAGGGCTTCGTGTCGCACAAGGCTTATGGTCGCACCCACGAGTATTTCCCCATCATTTCAAAAGAGGACTACACGAAAAGCACCCTCGACCGCTTTGTTGCCGACTATTTCGATGGCTCGATGAACAACCTCGTTTCCTTCCTCGTGAAAAAGGAAAACATTGACAAGGACGAACTGTCGGAACTGATTGAAAAGCTGAAAGATTGATTTTTTGAGGATTTGAAGATTTGAGGATGCGAGGATTTGACCTGCATCCGCTCAGATACTCGAATCCTCGCATCTTCAAATCCTCATCATGAATTATTTGCTCGAAGCCACCTTTTGCTGGGCCGTTTTTTACGGCATCTACCACCTGCTGCTGCGTTCGGAAACCTTTCACCGCACGAACCGCTGGTACCTGCTCGGCACATTGCTGCTGGGCTTGGTCATCCCGGTGCTGGACATTGACTTGACGGTAACGGAGGCATCGCCAGCGTACCTGTTGCAGCCCATCACAGTAGGGGTACAACAGCTGGAGACCATTGTTATCACGGCTTCGCAACGGGAGCAAGGCATTGATTTTCAGGCTATTGTGTTGTGGATTTACTGGCTAGGAGTAGTGATATCCTTGGCTAGGTTTGGTTACGGGCTTTCACAAATTGAAAGGCTCTACCGCCACAGCGAAATAGCACCTTCCAGCGGCTACCGCTTCGTGAAGACGAGCGCCCCGCACCTGCCTTTCTCGTTTTTCGACAACCTTTTTTGGAGCAAAAACTTCGTGACGACGGAGGAAGAACGCCGCACGATCATGCGGCACGAGGAGGCACATATTTTCCAAAAGCACAGCCACGACGTGGTGCTGCTCGAACTGGTGGCGGCCTTCGCCTGGTGCGTACCGTTCGTCTATTTTTATAAAAAAGCTGTGAAAACTACCCACGAGTACCTCGCCGACGCTCATGTGACGGCGGGTTTCGACAAAAAACAATACGGCCGTTTGTTACTCAGGCAATCGCACCCCGGAATGCAGGTTGCCATTTCTAATTCACTTTTTTCTTCACAATTAAAAAAACGTATTGTCATGATGACTAAAACTGAATCCTCGAAAAGGGCTTCCTGGAAGTACCTTGCCATGCTGCCCGCCGTGGCCATGCTACTCTTGGCTTTTTCATTTGTGGAAAAAACGCCAACCCCTACTTTACTGCCTGACAATCAATTGTTTGAAACAGGCACCGATCTCGTTTTGACTGACACCGTACCCAATGGTGATGCTGTTTTCCAGACGGTGGAAGAGATGCCACGCTTCCCCGGTTGCGAAGACTTGGCCAAGACTGACGAACGCAGCCAATGTGCCCAACAGAAAATGATGGCGTACCTCATTAGCCACGTCAAATTTCCGAAGGAAGCCAAAGAAAAAGGCTTTACGGGTCTCGTGGTGGCGAAGTTTGTGGTGAACATGGACGGCTCCATTTACGATGTTGACATCCTCAAAGGTGGCGAGGGAGGCACTGGCGAAGAGGTTATGCGGGTGATTCGGGCTATGCCCAAATGGATTCCTGGAAAACAGGATGGCAAGCCTGTTCGGACGGAGTTAAAGTTGCCCGTTCGGTTTGCATTGGATGGTGATCCGCCAAAGACCGAGGCATCCAAACCCCTGACCCTGGACGACCTTGACGAAATGCCGGTCATGGCAGGCTGCGAAGACAAGACAGGTGATGAGCGGAAAAGCTGTTCCAATGCGAAGCTGATGCAAGCTATTTTTGGCAATATTAAATACCCAGCCGAGGCCCGTGAAAAAGGGGTTCAAGGCATGGTCGTTGTCAAGTTCATCATTGAAAAGGACGGTAGCGTGACGAACCCAGAAATTGTGAAAAGCGTGGGCAGCGGCTGCGACGAGGAGGTGCTCCGAGTCGTTGGTCAAATGCCAAATTGGGTGCCAGGAAAAAAAGATGGGAAGCCAGTGGCGGTATCGTTTACGTTGCCTGTGAAGTTTAAATTGGACGGTGCTGAAAAAAAGGAAGGAGTTTTGTTTGAAGTATATCCCAATCCAGCCAGTGCTAACGGCTTTGACGTAAAATTCAAAGCCCCAGCAGGAAAGGTTTCAATAATGTTTTACGATGCTTCAAAAAGTGGTGATGTAATGGAAAAAACTTTTCCTGACTACGAAGGGGAGGTGTCAACCGTGCATATTGGCACAAAGGGATTGTTCTCAAATGGCCTTTCCAAAGGAACCGTATTCGTCAGTCTCCGTGACGAAAAAGGCAACATTTTGGGCAGCACAACGGTGGTTGTCCAATAATGTCTTGCGTACCAATTTCAAGAAAAAAGACCCTGTTAGTGTTCCCAACGCTACAGGGTCTTTTTTTTGGGGTAAACGGAGCGGCTGCTACCCCGACAGCCAATCATTTAGCATTGATATCATCCTATCATTCAAAAAACGCTTACATTTGCGCCAATTTCCTAACTATTACGGGGCTTTCCCGTAGAAAATGGATTCTCCAACAAGACGCAAGTCACCTACATGGTCGTTGATATATTAATTACGATTTTATTAGTTCTCCTGAACGGGTTTTTCGTTGCCGCAGAATTTGCCATCGTAAAGGTTCGGATTTCACAGTTGCAGGTTCGCGCCGGGGCAAGTTTCACCGCCCGAATGGCCGAGAGCATTGTGAGCAATCTCGATGGTTACCTTGCTGCTACGCAATTGGGCATCACACTCGCCTCCCTCGGCCTTGGCTGGATAGGTGAGAGCGTAGTCTCCAAAATCATCATCAATACGATGGAGTTGTTCAATTTGCAAGTGGACGAGGTACTCGCCCACCAAATTGCGCTGCCCATCGCATTCGCTACCATCACGGTGCTTCACATCGTATTTGGCGAGTTGGCTCCCAAGTCGTTGGCCATCCGCCACCCTATCAACACGACGCTGGCCATCGCAGCTCCGTTGCGCATTTTCCATATCATCTTCAAGCCCTTTATCATCCTCTTAAATGGGTTCGCCAATTTCATTCTCAAGCTCATCGGCATCAAGCCGATACTGGAACATGAGGGTATCCACTCGGAGGAGGAACTGAAACTCATCATCGCCGAAAGCGCCGAAGGCGGAGCCATTGACGACTCGGAGCGGGAACTCATCCAGAACGTTTTCGACTTCGACGACCGTTTTGTTTGGCAGGTATTGCGGCCACGCACTCAAATCTCGGCCATCGAGGTGGAAACACCATTGGAGGAGGCCATCGATTTTGCAATGCAGGAAGGCTATTCCCGCTACCCACTTTACAACGACACCATTGACAACGTGTTGGGCTTTGTTACCTCAAAGGACTTGTTGCTGCTCTCCCGTCAAAAAGGCAATAACATCCGGGAAATCATGCGCCCGGTACTTTATGTTTCCTCCAACAAAAAAGTGCTGCAGCTGCTGCGCCTGATGCAAAAAGAACGAGCACAGTTGGCCATTGCCGTGAACGAATTTGGCGGCACGGTGGGCCTTATCACGTTGGAAGACATCATCGAGGAATTGGTCGGCGAGATACAGGACGAGTACGACACAGAGACGCCCATTGTGGAAAAAATGGAGGAAAATTCCTATAAAATACAAACACAGAACCCGTTGGACGACATCAACGAGTACCTACCGGAGCCGTTCCCTGAGAGTGAGGAGTACCATACCATGTCTGGCCTTTTGCAACATATTACCGATGAAATCCCCGTTGAGGGCGAGACCATTAAAGTAGGCAACTATGAAATAACGGTACTGAAAATGTTCCAAGCCAGCCCCGAATTGGTACTGGCCAAGTACCTCGGCACCGTGTCAGACGGCAATAACTCGGTCACCGGAGAACAATAATTCAATTCTTTTTGGCAACATGAGCGACCGCTATCCCGCCCATATCTGCTTTACTACCATTGCCAGCGATGACGACATTCGCCAAGTGCTTGCCCTGCAGCACGCCAACCACTCCACCCAAGTTTCAGCTGACGTAGCCAATTCGCAAGGCTTCGTCACGGTACAGCACAATTTTGATTTGTTGAAAAAAATGAACGAGGCCATCCCGCAAGTCGTCGCCAAAGACGGCGACCGGGTAGCGGGTTATGCACTGGTGATGCTGCCCTCATTCCAAGAGCTGATTCCAGTGCTCAAGCCGATGTTCCATCTTTTTGACAACCTTGATTATTTGGGCAAAAAAGTTCCCGAGTACCAATACTACGTCATGGGCCAAGTCTGCGTAGCGGATGGTTATCGAGGTATCGGCATTTTCGATGGGCTGTACCACCAGCACCGGGAGCTTTTTCAGGAAAAATTTGACTTTGTAGTCACGGAAGTAGCCAGTCGCAATGTGCGTTCTGTCCGGGCACACCACCGGGTAGGCTTCAAGACGATACACACTTATCAGGACGAGACCGACCATTGGGAGATTGTGCTTTGGGATTGGAAATGAGAGGCTGTAAATTCAGACGCATCGCCCACACTCAAATCGAATGTCTCTTGTCTAACCTCTTTCAAAAAAAGCCCCGGTCAAGCACAAATGCCTGCCGGAGCCCATTTTTCACCAACTAAAATCATAACTTTTGGGTGTATAGGTTTCTACTCGGATGTAAACTAAAGACACCTGATCAACATTTACCCCTGTGATAGGTTTGTCAGAATCTTGTAAAATCAAGTTAACAGAGCCGCCTTTCGACCTTTGCTCCGCAAAAAATAGCATTTGGTCGAAGCCAGTCTCTGAAAATTTGCTGCTCAAGCTCACTTCATCGTAACTTGGCCGCCAAACCAAATCCATATTGTTATGAAAAAGTATTTTGCTTCAATTTTTATCCTAACTTTTTCCCTTACCACTTTGCTTGCGCAAAAGGACGAAACCCTGATTGGGAAAACCGGTCTGAAGTTTTCTGGCCTTTGGGGCGGTTCAAACATTGGGCTGGCCGGTTTTGATGGCGAAAACCACGGCATGTTCGGAGGTTTTTTTGGATTGGAGTTCAGCAAGTCGCTACTGCTTGGCTTTGGCGGCTCAAGCGGCTCAGAATCTACCACCTACAATGGCAATTACAGGAAATACGATATTGATTATGGCGGTTTCTTGATTGGCTACAGCTACCAGTCCTATAAAGTGGTTCACCCCAGGGTGAGTTTCCTGATTGGAAGCGGCACCTTGAAGGTGAAGGACGAGCCGGAGGACAATATCTTCGTGGTACAGCCTTCGGCGGGCATTGAAGTGAACCTTTTCCGCTGGTTCCGCATGGGACTTGAGGGTGGCTATCGCTTCGTATCCAATACCAATTTGCCCAAACCGAACGACGGGGATGCCTCTGCACCCTTCGCCCAATTGTCGCTACGCTTCGGCTGGTCATGGGGGAAAGAATAGGAATTGGCAGTTGGCAGTTGGCAGTCGAGTCCTTGGAATCCGGTAATGACCGCCAACTGCCAACTGCCTTTATGGGGTTTTAAACAAAATTTAACCCCTCATAGGTGTGGCGCAGTGAATAAATTCTAGTCTGAAGCGTTAGACAACTGAACTAAAAATTGAAGAACCATGCAGAAATTAATGCTTGCTTTACTCCTGACCTTTGTCTCCACGACATTTTTTGCCCAGAAACCCATGGCTGCCAAGGCGGAAGTTTCCGACCCAGAAGCCAAGGCTGTTTTGGAGAAAATGCGAAAGAAATACGAGGCTTATGGTACGTTGGAAGCCGAATTTAGCCTAGATATTGAAATGCCTCGGCAGCCCACCCAAACCCAAAAAGGTGTGCTCATTCAACAAGCCGAAAAATACCGCCTAAAATTCAACGACCGGACAATGGTGTCTGATGGCAAATCGGTCTGGTTGCACATCCCCAAAAACAAACAGGTGCAAATCAACGACGTGGACGAGGATGCAGGCGACGGCGGTATTTCCTCTCCTCAAGACCTTCTGAAAGCTTATGCCTGGAAGGATTACGAGTACGCCATCACCAACGAATTTAGCGAAAATGGAAAGGTGGTGCAGCAAATTGAGTTCAAGCCTACGACAAAAAGCTCGGACTACTCCAAAGTTCGCCTGACGCTCGACAAAAAGACGCTGGAAGTCGTCAGCATAAAATCATTTGGCAAAGACGGTTCACGCTATACGCTGACTGTCAATAAGTTAACCCTAAACAAGACGGTGACAGCCAGCACTTTTACTTTTAACAAAACTGAATGTCTAGACTGTAAATTCGAGGACTTACGGGTGGATTAACCCAGTTACTTTCCCAAAAAAAATAAAATTGCGCACGGATGGCAGTTAGCCTCTGTGCGCAATTTTTTTTATCAAAAACCCAGTGAAGTTAAGTCGTAATTTGCAAGTAGGACGGCGGGCAGGAGGTTGCCACTTGGTCTGCATAAAAACCGGAGGGTATAGCAAGTTAGAGGTTGATGCTAGTGGGCTCCTTTTCACAAGATAATAGGTTGTCCAAATTTCTACTTTCTCACCTTCACTTTAAATCTTGCATTTTCAAACCGCAGCGTGTCCGGCAGGGTTTCATCATATTTTGGTTTATTAACTATGATTGAAACATTGAATGTGGCCGATATTTCCTGAGTTATGGAATCATAAGACTCAATTTCGATAAAATTACCCAAGCTATCAGCTGTCGGGAACCCATAATCCCCTCCGACATCTCCATCGTCAACAGTAGTTCCATAAACTGCAACAACATTTTCTGTTGGGTGAAAAGGTGCCAGCTTAATAATCGAGTAGTGACCCGGTATGACTGGGATATTATGAAGGTTTACACTTTCTGAGCAAAGCTCACACTCGCCTGTATTCTTAAAGACAGTTATTTCGAGTTTCGTGCTATCTGCTGGAAATTTAACTGCCCAGATACTTGCTTCCCAATACTCTCCATTTCTTGTGATTTCTACAGTCCCATACTCTGGTTCATTTGCATCGTCATCTTTCTTGCATCCAGCGATAACAAAAGCAGCAAGAAGAATAAGCATTGAATTATGCATTATCTAAAAAATTTGCATCGGGACATGTAGACAATGTCTACATGTCCCGATGCATGCTGATTAATTATTATTGACTACCATTTTTGTAGTTCTAATTCCTTCGTCATCCAATAAGGTGACAGAATAGAAACCAGAAGACAGTTTTTCGATGGGAATTTCGACAGAATTTTGTCCGATTTCGAAATAGCCCAAATTGCCATGCCAAATGGTGTTACTTTCCAAGGTATTTATCCTGGCAAATACTAGACCAGCCACTTCTTTTTTAAAGACAATATTTACCTTCCCAGAGGTTGGGTTCGGGTACACAGCAATATTGTCTTTGAGTAGTTTGCTATCACCGCCACCTATTAGATGTCCGCCATGCCCGCATTGTTCCTCATTTGGTGGGTTGTTTGAGGCGGTAATGTTGACATATTTATAGACCACAACACTGTTCGGGTCTGTCACCTTGAGGCGAACCTTGAAGATGCCTTCGTCAGGGCAGGGGAATTCAGTCTGTAAGGTAGATGTGGTGCTTTCGATGCCTCCATAGTTGATACCCCCATCCTCGCTAATGCTCCATTCAAAGGCATAAGTGCCGGATGGACCGCCCGACAAATTCGCCGTCAACGTTGTTGTATTACATGGACAGCCAATTTTGGAGCCAGCTATAGTGACCACCAGTTCGTCGTTGCTAACCCTGAAGTCGGCTACTGTACATGCGGTGGAGCGAAGTTGTTCCGCATTGTTTTCACGATCTGATGTCCCGGTCGCTGAACCACCGTACGCTACGCTGGGATTTGAGAAATGTGAAATGCGGTGTTTACCATCCTCTAATGATTGCATAATAGTTTTGCGCATCTTTTCCCTACACCTTCCAATATCAAACTTAAAGCCATGCATAATGCCGGGTGTATCGTCTGCGAGAAAATCATGACGACAATTAAAAATGTGCGCCAGCTCATGTGCAAATGTATGCCTGGACGTGGCAAATTCTTGCTCAACTAGAAAGTATGCCAATGATTCATCAGCACCTGGTCCTCCCGATGCTCCTGCACTTTGATAACTGCCTAAAAAATAATCGTCACCTGTAATGTAAGCCACGACGTCGGCTTCTGTGGCATCACGAAGAGCCATAATTGTGCTATTTGTACTCAGGTTTTCTACAATTTCCAAATAAGGGTCGGTTAAGATTTGCGTAAAATTAATCGCCTGAATTCCAGCCAATTCTAACTTTAACTGCTCCTCAGTGACTGCGCTATTTTGAAGGGATATTTTCATCTGATTCCAAGCATCAAAAATTAAGTCGTTCATGGCATTATTACTTCCAAGCTCGCTTAATGCCGTTTGGTTGTATAAGATAAGTACCCTTATTACACAGTGGCTTTCGTCGCGGTTTCCAACTATCACTGGAGATGTAAATTCACTTGTGTCATTCCCAACAGTGCATTCCACTCCAGTCCAATTCTCAAAAGAGAATGCTGCCAATGCATACTGCCCTCCTCCGATTTCCCTGATTTCGTAGTAATCATCGTCCAAAGTGATATGGCCCAGTTTCCGGCCATTTTGGGATTCCAGCACGAAATACCCATCAGTACACCCGCAAGTATCCAAGGTCTTTAACTCTCCTTCCCAAAGGTAATTGTTTTCAGAAACGTACTCAGCAATTTTAGTCTTGAAAGTCACCTCCCCGCAGGAGCTTCCGGGTAACTGTGCCTTGATTTCACCATTATCGGATGATCCGGCCAAACTGTTCAATGTGATGAGGCTGACAGAAGAAACAAATTCACGATTAGCCAGATTTTGATAGTTGGCCAATTGCGATGTATTGAGATTCTGTGTAGTGAGGCTGCTACCTTGCAGCAGTTTTGGCAATACTTGTGCTTGTAATGGAACAGTGGTACACCAGAAGATGCTGATAAATACCAAAATCCTGAATCTAGTTCTCAAGTTTTTTGCTTTTTTCATGTTTTTGAAATTTTATTTGTAAACGGTAAAAATTATACGCCAGGTCACGCCTGGTGTCTTTTATTTTTTGGAGTACAACTGATTTTTGATAAACCTTAATTTACCCGCCCGGCGGCGGCGTTGGTTCCCCGCCCTTCGCCTTCCTTTCATTCCTCACCCTTTTCAGCAAGGTTGCAATCGTATAATCCGCCACCCGTTCCGGCGTACCGGAAATGGTTTTGTGAATGATCTTCCCCGCTTCGGACACATCACGCATGACGACATAGAGGCGGTCGAAGCGGCCAATGTTCCCGTTGACGAGCTTGTTGCGGAGGGCAAGGTTGTCGTTTTGGAGGGTATTGTCGGCGGTGAGGCTGGCGGGCAGGGCGGCCATTTCGATGCGGGTCGCTGCCTTGAAGCCCTTCGCCGTGAGGGCGGTCAGGTTGGCGGTAATGTTCTGGAGCACGAAACGGAGGTCGGTGATAGCCCCTTCCACGTCGCCCCGGTTGAGGCTCCTGCGGAGCGCCCGGCACCCGAAGTCTGTAGGGGCGACGGTGAGGGCATCGCCCGCCCGCTTGACGTAACTTCCGGTGAGGTTGTTGAGCGCTTTGAGCCGTTCGAGGCTGGCAACGATGCGGGCGGTCACCAATTTGCCCTCTTTGGTCAGTTTTTCCGGGAAGACAATTCCGGTCACCTCGGTAATCAGGCCAGTGAAGTCGGCGGGATACGGGACACCGAAGTCAGGGCTATAGTCGGTGAAAAGTGTCAGGTCACGGTTGAAGCTGGAAGCGAGGAATTGGGCGACGGCGGGAAGTTCGTCGTGACGCCCTGGGAATTTAGCTGCGGGGGCATAATATCAAAAGGTTATTGAGTTAAAGTTCTTTATTTCAGGTGCCAGGCATTAAAATAACTGGTGAGACAAAGATTGTAATCTTTTTATATTTTGCAGTATTTTCAGGGGAGATATTTTTTAGCCAGCAAAAGTATTTTTCTAGAAACTATCTACTGTAAAGGTGAATAGTTGACAAATAAAATAAAATGAAAATTTTTAGTGATTTGGTTTGTGTTTATTCTGTTTGATGGCGTGTTTATTATATTTTATGATATATTTATTGTATTTTATGCTATGTTTATTGTATCATTTTATAAATTTATTTAATTTGACAGCGTGTTTATTGCATTTTGCGTTGTGTTTATTGAAGTTGATAATGTTTTTATCCCCATGCCAGACCCGGTTAGGCATCTTTGCCATCTGTATCAGCGACTAAGGTTGCCAGTTCAATTGATTTCTGATTATGAAAGAAAAAATCAAACAACTCGCAGCGGGCTTCCATTCGGAGACAATCGAAATCCGGCGGCACCTGCACAGTCACCCAGAGCTATCGTTCCACGAAGTGGAAACCGGAAAGTTCATTGCCGGAAAGCTGGCCGAATATGGCATCCGGCACGAACACGGCTGGGGCGTAAACGGCGTGGTGGCGTACATCGAGGGCAAAAACCCGGCAAGCAAGACCATCGCACTGCGAGCTGACATTGATGCGCTACCCATCACTGAAATGAACAACGTGCCGTACAAGTCTCAAAATCAAGGAGTTATGCACGCCTGTGGCCACGATGTCCACTCGTCCTCACTGTTGGGAGCAGCCCGAATACTTCACGAGTTGCGAAGTGAATTTGAGGGAACCATCAAGCTGATTTTTCAGCCAGCGGAAGAGCGGCTGCCCGGTGGCGCTTCCATCCTCATAGCCGAAGGCGTATTGGAAAACCCCGCTCCAGCCAATATTATCGGGCAGCACGTGCTGCCGGCCATGCCAGCTGGAAAAGTCGGGTTTCGGCCCGGTATGTTCATGGCCAGTGCCGACGAGTTGTACGTCACCGTGCGTGGGAAAGGCGGCCACGGCGCCATGCCCCATGAGACAGTTGACTCCGTGCTCATCGCCTCGCATATCGTGGTGGCAATGCAACAAATCGTTAGTCGAAATGGAAATCCCATCGTACCCACGGTGGTGACCTTCGGCAAAATCAACTCGACGGGCGGCTCTACCAACATCATCCCGAACGAGGTAATACTGGAGGGCACTTTCCGCACCATGGACGAAGACTGGCGAGCCAAAGCGCATGTTTTGATGAAAAAAATGGCGGAAACGCTGGCGGAAAGTATGGGTGGAAGCTGCGATTTCCATATCGAGCGGGGCTACCCTTTCCTCAAAAACGACGAGGAGCTGACCCTTCGCTCCCGCCAAAATGCCATAGATTTTCTCGGTGAGAAAAACGTCATTGACCTGCCCATGCGCATGACGGCGGAGGACTTTGCCTTTTATTCGCAAAAAATACCCGCTTGCTTCTACCGGCTTGGAACAGGTAACGCTGCACGTGGCATTACATCGCCCATCCACACCGATACTTTCGACGTGGACGAGGATAGCCTACTGGTGGGCATGGGGTTGATGAGTTGGTTGGCAGTTTGTGAATTAGATTCGAAAACCCAATGAAAATATCAGTGATCGGCAGCGGCGTCATTGGTTTGACCACGGCGATTGCTTTGCAAGAAGCGGGACACGAGGTGCATATTTTTACAAAAGATTTGCCGGAGGCAACCGTATCGGCAGTGGCGGCAGCGATTTGGATGCCCTTCCATGTGGAGCCGTTGGAGCTTGTAAACCGTTGGAGTAGAGTTAGTTACGATGTTTTTGAAAAAATGTCGGAAGACACCTCAAGCGGTGTTTCGATGGTAAATTTACTCACCCTCGCCAACAGTCCTGATGTTCCGGATTGGGTTGATGCAATGCCAGCGGGGAGGTTTTGGAAGGCCGCAGCAAGCGACTTGCCAGCAGGCTACCAGCACGGTTTCTTTGCTCGTGTGCCAATGATTGAGACGCCGATTTACCTGCCTTTTTTACAAAAAAAATTCCTTGAGAATGGAGGTGAACTGACCGTTTGCGAAGTAAAAAGCCTCGCCAAAATGGCTATGACCCCAGACTGGCTCATCAACTGCACGGGCCTTGCCGCAGGAAAGCTCACCGGCGACAAAGCCGTGTTTCCAATTCGTGGACAGATTTTGAAAGTGGATCCGATGCCAGGGCTGCCCTACCTCGCCGACGACGACGGGCCAAATGCGTTGGCCTATATTTTCCCGAGAAAAGATTGCACCGTGCTCGGTGGCACGGCGCAATTGCCCCTTGGGGGGTTATCCAATGACGATGAAAGCCCGAATGAAGAAGATTCTGTGGGAATTCTGCGCCGTTGCCAGAACTTGTTGCCAGCGCTGGCAACGGCGGTAGTGAGGTCGGTAGCAGTGGGCTTGCGGCCCGGTAGAACGACGATTCGATTGGAGCGGGAGCCAGCCACCAATATTGTCCATAATTATGGGCATGGCGGCGGCGGGTACACCGTGTCGTGGGGGTGCGCTTTTGAGGTGGTAGAGCAATTGAGGGTTTGAGCTGGGAGGCTGGCCCAAACCCTCAAATCTCAGGCACTCAAATGCTTCTTGTCCAGCCGTTCAGACAGCCAGTTGGTCAGCGTGATGACGCCACCACCAAGAATAAATGCTCCGATTGCCAATTGAAAGATAATCATAGCCCAAACCGTTTTTGAGATGAAGGAAATAGTATTCAAAAATATCGGAAGGCTGAAAGGGAAGTACTTATGAGTGGGAAAGACAACCCCATGCAACCCTCCAAGCACAGCCAAGTTGTGCCAGTGGATTTTTACATTTAATGTACAAATGTTGCATGGGACGTATTGAGTATCAGTAAATTTCGAATTTGGATAGGCGCAAACGTTAACAAAAATCGACTTGTGTAAAAAGCTGAAATTGCGCCAACTAACTACATTGGTTCCTTAGACAATTACCTTGCCAAAACACTCATATAAAATAAGAAAAATATCAAATGAGCACTTTGAACATCCCTTGTGCTTTCAGCAAACACTCCTCGTACTCCAATTCTGGCACGGAATCGAACACGATGGCGCCGCCGGCCTGGAAGGAGAGATAGCGGTCGGCAGCGTTGTATAAAATGCTGCGAATCACCACATTGAAATCAAAATCACCTTGCGGCGTGAAGTACCCAACTGTCCCGGAATATAGCCCCCGTTTCGTTTTTTCATACAATTCAATCAGCTCCATGCTGCGCACTTTCGGCGCGCCGGTCATCGAACCCATCGGGAAGGCCCGTCGGATAGCATCCACCGGATGAACGTCCGTTTCCAACTCGCCGCTCACCGTCGAAATCAACTGGAAAACCTGCTCGAACTGGTAAACCCCAAACAACTCCTCCACCTGCACTGAGCCAGCTCGGCAAGAACGGGCAAGGTCGTTTCTGACCAAGTCAACAATCATCACGTTTTCCGAGCGATCTTTTGGGCTTTTGAGGAGTTGCTGGCGCAATGCAGCATCTTCTTCGGTAGTTCGGCCCCGTCGCATCGTGCCTTTTATGGGCTGGGATAGGAGTTTTTGTCCCGTTTTTTTCAAAAAACGCTCTGGGCTGGCGCAAAGCAAGTAGCGGTCGTTCAGGCGATAATGGCTGGAAAAAGGGGCCTTGCCAAGGCTGTTCAGCTTTCGGAAAGTAGCCGGAGCATCGAGCTGATAGTTCTCCGCAAAAAATTCTTGGCAAAAATTCATCTCATAAATATCGCCCCGAAGGATGTGCTGGCGGATGGTGTGCACGGTGTCGAGGTAGTCGGAGCGGGAGATGCGGGAAAGGAGTTTTGAGTTTTGAGTTTCGAGTTTCGAGTTTTGGGGTAGGGCTTTACATATTGATTGGAAAATGCTCAAAGGACTTTCTTGCAGGCTGTGGATTTTAGTAGTTTCTGAGGAAATTTCGATGACTACCTCCGGCTGAAAAAAATGAAGCGCTGGGAAGCCGATTCCATCAAGATTATTGGAAGCGAGGCGAGGCTCCACGTCATTTTTCAAGTCGTAGGTCAGGTAGCCGAAAAGCCAATCCTGTTTTTCATCCACAAATGATTTAAGCGAATCGAAAGCACCGTGTTCGGTAGTGAGGCAAATTTGCGAAGCAGCACCCACCGCCAGCAGGCAATCATGTTCACCACCGATGACGCCTTGATAGCCGTTGCTATCGAGGTAGCAAGCCACGTCGAAACTGGCCGCCCAATCGAAAGCCCGCTGCTTGAAATCATGACCCGACGGGAGTTGGAATTGTTCTGAAAGTCTCGTCAATGCTGCATTTTTACTCAACAACCCAAGTTGTTTTATCTGAAATTGGCAAACGCTTACCGGGCAGTTCCGGCAGGTCGTGATAGCCCATGTAGAAGAGGCCGAGGCAGCGTTCTCCCGCCTCCAACCCCAGGAATTCGTCGGCTTCCAGTGCAGCCTTTGGGCTGCTCCAATAGCTGCCGACATGGTGGGCAGTGCAGGTAAGCCACATATTTTGCACGGCGCAGGCTACTGCGGCAACCTCTTCCCACTCAGGCACACGCTCCTCGGCGTCCCGTTTCATGCAAATAGCGATGACGCAAGCCGAGCGCCGTGGGTTTTCTTTAGACTTTGTAAACTTAGCCTCCGAAAACTGTTCTTCGGGTGTGTTGTTTCTGTAAAAATCGGCCAGGTAATCACCCAACCGTTCGAGCGCCGGGCCAGTGAACACTTTGAAACGCCAAGGTTCGGTCAGCCGGTGGGTGGGTGCCCAGTTGGCATTTTCCAATACCTCCTCGATGATGGCCATTGGAATGGGCTTTTGATTATAAGTTTTAGGAAAAATAGACCTTCGCTTGCGTATCAGTTCGGAAACGAGTTCGGGAGTAAAAGGCATTGTATTAACTTTGGGTTTGCTGAGACATTAGACAGGCAAAGGTATCTCAAGTCTAACGTCTATGTCTAAAATCTATAGTCTATTCTTACTATGATTTCAAAATTCAGGATGAAAATAGACCTGTTGGGTCAAGCTCTGCTGATTGTGGCCATCGTGCTGCTCGCTTGTTTCGCATCAGGCATCGCCTCCACCAACGTCATGCTGGTGGTGCTGGGCATCTGGCAACTGGCTAGCGCCTTCCACCTTTTTTATGTTTACCGCCACATCAAGCGACTGAACTACGTGAAAACATCCATCATACTGGCCGTCAGCTTGCCAATTTGGATGCACCTAGTGGGCGATTTTGCCTATTTGCCCGTGGCAGGTGTGGTCATCTGGTATTTTGCTGACACCATTTCCGATACGATTAAGGTTTACAATCGGCCCCGTTCTTTCTGGGACTTGTAAAAACGAGGATTTGAAGATTTGAGGATTTGATTGGCTTCCGCTCGCATTCTCAAATCCTCGTATCCTCAAATCCTCATAAAATGATTTTTCCCATCGGCGACGACCAGGTAAAAGGCGGCTACACGCCATGGTTCAGCTACAGCTTCATCGTGCTGAACATTTTATTTTTCCTTTATAAATTTAGCCTGAATATCGAGCAACAGGAGGCGTTTGACCTGTACTTCGGCGCCATCCCCACCGAAATCACGCATGGCACCGACCTCTTCACCCTCGGCACCAGCATGTTCGTGCATGGCGACTGGTGGCACCTCATCGGGAACATGCTCTTCCTCTGGGTCTTCGCCGACAATATTGAAGCAACCGTGGGCAACCTGAAATTCCTCCTATTTTATCTCTTCGGTGGTTTCGTGGCGGTGTTTGCGCATATCTGGTTCAACATGGGCAGCGAGATGCCAATGGTAGGTGCCAGCGGGGCCATCTCGGCGGTGATGGGCGCCTACCTCGTCATGTTTCCGACTTCAAGGATTAAAATGTTATTCCTTGTTTTTCCATTCCGAATCACTGCTTGGATTTTCCTTGGACTTTGGATTGTTCAGCAGTGGACCTATGGCACTTCCTCACTGGCTAGCGGGATGGGCGGGGGCGTGGCGTGGTGGGCGCATATTGGCGGCTTCGCAATCGGTCTTGTCCTTGGCTTCTTATTCCGAATCACTGGCCATTTGGACACCGTCGAACTCGAAACGGACGAGCTGGAGCCGGAACAGGCTTGAGATGGCCGCTGCGCAAAAAACGAGCGTGTCCCGTTGGAATTCGTAATTTCATCCCGCCAAATTGGCATTCCATCTATTTTTAAAAAACAGAATCAAGAAATGGGTAAAAAATTGCAACCCAAAGAATTTGAAAGCATTATTAGTGAATTGTCCGCAAAAGAGCAGGCCAAGTTACGGGAGCAGGAAATCAGCGTGGATTGGTTGCGGGAGCAAATAGGACAGTGCAACTACCTGATGACCCGGGACAAATGGGTTGGTCCAATTTGGTTTGTGGCCTACGCTGTGGCGCTGTTCAAGACTAGGTTCAGCTCGCTGACCGTCACGATTTTCCTGGCTGGGATGGCGTATTTCATTTACACCATCCTAAAAACAGGCTCGTTCGGACTCAATCGCAAGCGGGTGCAGGTGTACGAGCAACTGCTAAAAGCGATGGGAGAATGAGTTAGCCTTTTTATTTTTTTATGAAAAATCCTTTTGACAAATACGCTCGCCAGTTCACAGAGAACAGGCTGCTGAAAAAAATCCAGCATTTTGCCAAACATGCGGGCTTGAAGGTAGTGTACAGCGTGCTGTTGTTATTCTACTCCTATCGCCGCAGCGACACGCCGATTTGGGCCAAGCGAATCATCATCGGCGTTCTGGGCTACTTCATCATGCCCTTAGATGCACTACCCGATTTGACGCCCATCATCGGCTACACCGACGACCTCGGCGTTTTGAGTTTTGGCCTCGTGACCATTGCTGCCTACGTGAACGATGAGGTACGCATCAAAGCACGGCTGAAATTGAGGGACTGGTTCGGTGAGTTTAGCTTGGAGGAGTTGATTGAGATAGACAAGCAGCTTTAGTTGGCAGTTGGCAGTTGGCAGTTGGCAGTTGGCAGTTGGCAGTTGGCAGTTAAGGTAACTGGCTGATTTTAAATAGGTTTCGCTAGAAAATGAAAAAGGGAAAAGCTTTTGAAACTCTTCCCTTAAACAACAGCGAAATAAAAAAATAAAACTATTTCTTCAAGCCCCTGGCCAGCAGGGAAATTTCATTGTTCAAGACTTCGATAAAGCCACCACCAATTTGAAAGGAAACCGTCTTCCCCGGTTGTGATTGGGTTTCTATGGTGCTGGTTTCTTCGTTATAAATACGGTGCGGCCCACCGTTTGTCACCAGCGTCACCGTGCCTTTGTTGAGGGAAGAAACGATGGGAGCGTGGTTTTTCAGTACTTGAAACTCACCCAAGGTGCCCGGCACTTTTACCGACACAATTTCACCGTGAAAAATCTCCTTATCGGGCGTTAATATGGTAATATTCATTCCAAATGGATAATTGAGAATTAAAAATTGAAAATGGCACGTGGCAAATTCTCAATTTTCAATTCTCCATTTTCAATTATTTCGTTTCTGCCAGCAATTTCTTGCCTGCTTCGATTACGTCGTCAATGCCGCCTTTCAACATGAACGCAGCCTCTGGGTACTGGTCCATCTCGCCATCCATAATCATGGTGAAGCCACGGATGGTTTCTTCGATGGTAACAAGCACGCCCGGTGTACCGGTGAACTGTTCGGCCACGTGGAACGGCTGCGAAAGGAAACGCTGTACCCGACGGGCACGGCTCACAACGAGTTTGTCCTCCTCCGAAAGCTCGTCCATACCGAGGATGGCGATGATATCGAGAAGCTCGTTGTAGCGCTGGAGAATGAGCTTCACTTTTTGTGCGCAGTTGTAGTGCTCGGCTCCAATAATGTTCGGGTCGAGGATGCGGCTGGTAGAGTCGAGCGGATCCACCGATGGGTAGATACCGAGCGACGCAATCTTCCGGCTCAATACCGTCGTGGCGTCCAAGTGGGCGAAAGTCGTTGCTGGAGCGGGGTCAGTCAAGTCGTCGGCAGGAACGTAAACGGCCTGCACCGAAGTAATGGAACCACGCTTGGTAGAAGTAATCCGCTCCTGCATGAGGCCCATCTCGGTGGCCAGCGTCGGCTGGTAACCCACGGCTGATGGCATACGACCCAAAAGGGCAGACATCTCAGAACCTGCCTGCGTGAAGCGGAAGATATTGTCAATAAAGAAAAGGATGTCACGACCGCCGGTTGGATCGTTGAGGTCGCCGTCACGGTAGTACTCGGCAACGGTCAGACCAGAAAGTGCCACCCGAGCACGTGCGCCCGGCGGCTCGTTCATTTGACCAAAAACAAAAGTCGCTTTGGAGTTCTTGAGGCTTTCCATGTCCACCTTCGAGAGGTCCCAGCCGCCTTCTTCCATGCTGTGCATGAACTCCTTGCCGTAGTCAATGATGCCGGATTCGAGCATCTCCCGCATGAGGTCGTTGCCCTCACGGGTACGCTCGCCCACGCCAGCGAACACGGAAATACCAGCGTACGCCTTGGCGATATTGTTGATCAACTCTTGAATCAATACCGTTTTGCCCACACCTGCACCACCGAAGAGGCCGATTTTACCGCCCTTCATGTATGGCTCGATGAGGTCAATCACCTTGATACCCGTGTAAAGCACTTCCTTCTCCACGGAAAGCTCCTCGTAGGTAGGCGGCTTGCGGTGGATGGCGTACTCATTCTCACGGGAAACTGGGCCGATACCGTCAATGGCCTCGCCTACCACGTTGAACAGGCGGCCTTTGATGGCTTCGCCAACGGGCATGGAGATAGGCATTCCAGTGTCAACGACATTCATCCCGCGGGTCAAACCGTCGGTGGAGTCCATGGCGATGGTGCGGACGCTGTCCTCGCCGAGGTGGCGCTGAGCTTCAAGTACGAGCTTTTCGCCGTTGTGACGGGTAACTTCGAGGGCACTGAGGATTTCTGGGAGCTTGGCATCACCAGAGAAGCTCACGTCCACGACTGCCCCGATGATTTGCTTGATATGGCCGATATTTTTCATAAAAAAAGGCAAGTTTTTAGTTTATCGGTTGAAAAGTTCCCATTTGTTTGGAAACCCCCTCCCGAAAATCGGCGCAAAGATACACTTTTGGGGTAGTTTGCAAACGAAGTGAGAAGGTTTTTGAAAAAATTGGGAAAGTTTTCAAGGAGCTATCCTTGGCCACGCTAGACCTCGGAATTCCAAGCTCGACTTTGGTTCACAGTGGGAGCATGGAAAAGCAAGCTACGACTGTAAACTTGTCAGGTGGGAGCTTAAAAAAGCAAGCTCGACCTCATCTTCTCTATGCAGTGCTCTATTTTTATAATGTGAAAATCCAGTATTGTGGCCAGTAACTCCTGAATCTGGATAATCGTAAGCACTGAAAATCTTAAAAGTCATAATTGAAACAGAAGCTTGTTTTTTTAAAAACAATCAACATATACGTTTCGCCCCCCTGACGGTTTTCGTCAGGGGGGGCTTTTTTTAGTGGAAAATGGCGAGTTTTTGCATGGTGGTTGCGATGCTGCCGTTTCGGAGGTACAAGAAATAAATACCTGGTGATAAGTGGTCAATATATAATGGTATGTTTTCTCCATCAATATTTTGTACAAGGACAACCTTGCCACCAACGTCCGTCATGACAGCTTGGCCGCCCAGCCAATTGGCAGGTGTTTGAACACCTAGGTTTACAAGCGCAGAAGCTGGGTTCGGCAAAATGGCAAACCCGTTTTCTATGAGCTTGCTTTCTGATGTGGAAACGTCACAAGGTGGCCCAGTTGCTGTAAAATTTAGCCCAAAAACACCCTCCGTATTGCTGTGGCCATCCATCTGCACGTAATACGTTTTTCCAGCCTCCAAACACTCGGCTACCAGCCGGGAGCCGCCTCCGGTCAAGGACAGGTCATCGTCGTTGGCGGCAATCAATGCCGCAAAACCCGCCTTCAGCACGCCACAAGATTCGGCTGTCCACAATGCCAATTGGGTGTTCATGCCCGTGGTGGTGATGGCGATTTCATGGGTGGCAGGTGCTTCGAATTTGAACCAAACCGTTTTTTCGGCCACAGTCGCAGCGTCGCACCAAGTGTTGGGTACACCGCAAGCTCCCATGGGCGGGGTCACTTCGCTGGTGCCGGCATCTGCGCCGATGTTGAAAAAGTACTCCTTGCAACCGGAGTTGATGAGGTAGTTGATGTCGTAGGCATTGCAGACGTCGTCGTTGGGCGGCACGAGGTTGCCAGAGGGGTCACAGTAGTCAGACAAATCTTGAACAATCACGAAGGTTTCAATATAGTTCACATTGCCGAGGTTGTCGTGAACGAAGATTTGGACAAGCTGCTGCCCCACGTCATCACAGGTAAAAAAGGCCAAAGTGTCGTTTGGGTCATCGGAAAAAGCCATGGTAAAGCTTGTCGCACTGCTACAGGTGCTGACATGGCTGGCCAAGTCGAATCCCCTTGCGTGGACACTGGCCTCCCCGACAGGGTTCAGTGGTACAACAATGCCATTGTAAGCAACCGGAGCGGGCAAGCAAGGCCCTGTGCCTGTGCAGTCACCAAATGCGAATTGAGCAATGACGAACGTCTCGCCGAAAGACTGGTTACCTCCGGCATCCGTTACCCAAAGCTGTACAGCAGATTGGCCGAGGTCATCACAGGTATAGGTTTTGAGTGTGTCATTGGGGTTTGATGAAAAGGAGAACTGCAAAGCCCCGGTGGCGCAATCCGAATAACTCCCATCATTAAACCACGAAGCATGGAGCTTGAGGGAATAGTCGTCGTAAAAGGAAACCGTTAAAGGCTGGAATTTGACATTTGGCAGGCAGCAGCCTCCACAACCAACATCGCAAATGCCTAGATTTCCTTGAACGATTACAAAAGATTCACAAAAATTGACGACTCCTAAGCAGTCGGTAAATCTAACTCGGATAGGCAATTGCCCTAGGTCGTCGCAATTGAGTGTGGCGTTGGGCTGAAAAGATGCGCCATTGTTGAGCGATAGGTCGTAATTGAGACCAGAGCCACAGCAGGAATTGCTATACAGCACAAATTCTTCAGCAGAAACAGTAGCTTCTGCGTCGCCATTCAGGGTGACAAAAACCCCGTTCTTACAGGTGAGCGCCGAAGCGAAAAATTGAGATAGCATAAAAGCCACGCAAAGCATACATCGAAAAACGTAGTTGGATACTGGATTCATGTTGAATATGGTTTAGATGATGAAAATACGTTGGTTTAAGTTCGAGCAATTACAAGCTTCCCATGCCGCACGGCCTTGTCGTCATAGGTTATTTTGTAAACATAAAGCCCATTTGGCAGCCCTTCCAATGAAACCAAATTTTGGCCCCCGTTCGTCAGTTTTAGCTGTTTCGCCAACTGACCCGCAGCACTGTAAAGCTGCCAGGTTGCCGTTTTGCCGATGGGCAGTTCACAATTGATTTCCACAAAAGAAGAAGCAGGGTTGGGGTGCAGTTCAAATTTGAGCAAATCCGGTTTCACTTCCACACTGCTGCTCAGGATGGTGTCGCACGGGCTGCCCACCATCTTGCCCAGCCGGGTGACGGGGTGGTTCGGCATGTAGGCGTCGTGATAGGTGGGCATCTGGATGTGGTGCTGGAGCACATTGCAGGCCACCCCCAGCGAGTCGGGCTGGTCAATGACGTGGAGGTAGCGGGAGTTGACGTTGGAGACGGTGATGTAAATCTTCCCGTCTGGAGCCAGCTTGGGCTGGTAGAAGCGGGTGGGCAGCCCCCGCTCGTCGAGGAAGCCGTCGTACTCGGCCACGGTGATGCGGGAAGCGGGGATGTCCGTTGCCCAGAGGTCGAACTGGTATATTTTGTCCCAAGCGGGAGTATAGACAAATCGGGAATTGGGGGAGAAGGCGATGCCGCCGGGGGCTTGCAACCCTGGATAGATGATTTGGGTATGGTCGGACAGCTCACCGGAGCAGCGGTCGAAATGGTAAAGGTCAATGCTGACATTCGAAGAAATTCCAGCTATGCCGAACCACTCATAATAGCCAATGTTTTCACCGTTTGGAGAAATGGCACCTTGGCCGAGGCCAGGGTTAATATTTAGCCCTATTTCTTGTGTGTCGTGAAGCTTAATGCCAGTCGGGTCAATTAAGTATTTGTAAAACTTGTTTGAGTCATAAGTTGGGGCACCAATTGTCCAATAGTCCCTACCGTTGCCATGTTGTATGCCTAGATACTGTCCATAAAGTAGTGTATCGAAGTTGATGGGGATATTTTTTTCAAGCGTTTTCCCTGCCCCATTATTCTCGTTCATATCAATAATCGTATAGGTGGTAGGATAGCAGCCAGGTGTTAGCCAACCATCATGATAGAAATGAATATCGTTGCACGACAGCAACATATATTTTCCGATATTATCAGGAAATGGCAATAAAATCCCCCCCTGCACAGCAGTATAACCACCGGGAAAAGAAGTTGGGGAATGTAAGTCAGCACCATTTTCAATGATTTCATGGTTGGCGTTGTAGATACTAATCCCATTGGTATAGCAGACCAAGTTGCCGCTTGCATTGGCAATGCTTGTATTAGTTGGGGCTTCCATTTCAGGGTATTGTAAATAGGTATTGGAGAAAGTTGGGAGTCCTATTTTGAAGTCCATGACAAGAAGGGTGTATTGTGTATCCGGTATGTTGACACCACCACCTAGCATCCAGACGTAATCTTCTTTTTGGGAATAGGAGGAGATAGCGGCCATCATTGAGAAAACAAGTGCAAGAAATTTCATGTGATACTTCATGTTGATGATAATTGGGTTATTTAGCAATGACCAGCTTCCCGTGCTGCACGGCCTGATTTTCATAGATTACTTTGTAAACATACAGTCCACTCTGAAGCCCCTCCAGCGAAATCAAATTTTGGCCAGTATTAGTCAATTCTACTTGGCTGGTCAGTTGGCCCGCTATATTGAAAAGCTGCCAGCTTGCTGTTATGCCGGAAGGCAGTTCGCAGTTGATTTCCACAAAAGAAGAAGCAGGGTTGGGGTGCAGCTCAAACTTCACTAAATCTGGGTTCACCTCCACGCTACTGCTCAAGATGGTATCGCACGGGCTGCCCACCATCTTGCCGATGCGAAATACAGGCGTGTTTGGGATGGAGAACAGGTTGTAGATAGGCAACACGACACTGTGCTGCTGCACGTTGCAAGCAATGCCGAGCGAGTCGGGTTGGTCAATGACGTGCAGGTAGCGTGAGTCGTAGTTTGAGACACTGATGTAAATCTTGTTGTCAGGGGCGAGTTTCATGGTGAAAAACCGGGTGGCCAGCCCCCGTTCGTCCAAGAAGCCATCATATTCTGCCACAGTTATTTTCGAGGCGAGGACATCAGTTGCCCAAAGGTCAAACTGGTGGATTTTGTCCCATGCGGAAACATACATAAACCTTGAATTTGCAGAGAAGGCGACGCCACCAGGAAGCCCAAGGTTTTCATAGACCATCTTGATAGGGTCGCTCAGTTGGCCCGTGCATCGGTCGAAACGGAACAACTGGATGCTGCTGCCTTGGAAGGAGCCAATAATCCCAAACCAATCATAGATGGCGTACCACTCGCCATTTGGCGAAAAAACGGCCTGCCCCAGCCCAGGGTATGCCAGATCGCCAAGCTGTTGCTTGTCGTAGAGGCTAACACCATTAGGGGTGATGAGGAACTTGTAGAACTCGTTCTTGTCCTTGTCCGGCGGCACCACCAGCCACCAGTCCCTACCGTTGGCATGGGGCAGGCCATGGAGCTTGCCGAAGTGCAGGGTGTCATAATTGAACGGCATGTTTTTTTCGATGACCTCGCCTGCGCCATTGTTCGCAGTCATGTCAATGGTGGTGTAGGTCATTGGATTGAGATGGGGGTCTGCAATTGCATCCAATTTCATGACGCCTGAAATAAAAATAAACTTATCTGCATGGTCTGGAAACGGAAATATGATACCACCTTGTAATGCAGTAAACCCAAATGGGAAAGAAGTAGGCGAGTGCAGGTCGTGCCCGTTTTCGATGACATCCCCTACGGCATTGAATAGCACAGCGCCATTGGTATAGCAAAGGAGGTTGCCAAGGGAGTCCGAGATGCTGGCATTTGTCATGTTGAAGCCAATGAACTCGTAGCGCAGGTTGATTTGCGGTGGGCTGTTGTTGAAGTCAATGGTACAGGTGGAATAAATGCTGTCGGGAGGGGTCTTGCTGCCGAAGAACCAGAAATAGTCCTCTTTTTGAGCAAAGGCTGACAGGGTTGAACAAACAAAAAAAAGGAAAAGAAATGGTCTCATGATGAAAATGAAAAGGGAGGCTTGCGCCAACAAGCCTCCCAAGTTAAAGATTTATCAATGTGCGATGGCCAGTTTCAGGGCACTTAAAACCCTTCCATCTGCCGTTAACTTCACGGTGTAGAATCCATTTGGTAAACTATTGGTGGCCAGTATGGCCTCACCGTCGCCGGGTGGCACTTCTTTTGAAAAAAGTGACCTGCCCTGCAGGTCGTAAATGGTGACTGAACCGCCATCCTTCAAAGGTTCATTGAACGATAGGGTTACTTGCCCATTCGCTGGGTTGGGGTACAAAGTAGCCGCTTTGTTTTCTGCAATTGCTTGGCTTGCCGTTTCTTCGGAACGATAGGCCAATGGCATACAATCGTCCTGCCAGTCCCAGCCTTCAGCGTAATACTGCCGCATCATTCTTGCCCAATTCACGCCCGAGCCAGCGTCGAGGGCGCATTGGTTGGCGAGCGCGTCAATGGCCAATTGTTGGGCAGCCGTAAAGCTGGTGATGTCCTGTGCCACCGTCTGGAGGTAGAGCAGCAGCATGTCCTTTTCGTTCTGTTGGTACTGGGCGGTAGTGCTGATGCCATTCAACTCCGTAACCAGTTCATTGATGCGGTTCGACTTCCACAATGCAATTTGCGCATCCATGTAAGCCAAGTCTTGCAGCTTCAAATCCAACTGGTAAGCGTCTGTCTCTGTTTCAATGCCCTGCAAGAGCTGGTCGTAGCCTGCGCTCATCGAAGAAGGTGGGAACCCAAGCGTCCTAATGCCTTCATGGACGGAATAGAACTGCCCAACCGGGCCATTCTGGGCATTGTTGTAGAACGCAGTGACCGCTGCCGACCAGCTGACCAAGCCTGTGTGGGTCGTCAGTTTTTGGTACAGGTAGCGCTGCGTATTCCAGTTCAGCACCTGGTCCATGGTGTAGTTGCTGGTGGGCGGCGTCAGTGCGGATAGGTCGGCGCCCGTCAACACGTTGCCGTTGAAGTCGTTGGGGCTGTCGCCTACCAGCGGGAAGGGCGTTACGCCGCAGTTTACCTGGCTACCGCAGGTTGGGTCGGTTCCTTGGAATACAAACCATTGGCTTGGCATTGCACCTGTGGGTACTTTGATTTTTGAATACCCATTGGGGATAAGCGCATGGTCGGTAGTGAACAGGGAGTTTGAAATGTTTTGATTACTTCCCAAATACTGTGCGTCCCAAAGAGACGAACTTGCACCTACCCAAGTATTCCCATAATTGGGCTGCGGGGAAATCTGGCCACCAACTTGCAGCCCCACCTCGTGCGCCCCAAATATGGAATTGGCAAAACGGGTGTCGTTTGAAGCTCCACCCAAGACAGTTCCTATTTTCGTTTGGGTAATGTTGTTACAGCAGAACAACTGCAACGGTGAGTCAGATGAGATAATACCAGCACTCAGCCGTGCTCCAACTGCCCCTGAAATGGTGTTGGTAGTGATTTGGGAGTTTTTGCAGGTGGCCATGACTATGCCCGCACCACTGTTGTTTATTCCACTTGACTTGGTGATGATATTGTCACTAATGGTTGTTGGCCCTGATAAATAATACCCGAATACGCCATAAGGTGATGACAAAGTGGAATTCAAAGAAATAACGTTTCCTTGAACCACCAGTTTTCCATTCAAGTTTTGAAGACTTATGGCATCCTTTCTAGGTGTGAGCGTGTTGTTCAAGACCCTGTGCGGACTCGTTCCGTTGCTCCCTTGCAGGATGACGATAGAATGGGTACTCGAAGGCATGGCTGGGTCATTGACCACGGTATTGCCTTGTATAAGTGCCCCCTTGGTGGACCCATAAAGGTTGAACCCATGCAGGTTGGTAGTAACGGTATTGCTAAGGATATCAACTTCCTTGCATTGGAAGCCCGAGACGCCATACCTAAGGTTTGACATGGTTGAGTTTCGGACAGTTATCTTTCCAGCGGGCTTGTAGATATAAACCCCGATGCCTTCAGAAGACAAGTTAGTGATGTCCAATCCTGAATAGACGTTGTTAAGGCAGGCATTGGAAATTATGCCGTTCCTTAAGTTGGTGAAATGGTTCACAATGCTGCCATTGGTTTGACTTCCAACCGTGAAGGCGTTTAGATTGTTGACAAGGATACCTGCATAGGGCACACCTCCAGGTGATGGAGTCTGGCCTTGATAGGGCGGAAGTAATTGAAAGGTTTTTTGAAAATGGTTTTCCGCAAAAGCATTTGGGCCTGAAATAGGGGCAATGGAATTGCCTTGGCTAGGTGATACTGAGGCTACATAAAACCCCACATAGTTGGCATCAAAAGTGTTGTCGAATAGATGATAGTTTGAAAGGTTCTTCATCTGTACGGCATATTGAGCGTCTCTTACGGTACTGGTTTCCATAAACAATTTGCCGTTTGTGGTTACTGTAATTCCCTTCCACATCTTTAGGCACCCCACCAATGAACTGTTAAGAACGGTAAGTGTCTTACCAGACACCACCTCAATTTCAGCCCCTTCGTTCATCACAAAGCCACAGTTGGTGAAGGTGTAGTCGAGTGTGATTCGGAGCTTGCCGTTGATACTGATGCAGGCACCGGAAACTCCTCCCGTTGGCAATCCGCTCGACCCCAAGTTGGTCACACTCGTTGGGTCATTGGGTGTCCCAATGTTGTAGCCGCTATCAATACAGGGGCAATAGTCCAAGCTAGTTGCTGTCACGTTGGCTGTTACCACCCCCCACAGCAGCAGCGGCAGCACCAGTTTACAGCAAAGCCGAGGAATGTTTTGCCAATTCAGTTGATTGGCGTTTCTCCAGTTTTTTACATGCTTTTTCATGTTGAAAAGAGATTTAATTGATTAAGAAAAAAGTTGAAAATCGGGCGGGTCGCTGTTGGCGCAGCGGCACACCATGTCTTTAGGTCATTGGATGATTATTTTACCTGATTGGATGGTTTTTGCATCCGTGGTTAATTTGTAATAATAAATGCCGGAAGCCAATCCTTTGAGTGCAATGGTTTGGAATTGGCTTCCAGGAGACAGACGCTCGGCCATTACGGTTTTGCCCAAGGAATTGTACAATTCCCAATTGGTATCTCCATATAGTGGCACTTGACCAGTCAGGTTAATCGCTTCCCTAGTTGGGTTGGGGTAAATTCCAAAAACAGCAGCTTCCACAGGCACCACTTCCTCCGCCGCCACATCAATCCCCAGCGTGTCGCAGGGGCTGCCGTCTATGGGGCCGAGGCGGTAGTTGGGGTAGACGGGTGGGGCATTGCCGAAGCTTTGCAGGGATACCTGTCTTTGGACGAAACCACAAGCCGTGCCTTTTACGTCGGGGTCATTGATGACATGCATGTGCTTAGTGTTGGAAGCACTGTAAATCTTGCCGTCGGCCCCAAGGGCCATATCCAGAAACCTAGCATCGTATGCGTCCTCGATGAAGCCATCAAAGATACCCACAGTATCAGCGGATGCGGCGATGTCGTCGGCCCAAAGGTCGAACTGCACCATGAGGTTGCTGTTGTCGGTGGTGAGGTATAGGAACCTGGAATTGGGGGACATGGCTCCGTAGCCCGCCTTTGGCGTCACAGGGAACTTGATCCACCGATAATTGCTGAACAGCCCGGTGCAACGGTCGAAGTCGTAGATTCGTATTCCGTTGACATAGTCAATGTCTATGTAGCGATATCCGTCCGGGGAGAAAAAGTTCTGGCCTGGGGCAATGGCGGAGTCTGGCCAAGATGGTTTGTACCCAATAACTTGTGGCATGGTATCCACCACGCCTTCAGGTGATAACCGATAGGTGAAGATGCTGTTTTTGTGTAGCTCAGGAACGGCAACCCACCAGTCCCTTCCATTGGCATGACGTACAGCGCTAGGTCTTTCTAGATAGAAGCCCCTCTTGATTTGCTGGTTTTTTTGAGTGACTGCACCCTTGCCGTTATTGAGGCTCATGTCCACCACTGTATAGAGTAGGTCGGGGACAATGATAGCCGGGGAGGTATAATATTCTAGCCTTGTATGACTGATGAAGTATTTGTCAGGATTTCCAGGATAGGGCAAGCAGAACATCCCAAAGGCTGAGATGTAGCCATCCCAATGAGCAAAAGCCACTTCTCCAACATTGATACTATCACCGTTGGGCATGAGTTGGTCGTCGGCGTCGTGGATTTTGATGCCATTAGAGTAGAATATTAGGGTACCACCTGTATCGCTCATGGTCGCTCTCGTACCGACGAGGCCAAAGGCAACGGGATGCCAAGTTGCTGACGGTGGGTCAGTGTTGAAGGTGAGGAGCATAGTCTCGCTGATGCCGAGGGGATCGGCGCTGTCGTATCCCACTATCCAGTTGTAATCGTGTTTTTGGGCGAAGGATGCGAGACCGACTGCTGATATCAGGATGAACAATATGGGTTTTTTCATTTGAATTGTGTTTGAAGATAAAGTAAGGCCGCCCCGTGCCTCTCGCCAACGGTTCACGGGGCAGCCACAATCATCATCTAATGACTGCAAGGCGCTGAAGCCTGAATGTTCCATCTTGTGTTTTGATGGACACCCAGTAGAGACCGTTATCCAAGGTCGTTGTAGGCAGATTCATTTCATTCCTTCCTTGTCCAATCATTTCGGTCATGCGGATAATCCCAGTGGCATCGAGTAAGCTGAGGGTGGCATCCGTCCAATCTGCATCAGTGCCCAATTGTACCAGCACAAAATCCTGGGCGGGGTTGGGTGTTAGCGTGAAGAAACCTTCCACCTCGGCAACCACTTGAGGCAAGATATTTCCTTCTGAACTCCTTTCCGATGCATAAAGACAGTTTGAAGGTTTTACCACAACGCCCGTCATGGCACAGTACCATGCCCTAGCCCAATACGTGCTGTACCCGCCCGATTCGGGGCATTGCTGCGCTATGCCTAATACTTGTGCCTTTTGGGCCAAGGTAGCGGGTAGGTTTTTAGCATCCGTGTTCAGGTAGAGGTCGAGCAGGGTCTTTTCGTTTTGTTCGAATTGAGCTGTGACGGCAATACCGCCGTTGGAGGAAATAACGGCAGCG
The DNA here is from genome assembly GCA_021739645.1 of Saprospiraceae bacterium. Classification (GTDB taxonomy): domain Bacteria; phylum Bacteroidota; class Bacteroidia; order Chitinophagales; family Saprospiraceae; genus UBA6168. Next base: position 10,069 of record JAIPBL010000043.1, on the reverse strand, counting down.
GCAGATGTTGAACGGTCGCTGGCCAATTGCGTCGCTATTTGGGTAGTGCTGGACTGAAGATTGGCCAGGTTTGTCAATTCGGTTTCTTTGTCTGCCAACAGACTTGCTTGCTGTTCTTCCGTCAGAATTCCTGATGCCAAGCTGGCGTCCATGTCCGAGATATTGGTACGGGCCGCTTCAATGGCCGCTAGGTTGGCATCCAAAGCTTGACTGGTACTCAATGATAGGTTGAAAAGCCCATGCACCTGAGCGGCCGAGTTGTACAGCAACCCGACCGTGGTACTGCTTTGGTTGTTCAAGAAAGAAGAATAGGCCGTACTCTGATTAGCCAATACAGCGTTAGCGGACAGTTTGCCATAGAGGTAGCGGCGGGCGTCCCAATTATAAATATCACTATTGGCAGGTACACTCAGGTTGGAACTGCTAATGGCCATGTCAAGTTCATTGGTGCTGTCCGGTTGCAGCATTACGTCGCAGCCAGTGTTGCAAATGACCAAATTACCAGCATTGGTAAACCAAGCGGGGTTGGTTATCATGACATCAATACTTGGTGGCCACTGGTTGGTGCCTTGTTTGGCCCTGTATTTTGAATCCCAAATAACATTTTCATCCGTTGATAAATGCCAAGCACCTATAGTACTCTGTGGCCAAGTGCCGAGCCATTGGTTGCCTTTGTAGTATTGATTTCCCGTTCGTGCATCTTCCCAGTAGCGTAGCCCGGCTAAGTGGTTCTGCATGGTATTGCAGGTCAGGTCGGTAGTGGTGCCACAGAAGTTCCTGAAATCAATGCCGATGGCCGTGGAACTGAGTCCGTTTCCGGAGATAAGGTTATCGTAGCTTTTCTCGGTGACAATAGAATGCTGGGCACCACCTGGGAAAGTTCCAATGATGGTGTTGCAGCGAACGAGGTTCTTATTACCACCTTCCAAATAGATTCCCATTGGCGGGAACGGGTCTACCCCACCGCCCCCTGTATCGTTCACATGCACCACGTTGAAGGCCACATCGGCGTTTCTGAAATTGCTGACCTCTATGCCAGTCCTTCCATTGTTCAGGGTGACCCCGTTTTCCAGCACGTGTATGTCATGGATGGTGGTGGCCGCTATGGGTGGTACGGCATCATTCACTAGAATGCCAATACCTTCATCGGTTCCGTTATTTACGGTGACGTTGTTCATGGCGATGCTCAGGTGGGAGGGTACATTTTCAGCGTTTTTCTTGGTAGCGTCAATACCATAAAGGTCGCTTTGGATGCTATTGTCCCTGATGACGCTTCCTTGTGCCAGCGTGCCGCCTATTTCGAGGCGGTAGCCATACTTGCTCACGGTTATGCTATTGTTTCGGCTGTCCAAAATGTTGCCGTAGGAGTCGGCATACATCCTGATTCCGGTGGTGGTTTCAGTTATGGAAGTGCCGTTGCCCCATTGTCTCAGCGAATGGGAGCCATTGTAGATATTGGAACGGATGGCATTGCCACTCTTTGAACCATAGGCCAAGTCCTTGATTTCAAGGAAGTTGCACCGACGAACCTCTGCATCGGAGTCGTGCAACCAGATGCCGTTGTCCATGTAGGTGAAATCGTTATTGCTTCCGACGCTACCTGCAGGCAGGTTGAGGATGGTGTTTTTGCCTACGATGCCAGCAAAGCCACGCTGGAGGTGCGGAACCTGAGCCATGACCTGTACCTCATTGTCGCAGGAAGGTGGCGGGATTCCTGGCAAAGGGGTGCAATGCGGGTCGGTGTAGTCAGAGACGAAAGTATTGTTATCGAACCTGCTGATGGTGAGCGGGTGCCGCAGGAAGATGCCCACCCAGTTTGAGTCGAAATGGGTCTCGCTGATGTCCATCACTGCCATATCGCTTTTTGTTCTCAGCCCGTATTGAGCCCCACGAATGGTATTATCGTTTGATGAAGTAAAAGTTGCGGAATGGTCAATATCAATGCTACGCCAGAGGCAACATTTATTCCTTACACTAATATTGTTGTCGAACTTCAGGTTGCGATGGTGTTCCACAACCATTCCAGCACAAGGATCCATACAGAAGTCAACAAAATTGAGGAAGTCAAAACTTTTATTGAACTGAAGCTCTCCCATGATGTGGACTTCTTTTGGCACCGTGCCATTGGGGCCATTGTAGGGCCCTTGCAAAGAGTTGCCGGGGAATAATGGCTGACCATCTATACTGCTAACAACGTAGATTGAGGTAGTAAGTCCTGGTTCTCCTACATAAATCGCCGCAGGGTGTTGGCTACTGACCAGGCTCACTGAGAAATCCAGACAAGTCTGAACTCCTCCCAGAGGGGTGTAACATCTTTTCACAGTGACGGTTGGAGTACCACCCATGCTAACTGGATAGGTTGATACATTGTCATAATAATGGCAAGGGTTCATTTCGGTACTGGTCTTGCCATCACCGAACTCCCAATAGTAAGCATAGTTGGGGTCTTGAATAGGATGCATGAAGCATGTTTTTAGCCTACAGCATTCGTCTGTTGGGATTACACCGCCACCACCACCGTTACATTCTACCCAAATTCCTTTTAAACATGTGTAAACAAAGATTTCACCATTTGGCCCTGATTGGGTTACTGTATGTACTACTATGTAGAATCCTGTCTGCGGGTAAAAGTGAACAGGCGCTGCCTCATTAGATGAAGTCCCATCACCGAACTCCCAATGGTGGCTAATGACATTTGAGTTAGTAGGCATAAAGCTGACTGTGCATTGGTCTGGATTTATGATGTAGGTAAAATTCGCTGTGTCACACCTTGTATACAAAGCAACGACCTTGCTACAGGTGGCATTTAGGTAATCATTGACTACACTTAACGTTACGGTAAAATTTGTTTCTGTTGAAGGCAAGTCAATTTCAATTGCCTTCCCAGCCCCCATAAGCCCACTGAGACCAGTAGTTGACCATGAGTAGGTCGTATATTCCACGTTGGGCATAGCGGCTTGGAGATTGAGCTTGTTGTGTGTAACTGTGGCAAGAAACTGTGCCTCTGGCTCACAGGGAGTTTGTGCCCCTAAAGGCAAGATGCAAAGGCTAATCAACAAAAGAAAAGCGCACAAGCACCGATGCAATTGCCCAGCCATGGCAGGCAAACGAAATTTTGTCAAGTCTTTTTCATGCTTTTTCATAATTTTGCACTGATTTAATTGGTTAACGAAATAAGTTAATCATCGGACGGTCCGCTGTTGGCGCAGTGGGGCCGTTTTTCTTTTTGCGATTTGGGCACATGGCATTGGCAAGCTCAATGCTCTTCACTTTTTTTAAGAAACTTCCAACGGAAATTGGACAATCATACAGGTTGCTGCGTGTCGGCTGCAGCAATCAACAAGACCTCAAACGGCACACGCTTGCCGCCTGGGTTTGAAAACGATGGGTAAGCAAATTTTTTCTAAAGAAGGGCATTGAAAGTTGCCCAATTATTCCACTTGGCAAATGTATGTTCTTGGCACAATATTGCAAAATTTTGAGGTGGTTTTTTTTTTTTTTCAAACGACAATTTTGAAAATTATTTTATTTTCAAATTTATGTTTTGAAAGACGGGTCATTGGTGTCAGTTCAATTTAGGCTGTTTTGCCAAAGCTAATCTCAACGTGGCAAAGCAGGATAGGCATAAAGGGTAGGGCACACATTAAATATTTTAAAAAACCATTTGCTAATACAAACTAGTTATTTACCTTTGCCTCACTTGAACGAACCGATTTTATAATCCGTAACCGATTTTCCCATGAAAAGTATTATCCAAAACTTAGCACACTCGTATTCCGCTTTTTTACTTCATCTTATCTTTCCTGAAATCTTTAAGGCCAAACCAATCATTTTGAACGCTTCGTGAAGCGTCCTTAGGCCATCGTTTTATCTACCCTTTTACATATAGATTCGGCTAGTTGCGGTATGCAACGAACTGCGCTAGGCGGCGCCGATGCTATCGTTTTAACTGCACACTCTTGTGCTATTGTGTTATGATGATATAGTGATATTTTAGGATTGGCAAGGTTGCCAATATCTCAATATCCCAATCATATAATAACCCAATAAGCACACTTCAGGAATTTACCACACTTACTGGAACTAAGCTCCGGGCATACCCTTCGTTGGCCCGGTGATATTTTGGAGGAAGGCTTTTTGTTAAACAGCTTGCTGTTTGGCCTGGTAGATTATTATGTCTGCTATTAACAGATTATGATTCCAATAGCTTGATTTTCAGTTGGTTGAAAAAGTTTGGCCATAAAAATCAAGGCAATTCTTACACCGATTTATTAACCGATTTTTACACAACAAATTAAGTAATCCGATGAAAAAAACGATTACACCCGTTTTCCAAAACCGGGCATTTTTCCGTTCTTTAACCAAAACGTCCGTTTTCAAAAGTGCCTTCAAGCACCTATTCCTACAAGGCAGCCTGATGCTCCTCAGCGTATCGGCAGCCACGACACTCAACGCACAGTGCAGCATGGCCTGCTCCAACTCCACGAACGTCTCGCTCCCGGCTACTTGCCAGGGCACGATTCTTTACAACATGATTCTCCAGAACCCGACGAACTGCTCACCAAACGGGCCGTCGGCTTTTGAAGTCACCGTCATGAACCTGAACAATGCGCCCATCCCCACCAGTCCGGTGGTGAATGCGACCCATATCGGTCAGACATTGATTGCGAAAGTGAAGCACACGGCTTCGGGAAACTCCTGTTGGGGCTACATTAACATCGAGGACAAACTCGCACCCACACTCACCTGTCCAGCAAACGTAGTGGTGGCCTGCACGGCGCCAACCACACCGGCCAGCACCGGCACGGCCACTGCTACGGACTGCTCCGATTTCACCATCAGCCACACCAGCCAGACCCAGGTGCTTGGTTGCGCTGGCACCAACTACACCGCCATCATCACCCGCACCTGGATGGCGGTGGACTTGGGTGGTTACGTCAGTTCCTGTGCCCAAACCATCAACATCCTGAAGCCGACCGTGGCCGACATCACTTGGCCACCGCACCTCGACGGCTTCGGTGCACCGATGCTCGACTGCGTAAACCCGAACACTACCCCCGCCAACACGGGCGCACCCAGTATCGGCGGCTTCCCGATACCCAACGGCACGGGCTACTGCAACATGGCCGTCACGTACAGCGACCAGACCATCCCGCTTTGCCAAGCCAGCTACAAAATCCTGCGCACCTGGACCGTGGTGAGCTGGTGCACCAGCACCATTCAAACACATGTTCAAATTATTGCGGTGAAAGACACGCACCCGCCAACGCTTACTTGCCCTGCCGACTTGACGGCTGGCACCACTTCTGCTACGCAGTGCAAAGCCACGGTGATACTGCCCCCAGTCGGTATTTCCGATGATTGTTCCACCAGTTTTACCGTAACGATGAACACGCCAGTGGGGCAAGTTAACGGCAATGGCGGCGTCATCAACAACGTGAGCGTGGGGGTTTACAACATCACCTACAACGTCACGGACGGCTGCGGAAACCTCGCTACCTGCACCATGAAACTGACCGTGGTGGACGACGACTCGCCGACCATGATATGCGTTTCATACACCACCGTGACGCTCAACAGCAACGGCATGGCACTGGTTTACCCCAATACCTTCAACAACGGCAGCTACGACAATTGCAGCAACGTGGCCTTCACCGTGCGGCGCATGACGGCGGCTTGCGGTACGCAGCCAATTTATGGACCTTCGGTAAAATTCTGTTGCGACGACTCGGGCAGCGACGTGACCGTGCAAATGCAGGGCACCGACGCCAGCGGCAACACGAACTCCTGCATGGTGACGGTACACGTGACCGACAACTCGCAGCCAGCCATCATTTGTCCGGCCAACCTGACCATCAACTGTACGCAAGACCCGAACGACCTGAGCCTCACGGGAACGGCCACAGCGTCGGCAGCTTGCGGAACGCCCGTCGTCACCCACACTGATGTCACCAACCTGAACATGTGCAACGTGGGCAGCGTCGTGCGAACCTGGAAAGCGACACTCGGCAACGGAAATGTCAGCACCTGCGTCCAGACCATCAACTTGGTGGACAACACGCCCGCCAACATTGTTTTCCCACCTGACTACGCCGTTTCGGGTTGCGTGAGCCTGAACGACCTGATACCTTCCAATTTGCCTGCACCGTACAATGCCCCAGTCACCACGAGCGATTGCGAGCTGTTGGCCACCAATTTCACTGACCAGGTGTTCACGGTGTCCGGCCCGGCCTGTTTCAAAATAGTGCGTACCTGGAAAGTCATCAATTGGTGTACTTACGTGCCTGGCGGCAATACCGGCATCTGGGAAAAGGCGCAAATCATCATGGTGACCGACAACCAAGCGCCGACTTTTACCTGCCCCTCCAACATGGTGGTGGCAGTGGGCGCCAACTGCAAGGCGACCATCACATTGCCGCAGGTGACCAATATCCAGGATTGCAGCCAGAACGTGAGCGTGAGCATCACGAGTAGCTTCGGCAACGGCTATGGGCCGTTCCCGAACGTGAACCCCGGCAACTACACGGCCAACTACGTCATCTCCGACGGCTGCGGAAACAGCGGCACTTGTTCGATTTCCATTTTGGTAAAAGATGATAAAAAGCCAACGCCGTACTGCAAAAACGGCCTCGTCATCGAGCTGATGCAGACGGGCATGGTGACCACTTGGGCCAGCGATTTTGATGCGGGCAGCTCCGACAATTGTGGCCCGGTAATTTTATCGTTTTCACCAAACGTCAACAATACGAGCGCTACGTTCGACTGCGACGACCTCGGCCAGCAACCCATTGAGCTGTGGGTGACGGATGCCAGCGGCAACCAAGACTTTTGCACCACCTTCCTCATCGTGCAGGACAACATGGGATTTTGTGGTAGTAACCCGCTCTTCGCAGGGGTTGGCGGTGCCATCACCAACGAAATGGGCTTCAATGTGCAGGCTGTCCACGTCAACCTAAACGACCCGCTTTCGCAGTCGGCCATGACCGATGCCAGCGGCAATTTTGGCTTTTCGGCTGTGCCGCTCGGTGGTGACTACACCGTTGCGCCAGCAAAGGATACCAATCTGGTGAACGGCGTTTCGACCTTCGATATCGTGGTCATCAGGCGGCACATCCTCAACATGGATACGCTGGACTCGCCGTACAAAATCATCGCTGCCGACGCCAACCACTCCAATTCGGTGACGACCTTCGACATCGTGGAAATCCAGAAGGCAGTGCTGCACATCACGAATAAGTTTGCCAACAACCAGTCGTGGCGGTTTGTGGATGCCAGCTATGTTTTCCCAGACCCGTTGAACCCGTTCCAGGAGCCGTTCCCGGAGGTTTACAATATCAACGATTTTGCGGGCAACATGACCGCCGTGGATTTTATCGCCATAAAAATCGGCGACGTGAACGGCAATGCCGCACCGAACGATTTTGATGCTCCGGCTGAAGAACGAAGCGGTGAAACGCTCCAACTTCCAGTGCGTGACGAGGCATTGAAAGCAGGCCAGGCGCAGCGTGTTGATTTTACGGTGAAAAATTTCAGGGACATTGTCGGCTATCAGTTCACGCTGCGGTTCGATACGGAACTGCTTGATTTTCAGCAGGTTGAAATGGGCGAACTGGCTTCTCTGAGCGAGGCCAACTTTGGATTCCGTTTGCTGGATGAGGGCGTTTTGACCACTTCGTGGAACGACATCATGCCCACCAACTTGCCAGATGATGCCGTGCTTTTCAGCCTAACTTTTTCCGCAAGGGAAAACGCCAACCTCTCGGAAGCACTCCGCATCAGCTCCGACTTTACACGGGCAGAAGCCTATTTTGAAAACGGCGAGCTGCTGGATGTGGCGTTGAAGTTTGAGGGTTCACCCCTCACCCCTCATTCCTCATCCCTAAAAATAAGCCCTAACCCATTCAGCGAATCCACTGCCATTGGTTTCACGCTCTCCGAAGCGCAGGAAGCTACCCTGACTGTGTTTGATGCTGCCGGAAGGTTGATGAAAACACAACAGGGCAGCTTTGCTGTGGGCTACAATGAGCTGAAAATCAATCGGTTGGATTTGCTAGCGGCAGGCACTTACTTCTTCCGGCTACAAACGGCGGGCGAAGCGGTGACGGGTAAACTGGTGCTGGTTGAATAAGTTTTGAGTTTTGGGTTTTGAGTTTCAAGTTGGGCCTCATACTCAAAACCCGAAACTCAAAACTCAAAAGAAGGGCTGCCTCGACGTTTCGTGGCAGCCCTTCGTATATTCCAAAAATTAATTGGAACACAGACATTTGATTGATTGGACGTGAGGGTTTTATGCAGGTCACAGCTTAGAAAGGAAAGAATCGTTTTAGGCAACATAATTGCAACACCAGAACCGCCCTCCCCAACGCAATCCTGTTTTTCGATGAAATCCAATTGGCGCTTACTGTCTGTCACCTTCCTGGCAATGTCCCTTTTTTCCTGTACCAACGATGATAAAACGGTGGAAGCCGCACTGGAAATGACCGCCCCACAGCCACACACGGTTGCTGTTTCAAGGCCTGCGCCGGAGGTGCAGCCTGTCGTAAAACCTCATATTGCTGGGACTCCCCGCACTGCCGAGCAGATGGTGGCGGCTGGTTACAAACGATACGGCATTGAAAAGGGAGCGCTTATCTTTCGCCTCGATGGGGCGGTTAACGGCACGGAGCATATCTTCTTCGACCACTGGGGCTGGCGGGAGGCCAAGTACACCCGTACCAGCACGGAATTGGGCACTTTCAACGAAGAGACGGATGAGGCACAATACCTCGAAGGTGAGCGCCGCTATGTTTACGATGTGAAAACAAAAAAAGCCAGGTACTTCGATAGCCAGTCAATTATCAAAACAGCTGACCAGTACAATACCAAGGACATGGTGGTAGTCGGCAACGAAATGCTGAAAAACATGGGAATGACGCCCGCAGGCAAGGCAAATGTCGGCACGACCGAATGTGATGTATGGGTGAAGGCTACGCCTAAAATTCGCCTCTATATGTGGCAGGGTTTAACGTTGGCCGAGGAGTCTTATGTGAACAATATCCCCATTGGCCGCCGATGCCTGCAAATGGAGCTGGAAAAGGATCCGCCGTTGGAGAGGCTGCTGCTGCCGAAGGGCGTGGAGGTGGTGGGGGAGAAGTAGGGGTATTGTCTCAATTCACCGAATTAAGCCGAATACAGTGAATTCATGCACTGAATTTAGCTTAATTCGGTGAATTGGATGAAATATTGGGAATTACTCATTTTCTATTTCATCCTTTATTTGCTGAATTTTTTCCTTCAAGGCTGGAATCTCAGAATTTGCCACTCTCCAGACCAATCCAATTGTCACGCCAAAATATTTGGTGGATAACAACGTCTCTCATTCCAGCTATTTGCCTCCATTGAACGTCAGGGTACTCTTCCCTTGTCTTTTCGGAAATGTTTTTCACTGCTTCGCCAATTATCTCTATCCTTCGGATAACGGCGTCTTGCTTTTCCGAACTAAGTTCAAATTCCCTTTCGCTCATACCATGTATGTAATCTTCAATTTTCTCGATGCTTTCAAGAATATCATCAAGGGAAACCAGGTCGTCTCGTTTTTTCTTAGCCATATATTCTGATTTCTTCTAAAAGGATACGGTTTTTCAGTCTTGGTTTTATCGCATCATACTCCACCAAATCCACGCTGCGGCCCAACGAATCTTCCAATTCATATTTGATGCTCACGAATTCCAATAGGTTGATTTTCTTGCCTAATTCTACAAGTATGTCCACATCACTTTTTTTGGTGAATTCCCCCGTGGACATAGAGCCGAAAATCCCTGCCCGCTTTACCTGGTGCTTGAGCAGGATGGGGGTGATTTTAGACTTTATTTCTTCGAGTTGCATGATGAGTATTGTTTAACGCAGACTGTGAAAAAACTCCCCCAGCCCGATTCAAATGATAAACCAGCTTCATGCAGCAGCACATGAAGCCATTAAATCAATCCTGCGGGGAGCATATTTAATGTCCATTATTTTATGGCGAATAAACAAAACCCCGCAAAACGGATATATGCGGGCCTTTTTTGGCAATAAAAGCCCTTTCAGGGCA
>JAIPBL010000042.1 GCA_021739645.1 Saprospiraceae bacterium | reverse complement strand
GGCTGATGCCCGTGCCGCATTTATGAGTGTCATCAAGACCCTGCGAAAGAGGGGGCATGATATTCTTGACGGATTGGCTTATGTTATGCGAACAGGAAATATGCCCGCTTACGAGGCGCAACATCGCTAATCAATTACGACAAAATAATAGGAGTATGTGCAGGGCTTTGGAATTATCATTTGGAAGTAACTATCTGATAATCAAGCACGAACAAGTCTATTCATACGGCAGCGCACTAGCCCTAAAAACATCTTCGATAAAATGAATAGCATTAGGGATATCCCAACCCCTGTAGCTATCTGTGACTACGCCATTTATCAGGTCAATATATACAATGGGCAACCCGCTACTGACGAAATCGAATAAATCCATATCCACGAAGTCCCCATTGTCCATATTTCGCAAACCAAAGCGGTTTATATTAAATTCATTGTTTTTTTTTCCTCCGTGCCAAAATGTATAATCAATATAAAGCCGGTATGTATGCTTTGGATTAAAAAACATATAGTTGGCAACAAAATCAGACTTAAATGTAATAGCGATGACACTGTTGACACCTTGACAATCGGGCTGTACCAAGGGTTTGGATTCATGGTAAATGACTCCATATTTGCTTTCAGTAGAGTCCTTTAATATTTTTTTCTCACTGTTCAACAAAAACAGTTTTGAATAATCATTTGATGCCACTGTCATAAGGCGGATGCGCAGCGATTGGTCGAGCCAAAAAAGTTCGTTATCTGTGCCGAATTGATAGTCTTTTCCAACGATGACATTGATGGAATCTTTATTGTACCAGGATTTAACCTGCGCTTTTCGAATATCGCGGGTATGCAATTTCATCAATTGCACGTTGAAGGCATCGATAGCATCAGCGAAGGCCGCTCCAGCTACCTTACTGTCCGTTGAAAAATGCAGCGCATAGCCGTTACTTCCTGTTTCTAAGTCGCCATAAGCATGCAACACTTCGCCCGTGCTTCGGTCTTGTCGCCAGAGGTTGGCGGTACATTTCGAATCAAAAAACATCAGCTCCATTTTCCCAATCGCTTGGCTATCCGGCACGATAAGGGTCAACAAAGTGCTCTGTCCAACATTGTCATGCCAAATCACCAGGTCCGAATTGCCGCTCAAAAGCAGTTCGTCGTTGGTGTCCGCTGTGTCGAGGAACATGAGTGCAATGCCTGACAGAAAAGCGTTTGGCGCTTGCTTTTCGATATTGGTGACTTTCTTTGACAGGGAATTGAAATAAACTGGAACCGCCAATTGCGGCTTAAATGGTGATTGCGCAACGGCGCAAAAACCCAATGAAAACAGGGCGATGAACAGCGTAAATGTCCTTTTCGTCATTTGGGCAATTTATTTTTTTAACAATTTGGATGACAAAGCTAACGATCCAACCCCAGTTTTTATGCGCTTATGACGGAATAATACGCCAGTCTTTTGAAGTGCTCGCGGATAGCCAACCCCTCAGTGGCGTCATTCCGAATAAGCTGCAAGCGGAAAATCGGCATTACCGTACTTCCAAGATATGGATGCTTTGTTCCCGAAAAACGAAAGTTTCACCTGCCTTGCGGCTCACCAACGCTGCTGCGATAGGGGATGCTAGCGATATGAGATAGTAAACCATTCCGTCCAGTTCCAGCTTTCCGGCGCTGATGGCAATGAAGTAATTGCCCTGACCAGTCAGCACCAAGCTGCCCTCACCAATGCCCGGCGGCAAGTCTTCCAATTGAATCCTATCCACTACCTGTTGGAGCTGTTGCACTTCCGCTAGTTGCAGCGCCAGCTTTTCCTGTTCGAGCTGCATCATTGCCCGGCCGGTTTCGTGCTTGTCGCCAGCGGTGCTCTTGGTCTCTTCGTCGAGGGCTTGCCGGATGCCCGCTTGGGTACTGGTGATGGTTTCAAGTCGCTGGTTCACGTATTGCTGACAGTGGGCAAGGAGGAGGGGTTTGTGGTGCATAGTGAGCAATGTTTTTTTTCGTAAAGGTAGGGAATTGGGGTTTTTGTGTCAGTGTAAAAGTATCAAAGCATCGTTAGGGTATTGATTTCAACTTTGCGGGTAAAATAGGACACTGAGGTGGTCTAATTTTGCCGGACAATGTGGAAGCGTTTTTTCCGGGGCCTTTTTCGCATAGGAGCCCGAGCGCCGTGGCAAATATCCAACTGCGCCTGAATTTGCTGGAGAGGGGCCACAGCGAGTTGAAACTGTTCAGTTTCCGGGAGGACGACCAAAGCTATGTCGAGGCCATTGTTCCGGTGCTGAAAGCAGGCGACCTTTGCATCCGGTCTGGTGCTATCGGGAGGGGCTATTTACATTTAAGCCCTTCGGGCTTCACCACACTATTTGTCAAAGAACCCAATTTCTTAGAACAATTGTACTTTTAAATTTACCTTGACGCCCATGAGATTGCTATCGGGAAGGACTGCACCCTTTATTTTTCCATTCCACGAAATTTGCCAAAGAGTTGCATTTGTGACTTGAATCTAAGAGAACAAACCTTTCCACTTTTTCAAAATATGCCTGCATCTGCCTCATTTGGCGATGACATTGTTCTAAGCCCATTCAATCTAATAACTGAAACATGTGGCAATCATACATCAAAGGTTTTCACGCCTACTTGCTTTTAGAGCGTTCCATGTCCGGCAACACCATCGAGGCGTACCTGCGGGACATTGGAAAACTGGTGCAGTACCTTGATTTGCAACAACTTGTCGCTTCGCAATCATTGCCCGAAGGGCAACCAAGACCACCGCTGCCCAGCCCCGGCGACTTAATCTTGGTGGATTTCCAAAAAATGCTCAAATGGCTCAACGAACTCGGCCTCGACATGCGCTCGCAGGCTCGCCTGATTTCAGGTATCAAGGCGTTTTATCGTTACCTGCTCGTGGAGGACATCCTCCAAACCGACCCCACCGAGATGCTCGAAACCCCCAAGCTCGACCGCAAAATCCCAGAGGTGCTGAACTACGACGAAATCCAGCGGATGCTCGCCGCCATTGACCACAGCGACCCACTTGGCCTGCGCAACCGGGCCATGCTCGAAACCCTCTACGCCTGCGGCTTGCGGGTGAGCGAACTGACCAACCTCCGCATCTCGAACCTGCATTTCGATGTGGGCTTCATCAAGGTGCTGGGCAAAAACGACAAGGAGCGCCTCGTGCCCATCGGCGATGAAGCGGTGAAGCATATCGGGTTTTATGTGGATGGCGTTCGGCGGCACATGAAAATCAAAAAAGACAACGAAAACGTGCTGTTCCTCAACCGCCGGGGCAGCAAGCTCACCCGAATCATGGTTTTTCTCATTGTGAAAGACCTTGCAAAACTGGCGGGCATCGAGAAGAACATCAGCCCGCACACCTTCCGGCATTCCTTCGCCACCCACCTCATCGAGGGCGGGGCCGACCTCAAAGCCGTGCAGGACATGCTCGGTCACGAGAGCATCACGACCACCGAGATTTACACGCACCTCGACACGGATTATTTGAAGGAAACGGTGCTGAACTTTCACCCGAGAAACGTCGAGATGCGAGGGGTGAAATAGTGGGCAGTTAGCAGTCGAGACCGTGATAACAGCCACCGACTGCCCCCTGCCAACTGTCAAACTGCACACTGTCTTGTTAAACTTCGGCAAATGCGGCATCTTTGGCCCCGCCCAATGGCGTTTTTATGAAAAAAGGTCTTTTGCAAATATTAAAACTGCCGCTTTTTACTTGGCCAATGTTGGCGTTGACGCTTGTCCTCGCCGGCTGCGCCAACCCCGTATTGCCGGTAGGCGGCCCGAAAGACCTCGACCCGCCCAAGCTCAAAACCGAACAATCCACCCGAAATTTTCAGACTCGTTTCAAAAAACAGGACATCGTGCTTGCCTTTGACGAGTGGGTGGAATTGCGGGACGTGTTCACGCAAGTGGTCATCTCGCCCCCGCTGGCAAAGCGCCCAGAAATCGTGCGTCGAAAGAAAACCATCCAAGTCCTTTTCGACAAGGATGAGGTGTTGCGGGACAGTGCCACCTACGTCATCAATTTCGGACAGGCCATCCGGGACATCACAGAGGGGAATGTGGCGCCTATCGTGTTCGTTTTTTCCACTGGAGACTACATTGATTCGCTGTCGGTGGAGGGTCAAATCGCCGATGCCTGGACGGGCAAGCCCGTGGAGAAAACCCTGTTCATGCTCTATGAAAACCTCGCCGATTCGGTGGTGAGAAAGGAGCGACCGTTCTATTTTGCGATGACGGACAAGGAGGGCAAATTCAAAGTGAACAACGTAAAATCGGGCACTTTCAAGGCCGTGGCGCTGAACGACCTGAACCTCAACTACCGCTTCGACAGCGATGCCGAGCAGATTGGCTTCCTCGACAGCAACCTGGTTTTGAGTGGTGAAATGCTGCCCGATACAACCGTGGCGGAACAAGATACGCTGCAACAAGACAGCCTCCAAAGCGACTCGTTGGTGGTGAAAATTGATAGCCTCCCGGCAATAGCGAAGCCCAAACTGCCACCCACACCTAAGGTCAACCTGAAACTTTTTGCCGAAGAAAAACCCCTGTTTTTGCGAAGCAAGGACGTCACGAAATACGGGCAGGTAAATCTTACTTTCAACCAACCGCCCATCGAGGCGAAGGTCAGTTTTGACAGTTTGGGGCAGGTCGTCTTTTTTGAAAACGACAAAGACACCCTCCGGCTATGGTACAACCACCCTGTGCAGGACACTACTTGGCGGGTGTTCGTGCAGCGTGACACGAGCGTGGACACCGTTTTGGTAAAAAGTGGCCTTCGAGCTGGCTTTTTGGATGTTGCCAAATTCACGACTGCCGCAAAACCGACCGGCCAACCACAAAAATTGGTGCCAGGTCAGCCGTTCCGTTTGTCTTTTAACTACCCGTTGGTCGGATTCGAAGCCACTAACCTTCGCTTGTTGGAAGACACCACAAAGACCATCGTGACGCCAAAATTCAGCATTGACTCCTTGGCAAAAAGGACTTTGGCGGTGAAATACCCGTGGAAAGAAGGCGTTGGTTACGAGCTTCAAATATTGCCCGGCGGCGTGACAAGCATGTACGGCCTGAGCAACACGGACAGTATCTATCAAAAAATTACCGTTGGCCAAGCAAAGGACCTCGGTACGATGATGCTGAAAGTAACGAAACTGGACACCGCCAAAGCCTACATCATCCGCCTGTTGGAAAAGCCCGAATCGCCACCAGTGAAGGTCTGGAAAGTGGCAGATGTAGCGGATTTTCAGGTAAAACTCGACCTGATGCCCCCCGCCACCTACACTGTCGAATTGATTGAAGACCTCGACCGAAACGGGCGTTGGACGACTGGCAGCTACGACCTTCACCGTCAGCCGGAGCGGGTCGTTCGGAAAACGCTGGAGGAGCTGCGAGCCAACTGGGAGCTGGAAGCGGAGGTGATTGGCGAGTTTTGAGCAACTGGAAGCTTGGCCAAAACTGTTAAACCTTGTTTTATGCTGGTTAAACCCACGTTAAAGTCTGGGCCATCCGGGCAACCGTTGACTCCCTAAGTCGTTCATTGAGTGCAAGTTGCAAGGCAGTTTTTTAAAAAGTTAAGAAAAGTGCGTTGTAGCAAAGTTGACAGAACGTAGTCTTAACTTTCGCCAGCCGAACGGAAAGCCTTAATTTTGGCGGCATTCTGAATTTCAACAAAATCATAAAATCAAAAAAAATCTATCATGGTTAAGAACACATTTTTCGCATTGTTTTTTATCGCTGCTTTTGCCTTTAAATCAGAGGCCCAGCGTATCGCTTACGTGGACGTTAAGGTCATTCTCGAAAGCATTGACGAATACCAAAAGGCACAGGACGAGCTGGACAATGTGGCGTCCACTTGGCGCCAGGAAATTGCCCAGGAATATGACAACATCAAGGGCCAGTACAACCGATACCAGGCCGAACAGGTGCTAATGAGCGACGATGCCCGCCGCAAAAAAGAAGACGAAATCATGGAAATGGAGAAGAAAGTCCGTGAGCTTCAAAAAGATAAGTTCGGCCCAGATGGTGCGCTTTTTCAGCGCCGTAAAGAACTGGTACAACCCATCCAAGACCGAGTGTATGCGGCCATCGAGGACTATGCCAGCGACAAAGGCTACGACTTCATTTTCGATAAAAGCAGTTCTGCCGGAATGCTCTTTGCCAGCCCCAGCTACGACAAAACTAGCGACGTGTTGGAGCGGCTGAAGCGCAAGTAAGGCAATTTACGATTTACGATTTACGATTTACGAATAGGAGGGGGTAGCTTCCTTCAAAAGGAAATGTGGACATGCTTTATTTGGGAATCATCGTAATCAGAAGCTGTTTTAAACGCCAACCACGGCTTCCAATCGTAAATCGTACAACCTTTTTGCTAATTTTGTGCACTATTTACAAATACTAACGGAAAACCCGCTGAAACGGCGAAAGCGCCGGAGGCGAGGCATACCATGAAAAACGTTTAAGTACAATGATCAAGAATTTCATAAAAGCAGGAATTATCACCACCATGCTCGTTTGCTTTGCCAATATGGCGCAAGCGCAGAAGTTTGGTTACGTCAACTCCGCCGCCATCCTAACGGATCTGCCGGAGATGAAACAGATGCAATCCACCTTGAAGGCGTACGAAGCCATTTTGAAAAAAGATGGCGAAGCCAAAGTCGCCGCTTTTCAA
Organism: Saprospiraceae bacterium; assembly: GCA_021739645.1. GTDB lineage: Bacteria > Bacteroidota > Bacteroidia > Chitinophagales > Saprospiraceae > UBA6168. The sequence continues at coordinate 46,184 of JAIPBL010000042.1, read as the reverse complement.
CAAAAACAAGCAGCCGCTGCCAAGAAAAAAGGGGAAGGCGAAATGACGCCGAAGGAAGAAGAGAATGTAACAGCTGAACTTCAAAAGATGCAGGAAGAACTGTATGCCTACGGCCAAAAAATGGAAGGCGACATGGCTGACAAGCAACAAAAGGAGATGGAACCTATCCTCACCAAGGTCAATACCGCAATTCAGGATGTGGCCAAAGAAGGCGGGTTCCAGTACATTTTTGATGCACAGTCCGGCGTGATTTTATACGCCGACGAATCCACTGACGTGACAGCTCTTGTTAAGGCCAAGTTGGGTTTGCAGTAATTTTTGAAGGAAAAGGGAAAACTTTAAAGGTAAAAGTGGGAGAGATGCTTATTTCATAGATTTAGAAGTCTCCTACCTGCTGTTAGTTTGAAAACGACTTTTCCGACCATAAAACGCTCAAAAGCGGGGCGGCATTAATGCTGTCCCGCTTTTTTTTTTGCTAAAAAACCACTCCCCTCCCGTCCTGTACGACCCCCACTTTGTACTTTTGCCTTTTTACTTTTTACCTGCAATACAAATGGCTACGCCAAAATCCGTCGCATTCCTTACCCTCGGCTGCAAGCTGAACTACTCCGAAACCTCCAGCATTGGCAGGCTCTTCGAGGACGCTGGCTACTCCGAGGTTAGTTTCGAGGGAGGTGCCGACATCTTCGTCATCAACACCTGCTCAGTGACAGAATTTGCTGACCGCAAGTGCCGCCAAATCGTGCGGCGGGCCCTGCGCAAATCGCCGAATGCCAACGTCATCGTCGTGGGCTGCTACGCCCAACTGAAACCGCAGGAAATCGCCGAGATACCCGGCGTGGACCTCGTGCTGGGCGCCTCTGAGAAATTCCGCATCCTCGATTTTGTGGACAACCTGAGCAAAGCGCCCGGCAAGGGCATGGTTCAGGCTGGCGAGGTGAAAGAGGCCAACACTTTCACCCATGCTTTCAGCTTCGGTGACCGGACTCGTTCCTTCCTCAAAGTGCAGGACGGCTGCGACTACAAATGCACATTTTGCACCATCCCGCTGGCCCGTGGCAGCAGCCGCAGCGATACTGTGGAAAGCGTGGTGGCCAATGCCCGGAAAATAGCAGAAATGGGCGTGAAAGAGGTTGTGCTGACGGGCGTGAACATCGGCGACTTTGGCAACGGAACAGAGGTCATCGAGGGAATGAAGCCCAAAAAAGAAGCGCTTTTCATTGACCTGATAAAGGAACTGGACAAGGTGGAGGGCATCGAACGCTTTCGTATTTCGAGTATCGAACCAAACCTTTGCAACGAGGAAATCATCGAGTTTGTGGCGGGGAGCGAGCGGTTCATGCCGCATTTTCACATGCCATTGCAAAGCGGAAACAACAAGCAACTGGCCGCCATGCGCCGCCGTTACCGCCAGGAGTTGTATGCCGAGCGGGTGGCGCTCATCAAGCAGCGGATGCCGCATTGCTGCATTGGGGTGGACGTCATCGTGGGTTTTCCTGGCGAGACGGAGGAAGACTTTTTGGAAACCTACCGTTTCTTGAATGAGCTGGATGTGTCGTACCTGCACGTGTTCACCTACTCCGAGCGCCCGAACACTCCTGCCGCCGAGATGTCCGACCCCGTGCCCGTGCAGGAACGACGCAAGCGCAATGAAATGCTGACCATTTTATCCGAAAAAAAACGCCGCCATTTTTACCAAAACCACCTCGGAGAAACGAGGTTGGTGCTCTTCGAAAAAAGTGCAGTAAAAGGGCGCATGTCTGGTTTTACTGACAATTACATCAAGGTTGACCTGCCGCTCGATGCGGATGCCATCAACACCATCCAGCCCGTGCTCCTCAATGCCGTGAATGCTGATGGTGTGATGGAAGTGCTTGAGAACGAGGTGGTTAGAGGTTGAATTTTTTTTGATGATGGCCCAAAAAGGTTGATGTATCGCCGAAGTCCGCTTCGGCGCTTTTGAGCTTGGCGCTCGTAGGCACTTAACATTTGCCAATTTTCGAAGACCTGCGCTGCCAAAGCGGACTTTGGCAGTACTGTCTGCGGCCTATATCAACACAATTGACCATTACCAGTTTTTTTATTAAAATCGCCAAATTCCAGCTTCGTAGGAAAACACGAAAGCATCCCTTACTTTTGGACTTCACGAAAATCAACAATGCCCCGCTATTTCTCCCTTTTTCTTTTCCTATTCCTTGCGCTCTCCACGCTGCGTGCACAGGACGAGCCGTTGCCATCGCCCTCACCGAACGAAACTTATGCCGGACAACAAATCCAACGCCATGATTTTGACGAAAAAAAATGGGCGTCGCTAAAAGAGGGCATTGATTATTCAGGGCCAAAAAAGCCAGCGAAAAAAGCTTCCAAAAAAAAGGTGGAAAAAGAAATGGACCTGCCCAGTTCTGGGATAAAGGGGCTTGGTCCGATTCTGAAAATCCTCGCCATCATTCTGCTCGTTGGCGCACTGGTGCTTTTGATTGTAAAAATGGCTGGAGGCGAGAACCTTTTTGGCCCGAGAAACAGCAAAATTAAACCTGCTGTCAGCCAAGCTGAAATTGACCAAATCGAGGAAAACCTGCACGAAGCCGAGTTGGATGACCCCATCCAACGGGCCATTGCCGCACGAGATTTTCCGATGGCGGTGCGGCTTTACTACTTGGCCGTACTAAAGGAATTGGCGTTGAAAAACCACATCCGCTGGAAACGGGATAAGACTAACGGGGAATACCTGCGGGAAATGGCCGGGTCGCCGCTTTTTGGCACCGTACAGGAAGTCACCTTGGCATTTGAGCGGGTTTGGTATGGAAAGGTTGAGCTGACGAGGCCGGATTTTGACCAACTTGAAATCAAACTAAAAAAAGCGGTGGCCACTGCCAGCGCATGAACCCAACGAATTTAATTGTCGAATAAACAAACTCCCATCATTGTTGGCGTCGTGGTACTGATATTGGCGCTGTTTTTCTACCTCTCACAGGGTATGGGGGAGGGCAATTACAGTTGGCGGGAGCATTACAAACCCAGCAGCAAAGACCCCTACGGCACCTACCTTGTGCGCAACCTTCTCGAATCCTACTACCCCGGCCAGCCCTTCAAAGTGGTGGAGGATAGCCTCGGTGAACGGCTGGATTCTGGCAATTTCGTTTACGTAGGCAGCAATTTTTGGCTCGATTCCATGGAACTCGACCAATTGCTCCGATTCGTGGAGCGGGGCAACCGTGCCTTCATCGCCTGCCCGTTTGTGCCCACCTCGCTGCTCGACTCCATCAGCCGTGGCGAGTGCCTGTCAACTTACGATGAGGATTCCACTTACCAGGTTCCTTATGACATTTACTACGCTGACACTTCGGCCAACCTGAATTTTCAACACCCTGCCCTTTGGGATTCTGCGGGTTATGACTATAAATATTTGGTAGTCAGGCAGCCCGAGCAGTACGAATGGACCTATTTGCCCGAAAATATTTTCTGCGACTCGCAAACCGTTTTTACCTCGCTCGGTTTGCTAAACAACGCCCAGTTCAATTTCGCAAAAGCAACCTACGGCAAGGGCGAGTTCCTGCTGCACACCACACCACTGGCATTTACTAACCTTTTCGTCGTCGAAAAAAAGGGCCTTGATTACGCTTCCAAGTCGTTTTCGCACCTAAAAACCGGCCCGATTTACTGGGACGAACGGCCGCTTGACCCCTTCGGTGACCAGGCAGGTGGCGGCGGTATGGGCGACAAACAAAGCCCGCTTAGGTACATTCTTTCGCAGCCAGCACTGGCATGGGCTTGGTATATTTTGTTGGGAATGGCCGTGCTCTACCTCATTTTCCGGGCAAAACGGCGGCAGCGGGTGATACCCGTTTTGGAAAAAAACACGAACACCTCGTTGGAATTCATCGGGACGATAGGCAGGCTGTTTTTTATCCAAAACAACCACCGCCAACTGGCTGCCCAGAAGATGCGGCTTTTCCTGATTTTTGTGCGGGAACGCTATCACCTGCCCACCAAGGAACTGAACGAACAGTTTGCCAAGAGCCTCGCCATCCGCTCCGATGTGTCGGAGGAGCACATTACCAAAATCGTCAAGCTCAACTACAACATCAACAACTCCGGCTTTCTTTCCGAGACCACTTTGGTTGATTTCCACCGATTGCTGGAGCGCTTTTACCGGGAGTGCAGGTGAAGCAGGGAGGTCTGAGGTATTTTGAGACTCGTGTTTAAGACCTCAGACCCCAGACCTCATACCTCATTTTAGTCCTTGATTGCTTTCTCAAAAAACGCATCCACCTCCGTTTTCGTCATTGGCTTCACGGGGCGAACCACCCGGAAGCCCACGAACGGTGAATCGGGATTCCACCAACGGCTCTTCGGGATTTGGGGGTCACGGGCCTGCCATCTTGACTCTGATTTTTTCCTTGCGGAACAGGTGCATTCCGAGGAATTGCTGTCGTAAGAGCCACCTTTCACGGTACGGGAGTGGCGCTTGGTGGGTTCTATCCACGGGTTTTTGGCGGGGTCGGCGGGGAGGTTTTGGAGGTAGTCGTCATCGTAAAAATCGAGGGTCCACTCCGCCACGTTGCCGAGCATGTCATAGAGGCCAAGCGCATTTGGTTTTTTTTGCGCCAGCACATGGTATTTCTCAAAACTGTTATTGTAATACCAAGCATAATCACTCAACTCAGCTCCCAACTGCCAACTGCCAACTGCCGAACTGCCAACTTTGTACCTGCAGGCATATTCCCATTCTGCCTCGGTCGGTAGGCGGTAAAAATTTCCCGTTTTTTCATAAAGCCACTGGCAATAGCGCAGCGCCGCTTGCTGTGTCATGCTCACCGCCGGGAATCCCGATTTGCCCATGCCGTAAGTGTAGTCAATGTACTGCGGGGTGGGGCGGCTGATGGCATCGGCCTTGTAGGCTTGTGCGGGGTGTGCCGTGGAGTCCGAGTCGTATTGTTTTTGGTAAAAAATAATGAACTCGTCGTAGCCTACCTCCGTCGTACCCATCCAAAAGCTGTCAAGCTGCACCTGACGGGGCGGCTGCTCATTGGCGGGGCCATTTTCGTTGCCCATCGTGAAGATGCCGCCGGGCACAAGTGTCAGTTGGAAGCTGACCTTCGAGCCAGGAATACGCTCAGACAGTGTAGGGGACTGGGCAGCCATTTCTTCAACGAGGAAAAAGGCTAACGTGCTGAAAATGAATAGTTTGGTTATGTATTTCATCAAAAATATTTGCCCAAAGTTAACTAGCCACCTAAAAGGACAGCATTGATGTTTGTCATGCCTTAAGCAAATTCTTAAACCTAGGCCGGTGCGGTGTCACATCGCCCAGCTTGGCTTTCTTCGCTGCTTCGTAATCCTGGTAATTTCCTTCAAAGAACACCACCTCGCCTTCGTCCTCAAAGCTGAGGATGTGTGTGGCCAAGCGGTCGATGAACCAACGGTCGTGGCTGATGACCATGACGCAGCCAGCGAACGCTTCGAGCGCATCCTCCAGCGCCCGCAGGGTGTTGATGTCAATATCGTTGGTAGGCTCGTCGAGGAGGAGCACGTTGCCACCATCCTTGAGGGTGAGGGCGAGGTGGAGTCGGTTTTTCTCGCCACCAGATAGCACGCCGGCTTTTTTCTGCTGGTCGTTGCCGGTGAAATTGAAGCGTCCGGTATAAGCCCGGGCGTTCATTTCGAAGCTGCCAACTTTTATGATGTCGAGGCCGCCGGAAACGATTTCGATGACTGATTTTTCCGGGTCAATAGCTGAATGCGACTGGTCCACATAGCTGACTTTCACTGTGTCGCCGATGCGGATACTGCCGCTATCGGGTTTTTCTTGGCCCATGATCATTCGGAAGAGGGTCGTCTTGCCCACCCCGTTCGGGCCGATGATGCCCACGATGCTGTTTTTCGGAACGGAAAAACTGAAGTCATCGAACAGTACCCGATTGTTGAACGCCTTGTTCAGGTTTTCCACTTCTATCACCACTTCCCCGAGGCGTGGGCCAGACGGAATGGTCAATTCCAGTTTGCTTTCTTTCTCTTTTGCCTCCTCGCCAGCCATCTTATCGTAAGCGTTCAGACGAGCTTTGCCCTTGGCTTGGCGGGCTTTCGGGCTCATGCGGATCCAATCCAGCTCTCGCTCCAAGGTCTTTTTGCGGCGGTCGTCCTGTTTGGCTTCCAGTTCGAGGCGCTTGGCTTTTTGCTCCAACCAACTGGAGTAGTTGCCCTCCCACGGGATGCCTTCGCCACGGTCAAGTTCGAGAATCCAACCCGCCACGTTGTCGAGGAAGTAGCGGTCGTGCGTCACGGCGATGACCGTGCCGGGGAACTGTTGCAGGAACTGCTCCAACCAGTCAATACTCTCGGCGTCAAGGTGGTTGGTCGGCTCATCGAGGAGCAGGATATCAGGCTCGGAGAGGAGCAAGCGGGCCAATGCGACCCGGCGGCGCTCACCACCCGACAGGACTTTTACCTCGGCATCGTCGGGCGGGCAGCGCAGGGCGTCCATCGCCCGGTCGAGTTTGTGGTCGAGTTCCCAGGCGTTGTTGCTTTCGAGGATTTCCATGAGTTCGCCCTGCCGTTCGATGAGCTTGTTCATCTCATCGTCACTCATTGGCTCCGCAAACTTGGCATTCACCTCGTTGTACTCGTGCATGTGCTTCATCAGGTCACCGACGCCCTCTTCCACGATTTGGCGGACGGTCTTCGTCTCGTCGAGTACGGGTTCCTGCGGCAGGTAGCCGATTTTGAACTGCTTTTCAAATTCGATTTTGCCCTGATAGTTCTGGTCGAGGCCAGCGATGATTTTCAGGAGGGTGGACTTGCCACTGCCGTTTAGGCCGAGCACGCCGATTTTTGCACCATAGAAAAAGGAAAGCCAGATGTTTTTCAGCACCTGCTTCTGTGGCGGGAACGTCTTGGAGACGCCCGACATGGAGAAGATTATTTTGTTGTCAGCCATAGCGTTTGATTGCGGATTTACGATTTACGATTTCGGATGGGGCGCCTGCGAGAACTGCAAGGCCGTAGCCGGGGGGCAAAAATGGGTCATTTTTTATGAAAAAATGGGTTAAAAAGAAGGTTTTAGGTGTTCTCCTTTTGCCTTTGTACTTTTTACTTTGTCCCTCCAACTCACTTCACCGTCAAATCCATCGCCCTGAGCCGCCACTTTTTCACCTCGCCATCCTTGTTTCGCTTGATGCGGAAAGTACGGTGCTTGAACAGTTTTTTTATTAAAAAGCCAGTAGCGGCGCTGGTGGCTGGCACAATGAGCACCACACCGGGGTCGAAGCCGTCGTTGCTAACGGCTTGGTCAATGAGTGAATACACGACCCACACCGCCGCAAAATTTAAAAACTGATTGCCCAGCGACTTCGACCAACGGGCCGATTTGAAGCTTCGGAACGCCACGATGCTGTCCACGGCGACATGCCCGTTTGCGAAGAGTACCAGCTTTTGTTCGTAGGAAACATCTTCAATGACGCGGGTGTACCATTGGCCGTTGTTGAGCCGGAAAGTGATTTCGTCCCCCGGGAAATACTTGCGGGTCTCAGCATCGTTGAGCTTTTCGAGCTGGAGGTATTTTTGCCCAAAAACGTTGATGGCAAGCAGGGCGAATGTCAGAATCAGTAAAATGTTGCGCATGGCGGAAAATGATTTTCAGGAAAGTGGCGGTTCGGCCTTGGGTTGGTTGGTGGCTGTCGCAATGTTTTTTTTGTAAAAAAGGTGAATCATCGTCTGCATGGCCTTTTCGATTTGCACCGATGGCAGGTCTTCCTTCGCCACGTACAGCACCATGCAAGCGTACTGCTGTGGGTTGCCTTCCAGCTTGCGGTAGAGGCGGTGCTTGTTCAGCCGCCAAGCCTCCCGCACCTTCCGCTTGATGCGGTTGCGGGCCACTGCCGACTTGAAGTTTTTCTTCGCAACGCTCACCGTGAACTGCACGGGCGAAGCCCCCGGCTCCAGCGGCTGCGCCGACCAGAACAGCCGCAGTGGGTACACGCCAAACGACTGCCCACCCTTGAATAGGCCACCAATGACTTTCAGGCTTTTCAGTCGTTCCGCTTTTTTGAAGGTAAAATCTGGCATCGGAGGCGAAGTTGGGGAAAATTTGCCACAGCGCAATGACAAACTCCTCCCCATTCAAAAAAGCCAATAGCTAATAACCAACGGCCAATAGCTTTTCTCTACCTTTGCTGTTTATTTTTGAAAAGTCCTGACATGAGTGTGAGAAATGAAGATGCTATCATTGACGAAGTGAAAAAGTTGTTTGCCAACCACCTCGAACAAAACGCCTTCCGCAAGACGCCGGAGCGCTTTGCCATCTTGGAGGAAATCTACCGGCGCAGCGACCACTTCGATGCCGAGGCACTCTACATTCACATGAAAAACCAGAGCTACCGGGTGAGCCGTGCCACGGTTTATAACACCCTCGACCTGCTCGTAAACTGCGACCTTGTGAAGCGCCACCAGTTCGGCAAAAACCTGGCGCTCTACGAAAAATCTTACGGTTACAAACAGCACGACCACCTCATCTGCGAGAACTGTGGCCGGGTCTTCGAATTTTGCGACCCCCGCATCCAGCAAATCAAGGACATGATGGGCGAGTTGCTCAAATTTAAAGTCACTTACCACTCGCTGAACTTGTTCGGGGAGTGCAATGGAGCTTGTGAAAAAACGGCTCAAAAATAGTGATTGGTGACTGGTGATTGGGATGACCCCAGTCACCAATCACCAATCACCAATCACCAAAACATGACGATAGACGTAATCCTCGGCCTCCAGTGGGGCGACGAAGGCAAGGGTAAGATTGTTGATTTTTTGGCGACCCAGTACGATGTGGTCGCCCGCTTCCAGGGCGGCCCGAACGCTGGGCACACCCTCAAGTTTGATGGCAAAAAATACGTGCTGCACACCGTGCCGAGCGGCATTTTCCGAACGGAACTGCTCAATCTCATCGGCAACGGCGTGGTCATTGACCCCATCACGTTGGTCAAGGAGCTCGACAACCTCGACAATGCTGGGGTGGAGTACCTCAGCCGCCTGCTCGTGGCCAAAAAGGCACACCTCATCCTGCCAACCCACCGTCTGCTCGACGCCGCCAACGAATCGGCCAAGGGCAAGGAAAAAATCGGCTCCACGCTCAAGGGCATCGGCCCAACGTACATGGACAAGACTGGCCGCAACGGCCTCCGAATGGGCGATACCCAGCTTCCCGACTTTTTGGAGCGCTACAACTCCCTGAAAAACAAGCACTTGGGGTTGCTCCAAGCGCTTCCATCCATTGATTTTGACCTGGATGGCGAGGAGCAGCGCTGGTTCACTGCCCTCGAAAGACTACGCTCGCTCCAGCTGGTGGACGGCGAGTATTTCATCAATAAAATGTTGGCCGAAGGCAAAAAAATACTGGCCGAGGGTGCCCAAGGCTCCATGCTCGACATTGACTTTGGCACGTATCCATACGTTACTTCCTCCAATACAATTACATCTGGCGTGTGCAGTGGCCTTGGGGTTGCTCCGCAAAAAATCGGGCAGGTCATCGGCATCACGAAAGCATACTGCACGAGGGTGGGCAGCGGGCCATTCCCGACGGAGTTGTTGGATGAAACGGGTGACTTCCTTCGCAACGAAGGCGTCGAGTTCGGCAGCACGACTGGGCGGCCACGCCGCTGCGGCTGGATTGATTTGCCACAGCTGAAATACACCATCATGCTCAACGGTGTCACGCAATTGGTCATCACGAAAATTGACGTGCTGAACAAGTTTGCCGAGATAAACGCCGCCACGCATTACCGGTATGATGGCCAAACCACCGACCAACTGCCCTTCGACCTATGTGGCGTTCCGCTGGAGCCAGTTTACAAAGACTTCAAGGGCTGGCAGCAGCAACTGGACGATGCCAAGGAATTCGACGATTTGCCGGCAGCGGCACAAGCCTACCTTGAAGCCCTCGAAATTTACCTCGGTGTGCCCATCACGATGGTGTCCACGGGGCCGGAGCGGGAGCGGCTGATTTTGAAGGAGATGGTGATGGATTTGCCGTGGTGAGGTGTCCTTTTTGCGCAGCAACAGGTTTCGTAGTATGGGTTTGATTGATTTCCCGGCTTTATTTTCACCAAAATTCAGTGTATTTTTGGACAAAATAATTGAAAGATGCAGACCATCGAAATACAAAAAGGCGTCCGGGTGGACATAGAAGACTTGATAAATGGCGTGTCGAGAATGGAGACGCCGGTATTGGAAAAATTCATGGACACTATGAATCAAATCCTAACTGGTCGAAAATCTGCTACCACTGCTCTTCGTGAAAAAGAACTGTTGACCAAGATAGAAAACATAGTGCCTGCGTTCGCAAAGCGCCGCTACAAGCAGCTTCATGCCAAACTGGAGAAGGAAACCATTTCCGAGACAGAACACCAGGAACTGCTGCAAATCATTGATTTTATGGAAGAAAGGGCGGTCGAGCGCATTCACCTCATGGCGGAACTTGCTGCGCTGCGTCATGTTTCGTTAAAAGAATTGGCCGAACAAATCCGCTTGAAAAAATACGGCCATGCCTCGGCGTAAATTTTCAGCCTCCATGCGGTTGTTTGTAGCCCAGCGGGCGGAATTCCTTTGCGAATATTGCCATACGCCCGAAGACTTTTCACCTGATTCATTTGATATTGAGCATATAATTTCCCTTTTAAAAGGTGGGACAAGTGACGATGACAACCTTGCGCTAGCATGTGGAGGCTGCAATGGTGCCAAGTACATCCATACATCTTGGCCAGACCCAGTGACGGGAGCTACTTCTCCGCTTTTCAACCCAAGAGCCGACAAATGGGATTCGCATTTTGCATGGAGCGAAGATTTTGCGTTTTTGGTGGGCTTGACGCCAACAGGACGGGCTACCATTGAGCGGTTGAGAATGAACAGACCTGGGTTGGTAAATTTGCGCAAAGCCTTGCTTTCCTACGATGCTCACCCAAAAATATAATCGGATTAGACCAACAAATGGCAACATCATCTTAGCTTCGCATACCATTTTTTCCATTTCAAAAACTTACAACCGATGCGCCTTTTTTACTGCTTCGCAATTTCCATACTAACCGCCTGTACCTCCGGCGGCCCAGTGGAGGTTAATGGCATTCGGGTGGATTCAGGGCTGCGAGCCGCCGCAAAAGGGCAGGGCTTTGACTACACGGGCTACCTCGATAAGTCAATGAAAGGTGATGATGCAGCGCTGAATGAACTTCTGATTTTTGATGCGGGACAGGACAGTGCAGCCTCCATCGAACACAGTCACGTGATGCAATCCCTGCTCGAAAAGCTGGGTGACGAACTTTTTTCCATAAAAATAAACAAGCTACCGCAGGAGACGAAGCAGCGCCTGTGGGCTGGGTTGGAAACGGCTGGCAGCACCTCGCTGAAAAATAATTCGCCAGAAACGCTGAAGGCGCTGATGCCTGTCGTAAACATTGCGGAGCACAGCGGTTTGTATGTTTTTGCGGCGCAAAACAGCAGCTACCGTGACTGCGCCGAGCCAAGTAACCACTATTTCGTGGTGGACGAAACGGGCGGCAACCTCGAAAAAAACTATCGCCGACTGCTCAAGTTCCCCTATCCAAACCAGCCGATTTTTGCGGAGGTGAAGGGCTATAAAACGCCCTACTTCGGCAACCATGTGCTCCCAAGCAACATGGCTGGTTTTTTCGTGGTGACGGAAATCCTCGATTTGGAAGTGAAAAACTACCGCAACACCTGCATCCCCTACAAGTTTTGGGCACTGGGCACCGAGCCGTTCTGGCAGGCGCAGGTGTCGGAGGAAGAGGGCGTCATCGAGTACCGGGGCATGGACGATGACCGAACCAAGTTCTTCGCCTACCAGCCACCCGTACAAGAAGACAGCCTGGAGATTTACACGGGCGTGAACCAGGACACGGGCGACAATATCCGCATCGTAGTGGAGAACAAGCCCTGCGGCGATGGCATGTCAGACAACAAGTACCGGTTTCAAGTAAAACTCACCCTGAACGGGAAGGAGCTAAACGGGTGTGGTATCCCGTTTGATTTGGAAAAGGGCAGTTCAGGAATGGATTTGAAGAAGCAATAAATTTCCCCATAACTTGATGCAATGATTCTACATTTGCGGGCAAATTGAACATTTGTAACTACCCTCAGGCATATTTTTCACCCCTGCTCCGGCCAACCTCTGCAAGGATGATTTATCAAGCGGCATTTCCAAAAAGTGAACCTTCGCAATTTTTTCAACGGAAAACAGTCTGTTCTCAAGTTCCAGCGCATCATTGACAATTTGGTGTTCGCTTTTGCGGTAGCAGGCTTTTTTGCCGTGTTTGTGGACGTAGGCGAAATGCACAGCGATTGGTTTTTGGACTTTGACCAAGCATATCGGTTCACACTCGTTATTTTCTTCCTGCTTTTCGGCTTTCGTGCCTACTTGAACTATTTCCTTTTGAAGCAAAAAAGGGAAAAATGGGTCACCTTCACGGAGTTGACTTTTTTGATTGTTTTGTTGCTGGCGCAATTAGATATTGATTTCCTTGAAACACTTGCTACCTCGGAGTTTCTCCAGCTGTCCATCTTCATCATTTTCGCGGTTGAAATCTCCACCCGTAGCCTACAGTTCGAGAGCCTGAAAATAAATCCTGCCCTTATTTTTATTTTCAGTTTTTTGGTGCTGATCATCATCGGGGCATTTGCGCTCATGCTGCCCATTTCCACTTTATCTGGCGACTTTAAGTTCATTGACGCTATTTTCACCAGCACCAGCGCTGTCTGCGTGACGGGGCTCGGTGTCGTGGACACGGGTACTTATTTTACCCGTTTTGGCCAAAATGTGTTGTTGGCGCTGATTTCATTGGGCGGCCTTGGCGTGATGACGTTCACTAGCTTCTTCGGCTTGTTTTTCAAAGGAGAATCCTCGTTCAAAAATCAGCTTTTTTACAAGGATGTCATGGGGGAAGACAAGTTGAAAAACGTTTTTTCCACCATTATCAAAATAGTCACCTTCACCATCGGCGTAGAAGTGGTCGGGGCGGTCATTTTGTACATGGGACTCAACACCGCCGACTTTGGCGGCGATGTGAGTGAGCGCATTTATTTTGCATTTTTTCATGCCGTGTCAGCCTTCAACAATGCGGGGTTTCAGCTACAGTCCGAGGGCCTCCACAGCATCATGCTGCGCGACAACCATTTTTTTCAATCGGTCATTGCCTTGCTCATCATTTTCGGCGGCTTGGGTTTTTATATCTCTTTCAACATCGTGGATTATGGGCGCCAAAGGCTGAGGGCCCGATTCAGGCAGTTGGTTTTGGGCGATGCTTACGACCACGTGCCTTGGGTGCTCAACTTCAACAGCCGTATTGTGCTCCGCACAACGGTCATCTTGCTGCTGGCAGGAACCGTGCTCTTTTATATCACCGAGTACAACACCTCGCTGAGGGAGCATGGCGGTGTGGGCAAATGGCTCGCCTCCTTTTTTCTCAGCGTGACGCCCCGTACAGCGGGTTTCAACAATATTGATATGGCCACAATGACAAGGGAGGGCATTATGGTCACTTTGCTGTTGATGTGGATTGGCGCATCTCCTGGTTCTACTGGCGGTGGCATTAAAACGACCACCATTGCCGTGGCCACGCTCGGCATTTTCAATATTGCCAGAGGGCGGAGTCATGTCGAATTTGCGAAGCGGGAAATTGCCAACGAATCATTGCTGCGTGCCTTTATCGTCATTGCTTTGTCATTGATTGGTTTGGGGCTTTCGATTTTGGCAGTTGGTTATTTTAACCCAGAAATCAGCTTTGAAAAAATTGTATTCGAGTGCTTTTCTGCCTATGGCACGGTCGGCCTGTCGCTTGGCATCACCTCCTCGCTCACGACCGCCAGCAAGGTTGTCGTTGCAATAACCATGTTCGTTGGGCGAGTTGGAGCCTATACGCTGCTTTTGGGTTTTTTGAAAAAAGCGGTGGGCACAAAGCATTATCATTATCCGGTCGAAAATGTAATTATCACGTAATCGGTGATTGTTTGATTGTTGGGATTGTTAAATTGTTACTCGTATGACTTCCACCAACAATCAAACAATACAGCAATATAACAATCACCTCCATGAAATTCATCATCATCGGACTAGGAAATTTCGGCGCTTCACTTGCTATCAAGCTCACCGAAATGGGGCACGAAGTCATTGGCGTGGACAAGCGCCAGGAGAAAATAGAGGCCGTTAAGGATCGCCTGACTTTCACGATAGCCCTCGACTCCACCAACCCTGCAGCCATTAAAAACCTACCTGTTGAGGAGTCCGATGTGGTCATCGTGGCCATCGGCGAAGACGAGGGTGCTTCCATTCTCACCACTGCCCTCATGAAACAGCAAAACCCCAAGCGCCTCATCAGCCGGGCTATCACCGTGCTGCACCACAGCGTGCTGGAGGCCATGGGCGTGGATGAAATCGTACACCCAGAGGAGGAAGCTGCCTACCGACTTGCGAAGCGCCTCGAATTGCACCAAATCATCGACTCCTTCGAGATTTCCGAAAAATACTCCATCTACGAGATCAACCTGCCGGAAGACTTGGTGGGCAAGACCGTGGCCGAGACTGAGTTCCGCCAGCGCTATCAGATGAATATCATCACCATCATCCGCAAGAAGAAACGGAAAAACATCCTTGGCGTGACCCGAGAGGTGAAGGATGCCATCGGTGTTGTTGCTCCCGACACCATGCTACAGGAGGGCGACTTGCTCGTTGTTTTCTCTAAAAAAGAAGACTTGGATAGGTTCCTTAATGGGTGAGTTGAGTGGAAGATTGAAAATGGAGAATTAAGTTGTTTTTGAATCGTTGCGCTCAGTTTTTGCCTTCAAAAAAAATCGTCAGTATCTCACCCGCCAGGTGATGGCCATGTGCGTTCCAGTGCCAGTCATGTTTAAAATAGCGCGGGACGGCAGGGTTCGTCGCTGCTTTTTCCACAAAAACCGAAGTCGGGTCAATGAGTGTGATTTGCAGGCTGTCGCAAATGGCTTGCAATCGTTGGCGAGGCACCGCTGGGTCAAATTGCCCAGGCTCCAGCGAGTAAGTTTTCAAAAAATCCTGCCAGTCAGCGACGTAAACCTCCGTTTTTTCGGGGATATAAAACACGGTGAGGGCGCTGCCAGCTACCGCTGTTTTTTGCCGAAGGCGGTCGAGAAGCGCCGCCGTCACCTGCCAAGCAGCCTCCATTTCAGGTGTTTTCTCTTTTTGGTAAATCCGCCACTCATCTGGCACCGACTGCTCGTCAGCGGCGTAACGGATGTTGTCTCTAATGTTTTTGAGGCGGCGCCCCAGTTCCGAGTTTTCCAGCAGCCAATCTTTTGTTTTTGAAAAAAACGACCTCGAAGCCATCGTCGGAACTGGCACGTTGGTCAATCGCAGGCTATCGCCTTCTGGAATGAACAACGGCTTGAAGCCCCGGTTGTAGTAGCGGCTTTGGTTGTTGAACCACGGGTCGTTCACGCAGAACATCAGCACCGTTTCATCGGGCGAGTAATGGACGGCGTCCCGCTCGAAGCAGAGCAGTTCCTGGTCGGTGGAGTAGCCGCCTGTACCGAAATTGATGACTTCGGTGCGGTGCTCTGGCTGTTCCGCATTCAATTTCTTCTTCAAAACTTCCGAAAACAGTTCCTCAAACTCCACCGTGTATCCCTCCGAAAATGAGTCGCCCAGTACGATAATCCGCTGCTCGCCGCTGTCCTTTCGCAGGGGGTATTCCGGCCCACGGATGCCCTGCGAGTTGATGTTTTCCAGCACTTCGTATTCCGAAGTTTTGTGATGCCCCTTGGCATTTGGGATTTTGCGCCAGCCGAGCAGTGAATCGTACTCACAGTAAAGTTGGTGATGGTTGAAGTTGGCCGCCTTCGGGGAAACAGCTCGAAGCACCAACTCCGCCAACAGCAGGCTAAAGACGGTGGAAAAGGCAACCAGGGCGAGGTTTTTTCTTGAAAACATACGGCAAAATAGTGGGTTGAATTTGGTGGTCAGGCCCAAAGGTCGTGGATTTGGCCTTTTATTTTGACAAAAATCACCGCATGAACCCCTTGCCTTCGGAATTATTCCCCCAAATTTGCAGCCCTAAAGCCGGGCGGTGAGCCGTCTGGCTTGAGTTAACAGCAAGACTGCAACTTGCCGAACCGTTAACCAATATTTTTGACATGAATTTGTACAACAAAATCAACAGGGATGAGCTAAAGCATCGCCTGATGGAGAGCGACGAAGCGCGCACCACGCTGTCGTTTTACCAGTATGCCCAAATCGAAGACCCTGCCCGATTCCGCAACGAGCTGTACGTGTTGCTCGACAAGGTGGGCACTTTTGGGCGAATTTACGTGGCCAAAGAGGGCGTCAATGGGCAGATTTCCGTGCCTACGGCAAACTTCGAAGCATTCAAAGAGCGGCTCTTTTCCGTTCCGTTTCTCAACGGCATCCGACTCAACATCGCTGTGGAGGATGACGGAAAGTCATTTTTCAAACTCACCATCAAGGTTAGGGAAAAAATCGTGGCCGATGGGCTGGACGATGCCAGTTTCGATGTGACCAAGCGGGGACACCACCTCAGCGCCGTCGAATTCAATGAAATTACGGATGACCCCGACACGCTCATCGTGGACATGCGCAACCACTACGAGAGCGAGGTCGGCCATTTCCAGGGGGCCATCTGTCCAGATATTGCCACGTTTCGGGAGGAACTCCCGTTGGTAGAAAAAATTCTCGAAGACAAGAAAGACCGCAACATCGTGATGTATTGCACAGGCGGCATCCGCTGCGAAAAGGCCAGTGCCTACTACCTGCACCGGGGTTTCAAGAATGTTTTCATGGTGGACGGCGGCATCATTGAGTATGCCCGACAGTGTGAACAGTTTGGCCTACCGAACAAATTTATTGGTAAAAACTTCGTCTTCGATGAACGCCTCGGCGAGCGCATCAGTGACGATGTGGTGGCCGTCTGCCACCAGTGCGGCAGTCCCTGCGATACCCACGTAAACTGCGCCAACGATGCCTGCCACTTGCTGTTCATCCAGTGTCCAACTTGTGCGGAAAAGTACCACGACTGTTGTTCTAGTAAATGCGCCGATTTTAACCAATTACCGGAGGAGGAGCGGGTTTTGCTCCGCAAAACAGAGACGTTCAACGGGTCGAAGTTCAGCAAGGGAAGATACAAGGCGTTTCGGGTGGGGGAGGATTTGGTGATGGAGTGAAAAAGTTGGCAGTTCGACAGTTAGCAGTTGGCAGTTCAGTGGGAAAGTAATTGTACTGTCAAGCATTGATTTTGGAATGAGTCATCATCCAATAACCTCAATGGCAAATTGCCATCAAAAAAGCCCCGGCAGCAGTGCGCTACCGGGGCTTTAAAATTTAAGCGTATGCTTAGTGTCTGTTTTTGTTTTGTGTAGTATCTCTCAGATTAAAGCATTGGTGCAATCACGAGTGCCACCACTGACATCAATTTCAAAAGGATGTTGAGCGACGGGCCGGAAGTGTCCTTGAAAGGGTCGCCAACGGTATCACCTACGACAGCCGCTTTGTGCGGGTCAGAGCCTTTGTAGTACATCTTGCCGCCAATATCCACGCCTTCTTCGAACATCTTCTTGGCGTTGTCCCAAGCGCCACCAGCGTTCGACTGGAAAATGGCCATGAGCACACCGGTCACCGTTACGCCCGCCAATAGGCCGCCGAGCATCTCAGCACCTACGAGGCTGCCGAGGCCAATCCAGCCAGGTACCAATCCCACGAGAACAGGCACCAACACGGCCAAAAGGCCCGGGCGCACCATTTCACGGATAGCAGCCTTGGTGGAAATATCAACGCATTTAGCATATTCTGGTTTGCCTTCTGCTGCGTCAAAAGTCTTTTTGTCGGCATCGCTCCAGTCTTTTTCGTCCTTGCCGTCATTGCGTTTCATTACCGCAAGGGCGGCCTTCAACTCAGGGATGTCGGCGAACTGGCGGCGCACTTCCTTAATCATGTCCATGGCCGCACGGCCTACAGCGCCCATTGAAAGGGCAGAAAACAGGAACGGCAACATGCCACCTACGAACATGGAGGCCATCACGAATGGATTGGTCAGGTCTATGCCATTCAGTCTCGCATCGGGGTGGGTGAGGTTGTAAGAAGTAACGAAAGCTGCGAACAAGGCCAGTGCCGTCAAAGCGGCAGAACCGATGGCAAAGCCTTTGCCGATGGCAGCGGTAGTATTGCCCACAGCGTCCAATTTGTCGGTACGACCACGAACCTCCTTCGGCTGGTGGCTCATTTCAGCGATGCCACCTGCGTTGTCCGAAATCGGACCGTAAGCGTCCACTGCCAACTGAATGCCCGTGTTGGACAACATGCCCACCGCAGCGATAGCAATACCGTACAGGCCAGCGAAGCTATAGGAGCCAATAATGGCCACCGCAAGAATGAGGATTGGAATGGCAGTGGACATCATGCCCACGCCGAGGCCAGCAATGATGTTGGTAGCTGCGCCAGTGCTGGACTGCTGCACAATGCTATTAACTGGTTTTGTACCTGTGCCAGTGTAGTATTCAGTGATAAGGCCAATGCCCAAACCACCGCCAAGGCCGAAGAGTACTGCCCAGAAAACACCCATGGAGTTGTAGTCATGTCCGTCGAAGCTCCAAGTGTCTGGGAGCATCCATTTTACGATTAAAAAAGTAGCGAGTAGCATGATGGCAGAGGAGATGAATTCACCCCGATTCAACGCTTTTTGTGGGTCGCCACCTTCTTTTACATTTACGAAGAAAGTACCCAAAATGGAAGTCAAAATGCCAATGCCAGCCAGTATAAGTGGTAGCAACACTGCGTTAAGGCCTCCGAAGTCGTTAGAGGTTTCATAGCCACTCATGCCGATAAAAGCGGCACCAAGCACCATTGTACCCACGATAGAACCTACATAGGACTCGAAAAGGTCGGCACCCATGCCAGCCACGTCGCCCACGTTGTCGCCGACGTTGTCGGCGATGGTAGCGGGGTTCAGCGGGTGGTCTTCGGGGATGCCAGCTTCCACCTTCCCCACGAGGTCAGCGCCCACGTCGGCTGCTTTGGTGTAAATACCGCCGCCCACCCTTGCAAAAAGGGCGATGGAGGAAGCACCAAAGGAAAAGCCTGTGATGACGGTGATAACTTTATTGACGTCCCAGCCCATGTTGGAATAGGCAAGGAAAAGACCGCCGAGGCCAAGCACACCGAGGCCAACAACGCCCATGCCCATGACGGAGCCACCAGCAAATGCCACTTCAAGGGCCTTGCCTAAGCTGGTACGGGCAGCGTTGGTAGTGCGAACGTTGGCTTTGGTAGCCACCTTCATGCCGATATAACCAGCCAACGCCGAGCAGAAAGCTCCGATGATGAAGGAAAGGCCTACCAGTGGTGAAGAGTTTTCAGTATTACCACTGAAGCCGAGCAGGATGGCTACGCCTATCACGAAAAAGATAAGCACCTTGTATTCTGCTTTCAAGAACGCCATAGCACCCTCTTCGATGGCTTTAGCGATGCCTTTCATCTGGTCAGTGCCAGCGTCCTGTTTGGTTACCCATGAAGTTTTCCAAAAGGTGAAAAGCAAACCCAGTACGCCCAGTACTGGGATGATCATCATTAAATTTTGACCCATAATCTTGTTGGTTTTAGTTTAAAAGAATTTGAACGGAAAAAGCAAGGCCGCCCTCATGGCCAAAAACCAGCGTTTTGCTTCAAAAAACAGGCCTTTCAAACAGGGGGCGAAGGTATTACAAAACTTAATTTTGGCAAATTTTAATTGGTTGGAGTGCTTTATTTTGGCAGGTTTCCAATCATTTTTACCAAATTTTTCCCTCCCGAAGGTATTCCCGAACGTAGTCATCTATTCCTTCCTCTAGGGTGAAGAAGGGTTTGTCATAGCCTATGGCTCGTAGTTTTTCCATTTTGGCTTCTGTGAAATACTGGTAAGTGGCTCTGATGTCCTCTGGTGTGTCCATGAAGCTGATGTTCGGTTCCAATCCCATTGCCAGGAAGGTGTTGACGGCCAAGTCCCAAAATGGCCGTGCTTTGCCTGTGCCTACGTTGTAAAGCCCGCTGTGTTTTTGGTTTTTGTAAAAAAACAGACAGATGTCCGCCACGTCTTTTACATAAATGAAATCACGGAGCTGTCCGCCGTCGGGGTAGTCGGGGCGGTGCGAGCGGAAGAGCTTCATGCCGCCTGTTTCCCGGATTTGCTTCACTGTTTGCAAGATGACGCTGGCCATGCGGCCTTTGTGGTACTCATTAGGGCCATATACATTGAAGAATTTCAAGCCAGCCCAAAAAGGCGGTGAATTGGGAATTGGTGAATTGGTGAATTGGGCAGTGGGGAGTTCACCAGTTTGCTGGAGTGCCCAAAGGTCAAAGTCGTTTTTGCTGACACCGTAGGGATTGAGGGGGTGTAGTTCGGGCACTATTTCATGGTGGTCATCATAGCCGTGCTCGCCTGCGCCGTAGGTGGCGGCGCTGCTGGCGTACACGAGCGGGATGTTGTTTGCTGCGCAAATTTGCCAGATGGATTTTGAGTAGTCGAGGTTTAATTTGTTGAAAATGAGGGTGTTCTGTTCCGCTGTGTCCGTCCGGGCACCAAGGTGGAAGACGAAGCTGACCTCGTCGGCATGGGTTTGCAGCCAGGGTATAAAGTCGTTCCGGTCTATTTTCGAGCGAAAACGCTTTCCTTCTAAGTTGCGGTTTTTGTCGGGGCGGGAGAAGTCGTCCACGAGCATGAGGCCGGTCAGTCCATCGTCATTTAGCTTGCGCAAAAGGCAGGAACCGATGAAGCCTGCAGCGCCGGTGAGGATTATCGTAGACACCTATTTTCTTTAGTTGTACTCGTCGCCAATAGGTTTTGTGCATTTTCAGTTTTGTGAACTAAGCCTAAACTCAACATCGAAGGGTGTTTTGACTGAATCATGCTTTTTGGATTTGCACAAAACCTATTGGAGCGAAGTATAGTTGGATATGTAGATTTGTCCTGTGAAATTTTTACAAAATTAAATTTTTCTGAAAATCATGCACAACTTGCCGAAACTCACCTAAACCAATCAGTTTTTAGCTTAGGAAAAGCTGGGGACCAAATTCGCACCCCTCTTGCGCTTCTTGCTCGCTCCGCCTATTACCGCACCACCCAAAATTATCCTGCCGCCCTCGAAGAAGTCCTCGATATCGTCGAGCCGAGCGGCATGCGGCTCCACCTCACGACTACCACCTCGAAATGGCACGGCTCTGCCTCGCCATGAGTGAGGGGCAGCCCAAAAAACTGTCGGAAGCCACAGCGCACACCGAACTGGCAGTGCAACTGGTGCTGGATACAGGCTACCACCGCTGGGACGTGGAGGTGGCGGAACTAAAAGCAGCACTGGGATGTGACCATTAGTTTTGGCGTAGCTGTAAATCACGCCAACACCAGACCTTTTATTTCAACACCCGAATTTTCATGTTCCGAAACCACACCCCATTCCCGTGGTCTTGCAGCATCAGGCGGCCGCTCGTCGTTTTCCCAAAGTCCGGCATATCTTTGAACTTGCTGCCAGCGATGAGCTTCTTCCAGTCTTCGCCCGTCATGTCCACTTCCACCACCTTGCGGCCGTTGAGCCAATGCTCCACTTTCCCGTTGCGGTTCACGAGGCGAGCACGGTTCCAGTTTCCAGCAGGTTTCACGGTCATCATCTTGCTAGCGATGAGGTCGTAGAGGTCGCCCGCCTTGTGCTTGTCGTACATGGCGTCGGGGTGGCAGGTGTTATCGAGAATCTGCATTTCGGGGCCAGTCTGCCAGCCCCAGTCGTACTTGGGGTCTTCCACCACGTTGTAGATTATGCCGCTATTGCCGCAGGCAGAAATTTTCCACTCCAAACGCAGTTCGTAGTTGGCGTATTCGGCATCCGTCACGAGGTCTCCGTTCTTATCGTCCACGGCGGCTTTTGGGTCAAAATACAGCGCACCATCTTGCACCACCCATTTTTTGCTGACTGGCTTTTTGTTGAAACCATGCCAGCCAGCGGTCGTTTTGCCATCGAACAGCAACTTCCAGCCAGCAGCTTTCTCGGCATCCGTCAGGGTATTAAAACCCCCTTGAGGGGGAAGGGGGTGCTTCTCGCCGGGCAGGTTGGCGGGGATGGCGTTCAGCGTGTACCAGCCCTCGGTCGCCCAAAGCTCGTTGCCACTGGCGCTCGTCCAAGAGTAAGGAAGTCGGACATAGATAACATGCCCCGGTTTCATCCCCGCCAATTCCAAAAAGATTTTTTTGCGGTTAGCACTGACATTTGCGGAGAGGACTTTCATGTGGGTTTTGTCCACCTTCGGGCCGCCGTATTCCTTCGTCGGCACGTAGCGCCACTGCTCCACTTGGTATTTCGCTGGAATCCACCCATCTCCCTCTTCCAGCGGTTCGGTAAACTCGATTTCCACGCCGTTGCTCTTGGCCCGCACGGCCAACATCTCGAAGGTCGGTTTGCCATTGTACTTCAAGCGCTGGAGGCCGTAGTTGAGCTTGTCGCCGTTCATGTCCTTCCAGTTGCCGGGGTTGCCGATGCCGCCGACGTAGAGCGCCCCGTCCGGCCCCCAAACCATTCGGTTGACCCCAGCCTCCAAACCCTGCGTGAAACGGAACACGCATCCTTGGTACTCGCCGTTTATTTTCTCCGTAAAAACCCTTTTCACGCCGCCGTGCGTCACTTCGCCGTGCATCATCTGGCCCTTGTACGGGCTGTCGTCGGTGAAGGCGAGCGGGGTACTGGGCGAGTTGCCGATTTCATCTTGCGGCAGCCAAACGACGGGCGGCTTCATGGTCAAATTGGCCGTGCCAGCAAAGTCCACCGCACGGCTGCCGTAGAACGCACCGGGGGTGATGTGCAGGATTTTGCTGCTCGGCAGCCAGTCGCCTTGGTTGTCGGCATTGAAAATCTCGCCGTCCACCCCAATGCCCATGCCGTTGGGCGTGCGCAGGCCGCTGGCGATGAACTCGATGCTGCCGTCCTTTTCACTGATTTTGAAAGTGCGGCCCCGGTCGTGCGGCTGTGTGGGAGCGCCTGCCCCACCGGGCAGGATGTCCGTAGCGAGGCTACCGTAAAAGAAGCCGTCTTTGTAAACCAAGCCGAAGGCAAATTCGTGGAAATTGCTGCTCACGCCCCAGTTGTTGCAGACCGTGTAGTATTCGTCAATCAGGCCGTCCTTGTCGTTGTCAACGAGCTTGGTCAGTTCCTGTTTTTGCAAAACATAAATCGCCTCGCCAACCACTTTCAGGCCGAGCGGCTCGGCGAGGCCGTTGGCAATTTTTTTCACTTTCATCTTGGCGGGGTCGCCGCTCTGCGCATTTTCGATGGTGTAAACGCCGCCCTCGGCATCCCAGGTGCTGACCACGAGTCGGCCATCGGGGAGGAAGTCCATGCCGCCGACTTTGGGCAAAAAGTCTGCTGGGCGAGCCTGCTCCAAATCGTAGCTGGGGTGAACGCCCGACACAAAACCCTTGTCGCCGGGAATCTTTGAGCCAGCGCCCAACGCCACAGTGCTGATGCCCGTTGGCTGCATGCTTTTTTCATGTGCCAATATTGCCCCCGGCACGATTTCAAACTTGCCGCCGCCATCGTCGAAGGATTTCCATAAAAACGACACCATGTTGCCTCCGCCCGCCTCGAAATACTCCAAGCGGAACGGATGCAGCCCCGCCTTGAGCGACACCTCACCGTCCTTGGGTTCGTCGCCGTGGAGGCCGTCGTTGTCCACGATTTTTTGGCCATCAATGTACAGTATGCTGCCGTCGTCGCTGATAGTGCGGAAGACGTAGTTGTTGTCCTTCGGGATTTTCAGGTAGCCTTCGGCAACGAGGCCGAAATTGTCCGTGAGTTCCCCAAAATCTGCCGCCGTGGCGTGAAGTTGCGGCACGATACCCTCGAAAACTGGCTTGGGCAGCGGCTTCATATCGGCCACTTTGGTCAGCTTCCGTTTGTCCAAAAACTGGTAAACCCGAACGACTGCACCAGGATAAACATCTTCCTCCTTCACGCCTGTTTTGCCTTCCAGCGCCGGGCCAACGGCCTTGGTCTTGGCCTCTGGGATGCTCGCAATTTTGGCTTCTTCGAGGCTGTCGAGGTTCATGATGTATTTCACCATGATGTTGATGTCGTTGCCGGGCAGGTCGGCGTGGGCGCTCATGGCAGCTTCGCCCCAGTTGCCAGCACCGCCGATTTTCACCTTGCCCACCAGCGTGGCGAGGTTGTCGGCGGTGTTTTTGTAGCGCTTCGCAATGTCCACGTAGGACGGCCCGACGGTCTTCACGTAGGTATTGTGGCAGCTTTTGCAGTCGGCCTTGGCGATGAGGCGCATACCGAGCGGCACGTTTTCGGCGGCTTCCGCCCCTTCGATTTTGTTCTTGTTTTCCAGCATTGGTTTTTTGGTAAAAAACGCCGCAAAACGGGTGCTGCCGTTGGACTTCAGCGTGAGATGCCCGTCAACGTCGAGGCCCTTGATGCCACCAAAATTCCGGTTGACTTTGCCCGTCACCTGCCATTGGCCGTCGGTTTCCACGGCGCTTTCGAGGGAGATGGAGCTAAGGTTTGTGACCAAAACGACTTGCGCTCCTTGCGGCACGTCGCTGGTCGTGTACACCCGTTCGAGGCCGACTTGCTCGCCTTTTGAGGCATGCTCTGGCCGCTCGCTGACTTTGATGAGCTTGCCATCCACCGTCTTGAGTTCGTAATTGAAGGTCACCTGACCGTTGTCGAAGCGGTGGCCTCTGTACTGGACTTTGGGTGTTTCCTCCCTGCCCTCACGCACCACCCGCCAAGGCTCGGTGTGATTGTTCACGAACCAACTATTGCCCAAACTTGAAGGTTGTGGCCCGTGCACGGTGGTATAAACCGCCCCATCGAAATTCACCGAACCTTTCCAGCATTTATAGACAGCGCAGTTGGCGGTGTTGTAGGCCAGCCATACATCGTCGTGCAGCCCCACCGTGGCGATACGGGGGATGGAGTCGAGCACCGAGCGGAAAACCCAGGGGTCTTGCGGTCGGTCGTAATCGGAAACGGCGTCTTTTTTACAGGAAAAAACAAAAGAAAAAACGGCTGCAAGTAGCAGTAGGCGGAAGGTTAGTTTCATTTTATTTAGTGTATTGAACTGGTGTGTTCGGTCAAGGCGGGTAAAGGTAGGGAATGGGAGGGGTTTATAAAAAAACCTACAAGTAGAAACACCTAAGTTTTAAGCAAAAGCAGCTTAAACTGCTCATGAGTTAGGCGGCAATTTTAGGGAAATGGATTGTGGAAAACACCCTAAATGACCGTCATCCGAACCCAGCAATATTTCGGTAGAGATGCAAAGCGGGGTAGAGTTCGACAATAATCAGGGCGATTTTTTTAATTCAATATACACCCACCTCCGCTATACAAAGCACGGTTCTTCCTTCAAATTCAATCTTCAGTTTTTCCGCCTCCAGTGCTTCAAAGCGCAAAATCCGCTTGTAGCCAATGGTCGTGCCTTCGGCAATCGGCTGCCATTCCCCATCCTTTTCGATAAAAACCCGAAAGCTGTTCACCCGCTGTCCAAGCAGGATAGGCTCCTGCAGTACGATGCGGCTGAAGGTTATTTTTTTACCGCTTGTACCCTTGGTGAAATCAATTTCCAAGGTGGCGGATTTCACCTCATCGGAAGTCGCCCAATAGGTCTCAGGATTGGCGTCGAGAGCATTTTTAACTTCAAAACCTTGGCATCGTTCGTTAGTGGCCGTCACCTTTTTGCCTACGGCAAGATTGGTGGCGAAGTCCCTGCGAATCACCTCGCCCAGTTCTTTAAGCCGAGCGGCATCGGCTTCGTGCACGAGGCCACGGGTATCCACGGGCAGGTTGAGCAGCAGCAGGCCGTTGCGCCCGACGGAGTTGTAGTAGATATCCGTCAGTTTCTCCAAGCTTTTCACTGCAGTGTCCTGCTCCGGGTGGTAGTACCAGCCCGGCCGGATACTCACATCGCACTCGGCGGGCACCCAAGCCGTGCCGTCGGCGTGACCGTTGGTCAGTTCCTTGTAATTGGGGGAGCCGGGGTAAAACTCGTTCAGGCGCAAGGTGCTCCAATTGGTCTCGTTAGCATAGCCGTTCTCATTGCCGACCCAGCGGCAGCCCGGCCCGGCGTCGCTGAAAATGATGGCATTCGGCTGGAGTTCATAGACCAGCTTGTACGTCGTCGGCCAGTCGTAATAGTTCTGGCGGTCCACTTCCCGCTTCTCATTGGCACCGCCGTAGTAGCCGTCGCCGCCGTTTGCCCCATCGAACCAGACCTCGAAAATGGGGCCGTAGTTGGTCAACAGTTCCCGCAGTTGGTTGCGGAAATATATCAGGTATTCCGGCTTGCCGTAGTCGGCATGGTTGCGGTCCCAGGGCGAGAGATAGACCCCGAACTTGAGGCCGTATTCCTTGCAGGCATCCGAAAGCTCCCGTACCACGTCGCCCTTTCCGTCTTTCCACGGCGAGTTTTTTACGGAATGTTCCGTGTACTTGCTCGGCCAGAGGCAGAAACCGTCGTGGTGTTTGGCGGTGAGGATGATGCCCTTCATGCCCGCCTCCTTGCACACCCTCGCCCACTGTCGGCAGTCGAGTGCCGTGGGGTTGAACGTGCTGGGCTGCTCACTGCCCATGCCCCACTCGATGTTCGTGAAGGTGTTCATGTTGAAATGGACGAAGGCGTTGAACTCCATTTGCTGCCAAGCGACTTGTGCTTCGCTCGGCACGGGGCCGAAGGGAGCGGACGGCGGTACGGGTGGTTTTGCGCAAGCGAAAAGGAGGATGGGGAGGAAAAAATAAAGCAGGTATTTCATTGCCGAACTATTGAGTTTGTTGAAAAGTTGGAGCGTAAACATAACAATTCAGCAATTCAGCAATTCAACAATTTGCCTCAATCCACCAGCCGCCAAGAAATCCCCAGCCGCATCCCGCCATTTGTGTAGCCAAAAGGCA
Organism: Saprospiraceae bacterium; assembly: GCA_021739645.1. Lineage (GTDB taxonomy): Bacteria > Bacteroidota > Bacteroidia > Chitinophagales > Saprospiraceae > UBA6168. The sequence goes on along the minus strand of JAIPBL010000042.1, from coordinate 19,241 downwards.
TCGGGTAGTCAGCCGTTTGGTAATAGTAAGTCCGAAGCGGTGTGGCCAATACGTTTTCGATTTTGAAGAAAAACCGGAAGGTTTTCACCCTGACACTGAGGAACGCATCGAGTAGTGGCGTGAAGGGCAGGGATTGCGTGTCTTGCAGTTCAAACTGCCCAATTAGCGGGTTGTAGCTCGGAGGCGTGTAGGCAGCGGTGAGCCGGGCATCCACGCCGATTTTCGTGAGCATCACTTTTTTGAAAATCTTGCCTTCGAGAAAGAGGCTATGCTTACTGTAAAATTGCGGCAGCGGCAGCACGTCCGAGGTGGTTTGCTGAAGGTAGGCCGAATTGTCAAGGTGCAGTGGGCCAAGCGTGAAGTCCTTTTTCGCCGTGAGCTGTAGGATGCTGAAGGTGCCGCTTTGCTGGGGTCTTCCGGCCTCATCGAAATAGACGAGGTTGTTCAGCAGGTGTGATTTGCCGCCAACGGAGAACTTGAATTGCGGCAGCGAATACGTGCCGGATAGGCTGGTTTCCAGCGTTTTTCCGAAATCATTTTTCCACATTTCTTCTTGCGTCACATAAAACCGTTGCGGCAGCAAAGAAGGAGAATACAGCTGGTTCACCGCCTCCAGCCGCAGCGTTCCAATTTTTTTCAGGTTTAAAAACAGCTCGCCGCTCACCCGGTAGTCGCCCGCATTGGCACCGATGCCGAGGTGGGCGTAGGTGTTCAGGCGCAGGCGGTCGCCGGGCGAGAAGTTGAGCCGGGCGGTCAGGAACAGGTTTTGGATGGCCCCGGTGTCCACGGGTTCTTGTTTCAAAAAATTCAGGCGGTGCACCAGCCCGATTTCCAGCAGGTCGCTTTCCTTCGGCAATGCCCTATTGGAGGTCGAGTCAGTTGTTTGCTGGTGCAATTTGAAGGTCTGCAGCTTGAACGTGTTTTCCAGTTTTCGCACTTCCAGGTAGTGCCGAAGCCCCCGTTTATCCACCATAAAATCACCGTAAAAAGTGGAGTCCGGCGACGTGTCGGAGAACTTGTAGCTGTCCTTGTGCCACGCAATTTGGTGGTAGAGGGTGAAGGCTCTTTTAGGTTGCGGATTGCGGATTGCGGATTGCGGATTGGAGGCAGTGGAAGATGGACGGTGGGAGGCTGAATCAATTTTGGAAGAGTTTGTTAGTCGTGTACTCAGAGAATCTTTAGGGCTGCCCGGCTCCGACTGCCCACTGCCAACTGTCGAACTGCCAACTTTCCTCCTCCCATTCAATCGAATGTACTGCGTGTATGCCAACTCCCGATTTGCATAGCGAGTATTGGCATTGGCTAGATGGACATCAACTTGGTAAGCGTCAAAGAACGCTGTGCTCAAGTCCTCGGCGGCGCCCCCGTTGTCCTGCTGCTCGATGCTGTTGGAAACGAAGCTGAAATAGACGTCGTAATTGCCCTTTTTGGGGTGGTACCACATGCCCGTGGCCACGCTGGAAGTGGTGGCCTTCTGCGTGTCGTAAGCCCCGAGGTTGTTGATTCGGCGGTGCTCGATGGAGAAATTGAGGCCATCGGCGAAGTTGCGGCTGAACTGCACATTGAACTGCGCATCGTTCTGGGTAGCGCCCTTCGAGAAGTCGGCCTTGGTGTAGGCCTGCGTGATTTTGTAGTACCGGATGTCGGCGGTGGACGTTTGGTAAATATCGAATTGGTGCAGTCCCACATCGAAGCCCCGCCGCCAAGTGGGTTGAAAAAACAGCGGACGGGCTGCCGAGCCGAGGTTGCCGAGATTGGCGAAGTCATACTCCTGCTGCCGGATGGGGTCGTACTGGTGCACCGAACTGAGCAGGCTGTCGCTGAATGGAAAGACGAGGTTCGGCTCGTCAGCGTAAAAGAAAAAAATGTCCGAGGTATCAAGTGCCAAGCGTTGTACGCCACTACCGCCACCACCGCTGCCGCCAAACTTGCCAGCGACACCACCTAACCCACCACCACCGCCACCAAATTGCGCAGCGGCACCTTCAACGAACAACCCGCTGAAAATCAATAGGATATAAAATGGCAGTTGCTTCATTTACGCTAAAAAATATGGATAAAAACGGGTGGTAAAAGTTTCGTTGAGAGGGATTTACCAAAGTTTAACACCCATCAATTTTGCTGGCCGACTTCATTGAAAAACCGCCCCAATCGTAAATCCAAAATTGTAAATCCCCTCACCCCTGCGCCAGCGTCTCCGAAATATCCGTCCGCCTCGCCTGCAAAGCCGGAATCAACGCCGCCACAAAACCCACGGCAAGCGCCCCGACAAACAACCAGCCTTCCTCCGGCAAAAACTTCCAGCCAGAAAACGAGTAGCGGTAGGTACTTTTCATAAAACCCGCCAAAATACCCAGGCTGAAATGACTCAGCACGATGCCCAGCACATAGCCCATTACTGCCAGCAACAACCCTTCGAGAATGACGAGTTGGAACAAGGTTCCCCGAGAACCGCCCATCACCCGCATCAGCGCCAGCTCGTAGCGGCGGTCACGCAGTGAGGAAAAAAGCGAGATAAAAATGCTCAGACCGGACACAATGACGATGACCCAAGCCAACATTTTCAGCGTATCCGCACCGAGGCCGAGGTTGGTTTGCAACCGGGCGATTTCGTTGGGTGGACTGGCCGCCATCAGCTCGGTGTTTTCGTTGATGTTGCGGGCCATGTTCAGTGCTTGGATGTTCGTTCGGGAGCGAAAGCGAATCAGGATTGCCGTGATGTCTTTGTCCGTCTTTTCCATCAATTCCAACCGTTGCTGTTGCGCTAATTGACTGATGGTCAAGGAATCGTAAGTCGTCGGCGCCACTTTAGTATGCTCGTGTTCATGTTCATGTACCTCAGCGGTAGTAGTATCCTGACTGCCAACTGCCAACTGTCGAACTGCCGAACTATCCGAGGCGTGAGCGTGCGATTCCCAGATACTTTCGCTCGGCGTCAGCACCAGTTGGTCAATCACCGAGCCGCTCGGTTTCAGGATACCCACCACGGTGAAATCATGCTCGTGCTCCTCGATGCCCTCCACCAGTCCATGCGAACTTTTGAACTTGTCGCCAATGTGCAAATGCTGGGCATCAGCCACCGCAGCACCCACGGTCACCTCCATCGGGTTCGCCCAAAGTTTTCCTTCGGCAATAGTGGCGTTGTAGAATTGCAGGATGTCATAGGTCGTACCGACGATGCGGTAGCCCCGGTAGCTGTCACCGAGCGAGAGCGGCACGGCCTGCTTGATGAGCGGGTGTTTTGGGTTCAAAAACGCTCGGGCTTTTTCGATGGGAATATTGCCCGTGGGGTTGTCCACATGGTACATGGCGCAGAGAATCATCTGCAACGGGCTGCCTTTTGCCCCCAACACGAGGTCCACCCCGGCCAGGTTTTTATCGAAATTCTCCTCGACCTGGTGGTTCAGATTGACCAACAACGACACCAAACCCACTCCCAGCGCAAACAGGATGAGGGAAAGCGCCATGTTCAGCGGCTTGTTGATCAGGTTTTTCCAACTTAATTTTAACATTGTTGAATTGCTTTATTGTATGATTGTTTGATTGTTGTGGTGTCCCGGATAACAATCAAGCAATTCAACAATCATAACAATATTTTCTTCGCAAACCGCTCTTTCAACCGCCCGTCGTGCGTCACCACCAGCAGCGTAGCATTCACCTCCGAAGCCGTTTCCTCCAGCAAGCGGATGACCTCGTCCGTGTTTTTGTCGTCGAGGGCAGAGGTCGGTTCATCGGCGAGGATGATTTCGGGCTTGTTCACCAGCGCCCGGGCGATGGCGGCACGTTGGCGCTCACCTTGGCTGAGGGCATCGGTTTTTGCATTGATTTTGTGGCCGATACCGAGCCTTTTTAGCAATTTTTCGATGTGGTTCTTATCCACCGGAAGCCCGGCGAGTCGTTGCGCCAGCTCCAAATTCTCGCCTACCCGAAGTGACCGGACGAAGTGCGGCGTCTGGAAAATGATGCCGATTTTTTTACCCCTAAATTTATCCAACTGGCTGGTCTTCAGCGTATTGATAGCCGTGTCGCCCACCATCACCGATCCATCCTTGGCTGTGAGCAAGCCACCGAGCAGGTGCAGCAGCGTCGTCTTCCCACAGCCCGACTGGCCGAGCAGCAGCCAATGTTCCCCAGTTTCGCAACGGATGTCGGGGAAGGTCAGGGCGCTGCCGCTGTTGTAGGAGTATTGAAGTTTTGTGGTTTGAAGCATTGCAGGTTTCAGGTTTTGGGTTTCAGGTTCCAGGCAACCCGGTCTTGAACCCTGGAACCCAAAACCTGAAACCATGAACCGTTTATTTCTCCGCCATCACAATATACTGAAAGTCCAGTGCACAGTCATCCGACTCGATATTTGTAAACCCAGCGGCATCCAGTTCATTTTCCACTTCATACAATTCGAGGCGAACTTCCGGTTTCGGGTACTTGATGGGCATCCGTTTCCGCTTGAAATCCACCACGATGATTTTGCCGCCTTTTGGCAATACGTTCAGCAGGTTTTTCAAATATTCTACCCGGTTTTGGATGTAAATGTACGTGTTCACCACCAATACGATGTCCGCCTCATTGGGCTTGAGCTTGGGGTCGTTGGGCATGCCGAGGCGGGTCTCGAAGCGTTTTTGGTACTCCGGTTTCAGCTCCACCAACTTGATGCTGTCCATAAAATGGATGAATCGAGGGTCGAGTTCCACGGCGATTACCCGCTTGGCCTGTTGCGCCAACCTGCGGCTGAAAAAGCCCGAACCAGCCCCGATGTCGGCCACGGTTTTGTTCGTCAGGTCGCCCATTTTACCGATGACCACCTCTGGTTTTTGCCACACATCACGCCCCGGCGGGTCGTACTGCCGGAGCAGGTTTTGAAGGCTGGCGCTGTCGGTCGGCAGGCCATGTTGGAGGGCAGTCGTGTCGGCTGGCTTGGGTGCTTTCGTGTTGCCTTCGGCAATGGGGTCATCGGAACCGCAACCCGCAAGCAGCAGCGCCAAAACAAGACTAAGAATTGTGAGGTTGTGTTGGATTTTCATTTTATATGTTGCACGGACTGCCAGTCCGTGCTTTCCCATTTTCATTTTAACTGATGGCCAAACGTACTGCTTTTCACGGACAAGCAGCCCGAATGCAAAAGCACGGACTGCCAGTCCGTGTTACACCACCTTCCCCGACGCCACTCCAAACCCGATGCGGACACCGTTCCGTTCCCCCCATCCCCGCATCACCACGGTGTCGCCGTCGTTGATGAATTTGCGCTCCGAGCCGTCCGAGAGTTTGAGCGGCTTCGTGCCCCGCCAGGTCAGTTCCAGCATCGAGCCGTAGCTGTCCGGCGATTTGCCACTGATGGTGCCGCTGGCGCAAAGGTCGCCGATGTTCATGTTGCAGCCGTTCACGGTGTGGTGCGCCAGTTGCTGCACCATGTTCCAATACATGTACTTGAAATTCGAGCGGCAAACCACAGCATTGGCGCCGTTCTCCGCCTGTATTTCCACTTCCAAATGAAGGTCGTAGTTCTTTTCCCCCTGCGATTGCAGGTAGGGCAAAACCGCTGGCTCCTGCACGGGCCCGGCCACCCGGAACGGTTCCAGCGCATCCAGCGTCACCACCCACGGGCTGGCCGTGGAGGCAAAGTTTTTTGCCAAAAACGGCCCCAGCGGCACGTACTCCCAGCTCTGGATGTCCCGTGCCGACCAGTCGTTGAACAACATCAAACCAAAAATATGTTCCTCGGCATCGGCGATGCTCACCGGGCTGCCCATCGCATTGGGCTTGCCCACCACGAAGGCCATTTCCAGCTCAAAATCCATCAGCTTCGTCGGGCCGAAAACGGGCTGTTCGGCGTCCTTCGGCAACGTTTGCCCACTGGGCCGGTGCACGGGCGTACCCGACACCACAATGCTGGACGCCCGACCGTGGTAGCCCACGGGCAGGTGCTTCCAATTGGGCAGCAGCGGGTTGTCGGGGCGGAACATGGAGCCGACGTTCATGGCATGTTCGATGCTGGAATAAAAGTCGGTGTAGTCGCCAATCTGGATGGGCAGCAGCATCTCCACCTTGTCCATCGGATGCAAGAAATGCCAAGCGAGGTCTTTGGCCTCGTCGTTGGTGGCATCCAGCAGGTCAGCCAGGCGGTCACGCAATTGGCGAACCTTGGGCTTGCCGAGCGCCATCAGGTCGTTGAGGTAGCGGTTGCTGTAAATCTCGTTGTCCAGTTCCACGTCGTCGAGCAGGTCCATGTAGTTCAACACCGCCAGGTCCACCACGTTGTCGCCGATGGCGGTGCAGAGTCGTGGTGCCGGATTGCTCTCGGTGCGGAACACGCCAAATGGCAGATTCTGAATCGGAAAGTCACTGTCGGCGGGCACTTCCACCCACGATTTTCGGGTCGGGTCGTTTGCTTTAATCATCTTTTTCGGTTTCAGGTTTCAATGGTTTCAGGTTTCAGGGCTGTCCCGGCGTGAAACCTGAAACCCATTGAAACCTGAAACCTCGAACCCCTTCTATTTTTCCAAAATTATCTTTTCTGTCAAAACGGCGCTGCCGCTCTTCAAACGGAGCAGATAAGCTCCGCTGGGCAATTCCGTCAGGTCAAAACTGGTGGACTTGCTGCCGATTTGCACGGCTTGGTTTTTCACCAAAATCCCGTTCACGGAAAACAGCGTGGCGTCCACGGCTTCAAAAGTCGGTTGTGAAAACTGGACGTTCACCATCCCCGTCGTTGGGTTTGGCAAAATGCTGATACTCAAGCCGTTCAACTCCTTCACGGCATTGACGGGCCAAGTGATGAAGCTCCACGGAGCGGAGTTTGTGCTGCCGCAAATGTTGAGCGCTGTCACCCGCCAGTAGTAGGTGGTGTTGACGTTCAGCGGCGAAGATAGCGTGTAGGCCGTTTGGGGGATAGTTACGTCGGTTACGATATTCGTAAAATTATTGTCAGTGGCCAGTTGGAAATGGTAGCTCGTTGCGCCAGCGACCGGATCCCAATCGAAAACCGTCAGCACGTTTATCCCAATGGCCGCATTGGCAGGATAAACGAAAACGGGCGCTGCGGCTGGGGCAGCGATGTTGAGCGTCACGGTTTCGGTCACGGTGTTCACGCCATCGTTGCCAGTGATGGTGATGGGATAGCTGCCGGGGGCCACATTCGACAGGCCAATATCAATGGTGGCCGTGCTACCCGCCGGTGCCGGATTTTGCGAAATGAACGCAAGTCCACCCATCGGAGTCCCCGTCACGGCAATTGTTACACCGCTTGGTTCAAAGCAATCACCAATTGGCAGCGAGAAAGTCGCATTGCCCGTCGGGCAAACGGTGACGGAGTTGGGGCTGACGTCAAAGCTCAAATCGTCCAAGGTCGTGAAACTGTAAACACTGGTTCCCGGCGTGAACCCGCAGTTGTTCGTCGCCGCCACCGTCCAGTAGTAGGTGGTACAGGGGTCAAAAAGGCCGTTTGAAGCATAAGATGGCTGCCCCGGGTTGGTAATCAAAATGGCGTTTTGCATGGTGGGGCTAGGGTTTGTTGACACGATGAGCATGTAGGAGTTGCCCGTCGCCGACCATGAAAAAACAGGATTTACAGAAACACTCATCGCTCCTTGTGCTGGCGCAATGCCCATCGGAGCCACTGGCCCGCCCTGCACTGTCCACTGCACGGGTGCATTGCCGCTCTGGTTGAGCCCGTCCGTCGCCACCACTTCAAAATTGAAACTTCCCGCATTGGCTGCACCGCTCACCGTCACATCCACCGTTGCACCCGGCGTAGCTGGGTTTGGGGTAAACGTGGCAGTTGCACCTGCTGGCAAGTTCTCGGCAGTCAGCGTTACATCAGTGGTGTCATCGAAGGCAGTGCCGAGCACCAAGTTGAAGAATATCGAATCGTCCACGCAACTCGTGAACGCATTTGCCGAAGGCGAAACCGACAAATCGTTCGGGATGGTGCTGCACAAATCGAGTCCCCAGGCGATGATGCTTCCACCGTCTTGGCTGACATCGTCGTGCACAATGAGCACCCAGTTTCCAGCGATGGGTTCGCCGTTGAAAACGCTCAGTGCGTCTTGTGGCTGGAAGGTGCCAGCGATGGCAGGCGGTACGCCGTTGCACATGTTCAGCAGGTCGTCGTTGGTGGCTGCAGCTTGGTCGTCGAGTGAAATCAGGACGTTGTTTGCGCTGCAATCGCCGCCACCGGGGCTGGCAAAAAGCACGGCGGTTGTCCCCATCGGGGAGGTCAACTCCACCCGAAGGTCGCCAACCCATGTGTGGGCGATGTTCAAGTTGCTCACGTTGATGTCATCCACAGAACCGCCGCCTGTGATGGTCAGTGTGGAGGTTACGGTTGGGGTGCCTTGGGTTGGGATGGTTATCGGCACATTGGTGGAAATGGCTGGGCCGCAGGTGATGGCACTGGTCGTGAAGCTGCTCGGCAGCGTCGGCCAATTACCTTGTCCACAGATGTTGTCGCCCCGCACCCGCCAGAAGTAGGTAGCCGTTTGCGCCAGCGGCGCAATGGGTATGTAGCTGGCCACAGTCAGGTTGGAGGCCGTTTCGATGACGTCAGTAAATGCGGTGTCCGTGGCAATTTCGATGGTGTACTTGACGCCAGCGACTGCGCTCCAGGTGAAATTTGGTGTTAGGCCAATGCCATCTTCCCCGTCAGCCGGGTAAACCTGGGCGGGTGGCATCGGCGATTGCGCAGCGACCAGCAGCATGAGGTCGGAACTGTTGGATTCCGTGCCGTCTGTGCCATCGAGGCTTAGGGTGTAGTTGCCTTCGGCAATGGCGGCGGTGTTACTCAGGGTGAGCGTGGTCGTGTCGCCGGGAGCTACGGGGTTTTGGACAAAAGTAGCGGTCAGCCCTGCGGGTAAATTAGGGACGGACAATGTCACACTGTCCGTGAAATTTGGGCTGACGGTGATTTCATAAACGGCATCGGCAGGTACGCAGAGCGAGATGTTGGCCGGGCTGCCCGCCACGAAGTAGCTGCACTGCAGGGCCGAACGCCCATCGAGCACAATGACGCCCGTGTTGTCAGGGTCGAGCCAAGGTTTTAGGCTGTTGTTTGGCATTCCGCCACCTTCCCATGATATGTGGAACCAGCCGTAGGAATCTTGGAGGTTGTTGCCGCAGGCGGCAGCGCCACCGTGCAGTTGACCGACCACTTGTTTCTTACGGTTGTAAAGCGGCGAGCCTGATGACCCACCTTCCGTGGTTCCAACGTCCCAGTCGAGGATGGTGAGGTGTGTTCCGTTCGGGTTAGGCGTGGTGCTGTTGTAATCGGCGATGAAGGTCGGCTGGAACTCAAAGCTGATGCGCTTTTCGTCGGTGCTGGGGTGGTGGATGCCAATGACGGTGTCCGTTGGAGCAAAATCTTCGGCGCTCCAACCTGCGAAAAAGGCGTCGGCGGTTTCGGAGACGGGGTCGTCGAGTTCGACGAGCGTAAAGTCGGAGTTGGAACCAGTGGCCCGCAGCACTGAACCAGTGTTGAAGTCGTTGAGTTGGCCATTGCCATTGTTGCCGCTGCCGGGGCTGCCAGGTTGTCGGCAAGTGCTGTTGAAAAAATTCCAGTAGGTAACAAGCGAGGGTGCTTGCCCTCCCGTGATGCCACAGTGATTGGCGGTCATAAAATAGGGTGTGCAGTCTTGGCGGGCATTATTTACCAAAAAACCCGTGCAAAAGGTGGTGCCGCCTGTGCTGATGACGGCCACGGACTGGATAATATCCCGGTACTGGTCAACGATGGCCCAGCCATCGGCACCGCCGCAAATCACGTCGAGGTTGCAGGAGCCGGAGGCCATTTCGGCGAAGCCGACAAAATCGTGGTTGACGTATTTGAGTTCGAGTTGGAGTGCGGACTGGCTGTGAGCGGGCAGTTGTACCTCCACCACCAGTTCCTCACCGGGCAGGATGGGCGTCCAAAGCTGCTCGTGCTCCTCGTTGTCGGCGGGTGTGAACGGCCCCATCACCGTCTGGTAATCGGGCGAATAGAGGATGAGCGAGCCACCAGCGGGCATGAGGTATTTTGTGAAACCGAGGTTGAGCGACTTGGCGCCACCGGAACGGATGCGCAGCCGCCAGAGGGCATTGCCGTTTGCAAGCTGTTCCCAGTGGCCGTTGGTGACTGGGTTGATGCTCACCTCGATGGGTTCGGCGAAGCGTGGGGCGATTCCGGGGGCACGGTGCGCCATCTCGGCAGCCAGTAGGGCGGTATTGTCGAGGTGGGGCATGACGGCTACGGGGATTTGGTCCAGCGGTGTTTTAGCGTGGGCAATCCTTGGGTCGTTTTGGGATAAAACGGCGAGGCTGAAAAGCCCGGACAGCAGGAGTAAACTCAGTTTTTTCATACAGAAAATTGAACTGGTGATTGGATACGGGCAAAGGTAGCGTTTCAGTTCGGAAAAGAAAGTTGGAAAAAGAAGCTGTCGGATGGCGACAAAACGGAAGGAAAAATGCGCTTGGAGATGAAGTAGGGGCGGTGCCGGTTTCGAGAATGGTAGGGTGGTCAGCTATTATCAAAATTGACTGGGTGGCCAGCACCCAGTCAATTTTTCGGTTGCCTCACTCCGCCTTCACTGGCATTGCCAGCATCGGGATATGCACCCGGCCAGCCACCTGCCCGGTGACGCTCCTATCAAAAATTCGCTCAAAAACTGTTATCCGTTCATGGACGAACATGGCGAGGGCGCTTTCTTTTAGGCTATTGCCATATTCCACGAGGTCTTCCCAGAGGGCATCCTGCGGTACGGTCAGCACTGTTTTAATCGGAAAAGGACTTTTGCCTTTCGGTGGTGCTGTGACATCGGCCACCCGCTTGAAATACACAGCGGATGCTTCAGCTCCGAACCAGGTAGCCCATTTCTTGATTTCCCTTTGGTGGGCATGCACCTGTTCGGGTGTCATGCAGAATTCGAGTTTTTTAATGAGCGCTGTCTTCCATTCGGGTGGTATTACCAGCACGGGCACCTCTCCCCTGCCAATAAGGTTGGCGGTGTTGCTGCCAAAAATTTTGTTGGCAATGCCGCTGACGCCCGTTGTCCCCATCACTATGAGTTTGGCCCTAGCACTTCTGAAACGGTTCATGATACCGCTGAGGAAGTTATCGGTGTACAAAACTTTTACCCGCCAACGAGTGGTAGCGGGCAGTCTCAGCGCCTTGATTCTTGCATTGGCCAACTCCTTTAAACGGGCTTCTTCGTCCTTTTTTCCACTCAATATGTATTCTAAAACCCTTGGAGAATCCGTCGATGGTGGCATCATGATGATATGGAGCAATTCAATTTCATCATTGCCTTTTTTTGCCAGCAACAAAGCTTGGTCAAGTGCATTTTCAGCGGCGGTGGAATAGTCGGTGGGTACAATCAGTCGTGCCATTTTTTTTCTATTTTTTTGTGAACGATGTAGCTGTAAAAGCGGCCATTTACTTTTACAAAAGACGAATAAAGTTGGGCCGAACGTTGAGGAGAATAATCACCGCAGGAACATGATTTTTGTCAAAAAGGAAAGATTTTATTCAGCTTCTGCCCGTGTTGGCGCAGTGGGTACGAGGCCATTTATCCCAAAATAGGCCGAAACTGTCGAAAACTGCCCAATCCTGCTTTTTCAAATTGCTATTATTACGAAACTTGACTGCACTCGATTTTTTTTCACCAAAAGCAACGATATGAAGCCAATACTTTCCCTTTTCCTTCAACTCGCCATTTTTGGTTGCCTAGCTGCGCAATCCGGCTTAAAGACTGAATACTACAACGGCACCGACTTCAACGAAATGGTCGCCACCAGGATTGAACCCATGATTGACCTCTCTTGGAACGACGAACCACCCGTGCCCGGCCTCAACCCCCACGACTGCTCCATCCGCTGGACGGGCATCCTCAATGCGCCGGAGACCGGCACTTACACCTTCTCCGCCAAGGTGGACGATGGCATCCGGGTCTGGGTAGGCGGCATCTTGGTCATTGACAACTGGAAACTGAACGACAACGGGCATTTTACCGGAAGGGTAATCATGCGGGAAGGCACGCCCTACGACTTGAAAGTGGAGTATTTCAATGCGCTCATCGAAGGCGAGGTGCGCCTGCTCTGGAAGCTGCCGGAGGCCGAGCGGCCCATTATCGTTGAGTCGAAATTTTTCACCCAGACCATCCCGCCGCCACCGCCAAAACCTGTAGAGGCGAAAAAAAGTGCTCTGCCTGTCAAGTCGGCACCGAAGCCTGATGTTCAAAAAAAACCTTCGAAAACGGATGCCCCCGCCGTTGTCCCCAAAGATACCCTGGAGCGGTACGTCCCGAAGGATGTGCTTTTTGAGCAGAGCAAAAGTGTGATGCTGTTAAAATCAAAAACTGGGTTGGATTTACTCGCTGGTTTTTTGCTCCGCAATCCCGACATCAAACTCAAAATCGAAGGGCACACGGACATCATCGGCGACCAGGACATGAACAAGGCGCTGTCCGATGAACGGGCCAAGGTAGTGGCCGAGTACCTTGCCAAGAAGGGCATTGCACAAAACCGCATCGAGGCGAAGGGCTACGGCAGCTCCCTTCCGCTCATCACTGGCAACTCCAAAAGGGGGTATCCAGAGAATCGGCGGGTCGTGTTTATTCTCTACTGAAAGCCGAATTTTCACAACTCAAACCCCCAACAAGGCGTTTATCGTTCGTTATTTTATTCCAATTTTTGAATTATGAAGTGGTTGAAAGGCATTGTAATCGTCTTGTTTTCGCTGTACGCACTGGTTTGCGGTGGGCTGTATTTTGCGCAAGAGCGCCTGATTTTTCACCCAGACAAACTGAACGAGGACTATGCCTTCAGAGAAGGCGAGGAAGTGGAACTGCCCGTAGCCAAAGGCATTTCTCTCAACTGCCTATGGATGAAAGAGCCTGCTTCCCGGGGCGTCATCTTGTATCTCCACGGCAACAAGGGAAGCAATCGGCGTTGTTACCATCAGGCACAGTCCATGGCGGGCAACTCCTACGATATTTTCATGCCCGACTACCGGGGCTTTGGCAAAAGTGATGGTGAGATTGATTCGGAAAAGCAGCTTTTCAGTGACGTTCAGGCAGCTTATGATTTTTTGAAAAAACACTACCGAGAAGACCAAATCGTGGTGGTGGGCTACTCCATCGGCTCAGGCATGGCCAGCTACCTTGCCGCCAACAACCATCCGCAACAGCTCGTGCTGCTGGCGCCGTACACCAGCGTTGTTGATTTAAAAAACGGCATGGCACCCTTCTTGCCCGATTTTTTGCTGAAATACCCGCTGAGGAATTACGCTTTTCTACAAAATGTAAAGTTCCCCGTCACCCTGTTCCACGGTGAGTTTGACAAAGTGATACCGTTCAGTTCTTCTGAAAAACTACAGGCTATCAATCCAAATTTATTTCGGCTGGTGAAACTTTCGGAAGGGCATCGGGGCGTGATTTTTAGCCCCGTTTTTAAAGAAACGGTAAGGAATTTATTGGAATAAAAGACGGGGCAAAAACATACCTCCCCACCTCAGACCCCATACCTCAAATAGCTTTATCCTTCTCCAACAACTGGAACCCATTTCCGTGAATGTTGACGATTTCGAGGTTCTCGTCGTCGGCGAGGTACTTGCGCAGTTTGGTGACGAACACATCCATCGAGCGGGCAGTGAAGTAGTTGTCCTCGCCCCATATTTTGGTCAGTGCCTCGTTGCGGGTCAACACATCGTTCAATTTAAGGGCAAACATCTTGAGGAGCTGCGCTTCTTTGGGCGATAGTTTGTGCTGTGGCTCGTTGACGCCGCCTTTGTCGAAAGTGAGTATGCGGAGGGGGTAGTTGAAATGGTATTTCCCGATGGTGTATTCCCGTGCTTCTTCCTTTGGCGCTTCTTTCGGCTTGGTGCGCTTGAGGATTGCACCGATGCGGAACAGCAGCTCTTCGGAGTTGAACGGCTTGGTGATATAGTCGTCAGCCCCAATCTTGAAGCCTTGCAGCACGTCCTCTTTGAGGGTTTTGGCCGTGAGGAAAATGATGGGAACTTTTTGGTCTTTCTCCCTGATTTCACGGCCCACGGTGAATCCGTCCTTGCGGGGCATCATCACGTCGAGGATACAGAGGTCGAAAGTGTCCCGGTGGTAGCTTTCGATGCCCTTGATGCCGTCATTGGCGAGCGTGACCTCGTAGTCGTTCATTTCGAGGTAGGAGCGCAGTACGTCCCCGAAGTTTTGGTCGTCTTCGACTAGTAGGATTTTTCCACGTGTTGTTGCTGACATTTTATAAGTGGGTTTTTGAATTGTTGTTGTGTGAAATCAGGCTTCTGCCTTCAAGGGAAAAAACAGCACAAAACTGCTCCCCTTCCCCAGTTCGCTTTTCACCTCCACCCGCCCTTTGTGGGCTTCCATCATCGCCTTTACGTAGCTGAGGCCGAGGCCAAAGCCTTTCACGTCGTGGAGGTTGCCGGTATGCACCCGGTAGAATTTTTCAAAAATAAGCTTTTTCGCCTCTTTACTCAGGCCGATGCCCTTGTCGCTGACTATAACTTCGACACCGCCCGTCACATTGCGTGTTGAAACCGAAATTTCGGGATTTTCAGACGAATACTTGTTCGCATTGTCCAGTAAGTTGTTGATAATGTTGGAGATATGTGTAATGTCACCCTGCACGATGGGCCGTGTGGCTTGGAGGTCGGTACTCACCGAGCCATCCCGTTTTTCCACTTGCAAGCCGATGTAGCCGACCGCTTGTGTGATGACGTCGTGTAGGTTCACGTCGCTGACTCGCAGCTCCAAATCCTGTCGGTCCATTTGCGCCATTTGCAGCACTTTTTCCACCTGGTTGTTCATCCGCTTGTTTTCCTGCCGGATGATGTCGAGGAAGCGGCGGATTTTTTCGGGTTGGTTCACAATCATTGGACTAGCGATGCTATCGGTGGCGAGGCTGATAGTGGCAATGGGTGTCTTGAACTCGTGGGTCATGTTGTTGATGAAGTCGTTCTTCATCTCCGACACCTTTTTCTGCTTGAACACCACAGAAATCGTGTAGAAAAAGCAGAACAGAATGATGCTCATAAAAATGATGGAACCAATCAGGTTTTTCAAAACGGAGCTCCAGAGGAAACTGCTTTTTGTGGGGAAAAACACCATGAGCAGGCCCGGCACCTCCTTGTCACGCTGGAAAAGTCCGACCCGGTACTCGCTGTTGTTGAGGTTTTTATATCCTTCAATGGTAGGCTGGGAGCGGCTGTCCTCTACGGTATAGCGCCCATCTGCGATAACAAAACTCTTCTTTCGGTTGTCATAAACACCGTAGCGAAAGGGGATTTTGATGCCTTTGTCCTGAAACTCCTGCCGCAGGAACGAACTTAGCATATCCAACTCAATTCGCTCGGTGATGGGGGCATGGTCGAGGCTCTCCGTGATGCTGACGAACTGCGAGAGTTTTTTTGCCCGGTCAGCTTGGCATGCGGAGCAGTTGCAGTCGTTGGTGGCCAAGGTAAGTTCGATTAGCTGCTGCTTGGTAATGTGGGCGTGGGCACCACCATCGTGATTATCATTAATGGAAAAAGTAAGTCCACCCATTTCTAGTTGTTGGCGAACCTCCGACTCATAAAAATCTTGCGCAAAGCCGTTATCCACGTGGCGGTATGCTTCCATCTCCTCCTGTACCTCAAGCTTGTCGCCCACCTTGTTCAAAGCGGCCACTACTTGGTTATCGAACTGCTTCTGATTGGCCTGTAGCGAGTCAGCCACCCACTTTGCCTGCATAGCGGCGATTCCGATGAGTGCTGCGCTCATCAGTCCGATGATTAACCAAATAACTTTTTTATTCATTTTGTTGGAAAACAGGCCAATGAAGCCATTTGTCAATAAGGTAAAAGTTTATTGAATGACCTTGCTCACAAATGACTCACTGACTTTGGTACGCTCTGCAAACATGACAAATTTAACAATGACAAACGCAAGTTGCCTGTTTTAACTTAGTTTTAACTTGCTTGATTTGTTGAAATTCGCCGAAGCACATTCGCCGTTCCTTTTACCTTTAGGTACGTTATTCACTACCAGACGATAGACAATGGAAGTTAGACATTAGACTAGCACATGCTATCATCTAAAGTCTAATGTCTAACTTCCATTGTCTCAAAAAAGCATGAACCACTACACCTGGACATACCTCGGGGACAACGGCAGGAACTACCGTGTCGGGCTGCTTCACAGCCCTAACACCGGGCATCTGGTCATTTATATTGGCTCCAAAATCGTCCAGATAGACTTCAAGGTGTTCGATTCGAAGGAGTACACCTTTTTTATCGAAGAAGAACTGGTGCATATCAACCTCGAACGACGGGACAACGACATGTACTTCAGTTTCAACATTGATAAAAAAACCGACACCCCCCGAAACCGCTTCCGTCACCAGCTTGAGCGCAAACATTTTTGCCAGCTATTGATATTTTTGGGCGTGATGGGGCTGCTCGTGACGGGCATTGTGATGTGGGGTAAAAACGCCAAGAAATCCGAAACAGAAAGGATAGAGGAAATGCTGGCAAAAGGAAGCCAAGAGACAGTTGGGAGGGTTACGATAAGAAAACTGGATGGCAACCGTTCTGAAATATCCTACCAGTTTGTAGCGGGCAACCAGACTTACACCCAAGTTTCAATGCTGCAATCTGAGCCGTTGATTTTGTTGGTGAACCCCATGCCTCTGGAAGAAGGCGACGAGTTCCGGGTACGTTACGCTACTCGAAAACCACACGCCAACCAAATGCTGTTCAGCGAGCCAATGCCCAGACAAATCGAACTGTACAAGGAACGAGCTGCCAGCAAACACGCCCAGCTCAACCCCAATGCCCCACCCGGCATGACGCAATGTTTTGTGCAAACTGCCTTTGAATTTGACAGCTTAAGGTCCCTGGCCGACATCTTTTTTCAAGACACCAAGCCTGCCTACAACCTAGAGCACAACCTCAAAACCTATACTAAACTCACTACCAACAAAAGCTTCTTGGAAAAAATGGAAGCCAACTGCGGCCATTTGAAGCCCGATTAGGATGGTTAGGGAAGCAGTTGTTTTTTCCTAAATTTGCCGCCTGACATTCAATCCTTTTTTCCTTCAAACCTTCAATCCTTGGAAAAACTAGCCCAACATATCGAAGCGCTGGTGTTCGCCGCCGACGCTCCACTCTCCCCCGACGACATCCGGCAGGTGCTGGATGAAGCTTTTGAAACGGAGTTTTCTGCCGACGATGTGGCCGCTGCCATTGCCGAGGTGAAGGCCCGCTATGGCGACGAAAACTTCGCCATCGAGCTGGTGCAAATCGCCGGGGGCCTGCAGTTCATGACGAAGGGCGCCTACCACGGCGTCATTGGCACTTGGCTCAAACAGACAACCAAAAAGCGGCTCTCGCAGGCAGCGATAGAGACGCTGTCCATCATCGCCTACAAGCAGCCGGTGTCCAAAACCGAAATCGAGCAAATCAGGGGCGTGAGCAGCGATTACTCCCTCCAAAAACTTCTGGAGAAGGAACTTGTTTCTATCACAGGCCGCAGCGACGGCCCAGGCAGGCCGCTGCTCTACGGCACGAGCATCAAGTTCATGGATTATTTCGGCTTGAAAGACCTCAGTGACCTGCCCAGGCCCAAGGATTTCAGAGACCCCGACCAAGAGATTGGGGAGCGGGCGCCGATTGAGGAAGCCTTTAATAACGATTCGGGAACGGAAATTGAAAGATTGGAGAATTAGCAATATTTTGATATTGAAAATCAATGCTTTATGCAAAATATCGAACAACCTTTGGTAAACCGAGTAGCCAGTAGCGGACTAGTGACGCTCAAGTTAGAGGAGTTTTTTCCGAAGGAAGAAATGGCCATTTTTGACATGAAAGACCACCTGTTCATGGGCCTCATTTTGAAGGAAAAAGACTTTCGGGAGGCACTGGCCAACCACGATTGGCCGCAGTACACCGGAAAGAATCTCGCTGTTTTTTGCTCTGCCGATGCCATCATTCCCGTGTGGGCGTACATGCTCGTGACGGTGTATGCAGCACCGTTTGCCACCGATATTTTCCAAGGAACTTCAGAAGAGTTTTACAAACATATTTTTCAAAAAGCCCTCGACGAAGTGGATGCTGCGCAATATACCGACCAGCGCATCGTCATTAAAGGGTGCAGTGACCATCCCGTGCCGTCATCGGCCTACGTCGAGCTTACCCGGAAGCTGCAACCCTACGCCAAAAGTATCATGTTCGGGGAACCATGTTCTACGGTACCTATTTTTAAAAAACCGAAGGCGTAAGAGCATCTACGTTGCACGCTGAAAACTAAAACCACCACCTGTCTATGAAAAATTCCGTGAAATACTACATCGCTGCCCTCGCAGCATTTGCCTCGGTGGCCATTTTCACCGCTTACACGCCAGAGTCCAAAGCTGGTATTTACGGCGGCTCCGAATCCTTGCTTTCCATCCCACACGTACAGGCTAACGACGAATTTTGGTTCGCTGGGGAACGTATCCCAGTCAAGAACTTCGACGTTCGGGAGCGGCTGGAGCGGGAGCTGATTGTCAATTCCTATCGTCACAGCACTACGATTTTGAACCTAAAAAACAGTGCCCGTTACTTCCCAGTGATGGAGAAAATTTTGAAAGAAAACGGCCTGCCCGATGACTTCAAGTACCTTGCCGTGGCGGAGAGCGACCTTCGAAATGCTTCTTCGCCTGCTGGCGCAAAGGGCCTCTGGCAGTTTATGGAAGGCACAGCAGAGGAGTACGGAATGGAAGTGAATAAGGAGGTGGACGAGCGCCTACACCTCGAAAAATCCACCCGTGCGGCTTGTGCCTATTTGAAAAAATACAAGGAACGTTTCGGCTCATGGGCACTCGTGGCCGCCGCCTACAACATGGGGCCTACCGGACTGAGAAATGAGATTGAAGCCCAAAAATCCGATAACTACTATGACCTAAACCTCAATGATGAGACCAACCGCTACATCTTCCGCCTCGTGGCCATCAAGCACGTGATGGAGCACCCAGAGCTGTATGGGTTCGACATGGAAGGCGAGCAGCTTTACCCGCCACTCGACAACTACGCCCTAGTGACCGTGGATAGTTCTATCGCCAATCTCGGCGATTTTGCGAAGCAATTCGGTGTCAGCTACCGGATGCTGAAGGTGTTCAACCCGTGGTTGAAGGACAATAAATTGACGAATTCGAAGCGGAAGGCGTACGATATCAAGATTCCGAAGTGAGGCTTTGCGAAGCAGAAAAAAAAGTCCCGAAGCAAACTGATAACAGTTTTGCTCCGGGAC
>JAIPBL010000137.1 GCA_021739645.1 Saprospiraceae bacterium | reverse complement strand
GGCGAAGTCGGCGGCCAAGGCGGCGTCCAAGGCGGCGGCTTTGGCGGCACCGGCGGCGTCGGAGGCGGCCATGGCGGCGGCGAAGGCGGCATCGGCGGCATCTGCGGCAGCTTTGGCGGCGGCGCAATCACCGGCGGCGGCTTTGGCTTCTGCGATTCCTTGTTGTTTTATAGCCTCGTCCCTTTGAGCTTCGGCCTCTTTCTGGGCAGCTTTGGCTTTTGTTAAATTCGGGTCCTCCTGGGGTTTCTCGACGCAATCAGCGAGGGCGTTGTCGGCGATGTTGGCGGCGGCTTTGGCGGCGTTGGAGACGTCGAAGACGGTGTTGTCGAAAACGGCGGCGTAGGCGGCGTTGGCGGCGGCGCCGGCGGCGTAGGCGGCATCGTTTGAGGCGTTGGCGGCGGCTTGGGCGGCGGCGCAATCACCGGCGGCGGCTTTGGCTTCTGCGATTCTTTGTTGTTTTATAGCCTCGTCCCTATGAGCTTTGGCTTTTGTTAAATTCGGGTCCTCCTGCCCGAACATCAGCACGGGAAGCAGCAACAACAGCATCATGGGAAGCAACAGTTTAAAAATTTTCATGACAAAGATTTTTGGATAATGGGCAAGTGCATGGCCGAGGCTGTGAACCACGGCGGCTGCGCTGTGCCCTGTGAACAGGATTGTGAGAATTTAACTTTTTCCCACCATGGGAATGAAATTGTTTGATGGTTCAAAAATGGCGCTAGGGCAGGTGTTGAGGGCTATAGAATCGTTGCAATCGGTTGTATAATGGTTGCATCAGAATGGATATTTATGGGTGCAAAGCAAAACTGAATAGTCAGCTTTTACTTAGCACCCTCCCAATCATCACTCACCGATCACTTTTTTGAGGAGGTACTTTTCGGCGGAAGCTGCGTCCCGCTCACTGCCGTCGGCGTTCAGGCTCACTAGACCGTCGGCGGTAATTTGGTAAATGGTGCTGCCGGAGTTTTGGGTCAAGGTCACCAGATCACCAGCCACCGTCCATGTTCCGGTTGATTCTATGGTTTTGGGCTTTTTGCCCTTGTATTTCTCTTCCAATGTGAAGGTTCTTTTTTCATCGGCATTCAAGGTGAGCATGGTTTCAATACCCTCGCAGTCCTGGCAGGGTAGGCTGCCTGTGTAGAATGCGGCGAGTTGCTCCACTTGCGTTTGCTCCGAGCCTGCATCGGCGTCCAGCCCCATGTCGCATTCGATTTTTGTGAGCAACCACTTGCCGTTTTCCTTTTTCAGCTCCATGTTTTGCTCCTTGGGGCTTCCGCCCTCGGTGCCGTACAAGGTTACAGCAGCTTTGTCGGCATCCAGGGAATTGATGCGGACGGGGGAGGTTGTCCAAAAATTGATGTCCCAATCCTGGGCGCAGAAGTACTTGTTGCCATCCATGCCAGTTGCCGGGCCATCTGCTGCTTCATTTTGCCAAAGTTTCTCACATGCTTGGTAAAATGACTTGTCACTGGCCAACAACTCGGAGCTGACAAACCCACTGGCCTGGATATTGGCCAAATATTTATCCAACAGTGATAGGTCCAAGGCATAATGGTTGTTCGCCGTTATCACAAAATCAACTTGCTTGGTGTTGTCTTGGACATACCCGTCGTACCATTGGTAAAAGCCGTGAACCGAAGCCGCAATGGCCGTGGAGTCGGCGGATGCGGCATCTGCTGCAGCGTCTTTTGGTGCTTCCTTGCAAGAAAAAAAGAGGGATACGAAAAGGCAGGCGAAAATCAGATTCTTCATTGTGAAAATGTTTAAGGATTAAAAAAATTTGATTTACTACGTCCAACTGTCAAACTTCAACAAAGGCAGCATCAACACGGATACTTGTTGTGGAATAATTTTCATTTCGAGGGTTTTAGGTGAAACTCAGGGCATAACCATGGGCCGTGCGCTACTGTGTATGAAGGCCAGTTGAACGGTATTTTGAATAGTGTATGCCGCATTCCCCTGAAGTGGGAATCGGAGTTGTTTTGTACTGCAAAAATGGTGGAGATGTCAGCGGTGGGCGTTATACATTCGTTGCAACCTGTTGTATATTAGTTGCATGGCGGGGAATTGGGGGATTGGGGGATGCCCGAATATCTCAATCTCTTAATTTCCCTTTCTAACCATGCTCGGCGTCATGCCATAGGTCTCTTGGAATGACTTTGAAAAATGGGGAACTTCCTTGAAGCCAACCTCCCAAGCCACTTCCTTCACCGAAAGTTGGGTGGTTTCCAGCAGGAGCTTGGCCTGTGCCATTCGGTAGTTTCGGATAAAATCGGAAGGGGAAACATTGGTGAGTGCCTTCATTTTACGGAATAACTGTGAACGGCTCATGTTGACAGCCTCGCAGAGCTGCGGTAGGGCAAACGCCGCGTCGCTAAAGCTGGTGTCTACGATTTTACGCACTTTTTGTAGAAAGGCATCTTCCACGATAACGGCCTCCTTATCGGGTGGGATGGCGGGGTTGCCTTCGTTAATGACCATGGTGAGGGGGGGCACCAAGCTGTATTTCTTCGAAAAATGCGTGGCAAGGCGCTGCTTGTTTACCTGCATCATTTCCAATGTTGCCAGCAGTTCTGCCTTATGGAAAGGCTTGGACATATAGGAATCTGCACCCCGGCGTAGTCCGGCTATTTTGGAACTGGCGTCTGCCTTCGCCGTGAGCAGCAGAATGGGAATATGGCTGGTGCGCTCGTCGTTCTTGAGGGCATCGAGCACTTGGTAGCCGTCCCGCTCAGGCATCATCACGTCGCTGATGATGAGGTCGGGTATCTGTTCCAACGCTTTTTCGATGCCGATGCGGCCATTGTAGGCGATTTCAATGTCATACCGGTCTTGCAAGATGGTTTTGAGGTAGGCAACTACGTCGGAATTGTCTTCGATGAGGAGGATTTGGGGGTTGCCTTCAAGGCTTAAGCCCTTGCCCCCTAAAGGGGAAACTATAGACGGAAGTTCAAAAGTTAATAAGTCAGTAGGTTTTGATGGGAATGGTTCCGCTTTAGGGGCCGAGGACAGATGGGTCAAGGGTAGCACAACCGTGAAGGTCGTCCCACTCCCAAACTCACTATCAACCCGGATTTCCCCACCCATCAGCTTTACCAGTTCCCGAGCATGTGCAAGCCCAATGCCCGAGCCACCTCCAGCCTGGTTGACAGCGCCGTCTATTTGGTAAAAGCGATCGAAAATATGGGGAAGGTCGGCCTCGAGGATCCCACTGCCAGTGTCTGATACCTGAATTACGATGGCCGATGGCCGATGACCGACTTTGGATAGCGGTGCACCCAATTGTAAATCGTCAATCGTCAACCGTAATTTGATTTCTCCGCCCGAAGGTGTAAACTTGAGTGCGTTGGAAAGCAGATTGCTGATCACCTGCTGCACCTGTTCGGCATCAAAGTCCATTTCCAATTTCTCCAGGGTGGTAAAAAAGCGAAGGGAGAGGTTCCGTCCATTGGCAATGGATTGGAAACTTTCAGTCACATAGCGCAGGTAGGGTACTATGTCGGTATGTTGCAATTTCAGTTTGAATGAATTGTCTTCCAACTTGGAAAGGTCGAGCAGTTGGTTGATGAGGCGAAGGAGGTTTTGGCCGTTCTTACTCACCTGTCCCAGTCCCTTTTCCATCCGTTGCTTTTCCTGCCCGCTGACTGCCGACTGCCAACTGCCGACTGCCAGCTCATCTGCCATACCCAATATCACCGTCAGTGGCGTGCGGAATTCGTGTGTCAGATTGGTAAAAACGCGGCTTTTGAAACTGTCCAATTCCTTCAAACGTTCAGCTTCTTGCTGTTCGAATTGCAACTGGGTTTTGAGTTCCAAGCGTTTTTTTATGAAATAAAAAATGCTGAAGGCAATAGCTGCCAACACTAGGGCATACAGCAGGTACGCCCACCAAGTAGCCCTCCAAGGAGGATGAACGATTAGTGGCAGTGTTATTTCTTCTGAAAGCCAATGTCCCCTTGCATTTAGTGCCCTGACCCGAAACACGTAATTGCCGGAAGGCAGACTGTAAAAAGTCACAGAATTGTTCTTACTAGGGACTGACCAGTTCTTATCCTGGCCCTCCAACATGTAGATGTACAAGGTTTGTCCCCCTTCATTTTCATCGAAAACTCCGAATCCAATACTGACATTTCGGTTGTAATGATAAATCTCCAAACGGTCAGTAGCGCCGTTAAAAACCTGTGTGGTAATGTTGTCGGAACCGTCTTTGGTCATAGAGATGGAACGGAGCTGCAGTTGTTCTCTTGTTTCTTGACGAGCGTATCCCCTCATCACTTCTTTGGGGTAAAAACTAGTTATCCCTTTCGTGCCACCGAAAAACATGCGCCCGTCGGTGGCCTTGAAAAAAGAAGCCCGATTGAACTCATTGTCCGCCAACCCGTCTTGCTTGAAAAAATTGATGAATTTACCGTTGTCAATACTAAGACGGGAAAGGCCATTGAAGGTGGAGAGCCAGAGGCAGGAGTCGCCTTCAGGTAGGATTCCAACTACGATGTCGCTAGGCAATCCATCTGCTTGGGTAAAGCGTTTTGCGGTTTTAGCAGAATAATCAAAGCAAATAAGTCCTTGCTCTGTGCCAATCCACAGCTTTCCTTTGCCGTTGGGGTAAAGACATTTTGGTTTGTAGAGCTGCCCAGTTTCCGCTTCACCCCAATCCTTGAACGTAATTTTGGAGGGGTCATAGCTCCTCAAACTGGTTGCATTGCAGTACCAGACTAGTTGGTTGTAGGCATCAAATGCCATATCCGTAGCAAAGGATTGATCCTGAAAACTGTGCAAAAGTGTCCATCGCTGCGATGGCAAATTTCCGTCAAATTCATAAAAAGCATCCCCGTTGGTCTGCCAAATCTTGCCTTTGCCGTCTTTTGCCAGAACTCCCACATCAGTTGATGCCATGGAGCTTTTGAATGGGTTGCTCAATAGTCGTCGCTGCGGGTCGAAAACGAATCCGTTGTTCAGGAAAAGATATCCATTGTGAAAAAGAATATCATAAGGTACGTGGGATGCTGGCAGTAGTGGAAGTGCGATGGCTTCACCTTTTAGGCTGATTTGAAAAATATTGCTGTAAAAACTGGCATAAACATTCCCTATTTCGTCTTCGGCAAAGCCTCTAAAGCTGCAAAAACCTCCGCACGCAGTGCTTTTATCTGTAAACCATGTGTTGAATAACACCGTTTTCGGGGCCACTTCCAGCAGGCCGGAAGATGAGGCCACCCAAATGTTTCCGGATTTATCCAAAAACATACCACCCAAATCAACTTGGTTTGGGATGATATGCTCTAGTTCTTGTTGGTAATTGAAAACCTTTCCTAGCTTGGCATCGAAAAAAAAGAGGTTGCGGGAATTTCCGCTAACCCACAGGTTTCCGTCTGAAGTTTCCAAAGCATCCAAGAAATATAGCTCGTTCGATGTTGCTCGAAAATTGTGAAAAGGGTGCAGTTCAAAGGCTGTTGCGCCCTGCTTCAACCGCCAAATTGTCGTACCTACCACAAGAAGGACTGATTGGTTACTCCCGGGTAGCAATAAGAATAGTGAGCCCGGAGAGATTTTTACAGGAATTTCCCTTAGTTTTTTTCCCGTGTTGTCAAATTGAATGACGGTCTCAAAATCTTGGCTTAGACAAAAAAAGTTACCAGTACCGTCACTACAAATGATGTGGCTTAAAATATTAAGATTTACGCCTGCCAATCGAACTGTCTGCCCGATTTTTCCTTTTTCAAGTGGTAGCAAAAAAATTTCGCCCATTGCTTCCCGACCTTTGCAGACCACCGCCACTTCGCTGTCATTCAGTGCTTCGCAGATGGCGCTCATGGTGTCTGCTCCGACTGGCAAATATCCTGCTAATGATTGTAGACTCTCCTCTCCTGTGGCGGTATTAATGCTGACAAGTTGACCATTCTGGCAAAAATGCAAAAACTCGCCATCGGCATATATCGAATTAAGTGGCAACCGATTTGACCGAAATATGGGGTGATTGACATTAGTACCATGTAGGAATTGAGTACCATCGAAACGGGTCAGCCTGCCTGAGACATTTACCCAGATAAATCCTTGCTTGTCTTGTGTGATACTGGAAGTAGCGTTTTGTGGCAGGCCATCAGCGATTGTGTAAAGTCGAAAATCCGCTTTTTGCGCAGCGCAAAAAAACGGGAGTAAATAAATCAGAATGGCAAGTAGTTTCAGTATCAATTGCATCAATTCATATTACTTGCCTTGAGTGCATTCCAATGAAATTTCAAAGCATCACCAAAAATAACGTTAACAATAAGATAACCTGGTAATTTTCAATACTTAGATAAACGTGAGTTCGGAGATTTTGAAGCCGCAGCGCGGCGCTAATCTTTGTAGCATGCAGCATTAACAAGGGGTTTAGCACCAGCGGTGCGGAATCTAATATTTCGCACCGCTGGTGCTGAACGCATTTTTTGCATCACTCCTACAAATATTGCCGCCGCTCCCGCATGGGCGGGACAAGTCCTGCGGCTAAATCGCTGCTAATCAATTATTTAATCTCCGAATTCACGTTAAATAACGACCATCCGTGGTACTAGGGTTACAAAAATAGGATGGAAAATAGTTTTTAGTAAAGAATCCACCTGCAAAGCAGGTGGCTTTGAAAAGCCCCCATAGGGGGCCTGCCCTCAATACGTGTTCCTAACGGCCCTCATGACTTGAAAACGTGCTATTTTTAAGGCAAAGCCGAAAGAACATAACCACCT
>JAIPBL010000041.1 GCA_021739645.1 Saprospiraceae bacterium | reverse complement strand
TAATTCCTCTTTGCTTTTGTCCGATAAGGCTCCTTTTGTCAACATGCCGAAAGTTAAAAATTATTTGTTCTACACAGCTTTCTATTGCAATAATTTTCGGGGCTTCAAAAAAATGATTACTTTTCGCTAATCAATTACTTCTTTAGATTCAGGGAAATTAAGTGGTTTCATGTATGCTATCAGCATGTTACCAACTGCTATGGTATCGCACGCATTAACGGAAACGATTTTCACTGCACTACTTGTTTTGTGTATTTATTTCTTGACGATTAAAAGAAATAATTCAATCTTTATAATGACAGCTGGATTGTGCTGGGCATTGGCTACATTGTGCCGACCAGTAGGCTTGTTCATCCTTGGCCCAATCATCTTATATTTAATTTTCAGGAAAAACAATTTTAATTATAGAAATGCCTTATTCCTTTTTCCTGGGATAATCTTAATCGTTTTTTGGGTTATCCGAAACCATTCTATATCCGGGATTTATACAATAGCATCAGTTAATAAATATAATATTTATGCAACAATGGCAGTTAGCATAGTTGCTCATAAAGAATGTAAACCAGAATTTGAAGTTCGAGACAGTTTGGTTAAATCAATTAATAAAGTTATTGGAGAAGACCCATTATTTTGTTCTACTAATTACCATGGAATTAAATTATACTCTTCAAAAGGAATGGAAGTTATTAAAGAATACCCATTCACTTACTCATGGTTGCACCTCAAAAATACTTGGCATAATTTAATCCCACCAATAACTTCAATTTTAGAGACATGGGACGTTACAAAGGGTAACAGCAATTCTCTTTCAGTGCTAAATCAAAAAGGGCTATTTTCAGCCATAGAACATTATTTTGGAAAGAAGAAAATCTTGATACTCGCATTTATTCCTTGGATATTCCTACATTTCTTGATGATAGCTGGTTGGTTTTGGGGGCTAATAAAATTGGTAGTTGAAAAAAACATTGCATTATTTATTCTTCTTGGAGGAATTAGTTTGTACTTATTATTGATTCCAGGGCCTGCTTCGGTACCAAGGTTTGCAGAGCCTGTCGCACCCATTTTTGCATTACTTTTTGGGGTTAGCGCACAAAGCTTAAGTTATTTATTTCGAAATTTGTTAAGAACTAATTGGGTTAAATATTGAGATAGCATGTGAATATATGATGGCTATAATAAATTTGGAGTCAGCCCTTTAACAGCCACCAAATTAGCTTAACTAAAGGATTTCCGAACTTGCGAAGCTGCAAAATTGGTTTGCGTTCTGCCCCAAAAGCCCTGAATACAGGTTCAATATGAGGTAGCATACTTCCTTCAAAATTAAACTTCTTACCCATGCATGCAACGTCATTAATTGCATGCCAAATTAAAAGTTGCATTGCACCACTATTTCTATACAATTCATCCGAACCTGATAGCCAACAGTAGGCTGTACAATCATCCCAAATCAAATACATCGCAGCATGTAAGTTATAATTCGAATCCTCAATAAAATATATAAGCCCCTGATTACGGTATTGTATTGCTTCATGTAAAGGAAGTAAAATTGAAATATCCAATTCAAAAGAAAGCTTTTGTCTATTAAATGTTTTTTTCAACAATAAAATTAATTTCTCCAAGTTGTTTTCTCTATTAACAGTTAAACCTAATTTTTCGGCTTTTCGTATTTTATTGCGAACGTTCTCTTTCATGCCATTTTTAATTCTATTCAAATCCATTACTTCAAAAATATATGTAAACCGTGTAGTTTGTTGATACCCTCGCCAATAAAAGGGATACCAATTTTCAAATTGTACAGGATGAATTTGATGGTAGGAACCTACTTTGGGCAGTTGTTCGACCAGTATAGCTATTGCTTCCATTTCAAACCCATAGCGGCTGACATTTCGGTCGGAACAGTTTGAATAGTCGAGCCAAACACCGAGGGTGGGAGTAAATGGCGGGGTACGAATGACCTTCACCCCTAAAATATTGGTAAGAAAATAGGGTAAAACACCCAAAATTTTTCCCTCCTTACTAAGATGAAGGCAAACATCCCATCCACCTTTTGCGCACACAATATCAAGCCACCAGGGATGATAGTAGATGGGGCTTTCTAGAATACCTCCCAAGTCTATGTACAGGTTTTTGTTCATCTGAAGTTTTCTCTTTATTTATGCAACTTATTCGTTTACTGCATTACCGGCACCATTGGCTGTAAAGTTAAGTAAACATTATGTATAGCCATTTCAACAAGAATCTAAGTTTTCAAAATGTTACGCTAGGTCATTTCTACTATTAAATGAAGTCAACAAAAAAAGCCGTTATTGTATTTAATGCGGGTTTGGGCGATGGGTTGCAGATGACTCCCTTATGGCGTAGCCTTCGAGAGCAAGGATACCAATTGACGCTGATGACGGTCTCGCCATATTTTCCAGGCGTGTTTGCACAATCATTGAATTTAGTTGATGAAATTGTTGAAATAAGACAAAAAAAGCAGCTTGTGTTCTTCGTTTTGAAAAATCTATTTCACTTCGACTATGCTTTTCTCGATTATTACTCTTCCGGCCCACTTTGGAGTTTGATAGCCTGTTTAATTTCAAAAAAAGCGGTGACTAATCGAAACAAATGGTATTTGAAATTGCTTCCGAATTTGAAATACCGTCAACCTCTACCAGCGACCCACAACATGTTGCAAAATCTGCACATAGCTGGCATTGAAATTCCTAAATTATTTGAATTAAGCTACAAGTTGTCTTCGGCATTTTTTACTACCCATCATGTGGAAGTAATTGAAATGGCGAAAAAAAAAGGCTTCGTTGTCGCTCAAATATGCGCTGCAAATAAACAGGTGGACTATAAAAATTGGCAGCCAGAAAACTGGGATTGGCTTCTAAATAAAATCTACATAGCCTACCCTTCCCTGTTTATTCTGCTGATTGGCGATGAAAACGAGGCTACTGAAGTTCAACTCATTGCCGAAAAATCTGGAAGAAATGTAATTTCTCTCGCAGGGAAGACTAGTTTATCTGATTTAGGCTTACTGATTTCTAAGGCAAAAATGTATCTTGGATTGGATAGTGGCCCAATGCACTTAGCTGCAATGTTGGGCATCCCTACTTTTACGTTTTGGGGCCCGAGCGACCCACAAACAATTGGCTATGAAGTAATAGCCCCTCATTTTCACAAAGTTGTTTGTCTAAATATTGAATGCCACCCATGTCTTTCATTCATCTGTCCGAATACCAGCTTGGTCAATCATCCATCTAAGTGTCCATTCCCTCGTTGTATAAAAGAAATCAAAAAAGAGGAAGTTTGGCTTGCATTTCAATCTCATTGGAATAAGATTTATAGCTCAGGGTTATCAAAGTAATATTTAGGGTAATTCTCCATCCTGCATATTACATCAATCGAGCATTTTCCAAGGCTGTTAAGAAGGATTATAAAATCAACCGGGGAAATATATTCCTTTAATTCCAATTGAAATTCAAGGGAGTAATTGAACTGCAACGCTGGGGAGATTTTCTCCAACAGGTACACGATTGATTTTGTTTCTTCCAGAAAAGCTGGCAGGTTTGCCTCAAAAACCACAAGCGGAATCGGCTGACTCAATCCTTTAATTACTTCCAACTCATGGCCTTCCACATCTATCTTTGCAAGACTTGGGAGGCCGTATTGCGCAATCAACAAGTCAAGCGAAGTGGTGGGCACCTTCAACTTGCTTGAAGAAAATGGATAAGGTTTCGATAAAAAACCTGATTCCAGTTCTTGTCGCCATTTGTCGCTAAAAGTATTGAGGGCAGAACCTGCTTCATGTATCAAGAGTTCCCGAAAACCATTCTCCGAACTAACAGCCATGGGCACCAAAAAAAACGCCTTAGTATATCCCAACCTGTTCAGCAAAATACCCTGATTGATGGCATCCGGTTCTACGGCGACTACACGATGTGAAAAATGCAAAAAGGTTTTTGATTGCCAACCTGTATTTGCTCCGATGTCGAAAATGGGTGCTTTTTTATATCGGATTGGGCTGAGTAGATACTTATAAAAACGGTCTTCGGCCTGAATGACGGCACCTTGTTTTTTGGCAAATTGTTGCCAAAGCCAAAGCCCCGCTTCTGAATGTTTCCAACGGCGGTACGTCTTGCTGGATTCGAGGAAGGATTTAAGGAATACGCCGAAGGGGAGGTTTTCTATCATGAGCCTGATTTTGATAATTCCACTTCCTTCGACCTCAATTTTTTGAAGCGGAAACCGCTGGATAAATTTTTAAGCCAAAAGAAAGAAAAGATAATTTTCACACACCACCTGAGTCGCATATAAGCCGGAAAGCCTAATATTCTCACACCCAATACGTGATGCCTTGAGATGATATTGGGCCGGTGGCTTGGAATATAATGTTTACCCAAATATTCCAACCTGTATTTATTAGATAATTCAATATCGTAAATACCAAGGCAATATATTGGGTAGTAAAGCATATCCTGAAAAAGTGGTTTGTTTTGAGAAAAAAGTTCGGGCTGCTCTTTTTGGAGGTAAGTGTAGTGGCGATGACGGACTTTGATGGAATTGCTTTGCAAAACTGAATAATTTCGAGAGGTTATCTGCCCTGCCAACCTTTGCCGATAAATGGTGTTAAAATCAGTATCGTAAACAAGTCCGTTAAATCCATTTATTGAAACCATTCTAAAAAACAAATCAACATCTTCGGCATTTGTCAAAGATTCATCCCAACATCCAGCCTGCATAACAACATCATGATTAAAAAAATTAGAATTGGTAGTTCCAATATTCGTAAATGCAAAATCAATAAATGGATTCCCGTTAATCTCAAGTAGAATTTTGACATTTTTCCCCGCTTCCGTTTGTAAAAAATATGCTACACCTATCACGAATATTGCATTTTTCCTATTACACAATAAGTCAACTTGTAGTTTAATTTTCTCCGGCAACAACAAATCATCTGCATCCAAAAACTGCAACCACTCACCCCTCGCCACAGTCATCCCTTTGTTCCTCGCTGCAGAAGGCCCCTGTTTTTTTTCTTCCAGCACCGTTATCAAATCCGGGTATTTCTTTTCGTAATCCTTCAAGATGGCCAGCGTCCCATCCGTTGAATTGTTATCAACTGCAATAATCTCAATAGGGCGGTAGGTCTGATTGATGGCAGAATCCAGACATTCCGCAACATAGTCTTCTACGTTGTAGCAAGGTATGATGATGGATACAAGGATGGGTTTCATTTGAATGTACCGACTATTTGACCAATCCGGTAAAGCATGGGGGAAACAACGTCCCACACCATATTCTGCCAGAAGTAATTCTTTTTAAGGGCTAACTTACTTATTGCAATTGGCAGTTTTACAATTCCGCCAGAAAAAGACCAAAAAAACAACCAAAATACACGGATTAAATTATGCTTTTTTGAAAATCTCTGCCCGTCCCGCCCATGAGCATACCAACTTTTCAGATGCCAAGTGAATTGAAGCTTATGTGGCAGAATGACGTTTCTTACCACTAATTCGGGGTCAATTCCGATTTTATACCCAGCGGCTAACAGCCTTTTTTGCATGTCATTTTCCTCGCCGTAACCGATGGTGTCTCCAGCCATCCCAAATCCTGTATTGAAACCACCTAATTCTTCCACCAATTGCTTCTTAATTAAAAAATTCATTCCTACCAATATTGGTTCCACAATAAGCCCTATCGTGTCACGGGGAATTATCATTGTCTCAAAATCATTGGCTATCCATTTAGGTTTTTCCCCGTTATATTCTGCAAAATAGCTCCCACCAAAGCAGTCAAAATCATTATTTTTAATGCCCCACAAAGCCCTTTCTACATAGTTACTTGAGAGGAGTACATCGTCATCAAGGTATGCTATCCACTGACCTTTTGCTTCCTTCGCTCCTCGATTTCGAGCGTAGCTTAGACCTGTTTTTTCTTCAAACACATACCTTATGCCTAAGCCCTCAAAATCCTTGACCCTAGCCTTAGTATCGTCCGTTGAGTTGTTGTCAATGACCAAAACTTCGAATTCCTGCAATCCAGCTTTTTGTGTTGCGATAGATTCAAGACACCCATTCAGGATTCGGGAACGGTTATGGGTGCAAATAGTTATCGTAAGTAGCATTGAGCCTATTTTTAAATTTTTCTATCGTGCTATCTAAAATGTTGGAACGAATATTTCTGTTTTCAGTGATTACCTTGAATTGGCCTATCAATTCACCACCATCGTCCATACCCCATTCCCAATTCCCACTTTCTGGTAAAGAATATGTTTTTGTTCCCAATTTTCTTTTCGACCCTATGAAAGAAAACAATTTTGATGTCGTGTCAATAGGATACCTGATTAAATCGTCGAAAAGGACAATTTTTTTTTTGCCCTCTAACTTGGCTAAATTATCATAGGTTATGCACCAATAATCTACGATATCCTCTATTTCGTGATAGGATTTCACCGCTTGATTCATTTTTACTATGGAATTAATTGTATCCACTGGATTTCTTATTAAAATTATCTGACAAGAGCTAATTTTAGGAAGCACAGGATATGATTTATAGTCAGTAAAATTTGAGGGTCTTTTTACGAGTAAAATAGGTGTGCCTGTCAATCGCCAATAGTGAAAGTATTCAATATACTTGTTGGGGGCAGAAAACAATTCAATTTCATTAGTGTGCTGGATTTCAGGTGCTTCAGCTAAGAGTGCCTTCAACAAAGTTGAACCACTCCTCATGGTTGATAGAATAAATACTATTGTCTTTTTTGGATAAAAATTTATTACAATAAAACCTAAAATGGTTTTTATCAGCACCTTTGTAAATTTATTACTGAAATGCATTTTTACTTTTTCACTAAATTCTTGCCACTTAAGTTCAGTTGAAATCATAATTATAAAATTTGCCATTTCTGATTTACGTATATCCCAGAACGGTCATGACAATTACTAAATCCTGACTCGTAGTAGTCCCCTTCCATTACTTTAAACCTACAAACACCTTCTACCCTATCTGATAATACATGGTTTATCAGCAAATTAAAAATACAATTGTAAGCTCCATACATGAATGAAATTTTACCTAAGCTGCAAATTAACACCCCTTCTGAGCCTACATTCTCAAATAAATAATTTGACATTCGGTTATTTAACACGGTAACAAAACCTTTTTCCTCATCATAAATGCTTACACCTATTTGCAAGTCACGTATTAAATTAATTGCCAATTCTTTAGATTTGTACTTTATTATCAAATCAACAGCTTGACCTGAAATTAATTCATTTAATCTTTTTCCGGTATTAGAATCCTGAAAAAAAACTTCTGATAATCTAACTATTCCACTACCACTCCTATTTTTTTTTATTAGTGACAAATCAGTTTTACTATATCGGTTGCACGATACATACTCAGTAATACAATCCTCAGTATTTGAAAATAACGCAATACTACCATTATCCATCAAAAAACTTTTTTGGCATAGTCGACGAATACTCCCCATATTATGACTAACTAAAAGTATACTCTTACCATGCTTCCCAACATCATGCATCTTCCCTATACACTTCTGTTGAAACTCCGCATCTCCCACCGCCAGCACCTCGTCCACCAACAATATCTCCGTTTCCAAATGTGCAGCCACGGCAAATCCCAGCCTAACATACATCCCTGACGAATAACGCTTTACCGGAGTATCTAAGAATTTCTCCACCCCTGCAAAATCAACGATTTCGTCGAAGCGCTTTTTGATTTCTTCGCGCCTCATGCCGAGGATGGCGCCACTGAGGTAGATGTTTTCCCGGCCAGTCAGTTCAGGGTGGAAGCCGGTACCCACTTCCAACAGGGAGGCTACCCGACCGTTTAGGGTGATGCGGCCTTTGTCGGGTTCGGTGATGCGGCTCAGGATTTTGAGCAGGGTGCTTTTTCCAGCACCGTTCCTGCCAATGACGCCCATTACTTCGCCTTGTTTAACCTCAAAACTGACATCGTCCAAAGCCCAAAATATTTCGTGTTGGCCGGATTGGGAAAATGGGTTTTGCCCCTTTTTCAGGTGGTTGAAGAATTGTGCTGCCCGTTCAGCCATCACATCCCGCAAGGCGGTGTAACGGGCAGCCTCCCCTTTACGGATGCGGTAGGACTTGGAAAGATTTTCGACTTTTATTGCTATTTCGCTCATTTTTTTGGGTTGATAAGGGTTTATGGGGGTTCTGAGGTAAAATTATGGGTTGTATTGATTTGACTCAGATTAAATCGGCAAAATATTTTTCTGTTTTCCGGAAGTATCGGATACCTAAGGCGAGGATAAAAAACGTCACCGCCAATGACACCATTAGTTGCCCGAATTGTAAGCTGCTTTCGCCCAAGAGGCACCAACGGAAACCTTCGATGATGCCTACCATGGGGTTCAGGGAATAGAGCCATTGGGCTTTCAACGGCACTATTTCCGTGCTATATCCAACAGGCGAAAGGTACAATCCGATTTGGACGATAAAGGGCAATACATACCGGAAGTCCCTGTATTTAACATTCAATGCGGTCAGTATCGTCCCAAAACCGAAGGACAGCAGAAATATTAGAATCGTGAATGCGGGTATAAAAACAATATGCCAAGATGGGGTAAACCGATAAATTAGCATCAGCGGAAGGAACAACATTAGGGCTATAAGGAAATCCACGAAACTGGTGACGGTCGCACTCAATGGGATGATGATGCGGGGAAAATAGACCTTGGTGATGAGGTTTTGGTTGTCCAAGAGGCTATTGCCGCTTTCCGAAGTGGCGTTGGCAAAAAACTGCCAGGGTATCAATCCCGCCAATACCAGCAAGGGATATGGGTAATCGCCGGATGTGGGCAATTTGGCGAAGTAACCGAATACCAGCACCAAAATGGCCATGGTGAGCAAAGGCCGTAGCACGCTCCATAAAACTCCGATGGCAGTCTGTTTGTAGCGCACCTTGATGTCCCGCCAACTGAGCATGTAGAACAATTCCCGGTACCGGTAAATGTCCTTCCAATAATTGGCGGAGGAAAGTCCAGGGGTGATGACAAGCTGATGTTTCGGTGTGTCCATTCAGTTACCGGATGATGGCCAACTTTCCAAAACCTTTGTTGAAAAAACCGTCGGCCCCGGTTTCAAACAATTTATAGTCCTGTTTGTCGCTGTCCTTTGCCAGCACCCGGTAGAGATAGATGCCGTTGGCCAGCCTGTCGCCAAATTCGTCGGTGCCATCCCATACAAACTCTGTTTGATGCGTACCGATTTTCAGCGGCCCTATTTCGTCCTGCGTTACCTCCCGGACTATCCGGCCCGAAATAGTCAAAATCTGGATTTTGAACAACGTGGGCGGCTCGCCCGTCAGCGTATAAACAAAGCGGGTGGCCGTTGAAAACGGGTTGGGATAAGCCAGAACATTGGAAAGCATGGTTTCCAATATGACTTTGAAAGAGACCTTGTAATCAAAAGCACCTGCATTGTTGCCAGTAGCATCGGTGGCCTGCACTATCAGCGCATAGTCACCGCCTTCGGCAAATTCGGGCCGCCACTTCAGCAATGCCTTATTGTCGGTGGACGAGGTGGCGGGCTGAAAAGTGATGGCGGGGCCATTAAGTGGAATACCCTGCAAATTACCATCCGGCAATAGGAGGAAAAGTTTGTAAGATGAAGTGTCCTCCAACAACAGGAATGGGTTCTCATCTTTCAACGCAATGAATATTTCGGGTTTTGGGGAAACTATATCGCCGTCCAGAATATGGACACCATCGAACGTGACATCGAGCAGGGGGTTCCGTCGGTCTCGCAGTACGTAAAAATCTTTCAGCAGGA
This sequence comes from Saprospiraceae bacterium, assembly GCA_021739645.1. Classification (GTDB taxonomy): domain Bacteria; phylum Bacteroidota; class Bacteroidia; order Chitinophagales; family Saprospiraceae; genus UBA6168. The sequence continues at coordinate 43,090 of JAIPBL010000041.1, read as the reverse complement.
AGTTGTTGAAAGAAAACAGCTCAGGCTGGTCATCGTCTGGATTCAATTGTACCAGCAATTGGTGGTCGCCAGCCAACCCCTTGGTCAGATAGGAAAAGGAGAGGTTGATGTCCCCATCGGGCAGCAGGTTGCCGGTCCGGTTGTCCTGTTGAATCAGGTTGCCAGCTTTGTCCCTGATTTCATACCGAACAAGCAGGCTGTCCATCGCCAAGCCATTGGTGTTGGTCACATAGCTCTCCAAGTGGAGGTTATCGCCCTCCGCCAAGGTATCCCGGTGGAAAAGAAATCCTTTCATCGGATTGAAGGCGGCATCGGGCATTCCTTGGTAAAGGACATTCCAGTTTTTGAGTTGGACGGGGGAGCGGTCAATGGAATCCTTGGCATAAAATTCAAGCCGGAGGTAGGGAAAACTGTCCACATTGATGGCATCAAGGTCTATTTCCGGCACCAGTTCTTTTTCAAACAAACGCACCTCGGACAACTGGTTAGCGGAAACTCCGTAAATGTCAACGTAAAAAGTGTCTTGGTCTATTGCATTCGAATTGTCATATTCCCAAGTAAATTTTTTCCACTTCTGGGAAGGGCCAATTATTGTAGACTCTACATTTCCATAGTACCAAATACCTTGAATTGGTAATTCAAAATTAATTTCACCCGTAGGTAATTCAGCCCATTTCTCGACTACCACATCTTGGCCTTTAATAAAAGAAAAGACGTAAGGAGTCAAATTGGTTTCTAAATATCTTACATGCGTAGCACCATATGATTCTAAAACATTAAAAATATTTTTCCCGTTTAAAAATAGCGAATCTGCTTGCCACTGACTAATATTTAAATTATTAGCTAGTGTTTTTTGAGCAGTATAAACAAAGACCAAAGATTTTGGAGGAACTATGTCGTCTAAAAATTCAATAATCTTTTCCCTATCTTGAACAGTCTCTACTGAAAATGGAAATGATGGTATTGGATTAGGTGCACTTAAATTAACGCTGCCGTAAATACCCGGCACTGGATTTCTCCATTCTCTTCCTAATGTATCGAATACTGCAATATGTATTGATTGGTCCATGTCCCAACGGAAGAAACCTTGAAACCAAATGCCATTTATATAGGCTTTTGGTTGGTCAGCAGCATTGAAAACTTTATTATTGATTCTAAAATCTTTAAAATCTTCTAAAAAAGTAAATTTCCTTGTCGCCTCTTCCAATTTCATATCGTTGTATCTATTCCCCAAAAACTGCCAATAATGCCGTTGGCTCCACCCTCCCGGGCTTCCTGCAATATAAGTGAACGACCTGTTCTCCCAAACATACCCCACTTCTGCGCTAAGGCTGTCCGGGCTAATGCGCCAGTAATATACTTTCTCATCCTCAAAGCCAAAATTGGGTTTCCACTCTATCAGCCCGCCTGTTTGTTCGATGGTTGCGTTTTTTTTCAAGGGGCTATTGAACAGCATGGTCGTGTCTATTTCGATAATGTACTTGGCCAATGTGGCCAAAGGGTCGGAGGTGGAGGCTCGCAACGTCACCTGCGCATCGCCTACGATGGCAAAGTCGGAAGGATAAACGGGTGTAGCGCCATTATCAGTGATAAAAAACCACACCCCTTTTTGGCCGGAAGCATCCACCAATTCGTTGTTCATTTCTGCGGCAGGGGTGGGCAGTTCGGCAACTATATCGGTAGCGTCAGCAGTAATGTAGAGCTTGTTCCTGCCGACTGCGATTTTTCCTATGGTAGCTAATTTAACCTCATACTTCGTGGAATAGGGAGGAGATTTAACCAGCAAATTGGCAGCGATAAAACGGTTGCCATCCGGTAGCTCATGCTCAATTTTTATTTAAATGGAATCCCCTGTGTTTTTTCCAATGTTGGCTACTGAAAAGCGGAGGGAAAAACTATCCTGCTGGACGTTTATATTTTTTGGTAAAATCTCCACCGAAGCCGGGTCAACAACGAAATCAGGGCCATCGGCAGCAAATAACCGCATGGCCGGGTCACCGTGATAGGTGAATTGTTGCAGGAGCTCCCGCTGGCTGAAATTGTTCTGGTCAAAATGTTCAATCGTTTTTTGCAACAATACGCCCATGCTTCTCAGATAATGTGCTCCCCCCAGATTTTCATAGAATTTGGACATCACAGCGTATAGCGAGGAAATATATCCTTGCCCCGTGGTTGCGACCATGCCCAATGCTCCTTTGTCTTGCTGAAAAATAAAACGTTCACTGATGCCCAAGCCCGGTGTGTGGATATTACCAGAATAACACCCCAGCGAAAACATCACCGGATATTTACCGAAATTCTGGTAATTATCAGGATTGTCAATATTGAAGTCAAATGTCCCGACTGCGGAATGGCCAAAAAACGTGATGATGGAAACACCCTTGTTAATGCGGTTGAATATCTGTTCTGATTTCGAAGTTTGGATAGGGTCGGAGCTTGATTTATAGAAAGAAGATACTTCAGCCCCAAATAAGTTGTTTTCAATGATATTTTCCATCGAAGTCAGGTAGTTCTTAATCAGGGTTTGTTCAGAGGCTATTCCTCCTCCACCCAGGTGGATGATATTTTTCATCCACTGCCGCGCTTCCATCGTCTGTCCGAGGTTGACATTGGCTTCATAATCCATCATTTTTTTTAAGAAAAAATGGATGTCCTGCGGTGTGGAAGCTGCCAATCGCCCAAGGGGTATGAGGGGCGTGGAAGTTTGGTTCGAACTCATCAGCAGGTTATCTGCACCGGGGTATCCAAATGTAGGCACATAATAACTAGCATTAATAGTATTTGACAACTGGGTGGCAGTACGAACAGCATTGTATTCCCTCCCCTTCCCCACCACAAAAAAATACTGCACGTCGGCCCATTCTTTTTTCACGAAGTGGGCAAAATTCCGAATGGACAAAGGATGCCGGTTCAGGCCCCACCCAAATTGGTCATATACTTGCTGCACATCTACTACGACCGTTGAGTAACTTCCTCCAGTGGTGCTGCTGCGGTAATCGGCGTATTGCTGCACATAGTTGTTGCCGCTGCCATCATCGTAGAGTCGGGGGTTGGAGAGGAGGATGAATTGGGCGTTCAGGTTTTGGTAGTCAATAAACTGCGCTGGGATTGGCGACTGCGGGACTTTCACGCCGGAGGCATCGTTCACCAACACGAACTGGACAGCAACCGTAGTGGGAGGCAGGGCGATTTTCACCAAGTTGTTTTCAAAAGTGGCCGTCAGGCGTGTGCGGTTCGAGAGGTCGTAGAGGATTGGCGTTCCGCCTGTGGCGTTGAAATTCTCTATTTCGAGGTAGCGGACAGTGGGTGAGGCGGGCATTTCAAAGGAAAAAGAAGCCTGGTTGTTCACCTTCCACTGGGCCGGGTAGCGCAGGATGATGTTAGAGATGCGTTGACGGTCGGTGCTGGCGGCGAGGCCCTGAAATTTCAGGGACATTGATGAAGCTATCAAAGTATTTGAAATATCAAAACTCAATTGCCGAACTTGAAAATCCGAAAATTCATCCGTGACCAATGGCTGGTCGTTGAGGGTAATCAATTGCTGGTGAGCCCCTATATTAGAACCATATCGGATGTTCAATTTTCCGTCAGGCCCACCAATAAACGCATTTGGAGGGTTGATGGCAATGGTCTGTACATTTGCAAAAGCGTTGGAATAGCCTTCTGTAATACCATAATCAGAAGAACTAATGCCTTGTGAATTTGACTTTTTTGAAAATGCGGTAGTATAATTAAGTATATGTGCAGCAGTATAATATGGTTCCTTTGGTGGAAGGTTGGCTAGATCATTGACGATGGTTTGAAAACGGAGGTTAGCACCAGTCTGTCGCCACGTCAAAAAATAAGCTGCCGTATCCGTAAACAGGCTGTACAGCGGATTCATCATTTCCACATCAGGGTTTTTGAAGAGATAACGGTCAAGTTCAGAAGTGTTTTTTTTACCGAAAAACTCGATATAATCATTAGCACCAAGTAGCCCTGTTGTTGATACATAAATCGGCACTTCTTCCCCATTATGAAAAAGCTGGAATTGGTTGCCAATTACTTGCCCTAAAGGTATATTTGAGTTAAATAAGACTGGTTGTGCAACTCGATAAATACCATCTTCTGCTACTGATATTTTGAAATATGACTGGTCAAAACTTATCCATTCATTGCCATAGAGTGTATCTAGCCCATTGATGATTTGGGCGTATGAATTAGTCAGAAACGTGGCAAGAAATGCGATTGCGAGTAGGGTCTTCTTCATCGGGAGTCATTTGTTTTCAAAAATTAATCAAAAATAAATTAATCCGTTCAAAAACAAACTAGAAACCGCAGTATTTAGGCGGATTGGTGCAAAAATATTATGGCAAAAGTAGTGAATAAACAATATTCACCACAACCTGAGTCCCTCCGGCTTTTTGTTGTACATACGATTTTGCAGTGTTTGAAGCTAGTACCAGCTTTCCAAAATCAGTCAACTGAAGCAGCTCTTGCCGTAATTCAATTCCATCTTTTACTACAAATCCACCACCATTCCCCACCAGCCAAACCGCTTCTTCAAACTTTTGATAATTCGGCCCAAAAATAACAGGCAGACCATAAGCGGCAGGTTCCAACGTATTGTGTATGCCATGCCCAAAACCTCCTCCGATATAGGCGATTTTCCCGAAGTAATAAAGCGATGAAAGTAGGCCGATATTGTCAATTAACAACAATCTGGCTTCTGAGGAATTGGTAGATTCAAGTTGCGAAAAACGAAAATGGAACACGCTTAGGCTCGATTCAATTGCCTGTAAATGAGCAGGTTGCACATCGTGTGGCGCAAGAATGAATTTCCAATCTTTAAACTTTTCATCGGCAAATATTGGGTTCAAAATTGCCTCATCCGCCGGCCAAGTACTTCCACAAATCAAAATTGGTGATTCACCACAAAATGCCTTAACCAGCGGTAAATCTTTCGGCTTTTTAGCAATTTCAATTACTCTATCCACTCGGCAGTCCCCTGCAACGGTGACATTCTTCAGGTTTAATTTAGCTAAAAGTTGGCTCGAAGCTTCATCTTGGACTAAAATCTCATCGAAGAAGCCCAACATCTTCCGATGCAAGCCACCATACCATTTGAAAAACGGGTGCGACGGCCTGAATATCGCTGAAACTAGCAGTGTCGGGATAGTTCTTTCCGCTAAACCTTGAAGGTAATAGTACCAAAATTCGTACTTCACGAAAATGGCCAAGTCCGGCTTGACCAAACTCAGAAAGCGTTGTGCATTGGATTTTGAGTCTGGTGGGAGGTAAAAAACCCAATCAGCTTGTGGGTAATTCTTTCTTATTTCGTAGCCGGAAGGAGAAAAAAATGTAAGTAGCAAAAGTACCGCCGGATGCGCTTTTTTCAACGCCTCCATCACCGTTCGGCCTTGTTCAAATTCACCTAGTGAGGCACAGTGCATCCAAACAAGTCGTTGATTATCAACTCTTTTGGCCGAAATTTCTCTTTCTATTTTATCAAAAACACCTACCCTACCCTGAGCCCAAAGCCTGGCCTTATCATTCCAAAGACCAGTCAGTTTTATCCCAAAAAAATAGGCTTGGGTGAGAAAATTGTAAATGAGTATCTTCATGGACCATTGCTCAATAACTTATTTCGTCCGGATTTTCACCGATGAAAAGTGGCAAGGTCCACGTCAATCGAAATCCGTAAAGCAGGTCGAGCCGCTTGTCCAAACCGGAACTTCGGGTATCGAAATTGAAGCTGCGACGGCCCTCGGTGAATCCCTGGACAAATTCAGCTCCGATTGAAAAATTTATCAACCGGTTGTTCGCAATGAATTGATAACCAACAAATTCCGAAAGTGCAAACCCATTGGAAAGTCGGTCGTAGCCCTTTCGGTAGCTATTTGAGACACTCGAAACATAAACTTGTGGCTCATCCTGAATCCTGATTTTATGTTGCAAAAAACCGCCACCGATGGTCACCCGTATCCCCGAGCGTTTATTGGCTTCGGACAAGGCGAACACTCGACCGAAATGGGCGCTTAAATGAAGTCCCCGCTCCCGCAGTTTGATGTCAGCAATGCCACCATCGTCTGCATATACAAATCCAGTCTCACCTTTCAGGTTGGCCAAAACATCAGTCTTCACCTCCTTGCCAAATAGAAAATCACCTTGCAGGCCTATTATCCAGTTGTTTTTGGTGTAATAGTCGGCTCCGATTCCTGCCAGAAAATTCTTGCCAAATCGGTCGCCTAAATCGCCACCAGGGAACTGCCCACCATAGCTGAAATTCATCAACAACACTGAGCCTTCGTTACTCCGAGGCTGCTCATAACCCTGACGGCGCCTTGTTTGTCCAAAAACGGAAGTTATGAAAACAAAGGCCACCAGGAACGTCAAAAATTTCTTCATGATTCTTTTTTTTAGTTTTCGAAAAAGCTTTAAACCTCATCATTCAAAACCTTACACTTTTAGTATTCTGAAAATTCGGCTTTGAAACACTCCGGCTTTGTCGCTTTTGTAATTCGCTTTGGCATGGTCGAAGACCACCCCGGGGTTTCAAAATTCCAAAATCAAAAGATGTATGGTTTTGAAACCTCATCAAATTCCCTTGCCTAATTACAAGGTCCTTTTGAGTATCGTTTTACACCTGCATTCTTGGCAGAGCATTCATTGGGGTAAGTTTTCCCATCGCAACCACAAACGGGTTCATAAACATCAGCACAAGCAGTTTTCTTAGGATTGGGGTCAATGCAGTCGTTGCAATCCCCTTCTTTCCAGGTACGAAGTCCTGCTTTTTCCGCCTCGCAAGCATTCGGGTAAACCTTGCCGTCGCAACCACAGACAGGATTGTAGTCACGTGGGCAGCCCTTTTTAGGGTCTATTTTGCTCACGTCAACGCAGTCGTTGCACTCACCATTTCTAAAAGTAATCACACCTGCATTTCTAGCTGCACAAGGGTTGCTGTAAGTCACATTGTTGCAACCGCAAACTGGCCGAAAATCCATGGTGCAAGCAACTGTTGGGTTTATTTTGGTGGGGTCAATGCACGCTCCGCATTTACCCAAGGTGAACCAATTTACACCTGCCCTTTCTGCCTCGCACTGATTACCATAAGTCACGCCATTGCAACCACAAACAGGGTTGTACGCTTCGGTGCAAACCCGCTTTGGGTCGGCCTTTTTGAGGTTCAAACAGGTTTCACCAGCATTGCCACCGGCGCCATTTTCAGTGCCGGAATGTTGTCCATTTTTGCATGTGCTTGATAAGAGCAGGGTGCAGGCGAACAACAAAATTAAAGAGGTAAGATTTTTCATAACAGTTGTGCCAATGCGGATGGTAAAATGCCAAATTGACTGATTTAGCCAGTCAAGTGACATCTATATCAAAGAATCATCAAAGTTTACTAAAAAACTTTTTATTCAAAACAAAGTATTTCAAAACGATACTGCCGGGCAGGATGCCGAGGCGATTGGGTTGCGGCGAAATGCGGATTCTCTCGAGTAAGAGTTCGATTTCCATCCGTTTTTTGATGAAAAGTACCAGCGCCAAAAAAACAGAGAAAAACGCTGAAATAACTGCCTGTGCATGGAGCCATTTTGCTTGCATCAAAAAATTGAAAGCCGCCAAGGTGTCCATCGTCATGCGAAGTGGAATCAAAAAGGCCAATTTTATCACTCTTTCGTTTTTCAGCAAAGTATAATAGCTGTTGCGGAAATTAAGGTAGGTTTTATAAGGTGAATGGTAGCCCAATGTGCCACCTCCAAGGTGATAAACAGTGGACTTGGGCGTAAACATCACCTTGTAACCTGCCCGTTTGAATCGCCAGCAAAGGTCTATCTCTTCTAAATGGGCAAAAAAATCATTGTCGAAACCACCAAAACCCTTAAAAAGCGGCCCTCGAACCATCATGCAGCAGCCTGATGCCCAAAATATTTCTACTACATTGTCGTACTGCCCATTGTCTTTTTCCACCATGTCAAAAATGCGTCCTCGGGCAAAGGGGTAGCCAAGTGAATCAATCCATCCGCCTGCAGCGCCAGCGTATTCGAAGTATTCCGGCTTTCCCAATGCCCTGATTTTCGGCTGAAGCGCAGCAACGGTCGAATCTTTCTCCATTAAATCCACCAAAGGCTCCAACCAATTGGCGGGTACTTCAACATCAGAATTTAGCAATAAAAAATAGTCCTCGTCAAGGCCTTCCATTGCGAGGTTATAACCTTTAGCGAAGCCGTAATTCTGGTCGAGCTGGATAATTTCGACGCTGGGGTAATTGGTTTGCAGAAAAGCAACTGAGCCGTCTTTGCTAGCATTGTCGGCTATGTATATTTTGCAGTTGGCGTAGTTGGTAGCTACCACGGAAGGAAGATGTTTCTCCAGGAAGTTCTTTCCGTTGTAATTGAGGATTACAATTCCGACGGAAGCTTTTTCCAGGTTTTTCCAAGCAGCTACTTGGTTTTCAGCCTTTTGCAAAATCACTTCCGCAGCTTCTTGGTCTTTCGCCATTTGAGCTTTGAGGGCCTCCATGGTCTTAAATTCTGCATCTGGGCGAATGAACTCAACAAGTTCCACCGCTAATTCATCTTCGTAAATCGACTTCTTAAAATCGAAAATATTGACCTCCACCGTGCGGTTTTGGTACTTTTTCAAGGTGGGGCGCTTACCGATGTACAGCATGCCGGGCATCCGCTCACCGTCATGTTTTGCGAAGCATGCATAAATCCCATCAGGCGGGAAAAGCTTTGCGGTTTCCTTGATTTCAAGATTGGCGGTAGGGTATCCGAGGCTGGCGCCGATTTGTTCTCCTTTCACCACTTTTCCACTGAGCGTAAAATAATTGCCGAGCAATCGGGCTGCCCGTGCAACATCCTTCGCCTCCACAGCTTCCCGGATACGGGTCGAGCTTACCGCCAACTCTTCTACTTCGGCTTCTTCTATCTCAACGACTTTGTAGCCAAGGTTCCGTTCATGCCAACGCAAAAAATTGATGTCGCCTTGTCGGTTCAACCCAAAGCGGTGGTCGTAACCAATAACGATATGCTTTGGCTCAAATTTACCCACCAGGAATTTCTGGATGTACTCATCGGCATTGAGTTGCGAAAACTCGAAGGTGAAGGGGACGATGACAAGGTGGTCAATGCCGGTTTTCTCCAACAACCGTACTTTCTCATCGGTGGTTGTGATGAGTTTAAGTGAATCGTCTTTTGGGTAAATAATTTGACGAGGGTGCGGGTGGAAGGTGATGATGATGCTTTCACCGCCAGTGGCAAGGGCTAGGTCCTTGACTTTCTTGATGATTTTACGATGACCAAAGTGCACACCATCGAATGAACCGATGGTGATTACTGCATTCCTGAACTGAGGCAGGTTGTTGAGGTCTCTATGCAATTTCATGTGGGCAAAGGTAATAGGATTTCGGATTGTGGAATTCGGATTGCGGATTTGCTGACACACTTTTTTTGAAGACCGAATGCGAACACCATTATAAAATACCAAACAAACTCGGTGTGATTCAAATTGCATGAATCCGGATATGCAATCGATAACCCCAAATCCGCAATCGTGTTACCTTTGCGGAGTAAAACAAAAATTATCGTATGGAAATTGACAAGCAACAAATTGTAGAAGCACTTTACAAGGTGAAAGACCCCGCCTCGGGCAAGGACTTGATTTCGGCCCGGATGGTCGAAAACCTGCTCACAGAAGGTAACAACGTAAATTTTTCACTTGTGCTGCCTTCGCTCAACAGCCCGCACAAGTCCAATCTTATTTTTGATTGCGTAGCAACCATCAAGGAAGTTTACCCACAAGCCGAAGTTAATGTCCATGTGGCAACAAAAACGCCGGATTCTCAGGAATCCGCCAGTTCCGTTCCACAAATCAAAAACATCATCGCCGTCGCCTCCGGCAAAGGCGGCGTGGGCAAATCCACCGTTTCCGTCAATTTGGCACTGGGACTTCAACGCCTAGGGGCAAAAGTTGGACTTGTGGATGCTGACCTTTATGGCCCTTCCATCCCAACCATGCTTGGTTTGCAAGGTCAACGGCCCCGCATTCAAGATGTACATGGCCAACCAAAAATCATCCCCTTGATGGCCTACGACCTGCCGGTAATGTCCATCGGGTTCATCATCGAACCAGAACAGGCGGTGGTGCTTCGTGGGCCAAGGTTGGGTGCAATCATCAAGCAGTTTTTCAATGATGTGCTCTGGCCAGACCTCGATTATCTAATAGTTGACCTCCCTCCAGGCACCGGGGATATTCAACTTACACTCGTGCAAACTGTTCCAGTGACAGGAGCGGTTATGGTCACAACCCCGCAGGAAGTTGCCGTAGCAGATGCTGTAAAGGCGATGAACATGTTTTTATTACCTTCGGTCAATGTGCCGATATTTGGGGTGGTGGAAAACATGGCTTGGTTTACGCCGGAAGATTTGCCAGCGCGGAAATATTTTCTGTTCGGCGAGGGCGGTGGCAAAAAACTGGCGCAAATGTCTGAGTCTATGCTGCTGGGGCAAGTGCCTATCGTACAGGGAATCCGTGAGGGCGGTGATAACGGGAAGCCTGTTGTCTTGAACAAGGATTCAATCATAGCGGCTTCTTTCATGGAAATTGCCGAAAATACAGCAAAGCAAGTAGCGCTTCGCAATGAATCCAAGGAGCCGACAAAAGTGGTAAACGTAACTGGATAGAGCGATATGGATGTGACTTTCAGGCATTATTCCAACGATGATTTCGAAGTTTTGACCAAAATGGTGCTTGGCCAATACACCAAGGACGGGCTGAAGCCAACCAAAATGTCCGAAGCGAAAATCGCCCTAACCGTTGAAAAACTGACGAGCAAAGGAAGTAACGGGCAGATATTTATTTTTAAAAAAGAGGGTGAAACGATTGGGTACAGCATTATCAACCGGTTTTGGAGCAATGAGTTTTCGGGTTATATTTTGTACATAGACGAACTCTATGTCGTGCCTGAATCCAGGAGTCAAGGTGTTGGTGCTCATTTTTTTGATTTTTTGAAAACAAACCCTGAATATGAAGCCATAGCTTTCATGCTCGAAACGGTGAGGGACAATGAAAAAGCAATTAAGTTTTATCAGAAATTAGGATTCACCACCCATCACAACCATTTGATGTTCAATCTACCAGCTTAAAAAAAATTATAAATGTTGACACAGGAAAAATCGGACCTCATTTTAAGGATTAACGATGCACTGGAAGATGTCCGCCCACATTTGTTGTCGGATGGCGGTGATATTGAAGTGGTGGATGTTACGGATGATATGACCGTCTTGGTCAAGTGGCTCGGCAATTGCCAAAACTGCAACATGTCCGTGATGACCATGCGGGCAGGAATTGAGTTCGCTATTAAAAACAAGATTCCAAGTATCAAACAAGTCGAGGCGATAAACCCCGTCGAGGTTAGTTGACATTTCCTTCCTCATTCAACCGAATCCCCAAACCAAAGCAACCAATCATTACCATAAAATATCAATGACTGAAGGCTCGAAAGTATATCCGCACGTCATTCCGGACATGACCCAATGGCCGATTTATAAGCTGTTGGACGACCGAAAGAACTTAATCGAAGAAATTGACGAATACACATTTCGTCGTGTCATAAAATTGTATGAGGACGACCTTAACGAAGTAATTGCCAAGACAGTTTACCAGGAACGCATCAGAATGAAGGAGGAACCCTGGAAGGTGGACCCACCCCAAGACCGGGCCTTTTGGCGAAAAATCAGTAAAAAACTTTTTGGCAAACCCGATGTACAACTTTCCGAAGCCGAAAAACGAGAAAACGAGGAGTCGCTCTTACGTAGAATCATTCATCGTTACAGTGATGAAATAGTTGGAACCTTTCGCATCCCTACCTTTCTATTCGCCCGCAAGTTTCTAACCGTACTCTTCAACCGGTTGCTGAACACCGCAGCCGGCCGAAACATGAAGCGAATATTTGGTACTAAGTACAAGGTGTATGAAAGACTGCTGACCAAAGGAGAAGTAGAAAAACTGCGTACACTGATGACCAAAGGCACCGTGATAATTGTACCTACCCACTCCTCAAACCTCGATTCAATGCTGATAGGGTATGCCTTAGATACCATCGTAGGTGTGCCGTCATTCAGCTACGGTGCCGGACTAAATCTTTACAACACGGGCTACACTGCGTATTTCATGAACCGACTTGGCGCTTACCGAGTGGACCGAAGGAAGAAAAACCCGATTTACCTGGAAACACTAAAGGCGATGTCCAACCTCAGTATCCAACGGAGCACGAATAGCCTGTTCTTCCCCGGAGGCACTCGCAGTCGGTCAGGTGCTTTGGAAAACAAGCTTAAAATGGGGTTGCTCGGCACTGCCGTTGAAGCACAACGCACCATTTATCAAAATGGACGGGATGAAAAGATATTTATCGTGCCGCTTGTCCTGAGCTATCACTTTGTTTTGGAGGCCAAATACCTTATTGAGCAGCACCTCAGTTTTGTTGGAAAGGAGCGTTACTTGCGCTCAAAAGACGAGTTCTACAGCCTAAGGAAACTCTTGAAATTTGGCTGGACCTTCTTCTCTCAGCCTTCAGAAATTACGCTTTCCTTCGGAAAACCGCTGGACGTGATGGGGAATTTTGTTGATGAAAACGGCAACAGCTTCGACCGTTTTGGCCATCCAGTCAACTTAGTTGAATATTTCTATGGCGACGGCAAGGTAACTGAAAATCTTCAACGCGAAACAGAGTACACCATTATGCTTGCCGACCGGCTTGTAGAGCGTTACCACAAAGAAAACATCGTCCTGACGAGCCATGTGGTTGCTTACGCCGCTTTCAATATTTTGCAAAGAATCCACTCACATCTCGACCTGTTTGGAATACTTCGCTTGCCACCAGATGACTTCGCTTTCCCAATGGAACTGATGCTAGAAATAGTTGAGCAGACCAAGGACATTCTTATTGAAATGAACAAAAACGGCAAAATCAAGCTGTCCAACCAGATATACTTTGAACCCCAAAAATTATTGGAAGACGGTGTGAGGAACTTGGGAGTTTATCATATTGAGAAGCCTCTTGTACTTGAGGATGGCAAACTGGTCAGCCAAGATTTTAAGCTGCTTTTCTTTTACAACAATAGGCTGGAAAACTACAAGCTGAACAAAAGATATGATTGGAATGCTGTAAAAGCTGAAATGGAACTTGAAACTGCATAACGAATCCTAATTTGAATTTTATGATAAAATATCTTCACCCACTCTCCACAAGAACAAAAAGGCTTTTTTGTAGTCTTTGTTCCTTTTTTGAATGGTAAAGTAGCTGGGAAATGGGACGCATTCGCAGATGGTTTTGCAGGTGTAAAGCCTGTTGCTTCTCCTGGTGAAGCAAAGTACCGTCCTTGTGGACTAGCCATTGCGGCCCTGACGGGGCGCATTATGTTTCCGATTCTGTTGAAGGTAAAATTTGGAAGATTGTCCATGAACGATAAGCTCAGAAATTTAGTCCAATCGAAATGAAAAAGGGCCTGACAGTATTGCAAGGCCCTTTTTCATTCTTAAAATCTTCATGGCTTAGGGTGGATGAGGCTTTAGGATATTTAGGGGAAGGACTTTGAATCCAATAGGATGGTTGACTTGTTGATTCATGATGTTTTTGTTTGGGTAAAAAATAGATACGTGAAAGTTGATCACTATTTAATTCTATCGTCAATATTCTATCGCTCAGACTACAGAAAATGATACGGATGTCAGCTTATTCGCAGGTCAAAAACTTTATTATTACTGTTTAATCTTGACAGAATTTTTATCTAAAAAATCAGGGAGGCTGTTGCCATTGCCATTTATATCAGGAAAGCAATTAAATAAGTCAAATCGGCCATCTCTGCAGATGGATTGATATAGGCTTATGTCTTGGCGAACAAATTCAGGGTGGCCACTACGGCTCATTTTGTCACCTTGGGTATAAAGATGGCCGACCAGGCGGTCATCAAAACCATCCATGTTGGCATCCACCATTTGGTTGGTGTCAAGTTTGATTCCGGCTTCCTGACGGTCACTTATTCCATCATTATCACTGTCAGTATCCCAAAAATTAGGAACTCCGTCATTGTCTTGGTCTAGCAGCACTGCTCCAAACTTGTGAAAACTTTGCCATTGAAACATTCCATCTGAAGTCTCTAATTTTATCACAAGCGGTTCGTTTTCGTACTCATCATGAAAGCCATTATGGTTATCATCTTCCCATTCATCCCAAGGGTCAAGGATTCCATCACCATCTTTGTCAACACCAGTTGCCTCAATCAAGTCTGGAATTCCATCTCCATCACTATCTCGGTCGTGATGGTTTGGGATACCATCGCCGTCGATATCAGCAGTTGTTTCAATGTCATCTGGAATACCATCATTATCATCATCAAGGTCATCTTGGTCAAGGACCCCGTCCAAATCAAAATCAAGCAGTGAATCTGATTCCTTTGATACAAGTTCAGACTTGCAGCTAATCATTGGACTGCACATAAGAATTGTGAAGGGAATACAGAAAAAAGTGAAAAATTTGAGCTTTGTGTTAACTAGGTTGAACATAGATTTAAAAAAAAGGGGTAATTGTTATTCAATTACTGTTTAAACGGTATCTTGAAAATTGTGAAACTACATTTCCCAAAATGTAAAACAAGTAGTTTCAACATTGTCTTAGCCAAAGCAAAGTGCCTTGAAAGTGTAATTTGAATGGAAGAGGAACCAGAATTAAAATGAGTGGAAGAAAAGTGATGAGTTTAAGGCAAAAATAATACCAAAAATCGTTAGTTATAGAGCGAACTATTGCAACGTGATTTTGTTAGTTCAGGTGTTATTTCTGTGAAAAGTCAAAATAAAACATAAAAATTCTAATACCGGAAAGCTGTTTACCGTTAAACAAACATAAAAATTGCTTTTAGAGCTGAAAAAGCGTTAAGCTACTTTCCATTTAACATTCCTGAAGGTATCAGGGTAAATTTATCTTAATCAATGAGAGCTTTAGTCATAACCCAGTCGATTACTCGCCGGGATGCAAAATCACTTGAAAAGTACATGACAGAGGTTTCCCGCTACGATGTCCTCACACCGGAGCAGGAAGTCAACATGTTCAGGAAATACAAGGAAGGAAGTCTTGATGCCTTTCAAAAAATAGTGAACTGCAACCTCAAATTCGTCATTTCGGTAGCCAAACAGTACCAAAACTGTGGTTTGTCCTTGGGCGATTTGATTAACGAAGGGAACCTTGGTCTTCTGAAGGCGGCAGAACGTTTCGACGAAACTAAGGGCTTCAAATTCATTTCCTATGGAGTTTGGTGGATACGCCAGAGCATCCTTCAAGCCATCGGCGAGAAGTCGAGGGAAATCAGGGTGCCGTTTAACCACCAGTCAAACTTGATGCGTGTCATGCGCACCCGTGATGACCTTATGCAAGTTTACGAGCGTGAACCAACGCTCGAAGAAATTGCTGCCGTTGTTGAAATGACCCTTGATTCAGTCGAAAAATGCTTGTCAACCAACAGTAGGTGCAGCTCGCTTGACGCCCCTCTTGGTGATGACGAGGACGTGGATCTGACTTATTTCATTGAAGATGATGCCATTCCCCGCCCAGACGCAAAGGTCGTACAGCACGAATCTATGCAGAAGGAAGTAGAAATGCTCCTAAATAGCCTCCCCGAAAATGAAGCCCAGGTATTGGCAATGTTTTACGGGATCGGCCGTGACCGAGCCTACAGCCTCGATGAAATCAGTGAGCTGCTGGGTGTTGGCAAGGAGCGCATCCGCCAAATCAAATATAAGGGCCTTAAAAGCCTTCAATCCAAGGTGCAGCGGCACGGGCTTTATTTTAGCTTGAACTAGTAGCCTTTGCATCTAGCACTTTCGTAAAGCGGTGGCATTTCTTGTGAATGTCACCGCTTTACAATTTGAAAAAACTACATGTGCTTTTTGGGCAACCGTTATCTTTGCCGCCGTTTTCATAAACCAACTATTTCGATGAAGAAAAAACTGAGAGTATTCAAGTTCGGCGGAGCTTCCGTCAAAGAAGCAGCTGGAATAAAAAATGTAGCTAAAATCCTACAAAATTACAAGGACGACCCGATAATGATCGTTGTATCTGCCATGGGCAAAACGACTGATGCGCTCGAACGGATCGTGGTTGCTCATTCAAACAAATCTGGTGAATCAGGTATTTTGCTAGAAAACCTAAAGAAAGCGCATTATACTATCATGGCCGAGTTGTTCGAAAATGGACATCCAGTTTTCGATGAGGTAAACGACACCTTTGTAGCCCTGGAATGGGTACTTGACGAGGAACCACACCCCAACTATGATTTTTTGTATGACCAAATGGTTTCGGTAGGTGAGTTAGTTTCTTCAAAAATTGTAGCCAGCTACCTAAGTCATGTAGGTTTACCCACACAATGGCTCGATGCTCGGGATGTGATAATAACCGACGATATTTACCGGGAAGGATGGGTACAATGGGACGAAACCGTTGAGAACGCATTAAAAATTGCGAAACCAATGGTGGAAAAAGGTGGATTTGTACTCACACAGGGTTTCATTGGCAGCACCAAAGAGAATTTTACCACCACACTTGGAAGAGAAGGCTCTGACTATACTGCAGCAATTTTTTCCTATTGCCTCGATGCTGACAGCATGACCATTTGGAAAGATGTGCCAGGTGTATTAACTGCCGATCCTCGAATCTTTGAAAATATCGCAAAACTAGATCGTCTCAGCTACAAAGAAGCCATCGAAATGACCTATTACGGTGCAAAAGTGATTCACCCAAAGACCATCAAGCCTCTTCAAAACAAGAGCATCCCGCTTTATGTGAAGTCGTTTTTGAACCCAGAGGCTACAGGCACTTTCATCGGCCCAGACGTGGACGACTTATACCCACCAATGGTGGCACTTGAAAAAAATCAAGCGTTGCTTAACATCAGCACCCGTGACTTTTCCTTTGTTGCAGAGCATCACATGAGCCATATTTTTACAAAAATTGCCGAATTCCGTTTACAGGTAAATTTGATGCAAAACACTGCCATTAGCTTCGCTGTTTGTGTAAACAACGTGGATGATCGTGTACACAAATTTGCTGAAAGCATCGAAAAAGAGTTCAAAGTAGTGATTGACGATGATGGGTTAGAACTGACGACTGTCAGACATTACACACCGCAGACGTTGGAGATGTTGCGAAGCGGGAAGATTATTCTCGTAGAAGAACGCACTAAAAATACGGTTCAAATGGTGATGAAAGTTGTCCAAGAATTGAAACGAAAAGATTGAATTTGAACCGTTTATCAAAACGCATAACGACAAAAGCCGGAGGGTACACTACCCTACCGGCTTTCGTATTTTCGTAAATTCAGAATAAAATCAATCATCCAAATCGTCTGTTCCTACGGTGGTTTTGTTCATCAAAAACGCTTTGAGGAAACCATCCAAATCACCATCTAAGACGGCGTCCGTCTGCGAGGTTTGATAGCCCGTGCGGTGGTCCTTGACCCGGCGGTCGTCCAGCACGTAACTACGGATTTGGCTTCCCCACTCGTTCTTCATTTTACCGGCTTCCACCTTGTCCTTTTCTGCTTTTTGCTTTTCCAACTCACGTTCATAGAGTCGTGAACGGAGCATCTGCATAGCCTTTTCCCGGTTTTGCATCTGTGAGCGTTCTTGCTGACATTCGCAGGCAATACCGCTGGGTAAATGCCTTACACGCACAGCTGACTCGGTTTTGTTCACGTGCTGGCCACCGGCACCACTCGCTCGGAAGGTGTCCCACTCCAAATCGGCAGGATTGATTTCAATCTCGATGCGGTCGTCAATCATGGGATGAACAAAAACGGACGAAAACGAAGTCATCCGCTTGCCCTGTGAGTTGAAAGGGCTGACTCGCACAAGGCGATGAACGCCGTTTTCACCCTTCAACATCCCGTAGGCGTATTCGCCATCAATTTCCAATCCGACAGACTTTACGCCAGCTGTGTCGCCGGGTGTCTGCCAAAGCTGCGAGGTTTTATAGCCATTGGCTTCTGCCCACATGACATACATTCGGGCCAACATCGAAGTCCAGTCACAAGCTTCTGTTCCACCAGCACCAGCATTGATTTCAAGCACAGCACCAAGTTCATCCTCTTGTTGGTCCAACGTGGTGCGAAACTCTATGTCATCAAGTGCAGCTTGTGCTTTGGCGTACTGTGCATCCACTTCAGTTTCGGTGGTTTCACCTGCTTTTTGGAATTCTAATAGCACCTCTGCATCCCCAACTTCAGTTTCGATGTCAGTGTATTGCTCGACCCATTTCTTATTGGTCTTGATGACCTTCAATATACCTTGAGCCTTGGCTGGGTCTTCCCAAAAATTGGGGTCACCAGTCAATTCTTCTTTTTCTTTTATCTCTTGAAGTCGTTTAGCGACGTCAAAGATACCTCCTCAAAAGACCAAGCCGCTCCTTGAGCGTCATCAGTTGTTCACTGGTCATAGTTTTATTTATTTAAAAAATTAATCTAAAATCTAAAATAGGCTTTGGACACTGTGCAGTCGTCCTGATAATAAACGCTGTCCAGTGTCCAAAACTGAAGCACTTTAGTTCACTTTATGAAGTTCAACATAAAACATCAACTCAGACTTGGGTGGTATCTTTCCAGTGCCTTGATCGCCGTAAGCCAAATCAGAAGGGATAAAAAGGACAGCCTTTGAACCTTCTTTGAGCAATGCAATACCCTCATCCCAACCTTTAATCACTTGGCCTTGGCCCAAGGGAAAGCTGAATTCTTGGCCACGCTTGAATGAGTTGTCGAACTCCTCTCCATTTGGAAGCATGCCATAGTACATTACGTCAACACTTTTGCCCGCTTCGGCGGGCTTGCCGGCACCTTCCTCTAAAACCAAATACTTCAAGCCAGATGCTGTTGTTTTGATTTTGTCTTTGTTTTTACCAGCCGTGTAGTCCTTGATGATACCACCAAGTTGAGCAGCCACAGCAGCCTCTTGCCCTTTCATGGCATTGGCTTTTTCGTCCTGGGTCGCACGTTCAGCCATAGCAGCTGCGTTGTACTGTTCTTTGTTTTTCACATCTGCAAGCACGATTCCGTAAACCAATTTCTTGGCATCCTTTAAACCTGGAGATTGACTACGCATGGTGGAGTCAATCGGAATTTCAACTGAAATGCTGTCACCTACATGCATGAGTGCAAGGACATCAGCAACTGGGTTAGCCTTTCCTACCCCTTTTTGTTCATCTGGAATTTGCGTCAAATCGGGCACGGTGATCGGCACCGTCCGCCCCATTTTGTAAGTACTGTTGATCAACGAATCATCCTGATAAACAGAAATATGGACATAGCCATAATCTCCGACATTTGGCGCTGCGCCAGTTGCATTAGTGTGCTTAACGTATTTGTAGCCGTTTGGAGAAACAAGGCTGTTGTCACCGCAAGCAAAAACGAGTGCAGCAAGAGCTGCGAACAGAAGAAAAGAAATCTTTTTCATGGTTGGAAAAATTGTCAGGCTGCCTTCCCAGAGGGAATTTTGGTACGGCGAACCTTACAGGTCATTGTTTAAAAGCGCTTCCTGATATTCAGGCAAAATTTGTTTGAACTTACTCACTGTTGGCCGCAGGCCAATATAGGAATAACCGCCAGAGGCATTCTTGTGCCCTCCCCCCTTGAAGTGCTTCCTGGCTATTTCCTGCACTGAAAAATCGCCTTTAGACCGCAGCGATATTTTAGTAATGGTCGGCTGCTCGTGGATGAACGCTGCCATGATGATGTTTTTCATTTGAAGCAAGAAATTAACCAGCCCCTCTGTATCGCCCCGACTGATTTGGAATTTCTCATAATCCTGCTTCGTAAGTGTGATGATGGCAGTGCGATATTCGTCAAGCACTTCCATTCGCTCATTGAGTACAAGCCCAATCAACCGCAGGTGTTTTTCATCCATGCTGTTGAAAACCAAGTCTTGAATTTTGGTGTCGTCAGCACCAAGTTCAACCAAATCAGCCACTAACCTAAACAGTTTTGGTGAAGTAGAATATTTGAAAGAACCGGTGTCTGTCAAAATTCCAGTAAAAAGGCACTCGGCAATGGTTTTATTGATTTTACTTTTATCTCCCAAAAGAGAGATGAAATCAAACACCAACTCGCTGGTAGAGCTTACAGTATCATCGTGAAGGTCGTAATCATAGAAAGGCTCAGGGAACAAATGATGGTCTATCAAAATTTTCTTTGCCTTAAGTGGGGCAATGAGTTCACCCATTTTGTCAATCCGCTCCAACGAATTGAAGTCAAGGCAAAAAACGATATCAGGTTTCTCAAGTACCCGTTTAACAGCTTCTTGTTGAAGGTCGTAAATCAGGATTTGGTTTGCACCCGGCATCCAATTCAAAAAATTGGGTGATTCAGACGGCACGGCCACTTTAACGGTGTGCCCCAGCATTTCAAGATAGTGCTTTAGGCCAAGTGAGGAGCCAATTGCATCTCCATCCGGGTTTCGGTGCGTCGTTATGACGATGTCTTTAGGCACCGCTAGCAGCGATTTTACTTCGTTGATATTTTCCATTCCTTGTTTGCCTCAAAAATTTGGCGGGCGAAGTTCCCAAAAAATGTAATTATTCCAAAATTAACCTTCCTTTTTAAGCCAAAAAGGAGGAAAAGTTTACTTTTGCGCCCGTTTTTAAAACTACTGTGTGAATAATTGGAGGTTAGAATTGCCAACACGCTCGCAATTCCATCCTAGAATGATTCACTCAACCAATCAATAAACTAAAATTTATCAACTATGGCTGGAAATAAAACCTTAACCATGATTAAACCGGATGGCGTTCGTGACGGCCATATCGGTGCCATTCTCAATGACATCACCGCTGCTGGATTTCGCATCGTAGCACTCAAAATGACTCAGCTCACCAAGGCTAAAGCTGGCGAATTTTATGCCGTGCACGCTGAGCGCCCTTTTTACGGTGAATTGGTGGACTTCATGTCCTCGGGCCCAATCGTGGCCGCCATCCTTGAAAAGGAAAATGCTGTGGCTGATTTCCGTGAGCTTATTGGAGCTACGAACCCAGCCAACGCTGCACCTGGCACCATCCGTGCAAAATATGCCAAGAGCATGGGAGAAAACGCCGTTCACGGCTCTGACTCCGACGAGAATGCTGCCATTGAAGGAGCTTTCCATTTCGCTGGTGTCGAGATGTTCTAAAACTTATTAACACCACTGAAAAAGCCTCCTGCGTTTTGACACAGGAGGCTTTTCTTTTGGCTCAAATCGGCAATCACCGATTACTTCCCAAGCATACCGCCAGTCATTTCCTCAAACTCCTTCATGGTCATTTGTTGGTAGCCATCTGGGATGGAAAATATGTCGTCAGGCAATTTATTGGAGACTTCAACGGCTTTGAACACCATTTTCATTCCTTGCCCCGTATCAATGATCATTTCCAATGGATAGCCTTTCAGGCCAATTTTTTGAGCTTTCCCCTTAACCCCAGTAGGCGGCTGTATTTTTTCGGTGATATAGTATTCCATTGCCACACCATTGTCCATTGTCGCAACAGCCTTGTAGCATGAATAGCCTTGGATTTCTTTTTTGTCCTTCTCGTCGTACTTCACTTCCATGATGTCATCCACATTCATCATGTTGTAGCTCCCGGAGAGGTCTTCTTCGCTCAGGCCAATAATCTGAATTTTTTGCCCCATCATGTCCATGAGAATGGCAGCCTCTTTTGGATTGTTTACTGGAACAATGGTCTGGATTTTCATCATGCCGCCCATCATATTCATCTCCATCCGCTGCTTTACGTCAGAAAAATAAAAGTCCATCGTTGTTCCACCGAGCATGGCCATTTCAGGAGATTCTTCAGCTCCATCAGCTGACATTTCGAACTTAACGACGCCTTCTTTGATTTTTTTCTGGCCAAATACCGTCGATGTAAAAGCAAAAAGCACTAGCATCAACAAACTAAGATTTAGGAATTTCTTCATTTTTAGAATTTTATGTGTGTAAATGCCCGGTTACGCCGGTTCGTTTTGCAAAGGTAATTTTATCGAGTAAACAGAGTGTTTTGCATAGGCAAATCCACAATTATTTAAACCAAGGTACTTTTATCAAACCCGCCACAAGTCAATATGTTTGACAAATATTTTAGCAAGGTTCTCTGCATCAGAAATAGCACGGTGGTAAACGCCGGAAAACTCAAAACCCTCCAATTCTACCACCTTTTTTAACCCTTTGTAGGTGCGCCATCGGCGCAATTCATGGTATTGTCGCCTAATATTGAGGTGGAATGGTTCAATCCAGTCCGTCTCCAGGTCGTGGAGTTCGGAGTCTTGTACCAGCATCTTTTTGTCAAAAGAGCCCCAAGAACAGAATAGGCAATCTTCTCCATCAAAAACGCCGGCCCATTCCTGAAAATCTTCAACGACATCTGGAAAAGTGTTTGCCCGGTTGATACTGATCTGGTCTATTGTAGTCAATTGGTGGCAAAACGGTGAAAGATTAGGGTGCAAAACTGGTCGAACAAACTCGTTGAATGTTCCCTCCAACTCACCGAAAGGATTAATCTTCAATGCACCGATTTCAATTATTTCCTGCACCATCTCGGGTTGATTTCCTTCCCAGCAGGTTGCTTCCAAGTCGTAAACTATATAGTTCATCGTGTTTCTGTGCCAGTATATTTTCAAAATAAATCGTCTCCAACCACCTAAAAATAGGCTCCCTTTTGCTGATTGTCAGTGTTTTATCTAAACAATTCTATAAAACCTTTTTGCACGATACTGCTCTCGTTGTCCTTCCATTCCAAGATGTAGTAATAGGTTCCATCGGGAAGGTCAGTGTCAGTACCCCAAGTGCCTGGCCAGTTGTTACGATAGGTATTTGTCTCGTAAACCAGACTTCCCCAAATATTGTAAACCCAAACGTGGTTGTCTGGAAAGTCTTCAATTTTGGCGATGTAAAAGAAATCATTTACACCGTCATTGTTGGGTGAAACGGCAGTAAAAACGGTTAGTTCAATACAATTCACCAAAATAGTGACCTGGGTTGTATCGCAACCGTTCGGATTACATGCCACGTAGGTGAAATTGTCATAAAAATCGCAGTTCGATTCATTTGGAATGTAGGTGAAGGAATTGTCCAGGTTAAGCACCACGGTTCCAACAGGTTCGTCCAAGACATAGATGTCTTCTATGCCGCCATAGATGGTATCGTTTGCCAAAAAATCAATAACAACTGGTGTGCCTTTCAAAGTCGAAGTGGAGTCTGGGCCAAGTGTAGGTGGGTCAAAGTAAGACTTCACTAAAAAGCAAAAATAACTGGTGTCGCAGAACCCAAATTCATCACAGAACACAATGCACGAGCTGTCTATTCCGACCGTCAAACCTTCATAATAAATGCAATCTCCTGTTTGGTTAATGGTCAGTTCCACATTCCCCGTGCGCTCACCAGGGCAGATTTCTTTTAGACTCCCATTGGCAAAATCACCGGGTAATTCTGAAATATCAAGGCAATGCAACTTGGATTGACCCACAAAAATGGTGTCACAGAAAGTATCGGGATAGGTTCTTCGGACAAAAATCTGCAACTCAACCAGCGCTACATTGCCAAAAGCATCCTCAAAACGAAAACAAGCTGAGTCTGCGCCAACTGCAAAGCCATTGTACAAAATGCAATCGCCCTGCACTGTAAAATTGACATTGTCCCCATTGTTTTCAGGGCAAATATCCACGATGCTGACAATTGGGGCAGGTAGCCAACCCTGCGGCAAACAGAATGTATCGGTCTCTAAAAGCAGAAAAACGGTATCTGCAATAACGCTACCCGGCACGACCGTGATGCTGAGATTCACCGTATCGCAGTTGCCCAACTCGTCGCAAAGTTCGATGCAGGCTGTCTCCGTTCCTACCCCTACGGCTAGGTAGTCAACGCAAAAACCAACGGTGTCCAGCGTAAATTGTACAGAGCTTCCAGATGCTGTCGGGCAAACATTTTGAATGGAAGTCAAGACCCCTACTAGGTTAAGTTGGCTTTCGTCAAAGCAATATTGCCCAGTTTGTGTCAGTGTCAGTGTGTCAAAAATTCCGTTAGGAAACGGGGACGAAACCGTAATCAACAGCACCGTTGTATCACAAACCCCCGCAGCGTCGCAAGCAACAAGACAGGCTGATTCTTGGCCGACCAAATTGCCTGACACCACAATGCAACTGTCGTTAAGCATTTGATAATCAACATATTGCCCATCAGGACAGATATTGGTGAGCGAAAATACTTGCCCAGAAAGCTCTGCTGAAGAAACGCAAATCGTATCCAATTCTCCCAAAATCAACAGAATTTGCAGCGTATCGGTAGAAGTACATTTTACCGAAACAACCACAGTATCAGTGCAGCCAGCAATGGTGTCCGTACCGACTAATTGATGGATACCTGGCGCTACTTGAAGATTGAACCCGCCGCCACAAATGGAAAAACCACCCAAGTAAGGTTGGCCATTGTTGGTAAAAACAAAAGTGGGAAATGCTGACGGCGTCATTGTTGCACAAACAAATCCAAATGATTGGCAATCAGCGACTTGCAATTCAATCTGCTGCTGTGCAAAAATCCCATCGGCACTTGTTGGGACTTGAATTTGGATGGTATCAAACGCTGTGGTGCCACAAGCCAATCGCTCGGTGGCCAACACGTATCTAAGCGCCTGACCCAAATAGTTTACGGGGTCAATGGTCAAAGTTGGGTTAATAACAGATGGGTTACTTAAATCCGCAATTGATGCAGGAGCAATGGCCGTCCAAGAATATTGATAGTGTGCTGTGTCGCAAACTACCCCTTCCCCGAGTGCACTAATGAAAGGATTTACGGCATCGCAAAAGCTGCGGTCGAGACCTGCATTTTGGAATTGTGGGGTTGGCAAAATTGCAGTAAGTGAACTGCATCCACCATTGCCTCCGGTTTCAATTTTCAGTTGAATCTGGCAGCCTTCATCCGCTTGCAGTTGCAATAATTGGTTGAAATTCAACGGATTGCCTGGCGCTAGTGCTCCAGCAACCATTTGCGAAGCCAAAACTGTTTCGCCTGATTCAGCATTGCCGTTACCATTTTCATCCCAAATAAAAAGGAGGGTATAAGTATCGTTGGCAAGTGCTGTGGAAGCCGACAAATTGCCAATTATGGCCACCTCCTCCCCTGCCCCATTGCAGACTGCAGTCGTTTCAGTAAAATTTATTTGGAAGGGAGCAACCCCGTTGTTTTGAAGGTTCAATGCCAGTGAAACGCTGCTGCAAGGCGCATTGTCGTCCGGTGTCCAGTTGGGAGGATAAGCACTGCAATTCCAACCAGCTTTTGCCTGAGGTGCCAAATCATCGCAGCTGGAAGTAGTGGCAGCAACTCGGAGCGTCAGGCATTGCCCTGCATTTACGCCTGGTGTGTATGCAAAGACGTTTTGTCCAAAAGGCACCAAAGCCAATGGGATTGGATTGCCTGGGTTGGTAATATTGGCAATGGAGGTTACCGTCAACAAACCGCTTGGGTCGTTCAACGCTATCCAATTGGCACCCGAATTCGATTGACCGGAAGTGTTGCAGAGCTTCAAATCCCAAGTTGCTGTACCGCCAGTCAGCACTGCGGTGGCCGATGTGACAGGCGTAAGGGCAAAACTAGGCGGCTGGTTGTAAGCTACTGAACTGGTGGCTTGGTCGGTTTGGACGTTGACGCAATTACCGCCCCCAATAAAATGAGCGTAGTAGCGGTCAGTGTAAGAAACGGAAGATTGGATGCCGTAAACATTATTTCCCGCCAAACTGCCAAAAGGGCTTTCGCAAGTGGGCGTCAATTTCACCCGCAAGTCAAAGGTGTAGGTTTGAACCAAGTTGAGTGAAGGCACCTTGACCAGCGTATCAAACTTGGCCACGTAATGGCCATTTGGAAAATCTGACAGCGGACGAATGGGGAAATAGTTGCTCCCAAAGGTCGGGTGGCCAGGGATGGACACCTCCACTACTCCACCCGTGAAGGCTGAAAGCAGCCCAGGGTCAAAGTCGAAAACCAAGGAATCAACTTTGGTTGCTGGACGAAGTTCATTTCCAAAATAGGTCGAAAAATCGTTGTTCGGAACAAAAAGCCGCCAAGTCAATTTGCCCTCATTGCAGCCAATTGGCAAGCCGTTGAGCGAGTTTGGGAAGTCAAAAATCACTTGGCTCTTGGCCAGCGTGAAAGTCTCTGTTAGCGTATCACAGCTGAGTGCAGCGCCATTTTGGGTGGCGTAGGCAAACGCATTGAGATTTGGCACCGCCTTGAACATGGGCGTTAGCGGGCCGCTGGCGTTCACGGAAAACTGGCCCGAAAACCGAATCGTGTCGCCTGCCTGCAAGGTGAGGCCGAGACCGGTCAGGCAATTGTGTAGGTTGAAGTTCAACGTTTTTACCCCCAAAACTGAATTGACGGACATTGCCGAAGGCAAAACAGTGCAGTCGAAATTGTTGCCGCCAACGGAGAAACTGACTTGGCCTTGGTCGAATTGGAAAATTTGAGCTGCTGAGGTTGAGTTGTCTGGGTTGCCATAACTGATTTTGAAACCAAGGCTGTCACTAACCGTCGTGTTGGCGACAACGGCCATCATGGAAATCTGGACGGAGTCGCACCCCAAAGCCACTTTCTTGTTTGCCAAACTGGGGTTGAAAGGTTGTGTGTAGTTTGGGTCAACGAAGCCAAATGTCGTTCTATTGGCCTGAAAATCGAGGATTTGAAGGCCGGTTGTATTAGAAATTACTGGTTGGAAATTGTCTGGAAGAAAGGTGGGCAAACCGCTTTGACCCCTGCTTTGCACAGTGGAAAGTTCAACAGCTTGAGGGTTTCCCAGATTGACAAAAGGTTTTTGTAAATAAAAATCGTTCAGCCCAAGGGAAAAAATCACAGCTAAATAAAAAGCTATCAGCACGGGTCTATCCATCAAATGATCAATTCAGAATTTGATGGGTGAAAGGCCAAAACTGTACCATTTAAGGCCAAAAACGTTTCAATTTGGCCGGATGAGCTGTGTTGTTTGACCTATTTCAAAATCACTCCTTTTTCACGGCCTCAATCCGGTTGAGGAAGGCAGACGCTGTGGATTCTTCGACCGGTTGTATCTCAAAGGTTTCACCGTCGGGTAGTTTCACGATTTTGTCTTTGTCCTTCATCTTCAACAGTTGCTCCATGAAACGGGTATTGTTTGACACAAGGTTGAGGATGCCCTGTTTGTACCCAAAAAAGTAATACATCTGGCTGGGTGATTTCAAGTAAATGTAGAGCCGGTCGTCATCGTTGGTAGGCATCTTCACTTCGATGTAGGCACTCACCATCGTATTGAGCATATCTCCATCCAAGCTCACTAAACCAATTTTGGACTTTGTGGAAACAAAACTTTGGTAGTCAGCATCCCAACTCAGTGGCACTCGGTCAAACAATGCGGTGTATTGATTAAACTTTTTGGGCAGGACGAGCGAGCCTAAACTGATGCCGTCAATGGCGCTTTGAATATCTTCATTTAAAGGGAACATCTGGCGAATCACTTTGCGGTAAAACGGCATGTCCTTGGCATAAACGATTGGCGTGGCGTCAAATGTGCTGGACTTAAAATCAGAAACGATGATGTTCATCAAATTGGAAGGGATGGGGAAATTGAGCCCCATCATCGCCTCCATGTTGAGGTCAGATTTCATCGCCGCTGTGCCAAGCACTGTGTCAGTCACCATTTCCCCAAAAGTCGTTTTCACATAACCTGCCGCGTCCACACTCACGTTTTTGAGGGCAGAACCAAGGTTGAATTTGCCCTCCATCTCAATCTTGCCGGTTGCGTTGTCATATACAATATGGTTTCCACCGGGAATCGCCCCACCGCTCAATAACCTGGTTGAATCAGAGAAAATGAACTTGTCCACTTTTTCATCAAATTGCATGACCCCTTGTACGGCCAAAATGGGACGATCCTTCCGGAAAAAAAGCGGCATCATCACCCGTGGGTAACAGGTTGCAGTTTCTTTGCTCAAGAATAAGCCGGTGAAAACCTGCTCACCATCGGGGTTCAGCGGTATCTTGTAGGCGATGTTCAAGTCGTTTTTGTCCCCTTCGCAATCAATTGAAAACCAATGTTTTACGGGCAATGTTTCTGACTGCAGCTGTGCAAAACCCTTGAAACCTAGGTTCGGTTTGTCTGCATTCAGGGTGATGGTTCCCTGGAATTTGGTTTTGTGGTCAATGTAAAAATTGGTGCGCTCATTGATTTCTCCAGTGGCACGGGTAACGGAACGCTTGGTTTGGTGGTTGCCCTCGCCTACCCTCGTTCCCACGATTTCAGCAAACTCAATTTCCTGCTTTTTGTCGGCGATGTTGTACTCATAAAATCCTTTTGCTCGGTACTCTTTTTTGCCTAAAATATTCACGGTTGCCCGGTTGATGACGTGGTATTGGTTCACGGTGTCCGCCACGATTTTTGCATTGGTCAGTTCGGAAATGACACCCCCCGCCTGTATTTCAATATCACCTGTTTCGGTGTAAATAAAGGCATCGGAGGAAACGATATAAGGCACCCCGGCAATTTTTAGCAAGTTGGTCTTGAGGTCGTAAAGGGCATTTTTACCTTGAAAAAACAGGGAATCCTGCTCCGGGTGAATGGAAACGAAATTGCCCAACCTACCTTCAAATGCCCGGAAAGTCACGGTTTCTTTGGCCATGTCCCAATCGAATTCATTGAAAGTAGTCACATACTGGTTGTAGGGCAAAGTGGTGGTTAGCACGTCAGCATTTGCTTTGAACGTGCCAAACTGTTTGTCAAAATCCACGTCAGCATTCAGGTTTGTCGTAGAAAGTGCAATAGCACCTGCGTCAATGGCCTTTATTTTAAGGTCGGTGGTGTCCGCCTTTCCCGAGTAAGCGCCAAAACTGATAAGCTCGGAAGTCATACTGGCTTTGTCCCAATCAAAAAGTCCACGCCCCTTCAATCCGCCGGGCGTGAGAATCAACATTCCTTTGAGGGTGTGCCGACCCTCCGTGAACAGCTCAAATGGTGCCTCTTTTGAGGTCACGTACATGCTGTCCTTGTACGGCTGCCAGTCAATGGTTACGTCAAAACCACGTACCTGGGGCACTTGCACGACAGATTTCCGGTCTTCTTCCATGTCGAAACGCTCGGCACTTCCTGTCATTTGGTAAGGCTTGAAAACCAAATCGTTTGCATCAATCTTCGCCCCAAGGTAATTGACAGTACCTTTTCCTAGAAACCCTTTATTGCTTAGGTCAAGTGCTCCCGCAAACTTGCCTTTTCCTTGGTAGGCAGGGTATCCTTCGGAAGGCGTTTTGGTGACAAAACCAAGGGAGGTGTCTTCCCGTACCAGTATTGTTTCATCAAAATCGGGGAAAATATAAGACGAGACCATTTTACCTTTAAAATGAATGTCGGACTGTGTATATCTATCTAAACTGTTGAAACTGAACGGTTTAAGTTCGAAATAAAAGGAGTCTCGCTGGTACGCCCCGCCTTGTGTCCTTTTATAGTCATAAAATACAAAGGAGTTTTTTTTGCTCTCCATCGATGGAAACATCTCGATGGACTCCCGGCCAGATTTGTTCGATGGTGCGTCAATCAGCAAAACCCCATTCAAATGCTCAATCCGAGAGGCAAGGGAATATGCTTCGGGCTGCCCTGCCTTGTCGATAACTCCAGTCGGTAGGAACATATCAAAGTAACGAACGGAGTCCAGCCTAACTTGAAACTTGTCGTAATCGAAGTGAAAATCCTTGCCTTCAATCAGGCCAAAACCAGCGAAAAGCCGACCGTGAAAATCCATGTCCCGGTTGGCCTTCATCTTCACATTGTCACCATAAGGTTTAAGGCCGACCCTTTGCGCTTGGCTGAATTCGATGTGTTGTATGCCGTTGATAGAAGTGGAATTGTCCTTTAGGTCAAAAATGGCATTGGTCTCGTTTGTTTCAGAGGAAATCTTCAGGTTGTCAAAGTCCACTTTTTTCTGGCTGGCCTCGGCATAGTGCAACACTTTGTCCTTAATCTCTACCAGCCCATCGTCGGCGTTGTAATTGATAAAACCCTTTGAAACAAGGTCGTACAACAGCGAATTGATGTTTTCGACGGAAAATTTTGGGTTGAGGCGCTGCGCCAAGGAATTTGCACTGATGATTTTGTCGCCACCATTTTCCTGATACGCCACTTTCATCAGGGCAATGGGGTTTGTGGTGGAGATGTTTTGTAAACGGTTATAATCGTTTTCGTTGAAAAATTTGAGCGATTCAAACACCACTGGCACAGCGGATTTGGCTATCCCCATTTTACGACGACCGATATAAATACTGTCCGTTTCCAACTCGAAATCCATGCGTTCTGCGTCAATATTTATCTGCTGAAAAGAGTTGAAAAATGGGTTCCTGTCGCTGCCCCGCTTGCCTCTTGCCATTTGCAGCTCCCTGGTATTTAAGTCAAAACGAATGTTCACGGACGGGTGATATAGCGAATCGTTTCCAAAATAAATGGCCGATTCCACCCCTTCGCCCACAATCCGTTCCTGTTGTTTTACCACAAAAAGCTCCGCTTGGCCTTTGTAAACCAAGTTGTTCTTTTTATTGTAAAGCTTAAGTTCCGCACGCTCTCTTCGGTCTCCGAATCCATAAACCGTGGTACCTTGAAGTCGGAATCCACTTTTTAGGCGCACCCCTTCACCAATATTTTTCAGTTCCAGCACCCGCTCTTTCGATTCAAATCGTGGGTAGCTCCCTTCAGTTGCCTCGTTGGACGTTACGAGTTTGTCCTCGAACTTTCCCTCAATGGTTGATTGCCCAAAATAAAGTGGGTAGTGCATTTTTACGTTCGCCACATCGTAAAGACTTTTCTTGGCTTCAAACTCGTATTCCGTCAATTCGGCATAGACCTCGTTGCCCAAACCAAGCCGCTCCCAAGACACAAAGCCGCCCTTCCCCTTCCATATTTCCTCTACAGGGTCGTACACCCCCGCCGTGGATTTTATCAAAATGGAATCCTTGCCCCGGGTTCCTATGAGGTCTAGTTTGTCGTATTTTATTAGGGGTTTGTTGTCCACAAGCACGAGGTCATAGCGGGAAGCATTTGCAATCCAGTTGATGCCAAGGTCAGATGCTCTGAGGGCATTTTTTTCAAAAAAACCAAAACTGAAGTCGAGAAAATCCTGATAGGGCTTGAGTTTCCGGTTTTCAATACTACCCAGCATTCCTTCCAGTACGTCGTGCCAGTTCTTGAAACGGCTTTCGCCGAGTTCCGACTTTTTCACCAAAGAAAGTGCGGACATGTAGGCCGTGAAGTAGGGGTTGGCGGGCATTCGTTGCTCCAGCATCTTATCGCCAGTGAGGCGAATCCGCATAATTTCAATTTCGGAGTAAACGCCGCTCTTGAACGATTTTTCAAAATCCTTGAAAATATCCTCCATTTTGGAATTCTTGGAAGCGGTCATCAAACCCTCCATTTCCTTGAGGAAGGCAGTGGGGTCTTCCGAGAATTTTTCAAGCTTCTGGGCTGAAAGGAGGAAGGGAAATACGAGGAAAGAGATTATAAAACTACACCAAATTTTCATCTTGATAGGTTGAGCCAATTAGCCTGTTTTTACGGTTTTTATAGCCAGCCAGTTGTTTTTGCGCTTGGTTTCGAGGATGGTGAAACCTTGTTTTTGCAGGGAATCCGTCATCAATTGTTCATCATCCAGCACAAAACCTGAAACGACCAAAAGTCCGGCAGGTTTCAGCAGCTTGAATAACGGGGCAAGCGAGTCCAAAATTACATTGCGGTTGATATTTGCCAGTATCACATCGAAATCGCTGCCTGGCACATCGCTCAAAATACCGTGAAATGCTCGGACATTTTCCGCTCCGTTCACCTCGCTGTTTTCCACCGTGTTGCGATAGGATTCAATTTCTATGTCCACCGCCTGCACCGAAGCTGCTCCAAGCCGGGAGGCCAAAATGGCCAAAACGCCCGTTCCACAGCCGTAGTCAAGGACAGTTTTGCCCCCAAATTGGATGCCCTGCATGATTTCAATGACAGAAAATGTCGTCTCGTGATGGCCAGTGCCAAAAGCCATTTTCGGGTTGATGACCAGTTCGTGCTCCATTCCGACCAGCGGCTCATGGAAGTCCGCCCGGATGCCACAAAAGTTGCCGACGATGACTGGATGGAAGTTCGATTCCCAGATTTCATTCCAGTTCTGGCCCGGAATATGTGTTTTTTCAAACTGGAAATTGAAGCGCTGTTGCAGCTCGTCGAGTTCGGCCTCCACTTCCTTTTCATTGTTGCCTTGCGGCAAAAAAGCATTGAACCCCGTTGCAACCTCTTCAAAAGTATCAAAGGGCAGATGGCTTAAAAGCGCTATTAAAATCTCGTTTTGGGCGGGGTCGGTGGAGATGCTGTACTGGTGGTAATCCATTTTTTAAGTTGGCAATTTGACAGTTGGCAGTTGGCAGTCCAGTGACAGTTTAAAGTTCTTGGAAGCCTTTTCGTTTACATTTTTTTTAAGTGGGCAGTTGGCAGTCCAGTCGTGGTGAAGTTCAAGGTTTTCCGCTATTCCACAGTATTTTTTTGGTAATGGTATCAGGTTGTAGTTCGCAGTTCCAGACTGCCCCCTGCCAACTGTCGAACTGCCAACTAAGCATTCCAGTGCTTGACTGTGGAAGGTGCAACACCGAGGTTTTTGTCAACTTCCAGGGTAGGTGAAGTGGCCTTGAGGCCCATTTTTATCATCGCAAGGTGATGGACCGCATGGTCGTAGGCATACATCATTTCACGACCAACAGTAGAAAGCACCACAGGCCTGGTCTCGTTGAGTTCGGAAGAAAAATCAGCTACCACTTCGACATCGGCTGCCTCATCAGCAGTCTTCATTTGCTCGAAATACGCTGACAATATTTCAGCAGCGTAAACCGGCTCCGTCTCAACCCTTGGGTCACGTTGACGAAGGGAATAATCAACTCGGCCTTCCAGCAATCCCCTGTTCAAACAACCGTAAAAATCAACGATATGGCGAAAATGTTGTCCAATTGATGAACCGTTGAAAAGCTGCAATGGCTTGGCATAAGACTCGGTGGCAATCCGGCCAAGTAAGTCTGTCATCTGTTCAATTATGATTTCTGTTCCTTGTTTGCAATTCATGATTTTTACCGAATTGTGCTGGTTGAGATTGGCTTAAATGGACGAAGGGAAGTGCATAACTATCTCAGCCACTTATAAATAACGTTGAATATTCTGAATGTCAAGTTCTATCTGGTTCATGATGCTCTGATGCGTATGCTCGAAGCTATCTTGCGTTGCCTGAATCTTCTTCATTTCAGCCTCCACTTTGTTGTCGGCATCATCTATGGTGGCTTGCGACTTTGCAATCTGGTTTTGCAAATTGGCGATTTGCTCCTGCCAAGCCTGGATTTGAGCCTTCAATTTTACCACTTCTTCTTGCTTGTTGTTCACTCGTTTTTGCAGTTGCCCTTGCAGGGCAACATTGAACTGGTCCTTTTCATCAAACAACACCTTGCGGTAATGTTGGCATGTAGTCAGTAGTTTTTCCTTGGTCAATCCAACGGTGGAGGCAGTGGCAAAAGCAGACTTGTAGGCCATCTCCTCAGGCAGGTTCATCTGCGCAAGTTTGGCAAGGGAGAGCTTAAACTCCAGGTAGTCGAAGCCCGGCAGGTTGCTTTTATCCAACGCACGGGTCAGTGACTCAATGCTTTTCGGGTCGAGGCCGTGAGTGTCTCCAAAAATCTCTTTCAAGTCTTGCTGCATTTCTATTAAATTTTGTGGGGCAAATATAGAAATTCATTTTCAGGAAATTCTGCACGGGATTTGTCAAACGAAAAAGCTGCAATTTTTAACGACTAGGGCAGTAGGTTACGTGATTTATTTTTTATCCCTTGATAATCGCACCACCCAGGCCCCTCAACACCCTTGGCTTTAAGGATAAAAAATGCCCAACGCTCACACGCCGGGCATTCTCGTTTTATCCTGAAAATCAGTCAGCTATCAAAGCTGCATATTGTTGAAAACATCAATCACCGACTTCACTGCAGCAGCAGAATCCGTGAGCAATTGCTTCTCCTCGCTGTTCAGTTTCACTTCGATGATTTGCTCGATGCCGTTTTTGCCCAACTTCACCGGAACGCCGAGGAAGATGTCGTGGAGGCTGTACTGGCCGTCCAATCTGGCGCAAACCGGGAAAATGCGCTTCTCGTCCCGGACAATGGATTCCACCATTTGCGCAGCAGCCGCACCGGGTGCGTACCATGCGGATGTGCCCATCAGTTGCACCAGTTCACCACCACCTACGGCGGTGCGATGAACGATGGCATCGAGTTCTTCTTTGCTAATCAGTTCAGTTACCGGGATGCCCGCAACGGTCGTGTAGCGAGGCAGTGGCACCATCGTGTCCCCGTGACCGCCCATCAGCAGCGCCTGAATGTCCTTCGGGGAGCAGCCGAGCGCCGTTGCAAGAAAAGCCCGGTAGCGAGCGGTGTCCAGTACACCAGCCATTCCGAAAACCTTGGAGGAATCGAGGCCAGACGCCTTCCAGCAAGCCAACGTCATCACGTCGAGCGGGTTCGATACGACGATGATGATGGGGTTCTTGCTGTGCTTCATGATGTTCTCCGTCACCGTGTTGACGATGCGTGCATTGGTGGAAATCAAGTCATCACGGCTCATGCCCGGCTTGCGGGGAACGCCAGCAGTGATGACCACGATTTCACTTCCTTCAGTAGCAGCGTAGTCGTCGCCTCCGCTGAGGTAGGTGCTGTAGCCGTCAATTGGCGCTTGCTGCCAGGAGTCGAGGGCCTTTCCTTTAGCGAGGTTGCCTACGATGTCAACCAGCACTACTTCATTTACAATGTCTTTATGGGCGAGGACATTGGCACAGGTGGCGCCCACGTTGCCTGCCCCGATTACGGTAACTTTGCTCATTTTTATTGGATTTAAGACTTTAGAGGTTAGACATTAGACAAGAAACTTAGAAAATGAAAGGGAAAGGGAAAGCTCCACAATGAATGGTTGACCTTGCCCTATTCTATTGTCTAAAGTCTATTTTCTAATATCTTTTGAAAAAGCGGCGCAAAAGTAGGGTTTTTACTTCGCAACAAACCGGATTTGACTGGGGAAAGACAAGATTCGGCATGTTTTTTTGATAACTTTGCAACCTGTTAGTTCAAAACTTGTTGAGGGTTTATAACGCAAATTTCAAAATCATCAAAATGTCAAAAAGAATAAAATTTGGGGCACTGTTGGCGGCAGCCATCATTTTTACAAGCGTAACTGCCCACGCCCAACGCTACTGCGGTGTTTCTACAGAAATGGGTGCAAATATCATGGAGCAAATGCAGTCGAACCGCAATGAAATGCGGGACTACGTGCATACCCGTGGTGCTATCACCTACGTGCCGGTTCGGTTCTTTTTGGTGGCAAATTCAGATGGAACAGGCCGGGCTTCCGAGCGTGCTGGCCTTCAAACGCTTTGCCATCTTAACGAAAATTATTTGGACCAAGACATTCAGTTTTACCTAAAAGAATTCAAGTACATCAATAGCAACAGCATCTATAGTGACCCAATGTCGTTTTCTGGTTCAAATGCCATAGCTAACCAGATGATTTACAATGCCATGAACATCTTCATCGTGCATGAAATGTCCGAAGAAGGTGTACTAGCCTATTACCAGCCCGATGCTGGCCCGAACGGAAATGATTGGATTGTAAGTCTGGAAAATTCGGTTGGCACAGAGCCGGTCATTTCGCATGAAGTTGGGCATTTTTTCAGCTTGAACCACACTTTTTATGGGTGGGAATGTTCGGGTGGATGGGATGAAGCAGTCCATGGCAATCCAGTAGGTTCTTTTGGGCCATGTGGCCAACCAAATGAAAAAGTCAATATGTCCAACTGTAGCACATCTGGTGATGCCATTTGCGATACCCCAGCTGATTATATGTTCCCCAACAACAACTGCGCATATACTCAAAATGCAAAAGACGTCAATGGACAGTTGCTTTCACCTGACATCCACAACTTTATGAATTATGTTTACGGATGCAGTGACTACCATTTTAGCGATGACCAGAAGACTGAAATTCAAAACAGCCTGTTCAGCTCCAACAGGAACTATATCCGACCTAATTATACGCCGAACTTGGCAGCAGTGACCGGAACACCTACCATCGTTAGTCCTCAGAATAACGAAACAATTTCCACCTACAATGCAGTACCTTTAGAATGGACGGCTGTGCCGGGAGCTGACAAGTACTCGATAAAATTGACAATCCCCAATGTGTCTACAACTTATGTGGTAGTGAACTCAAATTCAGTCGTCCTTTCTAATCTAACCCCCAATACAAACTATCTTTGGAATGTAGTGGGATTCAATGAGTACTCAACTTGTGGTGGTACATCAGGTCAGAAAATCTTCAAAACAGGTGATCAATTGAGCGACACCTTCACCATTCCGGAATTGGCAAGCTGGAACCTCAGCCCAAACCCAGTTAGGGTAGGCACGCCGTTTTTTATCAATATTGAAACAACAGCTTCCATCCAGCCTACTATCAGCATTTACAACATGACCGGACAATTAGTGATGGAATTCCCCAGCAATGAATTCAAAGCTGGCGAAAGCAGCTTCGAGGTAGCTACTTCCGACTTGACGGCGGGCATTTACTTCGTAACGCTTAGAACGGAAAATGACTTCCAGACACAGCGCCTCTCGGTGGTTGAGTAAATTTGAATTTTATCTTGCCGGGAGACTTTTGGTTTTTTGATTTACAGAATGAGTTTTTGATGTTTGCGGCTTTGCCGTAAAGTTCCTCCCGCAGATTTCACAGATTTCGCAGATTTTTCTGAAGGAAAAATCAAGTAACCATCTGCGTAAATCTGTAAAATCTACGGGAGGAAAAAGCTCAATCAGTTTGCCAATTAGATTTGAATCACCCAGCCAATACGAAAAAAGCCCTGACCCAATCCGTTAGGGCTTTTTTCATTCCCACCGTAATTGCCACATAGCTTCTTACCTTTGCCGCTCATTAATTTCAACATGAAGACCCGTACCTTAAAGCAAGATAAAGTAAACGTCATAACCCTCGGCTGCTCCAAGAACTTGGTGGACAGCGAGAACCTAATAACCCAGCTCAAAGCCAATGACTTTGACGTGGTGCATGACAGCGAAGAACAAGACGCCAATATCGTCATCGTGAACACCTGTGGTTTTATTGACGTTGCGAAGCAAGAAAGCATTGATACCATTCTGGAATACGCCAATGTGCGGAGCGAAGGGGGCATCGACAAACTCTACGTCACCGGTTGCCTTTCTCAGCGTTACCGGGAGGATTTGGAGCGGGAAATACCGGAAGTGGATGCTTGGTTTGGCACACTCGAACTGCCCGGCCTGCTCGCCCGTTTCAATGTAAACTACCAACACGACCTGATTGGCGAGCGGCTCATCACCACACCCCCGCATTACGCCTACCTCAAAATTTCCGAAGGTTGCAACCGCACCTGCAGCTTCTGCGCCATCCCGTTGATGCGTGGCAAGCACGTCTCCCGCTCCATTGAATCGTTGGTGGCGGAGGCCAAAAGCTTGGCAAAACGTGGGGTGAAGGAACTGATGCTGATTGCCCAAGAACTGACTTACTATGGCCTCGATTTGTACAAAAAACGGGAACTGCCCGCTTTGTTGGATGCGCTCTGTGAGGTCGAAGGCATCGAGTGGATTCGCCTGCACTATGCCTATCCAAGTAAATTTCCCGCTGAAATTTTCGATGCAATGACCCGACAGCCCAAGGTCTGCAACTACCTCGACATTCCGCTCCAACATGCTGCCAATGGAGTACTGGAGCGAATGCGTCGTCAAATCACTCGGGAAGAAACCACTGAATTGATAGAATTGGCGAGACAAAAAGTGCCGGACATTGCCATCCGTACTACCATGTTGGTGGGGTTCCCGGGTGAAACGGAGGCAGAGTTTCAAGAACTTTGCGATTTTGTGCGGGAAATGGAATTCGAGCGGCTCGGCGTTTTTCAATACAGCCATGAAGAGAATACCACCGCCTTCGATTTGCCAGACGATGTTCCAGAAGAGGTAAAAGCCGACCGGGCTTCACGATTGATGGAAATCCAGCAGGAAATCAGTTACCAGAAAAACCTTGAAAAAGTAAACCATACCTATCGGGTGTTGTTCGACCGAAAAGAAGGTGCTTACTTTGTTGGCCGTACCGAGTCCGACAGCCCAGAAGTGGATAACGAGGTGTTGGTGGAAGCTAAGTCGAATTTTGCCCGGATCGGTGACTTCGCAAATGTGAAAGTTACGAGTGCAGCCGAGTTCGATTTGTTCGGCACGATAGAATAGGCTCGATGGTTCCAGGTTTTTGGTTTCAGGTTTCATGGAAAACCCCTTAAAGCCAAGAACAAAAACCTCTAATCGTAAAGACATGGAAAAGAAATCTCATCCCATCTTTGTCAAATTGCAGAACCCTGTTTACCAAGCCATGCTCCTATTGGTAGCAGTGCTGACATTCAATATCGGGGCGTTGATATTGCGTGCGGCAGGCATGGAAATAGAACAGCGTTTTCCTTGGACCACGGCAGCAGCGTTCTTGTTGTTCTTTTCAGTGCTCAACGCTTTAATGAGTATTTTTGTCAAAAATACGGACAGTTACTGGACACGTTCCATCTTGTGTTTTGTCGGTCTGGCAGCAGCTTCTGGTTTGCTGGCGCAATTGTTCAGTGGACTGGGAATGAACGAAGCTGGTTCTTACAAATGGATTTACATCGTACTCACCATCGGCTACCTTGTCTTTTTGCTCATTTTGACTGCCATGCGCAAGATTGTGGACTTTGCGCAACGGGAGGAATGGAACCAGCCAAAGCTCCGCCAAAAGCGAAAGCGTTGAAGTTTTAGTCCGTATTGACGATTTTTCTTGCCAACTTTGCCGAAAACAACCACGGCAAATGAAACTTCTTTCCAAATTTATCGCAATTCTATGGCTGGCCGGACTGATGTCCTGTACTTCAGATACTTCAACCATTAACGGAACGTCGTCTAATTCGGCCCCGACCGATTCCACCCAAGCAACAACCGACACGCTATCGGCGGTGGCTGAGTCGAGCAAGCCGACCTGCAAACTTGTGGGTAGTGTGCTGGAAGGGAATATGTTCTGGGCTGCGGGATTAGACCGCTTGGTTGTTATCTCGGCAGAGGAGGAAACCGCAGACAAAGACCTCGGCGAAAGCCACCGGGTATTGACGGTTTATGACGAGAAATGTAGCCAAGTATTTCGTGAGTTGTTGCCTGTCAATCTCAGTCCTGATTACCCCTACTATTTATCAGAAATCACTTATAATAATGTGAGCAAACAAGTCGCCATTCGGGGCTTTGACAAGTTTTTCATCCTCAACTTGGATTCCTTGAAACTTTCCTCGGCGCTGATGCCAAAATTCCTGAACAAACGGTATGTTGAGGATGCACAAAGTGGGGCAATCAAGCGGTTGGAACTCTGGGAAAACTACCTCGTCGGATTTGCGGCAAGTATGGGACCATTTGCTTACGACATAACCGACCCCAACAATCCTAAACCGGTACTTCCAATTGCCGAATTCACGATTGTAAAAAACGAGCAGTACAACTCACTGTTTTTGTTGAAATCTACCGATGCTCAAGATGGATACCAAGCATTGGCGCCAGATTTTGACTATGACCAATCAATTTTGTCGTTGAACATTCTGTTCAACAAACCACTGAAATTCGACCCAGTCATCAACAAATCATTCAAAAACAACCGGTTCATTTTGCTAAAGGAACAAACTAGCGACAACACGAGCACTCCTCATGCGGTGGACATGAAATCGCTGAAAAATATTGAGCTTCCTGCTGATATCAGCGCAAAAAAAGACACAGATATTTTGGCTTGGCTTAAACAACAAACCAAATAATCAGCTTTATTCTCTGCTTTAATCCAAAATAGACTGCCGTTGATAGAATTATTTAAATGGCGCACCATGCGTCGCTTAATATTGCTGCTCGTTATAAAACACAACACAATTATGAGGTTTGGAAAAAACTCCTTCCGGAAGCTTAGTTTTCTCGCTATAATTTTTTTGGCAAACAACTTCTTTGCAAACACACTTCAGGCGCAGGATTCCTGGTCGCTCCAACGTTGCATCGAATACGCCCGCACCAACAGCCTGACCCTAAAGCAGTCCGGTTACAACATCGCATTTGCCAAACTAGCAGATAAGCAAAACAAGCTCGCTCGTTTGCCCAATGCCAGTGCCAATTCCAATGCTGGTTGGCAGTTTGGTCGAACCATTGACCCAACCACAAATAGCTTCAACAACCAAACGATTGCATTCAACAGCATGGGACTGAACGTTGGAGCTACTTTGTACGCTGGTGGCCGAATTAACAACACAATAAAACAGGGTAAAATTGACGTACAAGCAGCCGAACAAGACGCAGTGGCCAGCTTTAACGATATTGCACTGAGTATTGCCAATTCCTATCTAAGTATTTTGATGGCGGAGGAACAACTTGAAAATGCAAACAG
The DNA here is from genome assembly GCA_021739645.1 of Saprospiraceae bacterium. GTDB lineage: Bacteria > Bacteroidota > Bacteroidia > Chitinophagales > Saprospiraceae > UBA6168. Next base: position 2,550 of record JAIPBL010000041.1, on the reverse strand, counting down.
GCGATTCCAACTTTCGCAAGACCAGCTCAACCAAACGGAAAAACTGATAGCTGCTGGCTCTTTGCCCGGCAACGACCGCCTCGATGTGCTGGCCCAAATCGCAAACGACGAGCAGGCGATTGTACAATCAAAAAACGCTATCGACCTCAACTACCTAACCCTCAAGGAATTGATGCAAATTGACCCATCCACGGACATCAAAATCGAGCGGCCACAGTTCAGCATCCCAGCTGATGCAAATCCTTCAGGAACCACTTTTGGTGAAGTTTACGGGAAGGCCGTGAACACACAGCCACGAATCATTGCGAGTGAACTGCGTATGCAAAGTGCTGAGGTGGATGTGAAACTAGCCCAATCGGGTTACTACCCTACCCTAAGCCTTTTTGGTGGACTGGATAGTCGATGGTCAGGTGCATCTAAATTATATGAACAGGAAGCCGGCGTCCAGCGGGTAAGCCAAACTTTCTTTGCTGACCTTGGTGCTGGGCCTCAATCACTGGATGTGGAATATGATGTACCCTTCACAAAATTCAACCCGATAAACTATCCGTACTTTGACCAATTGAAAGACAACTTTGGACAAAACGTTGGTGCAAGTATTCGCATTCCCATTTATAGCAATGGCATCAACGACATCAATGTCCAACGTGCCCAAATTGGCATCCTGAATGCGCAGGTGAATAGCGATTTGGCAAAACAACAGCTGAAAAACGATGTGCAGCAATCCATCGCCAGCGCAAGGGCGGCACAGTTGACACTGGAAGCATCTCAAAAGGCCAGCAATGCCACCAAAGTAGCTTTTGAAAATGCTGAATTGCGTTTCAAACTCGGCACCATCAACAACCTGCAACTGCTTACAGCTCGTAATACCTACGACACTGCTGAAACCAACCTTATTGTGGCCAAATACGACTATTTGTTCCGTTTGAAAATCCTCGATTTTTATCTTGGACGGGAAATCAAACTGGATTGATGAACTGGCAATGGCAATTGCGCCAGCAAGATGAATTTTATCAAACAACGACTTTAAACATTAATAGATATGGCAACGAATAAGAAGAAAAAAAACCTGATAATTTTCAGTTTGGTCGGGCTTGTCCTCATTTTGACAATAGCAGCAGTCTATAAAAGCTCGAACCGTAAAACTGGAGAAACGGTTGAAGTGGAAAAAACAAGCCTGCGAACCATCATGGAAACAGTGGAGGCCAGCGGTAAGGTTTTCCCCAAAACAGAGGTCAAAATCAGCTCCGACGTTTCAGGTCAAATCGTTGAACTGTACGTGAAAGAAGGTGACAGCGTGACCATTGGACAGGTACTAGCTAGGGTTGACCCAGAAGCTTACAATTCTCAAGTAGAGCGGGCAGCGGCTGGCGTAAACAGCGCAAAATCAGCCTTGGCAAATTCAAAATCACAAATTGAAGCCGCCAAGGCGCAAAAGGAACAGTTGGCCTCACAACTTGAAAATGCTAAACAGATTCACAAGCGTAATGAAAAACTGTTCAAAGATGCAGTGGTATCACAGCAAGATTTTGATGCATCCCTCACAACAGTCAAGCAATTGGAGTCAAATGTTCGGGCAGCGGAAGCCAATATTCGCTCGGCCCAGATGACTGCCCAGTCCTCTGAGTTTCAGATAAAAAGTGCCGAAGCGTCGCTCAGGGAAATCAACACCAGCCTAAAACGGACCACCATTTACGCAAACATGAGCGGCATTTTGTCAAAACTGAACGTCGAAAAAGGCGAACGGGTGGTTGGTACATCCATGATGGCGGGCACGGAAATTATGCGCATTGCCGACTTGAAAGCAATGGAAGTTCAGGTGGAAGTCACGGAGAACGACCTTCCTAGGCTTGCTTTGGGCCAAAAGGTAAAGATTGAAATTGACGCATACCTTGACCGTAAGTTTAGCGGCAAAGTGGTAGAAATAGCACACACAGCCAACAACCTAGTCAGTTCTGGCACTGGCTCTGTCAACTTGACGACCGACCAAGTCACCAATTTCATCGTGACCATTGATATTGACCAAGATTCCTATCAAGACCTCGCCAAGCCTGGCAAACCATATCCGTTCCGTCCTGGTATGTCAGCCTCTGTGGAGATTTTCACCAATACTGTCGAGAATGTGGTAAGTGTGCCAATTCAAGCCGTGGGTACACGCGATAAAGAAGAAAAAAAGGGCAAGCAGACTAAAGAAAAAACCGTAAACGAAGAGGAAGCCACAGCCGCCTCATCATCTAATTTCGACGATTTGATTGAAGTGGTTTTTGTAGCTACAAAAGGTGACACCGTGGATATGAGAACGGTAAAAACGGGTATTCAAGACAATGACTACATCCAAATTTTGAGTGGATTAAAAGAAGGTGAAGAGGTTGTCATCGGGCCTTATGCCGCTGTGTCAAGAAAATTAGAGCAAGGCTCAAAATACCAAGTAGAAGAAGACGACAAGGACAAAAAGAAAAAGAAGTCGTCGGAAGGGAAAGTTAGTGTAGAGGTGGATTGATGCAACACGAAAATCAATAGTGATAAAACCGTCGGCTGGGCAAATAGCCC
>JAIPBL010000136.1 GCA_021739645.1 Saprospiraceae bacterium | reverse complement strand
GCAGGTGGTTATGTTCTTTCGGCTTTGCCTTAAAAATAGCACGTTTTCAAGTCATGAGGGCCGTTAGGAACACGTATTGAGGGCAGGCCCCCTATGGGGGCTTTTCAAAGCCACCTGCTTTGCAGGTGGATTCTTTACTGATAAATGATGAATGGTGGAATGATGAATGGGGTACGTGCGCTATTCATCATTCCACCATTCATCATTCATCATTGCTGTCGGCAAAGGTCAAATTTTTCTCCGTAACAAATCCCTCAGGGCGGGCAACAAATCGGGAAACTGGAATTTAAACCCCGCCGATTCTATTTTTTTGGAGGAAACACGGGTGCTGTCGAACACCACATCGGCCATTTCGCCCATGGCGGCACGAAGGACTAATTCAGGGGCGGGGAGCACAAGTGCAGGCTTGCCAACAGCTTTTTTTAACTCAACGATGAGGTCCTTATTGCGGGCGGGATGCGGCGCTACACCGTTGTAATTGCCGTTCATTTTTTCATTATCAATGGCTTCGACAAACATGCGGCAGAGGTCGTCAATATGAACCCATGACATCCATTGTTGGCCGTTGCCGAAATAGGTGGCATTGAAAAAATTGAACGGAATCAGCATTTTTTCCAAAGCACCGCCTTTTGTCGAAAGCACCACGCCGACACGAATGACGACGGTGCGAAGGCTCGTTTCGGCAATTTTTTCAACGGATTTTTCCCAAGCCGCCACAGATTCGGCGAGGAAGCTGTCTGTTCCAGTTGGGTCTTCTTCCGCCATTAAATTGTCACCCCGGCTGCCGTAAAAGCCAACGGCAGAAGCAGAGATGAACGCCTTGAGAGGTGTCGGGCGGCGCTCGATGGCGGCCTTGAGTAGCAGCGTACTGTCCACCCGACTGGAGATGATGAGACGCTTGCGCTCATCCGTCCAACGCTGGTCGGCGATGCCCGCTCCAGCAAGGTTGATGATATAATCGGCTCGGTCAACTGCTTCCTGTTCGATGGTTTTCTTCGTCAAATCCCATGCGTAAGCTGGGAACTTGGCGTTCAGATTTTGCTTGCGACTGAGGTGCAATACCTCATGGCCAGCAGCTTTTAGCATTTGGCTAAGGTGGTTTCCGACGAGGCCGGTGCCTCCGGCGATTAGGATGGTTGGCATGGTGGTGACTGGTGACTGGTGATTGGTGACAGGTGACTGGGCTGGCCAATCACCTGTCACCAATCACAAAAATTTCTACTAACTTCGAGCGTTCATTGCCGGAACAGCCAAAACCAGTTCCGGTTCAAAAAATCTCAGCATGAAAAAAACGAAAATTACCCTCCTCTTGGCTTTTTCAGCCATGTTTCTCCTTTTTTCCTGTGGCCCGGATGCGCCGGGCTGGAAGCACAACGACAACACCGTTCGGGTGCGGCTGGTGTCTGCCCCAACGACGCTGAACCCTTACTTGGCAAGGACAAAGTATGACCGAGTTCCCTCTGAGTTGATTTTTCAAAATCTGATGAACTTTGATTATCAGGCACTTGCACTTGTTCCGCAATTAATAAAAGCGGCTCCGACGGTGCAGGATATCACGGATGGCGAGTTTGCCGGTGGTCAAAGTTTTACGTATGAAATCTTGCCGGAAGCTACTTGGGACGATGGGAAACCCGTCACTGGCCATGACTACGACTTTACCCTCAAGGCGCTTTTTAACCCCAAAATGCCCACGCAACGCTACCTCGGTTATGTGGAATTCGTGCGGGACATCAAAGTGGACGAGACGAACCCCAAGCTCTTCACCATTTTCACCAACAAAAAATACTTCCTCAACATGGAGGCCATTTCGTCGCTGGCGGTTTTAGCTGAGCATATTTACGACGAAGGTGGTTTGATGAAAAAATTTACCCTCCACGACCTCACCGACCCCGTCAAAGCTGCCACCCTGGCTGCCGACCCCGAGCTTCAGCAGTTCGCCGATGCATACACCGCACCGAAGCTGGCCCGTGAGGTGAACTCAGGTTCAGGCCCTTACAAACTGGCCGAATGGGTGGATGGTCAGCGGGTCGTTTTAGCCAAAAAACAAAACTGGTGGGGCGAAAAACTGGCCGGGCAATACCCACTGCTGGCAGCCTATCCCGATACCATCATCTTCCTGCCCATAGAGGACCAGGTGGCTGCCATTGCTGCCATCAAGGACGAGAGCGTGGACTTTGCTGCCGAACTGGACGCCAACCAATTTGCCGAGCTTCGCAACGTGGATTTCGTTCAAAAAATCTACAATTTCTTCACGCCACCGACCTTTGTTTACTTCTACACGGCCATGCAAAACCGCAACCCGAAGCTCTCGGACAAACGGGTGCGCCGGGCGCTGGCGCAAACCATTGACATGGACATGGTAATAAAAGACCTGTACAATGGCCTCGCAGAACGGACACTTGGCCCCTTTTTCCCTTCCCAAAAATACTACGACACGTCGCTGAAACCTATTGCCATGAACCTCGACGAGGCACGGAAACTGTTGGATGATGCGGGCTGGAAGGACAGCAACGGCAACGGCACCGTGGACAAAACGATAGACGGAGCTTTGGTGGAAATGAAGGTGCAGTACCTCTACTCGGCAGGCAGCACTTTTTCCGAAGGTTTCTCGCTGTTGCTGAAAAGCAATTGTCAAAAAATCGGTGTGGAAATAGAGCCAGTGGCAGTAGAGGGAAAGGTTTTGAGCGATAAACTGAGAAATGGTGATTTTGAACTAGCGGCTCGTGGTGCAGGCGGCTTACCCGTGCTCGACGACCCCAAGCAACTTTGGCACACCGACAGTGCTGTGCCTGGTGGCACCAACTATTCCCGGTTTGGAAATGCCACCTCCGATGCGATGATTGACGGAATCCAAAATGCACCGGACGAAGCCAGTCGCAACAAACTTTACAAAGACCTCCAGCAATTGATTTATGACGAGCAGCCTGTCATTTTCATGTTCAGCCCGCAAGAGCGCATGGTCATCCACCAGCGCTTCGAGGCAGTTCCAAGCCGCATGGGCATATCGTTGCAGCATTTGAAATTGAAGAAATAGTGATTGGTGATTGGTGACTAGTGATTGGTGTGTTCCAGTCACCAGTCACCAGTCACCAGTCACCAGTCACCAATCACCAATCACCAATCACTTGTTCACCTACCTCCTCAAACGCATCCTGCTCTTCCTCCCGACGCTCGTGTTGGTGAGCTTGCTGTCGTTTGGGTTGAGCAGGTTGGCGCCCGGAGACGCCGTTTCGGATTTTTTGGGGGAGGATACTTTTGGCAAATATTCCTCGCCAAACGACTTGCTGGCAGCGGAGCGGGGATATGCCCAAGCCGCCGCCGACCTGCACATGAACAAGCCCCCCTTCTACTTTTCAGTCAGTTCCCAAGCCTACCCCGACACGCTGCACCGGGTGTTCATCGGTTTCCGCCGGGCGACGATGGAGCGGCTCGCCGGGCAGTACGGCAACTGGCCGCTGGTGCAAACCTGGTACAGTGGCATCCGCTCCTTCGACCTGAAATTGCTCGGCTTGCCGGACAGCCTTCGGGCGGTGGGAACGCCCATCAAGCAGCCGCTTCGGGAGCTGTACACAAGTTACTTGGACGGCGCCATCTCGGCGAGATTAGGTGAAATGGGGGCTTCCTTCGGTAAAAACCCGGCGCTGGATTCGGCGCTCGGCACTGCGTTTTTGACCCTAAAAAAAAGCTACGAAACACTGAAGGCGGGCGCCACGCCTGACAAATTGCGGATGCCCGCCTTCCATTGGTACGGCCTTGACAATCAATACCATACGTGGATAACGGGCTTTCTTCGGGGCGATTTTGGCACCTCGCTGCACAAGCGGCAGGCAGTGGCCAAGCAAGTGAAGCCCGCCCTGTTCTGGACGCTGGCGGTCAACATCCCAGCTATTTTTTTGGCCTTCTTGATTGCTGTGCCGCTGGGCACCTGGTCGGCGGTGAAGCGGGGTCGGCGGTTTGACAAAATCACCTCGTCAGGGTTGTTCATGCTCTACTCGTTGCCCGCATTTTGGGTCGGCACGATGCTACTCATTTTCTTCACCAACCGGCAGTACGGGATGAACATCTTCCCCGGCCCCGGTCTCGGCGACATTGCGACCGCCGCACCGTGGTGGCAGCAAATTGGACAAGCAATGCCGCACTTGCTGCTGCCGATTTTGTGCGTGGCGTACCCGTCGGTGGCCTATATCGCCCGGCAAGCGAGGGGCGGCATGAACAACGTACTGGGGCAGGACTACATCCGAACGGCGAGGGCGAAGGGGCTGCCGGAGCGCACGGTGATTTGGAAGCATGGCTTCCGCAATGCGCTTTTTCCGCTCATCACGCTGTTCGCTTCTGTGTTGCCTGCGGCAATAGCTGGGTCGGTGGCCATCGAGGTCATTTTCGACATCCCCGGCATGGGCTGGCTGACTTTCGAGGCCATTTACCAAAAGGACTGGCCGATAGTTTTTACGGTGCTGATGCTCGGCTCGGTGCTGACGGTGGCGGGGATGCTGTTGGCTGATGTGCTGTATGCTTTGACCGACCCTCGGGTAAATTATTAGTTTTTGGGTGATATGGCATTTCCACAACGCTCAACTTTTTAGGGCAAGGGTTTGATGACATGAGTCGTCCAGTTGGAGGGCTAATAGTTCAATAGCTCCAAGAAAAAGGGTTTCTACTTTCACGGCTATTTCTGCTTTTGCCAGCAAAAAAGGGCACTTCGCAAAGGCTGTTTGTCGCCCAGCAAAAATATCCGACTCCGCGACGATGTCCACGAGCATTTTTCCCGGGGCAGTGGCAATAGCCCCAAAAGAGGAATGAGTCAATCGTCCAGCAAGCTCTGCAAGGTAAGCTGAGAGTAGTCTGCGAGCTTAGTTTCTTCCACCAGTTTTACATGGCGGGGCTTCTCCAGCAGACGGAGGGCATTGTCGTGGGTTTTGAAAAGCTGTCGGTGGCGGGGTTTGGCGAGCAGTACGTCAAAACGGAGCTGTTGAGCGTCGGCTTCGTCTTCCAACAGGGTGAACTCGCCAAAATAGCGGGTGGCCTTATTTACAATGCTTTCCGGTTTCAACAGGTCAAAACTGACTGGTTTGACCAGATTGAGCGTGCCGTTTTGCCAGGCATAATCGAACTGGTAATGGTTGCCCAGTTTTTCAATCACATGGTTCTCATGGATGAGGTTGCGGCTGAACACTTCCGGGTGTTGCTCCCGGATGAGCTTTTTGTACTGCTGGGACAAAAAAGCCTCGTTGTGTTGGTCTCTCGATTCTTCTTCGGCCTCATAAAGCCCAAGGTGGAGGTTGTAAAGCTGTTCAACCACTACTTCCGGGGAAGGGGAAAATTGCAAGGCAGTCCGTGCTTTGCAGAACTGTAAGGCACTGTCGTCAGCTATAAGAAACTCCGATTGGATAAAATCGGCAGGGTCGGTTTCGATGTTGTAACCAGAGAAGAGTTCAGGCTGCTTGTTCAGTAATTCTGTCTTGCGGATGAAGCCCTGGAAGTAGTTTTTCAGTACTTGCTCTGGCACCTGCGGATAAACCGCTTTCAGCCTTTTCAGGTTGGCTGGATGCCGGAAATACAGTTTCTTCAAGTGGGGAAATACGACCAGCAAGCCAACATTAAGCCGCTCCCCCAACAGCAATGAGTGCTGGTATTGTAGCAATGTATATTGACAGGTTTCCCTCATTTGATAGACGTTTGAAGCAATTGGGACACGCCAAAAAGCCGTAGAAGACGGTAGCTAACGGGCAGAAATAGGTCAAAACCATATTGAATTGCGAATTTTATATGATTTCAATAAATTGATTTTCAACGGATTGTGAGCTGTTAGTCAGAATTGAATAAAGGAGGTAGAATTGTGTTTTATTTCGGTCAGGTAGTTTTTGATTAGAACTGGATTGCCAGTAGGGTGGCCGTTTTCTTGCAAAAAATCATGCGGTTCATCCAGCAAATTTACATTCAAATTGCGAAGATAGTCATGAAACGTTTCAAAAACATCTTGTTTGTTCGTTCCTCTCATTTTCTTTAGATAAGGGTGGAACAGATGGTTTTCGTAGGGATATTTCCATTGCACCTGCCTGAAGTTGTTCAATGCAACGTTGTGGTCATTGTTCGGGTCATCGGCGAATGGGAAAATCAGTTCGTGGTCAATCAGGAGGTAATCGTAGTCGGACACTAACAGGTTGGGCTTGTTCCTTGGCCCACCCCTGTCCAGGTTCCAAACCAGGTTGTCAAAGGCAAAAACCGAACCTATGTCGTAGCTTTTGATTTTGCCGGATGACAGGTTGGTCGTGTCGAAAACCGAAAAACCTTCTGCCAGCTTACTCCCGAATTTCAGCCGTTTATCCTTGTTCTGAAGGATTGCTTTATTTTCGGGCAGCAAGGTTTCTATGAAGTCATTTCCAAAATCAATCAGCGCAAAATCCGGCACCGGCAAATCAAACGCTTTTGCAAGCACACTTCCAAATACCTCTTTTGCCACCGCATTCTGTTGCAGTATTTGTTTTGGGGTGAAGACCTTAACAACGTAAGGCGCAATTGTGTTCTCCTCCGGGTGCGGCTCCAATTTGATGTACTTTAGGGGCAAAAATAACACCTATGATAGCAGAGCACAAAATAGAAACAGACGGCAGCGACACCATCACCATGAACTTGAAGACCGAAGGCAGCATGCTTGAACAAGAGGAACAAATAGCGGCAGCCTTGGCAGAAGTTGGCCGACTGGCGACCTCAATCTCCTTGAAGAAGTTTGACACGGATGGCCGCCCCATTGTA
>JAIPBL010000040.1 GCA_021739645.1 Saprospiraceae bacterium | reverse complement strand
GAGGTCAACGCTTTTTTTATACTTTTGTACAGAAACATTTTTGTGGGTTGTTTCTGTAAAAGGAAGCGGCCCTTTTTTGTTTTTTCAAATTTTCAAACAACTTTTTTTCAACTATCTATAAAAAGTGTACGGTAGAGAACAAAATAATTGAGTGCCTTGACCGAAAAAACAAAGGGCGGCCAAAATGGCCGCCCTTTGTTTTTTTCTTCCACTTTGACTGGATTTAGCTTTCCGTCTTTTTCTTTCGACGAGTCTTGAACATTTCAACTACTTCCTTCTCTTTGATGAAATTCAAATCCACAAAAGTAGTAGCCACAAATTTCTTAATATCTTGGTAATCTCTACCACGCTTGTCAGGGTAATGCCGTAAAGTCCTTTTTACGTAACGCATGGAAAGTTCTTTGACGTTTTGATTGAATTGCTGGTTAGCGAAAATATTAATGTAAACCGTGTAGATTTTTGAAAGCTCAAACAATTCATGATAATCTGACGCTTCCAAATTATTAATGAGGCGGGCAAGGTAATGGTAGATTACCATCCGAACGCACTCATTGATCAGTGAGGTGCCTTCGTGTCTGTTATAGAATGTCTTCACGACATCCATGGCCTCCTCATGCATATAGCCGACACTGTGAATGGCGTCCATCAATTCGTAGTATTCTGTCAATTCGTCTTTTACTGACTTGTCGAGGATAGCTGAAATCCTTCCGTCTGCCTGAGCATTTAGATCTACTCGTTTGCTTTCGTGCATTTCAAGAACAAAAGCTAACCAAAGGCTGCAGAATTCAGGGTGCTTTTTACGGGTAGCATTGAAGTGTTTGCGAAGGTGCTCCAAATCTTCTCCTTCCAATTCAAAGAAATTGGCATAAAATCCAAGAATCTGGAGGTGCTCGTCATGGCCTTGGAATTCTTCATTGCCAATCAACGATTTCAAGAAAGGCATCAAACTCTTATTGTTAAGCTTCTTTTCCTCTCTGTAAATCAGGAAGTCTTTCAACGAAGACCAGAGGACTTTCAACTCGCCCAATGATTTGGGGAAATCGGCGGTCATGTAATTGAAATTAACAAACTGTTTTTTGTAGATGGCCAACCCTTGCTGTCGTCCCTCTGGCGTGTAATACTTGTCCAATTTTTGACTCTGTAGAAAATAGCGAATGCGCTTGTTCTCTATCGGTGTAATCAAGTTTGTAATCCAGATATCACTGCTCAAAGCGAATCCTACTTGAATACTCTGACCTATTCGTTTTTTTAGGATTTCAAAATTAGGCGAGTTGCAAATGGACATCAATACATCCTTGAAATGGTCCTGCGGACGGGTGTATTTATATTGATTGTTTATCTCACCGTTTAACACGGCATACCCAAGAATCCTCGGCAGGAAAAGCCCTTCAAAATGCTCGTTCATCAACATTTTGTCCAACGAAACAAGTTGGAGCGGGTTCTCGGCTGCAACCTTGTTGTACAGTTCCTCAATTTTTGGCTCAAACCTTTCCTTCATTTGTTCGAAATAGGTTTCTTCCTCTTCTTGAAGATAATAAGCCAATTCATCAGATTCTTGAATTTCGGCTGCAATTGCCTCAAGCTCTTCTACATAATTGTTGTCTAATGGTAACATAATGCCAATATTTGAAAAGAACCTGGCTGGGCAATTAAGCCCGGCCAGGTTCTTTTTTTGATAAATTTCCCCCCGAAGGGTGCGCAAATATAGTTCTCAATTTTTAATACTGCGAAGGAATAGGAGGATTCTTTAGCCTTTTATGGAAAATTAATCCCTCAAATCCTTTGCCGGTTGGTAGTAAGGTGAGTCCGCAATCCGAATCACCCCATTTTTCCTTTCTTGCCCAAGCATCCTTTTGCTTCTGACGAAACTGGCCAGTCTGTCATTCACAAAAGTAGCATCACCTCGGATGAGGCTTTCCACTTTCACCCTGTCAGAAGCGTGTATTATTTTTCCACCTCCCATATAAATGGCAACGTGTGAGATACGTTCTTTCTTTTCGGGCGTGGCTTTACGTCCAAAAAACAATAGGTCGCCAGCCTGTAAATTTTGAAGTGTGCTGGTGTCTGTGTCAATTTGTTCGCCTACATTCACTTGTTGGCTCGCATCCCTTGGGAGTTGGATGCCATTGAGGAAAAAAGCCATTTTCGTAAAACCGCTACAATCCATTCCTTTGCCCGAAGTTCCACCCCATAGATAGGGCCTCCCCATCATTTCAAGTGCAGAAGCAAGCACGTTTTCAGCGGTTGGATTTCGGCTATCCAGCCATTCATCCAGCGGCAATATATTGCTGTTCAATACAAATCCGACACGTCCATCGGGCAAAGATATTTTTGTAAAACTGGCATGTTTGTCAATTACTTGTACCATATCTCCAGCAACGAGGTCTGTCAGTTTTTGCGCCTTTTCATCTGCAATTTCATAGGCAAAGGTGAAATCCTGTTTCACAATTGCACGTTCAGAATTTGACCAATTTTGAAGCTCGGACTCGGTCATTAGCTGGAGCCCTCCATCGTCAAGCCATCCAAAATAGTTGTCGGGAGACTGGACGAGGTAGAAGTCACCTTGCTTTTTCCACACACGAAGGGTGGTGCCTAAGAGAGATTGAGTGGCCAATTCTGCCGAGTGCTTTGGTTCAGAGCGAAAATTGCAGACGGAGACGTTTACTATGCCAAAATGCTTTCCGTTCAAGTCCAAAGACGGCAATAGAGCAAGGCTGTCTACGAATGTGATGCCTGCAATGGTGAGTTTCTCAAATAATGTTTTTTTTGCCTCCGGCAAATTAGTTTCTCCATGAAATTCCAGCATTTTACCACCAATAATGGTATCAATTCGGAACAGGGCAACCCGTTTATCGGGGGCAAATTCTAAGTGGACTTCTTCGATAATTTGCTGGGCTTGCTTTAGTTGGTAATTTTGCTGGCAGCCCAGCCATCCAATCAGGACAAACAGTAGTACAAAACGGCACATAGCATTCATTTTTTCACAAAAGTATCATGTAATTTGGCTTCATTTAAGAAAATACTGCTTATTCAAACTGCTTTCATAGGCGATGTTGTGTTGGCTACTGCGTTGGTAGAGAAGCTTGCCGAATATTACCCACAGGCTAATATTGATTTTTTGCTTCGTAAAGGAAACGAGGGCTTGTTGGAAAACCATTTGCATATTACCAAGGTGTTAGTTTGGGACAAGAAAAATTCAAAATACACCAACCTTTTGAGGTTGCTCCGGCAAATACGAAAGGAAAAATATGACCTGGTTGTCAATCTTCAACGATTCCTTGCAACGGGTTTGCTCACCACATTTTCAAAAGCGAAAATCCGGGTTTGTTTTGACAAGAACCCGCTCTCGATGTTTGCAAACCATGTAATTAAGCATCAGATTGGGAATGACAATTATGCAATTCACGAAGTAGAAAGAAACCTGGTATTGATAGCAAAATGGACTGATAACCAATTTGTTAGCCCAAAAATATATCCCTCGAAGTCAGATTTTGCAGCTGTTTTTTCAGATGAAAAATACCTCACAATTTCCCCTGCCTCTGTTTGGTTCACCAAACAATTTCCAAAAGAAAGGTGGCTGGAATTGATGGACAAGGTAGGGGAGGACGCATCCATTTTCCTGCTGGGTGGACCCGGTGATTTTGAAGTTTGCAATTGGTTAAAAACGAAAACCAAACACCAAAAAACTGTGGTCATGGCTGGTAAACTAAGTTTCCTTGAATCAGCTGCCCTAATGAAAAATGCTGTTATGAATTACGTCAATGACTCAGGGCCGCTGCATTTTGCGTCCGGGGTGAATGCGCCAGTCACAGCGATATTTTGTTCTACTGTTCTTTCTTTTGGATTTGGTCCGCTTTCCACTGATTCAGTGGTTATCGAAACCAAAGAGAAGCTGACCTGCCGACCATGTGGCCTCCACGGAAGGAATATTTGTCCAGAAGGGCATTTTCGTTGCGCCAAAATTGATGTTGAGCGACTATTGGAGAGAATACCACGATAACCTATCTTCACCCCATCGCAGTTTCTGCGATATAAATGCATCAAAATCAATCATTTATGTCCAAGTACATCCTTTCCCTTGATCAAGGTACGACTAGCTCTCGGGCAATTCTTTTTGATAAAAAAACAAATATTGTAGGAGTCGAGCAGCAGGAATTTACCCAATATTACCCAAAGCCGGGTTGGGTAGAACACGACGCAAACGAAATCTGGCAATCGCAACTCCGAGTCGCACAGAACTTGTTGACTAACAATAAGATAAAGGTGTCGGATATAGTTGCTATTGGAATCACTAACCAGCGGGAAACAACGGTTATTTGGAACAAAATAACTGGTGAACCAATCCATAACGCCATAGTTTGGCAAGACCGTCGCACTTCTGGGATTTGCGACAAGCTGAAAGCAGATGGTTTTGAAAATCATGTAAGGAAGGCAACAGGGCTTGTCATCGATGCCTATTTTTCTGGGACAAAAATCAAGTGGCTACTTGACAATGTCGAGGGTGCTCGAAATGAGGCAGAGAAGGGGAATCTGTTATTTGGAACAATTGACTCTTGGCTTATTTGGAAGCTAACTGGTGGTCAAGTCCATGTCACAGACTATTCAAACGCATCGAGAACAATGCTTTTCAATATTCAAAAATTGGATTGGGATGAAAAAATGATGAAAGCGTTAGATATACCTAAATCCATTCTACCTGACGCAAGACCATCAAGTGAGGTGTACGGTCAAACTTTACCAGCGCTTTTTGGGGCAGCGTTACCGATAGCTGGTGTTGCTGGAGACCAACAAGCTGCTTTATTTGGACAGGCTTGCCATACAAGTGGCATGGCAAAGAACACCTATGGGACTGGTTGTTTTATGTTGATGAACACAGGTACAAACCCTGTAACTTCAAATTCCGGATTACTGACGACTATTGCTTGGGGGCTAAATGGTGAGGTAACCTATGCTTTGGAAGGCAGTGTTTTTATTGCCGGTGCTGCAATACAATGGCTTAGGGATGGACTTAAAATGATTGACGAGGCAAAAGACTCGGAATATTTTGCCTCAAAGGTGGAAGACACCGATGGCGTTTATGTTGTTCCGGCCTTTGTAGGTTTGGGTGCTCCGTATTGGGACATGTATGCTAGAGGGGCAATATTTGGCTTAACTAGAGGAACGACAAACTCACATCTGATTCGAGCAACATTGGAATCCATGGCTTATCAAACGAAAGATGTCTTAACAGCGATGGAATTGGACTCAAAACTGAGTTTAAAAGCCCTGAGAGTTGATGGAGGAGCATGTGCCAACAATCTTCTCATGCAATTTCAAGCAGACATGCTCGGCACAAAAGTAGAGCGCCCTGAAATTATTGAAACCACAGCACTTGGGGCAGCTTATTTGGCTGGCTTGGGGGTAGGCTTTTGGGAAATAGCTGATATTGAAAAGGTTTGGCAGCTTAATCAATCATTTATTCCAGAGATGGAGAAAAATTTAAGAAAGCGTAAATACCTCGGTTGGCAAAAAGCCGTCAAACGATGCATGGCTTGGGAAGAATAGTCGGCCAACTTGCATTTTATGTTGTTAAGAAAAATTTAACATTCAATCAATTCAGAATAAAAGCAATCATTCTGGCATTACACCGTTACTTTATGGAAGCTGAGCGTTATGCGGTAGTTCAAAAAGATGGCGAACTTAATTTTTGATAATATTTCAGAACATTATCCAAGTTTATTCAATGCAAAGAATCTATTCTTGGCATAAGTTTGCCAAACTTTAACGTGAACAAATACATATTTTGCAAGATTTTTCAATTTTATAATCACAATGCAGTCTAAATATTCCTTCCTTAGTTTGTTTCTACTTTTTTTCACTGCTAGTTATGTCTCCGCTCAAGCAGTAGCCTCTTTTGATTCAGAGAAGTTAACACCTTTGAAGCCTTCAGAATTTGCAATACACCCTGATGAGTGGACATTTTACTTGGACAAAGAAAATAAAGTGTATTACATTGATTTTGAGTCTATTAATGTCAACCTAAGTGACATTAGAGTGCTTGATAAAGATGGAGATATTGTCAAATCCGACAAACTTTGGGACTTGCCAGTTAATACCATCTATGAATTGAATATCAGCGACCTCAAGCCAGGGAACTATAAAGTTGAGCTCCGTTCTTATACAGGTATGATTGAAAATGAAATCATACTTTCAGAATAATATTCTGTCATCAAAAAAAAGAAGGCCAATTGCAAAACAATTGGCCTTCTTTTTTTTGATGAGCTACTAAAGTAGGGTAGGGGATTAACCTTCAAAATGAAAGGACAATGTGAATGTTCGTGATAAGACCTTATCTATTATGCTTGACTCCTCAAGATTTTTATCAAAAATTAGGATGTTGTTGAAACCGTGAGAGAATTTAATCTCTGGTGAAAAAATAAAATAAGGCAAAAACATTTGAGCGCCAGCACCAATTTCGAACGCAAAATCATTCGGCGCAATCTTAACTAAAGTCTCTGCCTGCCGTGACCTTGAATCACTTGCCACATCAAAAGAGTATTTTACCCCAGCCACCACAAAAAGTCTAGTATCATGAAACGGTGCCGATTTGTATCGAGCCTGAAAAGGCATTTCCACAAAAACAGATTCGACCCTTCTAGCAAATGGTCTCCTGTCTATTCTAGTCGGTGCGTAGTTGATATTTCGTTCTCCAAACGATAGGGTCGGCAGGAATCGGATATCGAAATTTTCACCAATTTTTAAGTTCGTAACAATTCCTAGGTTAAAACCCGGCCCGGTAACGGATTCAACAACGTTTATGCTATCGTTCAAGATGAAATCTTTTGATTGAAATACCTTGAAGTTAGAGTTGTTATAAGCTAATGTGATTCCGAAGTAGTAGGGTTTTTGGTTAAAATCAAGGAAATTGTAGTTGCCTCGGGCAGATTGACTATGCACATTCAAGATGGCCAGCCAAAGTAGAGACAATGTTGCTATCAATTTAGCTTTGGTAATCAAATTCATAAAGTGGGATGAAATTATTTTGTTGCAATGTAAAGTGTACAAATACCAAGCGTAAAAGGCTTAAAATCTACAGATTTGAAACCAAGTTCGCACAGTAGATTCACAAAACGCTCGCTATCAGGAAATGCTTGTACAGATTCATATAAATAACTGTAGGCTTTGGGGTCTTTAGAAGTTATTCTACCAATGACAGGCAAGAAATTTTTAAAATAAAAATTGTATAATTGTTTAAAAGGAAACACAGTAGGCTTCGAAAACTCCAAAATTGCTGCCTTCCCACCAGGGCGGATCACCCGGAGGATTTCTGCTAATCCTTTGTTGAGGTTTTCAAAATTCCTCACTCCAAACGCCACAGTCACGGCATCAAAAGAATTATCCGGAAACGCAATATTCTCACTATCTCCAATCTGTAGCTCAATGGTAGAAGATAGATTATTTTTAAGGAGTTTAGTTCTTCCTACCTCAAGCATTTCATTCGAAATATCAATTCCAATAATTTTTTTGGGGTTTAGCTGCCGTTCAGCTTCAATCGCAAGGTCTCCAGTGCCAGTTGCAACATCCAGAATATTTTGCGGCGCTAAATCTCGAAGTTCACGTATGGTTTTCCTTCGCCAACTAATATCAATGCCGAGGGAAAGGAAGTGATTCAAAAAATCATACCAAGGGGCAATGTTGTCAAACATTGTGGACACTTGTGATTTCTTGCTTTCCTGTTCGTTGTATGGTTTTACTTCTTGCTCCAATGCCATTTTTATTTAATTTGGCAAAGGTAACAAAAGGGTGACATTAAGGTTGTGGCAGTATAAAGTGCGCATTCAATTTAACATAATATAGATTATGGGATTAAATAATCACCCTGAAATAAGTTGTCATGCCACTAATCGAAAAGTCCCTGCACTTTTTCCTCGGTCTCCCTTAGTTTTTCTCTGCAAAATTTCAGCAGCTCAGCAGCCCGGGTTACCCTTTCTGAAAGGTCAACTATACTTATGGCAGCTTCCTGAAGGTTGGAGACGATTTCTTGCAGTTCCTGCAATGCCGATTCGTAAGTCAGTTTAGATTTTTGTTTCGTCATTTGTCGAAGAAATTATTGTAGTTTCTTTACTAGTGCTTGAAATCTCCCAGATTTCAAATGTACTTGCACCTCGTCCTCTAAGTCAAGTTGGGCAACTTCACTGACATGCTTGCCTTGTTTAAAAACTAAAGCAAACCCTCTCCTAAATGCCGCTTCTGGGCCAAGCAATTGTACTATTTTATCATAATTATTAAGTTCGTTATTTGCTTGTACAAAACGATTCTTTAGTATTCCTGGCACTTCTCGTGCTATAAAATCAAGCATCTGAACTTGTTGTGTAAAGTTGCTTTTGACTTGATAATCAATTAGTTGTGTTAAATACTGCAACCTTGCTGCCTTTTCTTGAACAAGTTGCATAACCTTGTTTTTGGCTTCTAACCCAAGGTTTGTTATTTGCGATTCAAAACCGAGGTTGCGATGCAAAATAAAATCTGCGACTGCTGTTGGAGTTTTTAACGAGGTATGTGCCACAAGGTCAGCAACGGTCTCGTCTGTATCGTGGCCGATGCCTGTTAGGATTGGCAGGGGAATATCTGCCAAGGTTTTTGCCAATAAAAAACTGTCAAAAGCTGCCAGGTCGAGCCTCGCTCCCCCACCCCGGATTATGACAACCACATCAAAGTCTTCTCTCCTCCGAGCGAGGTTTTCTAGTTGCGAGATAGCCTCTTTTTCCACCATCATTCCTTGAACCGCTACTGGGAAAAAACTAATGCTAAACTGATAGCCAAAAGAATTACTGGAAAGATGTTTCATGAAATCCTGATATCCAGCAGCCTTCTCTGAACTTAGCACAGCAATTCGTTGAACTACTAGCGGCAGGGGCAGCCGGCCATTTTTTTGCAGCAAATTCAGGGTTTGTAGTTGTCGAATAGTTTCCCTACGCTGCATTTCTAGTTTTCCAAGTGTATGCGCAGGGTCAACATCTTCCACCATTAATTTAAGACCAAAGCGCTCGTGGAATTCAGCCTTTGCCAAAATCAGAATTTCCATGCCAGGCTGCAGCAGCCTTTCAAAGGCTTGGCCCAGCTTTTTTTGCAGTGCCCGATAATTTTTTGACCAAATGACAGCTTGTGCTTGGGCTATAATTTCTTCACTATCTTCCTTTTTTTGCACCAAATCCAGATAAAAATGCCCTTTCGATGATTTCACATCGGACAACTCCGCACGAATCCATAGTGGCTCTGGCAGATTGAGGGCTATCACCCTGCGTATAAACTCGTTGAACTCGAAAAGGGATTGAGACATTTACAGTTACTATTTTCAGAATGGGCGAAAATAGAACGGCCTGCTGGTAACACATCAACAGGCCGTTCTATTTTTTTCTGCTAAATCAATTCTGTATGGGCTTGTAGGTCTTCTGGTAGGTTTCCCAAGGTGTTTTTAAGTGTTCGTTGCGACCAAAATAGGTGGCGATTGTTTCAAATTCCTTCGTGTCTCTGTAGCCAGGAATTGATTGGATGACTTCAATTTTTTCATCCAAAAATACAACAGTTGGAAAGCTCAACTGTCCTCGGGTAATTTCGGCGGCCAGCTCGTGGTAGCCACGCCTTCCGTTCTTGATAAATCTGTAAGTTTTGTCCTTGAACACGATATCTTGTTTTTGCTCTGCATCGAACTTCACAGCGTAATAGGTGTCGTTGATGTATTTAGCAAGGCAAGGATCACTGAACGTTGTTGCGTCCATGCGCTTGCACCAGCCACACCAGTCGGTATAAACATCAACGACGACTTTCTTTGGCTGAATTTTCGATTTTTCCATCATTTCTTCCCATGTAACCCAGTTGATGGATTCCTTCTTTAAAGGATTAGCGTGAAATGTCGTTTTATTGAAGGCGAACACCACTGCAAGTAACAACAATGAACCAAGTCCAAACAATACTTTCTTCATGATAAAATTTTCTTTAGTGATGCAAAATTATGAGTATGAAACAGTTTGGAGGCATTAAGAATGGTGTAGAAAGCACACTTTAAACAAAGTTTAACGGCCTTGGTGTTCATTACTAAGTATTGTTAAATTGTCACTGCCCAATTGGTAACTCATCACCTGCTTTCCTAAGGGAGTTGGCGCTAGAATTCCCTTGCCAAGCCGAAGAGGCGTTGTGAAAATCGCAGCTTCATCCCAAATGTTAATCTCTAAAAAGCGGCTTATGGTATCAGCGCCACCTTCCACAATGATAGAACTAACTTGGTGTTCAAAAAGGTAGTCCATCAAATTTACCAGCAATCCATCATCAAAATCAAGCTCAACAAATTGCAACGTCCCGCTGGGTTTATCACTTGGCAACCTCCTTTCCGTGACAACCAATGCGGGCGCACTGTTGTCAAATAATTTTAGACTTCCTGGTAAAATTCTCCTTCTATCCAATACGATACGCAAAGGCGACTTGCCAAACCAATGGCGAGTGGTCAGCGATGGATCGTCTGTCAGCGCAGTATTTGTGCCTATCAAAATGGCATCGAAGGCTCCCCTACCCTTGTGCGCCAATACTTGAGAATAATGGTTGCTGAACCAGACCTGTCGGCCCGCTTTTCCCATGTATCCATCAATTGATTTGGCAAATTTCAATTGGATAAATGGCCTTTTTTGGGACACAAAAACGTTCCGCACATCACTGGGCAAATTTGGCTGGCTGCCACAAACACCACTGACTACTTCTACTCCTGACTGCCGTAAAATTTTAACCCCTTTTCCTGCTACTTCAGGCGTTTCGTCCAAACTGGCAATGACAACTTTTGGTATCTGCTCCCGCAAAATCAAGTCTGTGCACGCTGGCGTTTTTCCATGAAAGCAGCACGGTTCCAATGAAACATAAAGGGTTGATTGACTAATCAACAATTGGTCAGCCTTTGAAACGGAAGCGAGGCAACGAACCTCGGCATGAGGCTCACCATACCGCTGATGCCACCCCTCCCCTATCACACGGCCATCATGCACCAGCACTGCACCGACCATTGGGTTGGGACTAACGCTACCTGACCCAAGACGGGCCAAATCGAAACATCGCCGCATGAAAATTTCGTCAGTCATTTTGCGTTTGGTTTTGCCACCGGCAAAGAAAAGCAATGCAAGCGGGACAAATACAATTTATGTTCAAACAACCTTTCCCCTTTTTCGTTTGTCTATCAAACTGCTTTCTATAGCTAAACAGATGAAGATTTGGGAGGAATTTTGGCAACTTCGCCCCGGTTTTCAACAAGAAATTTTTCTAAAACACCAAGAAATCCACAATGCTTTGATTTTCAAATGTTTATCAAAAATAATTTTAAACGTTCAACAATGATAAAAAACAGCTTTACCCTGCTTTGGGCAATTTTAGGGATTGTTAGCCTTTCGGCCCAAACAAACAAAATCAATTTCACGGAGTACGACCTGCCCAACGGCTTGCACGTCATATTGCACGAAGACCACTCGACACCGATCGTGGCGGTATCGGTGTTGTACCACGTAGGCTCTAAGAACGAGAAACCGGATAGAACTGGTTTTGCACATTTCTTCGAACACCTGCTGTTTGAAGGTTCGGCAAACATCGCTCGTGGTGAATTCGACGATTACATACAAGAAGCTGGAGGCACCAATAACGCAAACACAACCTATGACCGCACATTTTATTACGAAGTGTTGCCGTCAAACCAGCTCGGCCTTGGCCTCTGGCTGGAATCGGAAAGAATGCTTCAAGCAAAGGTTGAAAATGTTGGGATAGAGACTCAACGACAGGTGGTAAAGGAGGAGCGTCGTATGCGCTATGACAATCAACCGTATGGCACTGTCTTGGAGGAGTCAATGAAGCGAGCCTATCGCAACCATCCATATAAATGGCCAGTAATTGGCTACATGGAACACCTTGACGCTGCCCAAGAAGCTGACTACAAGCAGTTTTATGCTGATTATTATGTGCCAAACAACGCCACGCTATCCATTGCGGGTGACATAAACATGGCGGAAGCTAAGACCATGATTAACACCTACTTCGCTGGTATACCAAAGAAAGCTGACCCATACCGACCAAAAATTGTCGAACCAGCGCTAGGGAGCGAAGTTAGAGACACCATTTACGACAATATTCAACTGCCTGCCGTAATTCAAACTTACCGCATTCCATCACAGGGAACTCCTGATTTTTATGCTGTCTCCATGCTGTCACAATTGCTATCGCAGGGTGAAAGCTCCAGGCTGCACAAAGCGCTGATTGACCAACAACAAAAGGCATTGTTCGTTGGGAACTTCCCTCTTGCACTGGAAGACCCTGGCGTTTCAATCGCCTTTGGTATTTGCAACGGTGGCGTCGACCCAAAGGAAGTAGAAGCCAGCATGGACGCCGAGGTAACGAAGGTGCAGAATGAATTAATAACTGATTCAGAGTTCCAAAAACTACGCAATCAAGTGGAGAGTGATTTTATAACAACTAACGAAACGGTTAAGGGTATTGCCGAGAGTTTGGCCAATTACCACACCTATTTTGGCGAGGCCAACCTTATCAACACCGAGATTGACCGCTACATGAAAGTGACCCGGGAAGATATTCAACGAGTTGCGAAAAAGTATTTCGTCAAGGACAACCGAGTGGTACTCTACTATTTGCCAAAACCAGCCAACCCGTAATATTGGATTTTCGAATCTGAACAGGTACTTAATTTCAACTTAATCTAAAGATTATCAATAGTTTATGAAAAAGATATTTTTTCTAAAAATAATGTTGCTCATCGTTTTTGCCCAAGTAGTGAACGGGCAAAACGACTTTCGCAAAACGGCACCAAAGCCAGGCCCTGCTCCAAAAATTGAACTTGGAAAGGCCGAACAATTCACGATGAAAAACGGCCTAAAGGTCATCGTCGTGGAAAACCACAAGTTGCCACGGGTAAGCTTTCAGGTATTCGTGGATGTGCCTCCTGTGCTGGAAGGCGATTACACTGGCTACCGTGATTTGGCGGGCCAGTTGTTGAGCAAGGGGACAAAAACAAAAACAAAATCTCAAATAGATGAGTCTGTGGACTTTATGGGTGCTTCGTTGAACACGTCCGCAGCTGGAGTAACCGGGAGTTGTTTGAGCCGCTACAAAAACAATTTGCTCGAAATCATGTCGGATGTGCTGCTGAATCCAACCTTCCCAGTCGAAGAGTTTGACAAGGTGAAAAAGCAGACAGCTTCTGGACTTGAAGCAAACAAGGACGATGCGGAAGCCATTGCACAAAATGTTGGCTCGGTGATGCGTTATGGCAAGGGTCATCCTTATGGGGAAGTAACCACTGAAAAAACGCTGGAAAAAATTACTGTCGAAAAGTGCAATGAATATTACCAGCAATACTTCAAACCAAATATTTCCTACCTTATTATAACTGGGGATATCACGTCAAGCGAAGTCAAAAAATTAGCACCAAAATACTTTGGTGATTGGAAAATGGGGGATGTAAACCGCACTCATTTTGATACACCCCAGAAACCCAGTGCAACGCAAGTAGATTTTGTGGACAAAGTAGGCGCTGTGCAGTCCGTCATCAACATCACTTACCCAGTTGAGATGAAACCTGGCACCGAAGATGTTATCAAAGCGAGTGTAATGAACACGGTATTGGGTAGTTATTTTGGTAGCCGACTAATGTCCAACCTGCGGGAAGACAAGGCATTTACCTATGGCGCCGGTTCATCACTCAGCACCGACCCAGTCATCGGCAATTTCAATGCAAATGCCAGTGTAAGAAACGAAGTGACCGATAGCTCCATCGTACAGTTTTTTGTGGAGATGGAAAGGCTTCAGAAGGAAACAATGCCGGAAGAAGAATTGAGCATGGTTAAAAATGTAATGACTGGCAATTTCGCCCGCTCGCTTGAAGACCCCTCCACCGTCGCAAGGTTTGCACTAAACACGGCTCGGTACAACCTGCCTGCGGACTATTATGAAAAATACCTCCTGCGCCTTAGCCAAGTCAGCGTCGCCGACATCAAACTAATGGCAAACAAGTACCTCGCTACCAAAAATGCTCATATTTTGGTCGTAGGTAATAAGGATGATGTTGCAGGGAAGTTGGCAACTTTTTCTGCGGACAAGAAAGTCAGGTTCTTCGATGTTTACGGAAACCCCATCGAACAGGCTGGATTGGAAGTGCCAGTCGGTATCACCGCTCAAACTGTCCTTTCAGATTATTTGAATGCCATTGGCGGCAAGAAATTAGACGGCATTAAATCGGTTTACTTGAACATGTCTGCCAACATACAAGGCATGGAAATGGTAACGGAGATGAATCAGATGGCGCCCAACAAGCTCGATGTTGTAAATTCTATGATGGGCAATATCATCATGGAATCCATTTTTGATGGTGAAAAAGGCATGAACATGCAGATGGGCAACAAAAGCGCCATGGAGGGGGCATCACTGGAAGACATGAAAATTGATGCGCACTTGTTCCCGGAAAGGTTTTATGAAAAATTGGGGGTGAAAACCGAACTGAAAGGTATCGAAATGGTGGAAGGTAAAAAAGCTTACAAAATCCAAGTGGAGTATCCCTCCGGCTCTAAAAAAACGCACTACTTTGACTTGGAAACCAATTTGAAAATTCGAGAAATTGAGGATAAAGATGGTAATTTGGTCACCAACGATATTACTTCTTACAAAGAAGTGGATGGTATCAAGTTCCCTGAAGTAGTTAAGATTACTGGCCTTGCCCCTATCCCGCTTTTAATGACCACCAAAGATGTGGAAATAAATGGCGAAATGGACGCTAGCTTGTTTATCATCAAATAAATCACCCATTCGGGTGTCTTTATTTTGCAGCAATGATTTAAACATAAAGCCTCTTGTGTAATTTTGAAAACTCAAAACACAAGAGGCTTTTTTTTCAAAGGCACCACAAAATTCGGAAGGATTAATGTTTTTTTTGGCGTAACCGACTATTTTTACAGCATGAAGACAGTAAAAGATTTAATGGAACGTTCTGCCTTTGGCGTTTGCAGTTATATGGGTGACAAGATGGGTCTTGCTTCTGCTCGTGTGCGCATGTATTTTATCTACCTCTCCTTCGTCGCCCTTGGTTCGCCTATCATCCTTTACCTTTTTATCGCCTTTTGGCTGAACGTGAAACGCTACATCAAAAACAGCAGGAACCTTCGATGGGAGTGACCAATTTCTCTCACGCATCATAGTTTAAAACACTGCCCAACCACTTTTCAGCCTGCTCAGTGGTCATTCCCTTTCTCACTGCATAGTCTTCCACTTGGTCTTTCGAAATCTGACCGATGGTGAAATACTTGCTCGCCGGGTGCGAAAAATACCAACCACTCACCGCCGAGGCTGGCCACATGGCACAACTCTCGGTCAATTTGATTCCTGTATTCTTTTCCACGTCCAACAACTCCCAAAGCGTCCGCTTCTCCGTATGCTCAGGGCAAGCTGGGTAGCCTGGGGCTGGGCGTATCCCGTCGTATTTTTCTTCAATAAGCGATTGACTGTCAAGGGTTTCCGAGGTAGCATACCCCCAGAATTCTTTTCGTACTCGCTCGTGCATCCGCTCCGCAAAAGCCTCGGCCAAGCGGTCGGCAATGGCTTTTAACAAAATGGCGTTGTAGTCGTCGTGGTTGTCTTCGAACTGCTTCACCCATTTGTCAATGCCAAAACCTGTGGAGACTGCGAATACGCCGAGGTAGTCCTGTTTTCCCGTTTCCTTTGGTGCTGTAAAATCCGAAAGGCAGGTATTGGGTTGCCCAGCGGTTTTTTCTACTTGCTGGCGCAAAAAATGTAGGTTTTTAAGCACTTCTCCCCTACCCTCGTCCGCAAAAAGTTCTATCGAATCGCCTTCGATGGCATTGGCCGGAAAGAACCCAACGACCGCATTGGCCGTCAGCCATTTTTCATCAATAACCTTGCGGAGCAATGACTGGGCATCATTGAAAAGCTGGCGGGAAAGCTCCCCCACCGTTTCATCCATAAAAATATCCGGGTATTTGCCCCGAAGCTCCCAACTGGCAAAAAATGGCGTCCAGTCAATGTAATTGCTCAATTCTTCAAGGTCGTAGTTTTCAAAAACTTTGACCCCCAAAAAGCTTGGTTTTGGAGGCTGGTAGTCCGTCCAGTCAATTTGAAATTTATTGGCCCGTGCCTCCTTGATGCTCAAATATTTTTTAGAAGAAGTACGGTTGAGTCGTTGCTCTCGGATGGCAGCATAATCTTTTTTAGTTTCAACAATGTAATTCGAACGGACATTTTCATCAGAAGACGCCAACGTGGAAACCACTGCCACACTTCGTGAAGCATCAAGTACATGAACCACTGGCCCACTGTACTGCGGTTCCACTTTCACAGCGGTATGCGTCCTGGAGGTTGTTGCACCACCAATCAACAGTGGCATGGTGAAACCTTGACGCTGCATCTCTTTGGCGACGTGCACCATTTCATCCAAGGAGGGAGTGATGAGCCCGCTAAGTCCAATCATGTCCACTTTTTCCCGGATGGCAGCTTCCAGAATCTTTTCTGCTGGCACCATTACGCCGAGGTCAACGATTTCGTAGTTGTTGCAGCCAAGCACCACCCCGACGATGTTCTTGCCAATATCGTGTACGTCACCTTTCACGGTTGCCATTAAAATCTTGCCCTTGGCACTGGAGTCACCAGTCCGCAATTTTTCCGCCTCGATAAATGGCGTCAAATAAGCCACTGCTTTTTTCATCACCCTGGCCGATTTCACTACCTGAGGAAGGAACATTTTTCCAGCACCGAACAAGTCTCCAACCACGTTCATGCCATCCATCAGCGGGCCTTCGATAACATGTATTGGTTGTGGGAATTTCTGCCTAGCCTCTTCTGTGTCAACATCAATGAAATCGGTGATGCCTTTCACCAGTGCATGTTCCAACCGTTTTTCAACGGAAGCCTCACGCCAGGTGAGGTCAGGGCCGGTTAGCACCGCCCCATTTCCCTTCACCGTTTCAGCAAATTGGGTGAGTCGCTCTGTGGCATCCGGGCGGCGATTAAAAATCACATCCTCCACCATTTCGAGCAGGTCTTTCGGAATCTCCGCATAAATCTCCATCATGCCTGCATTCACTATGCCCATGTCCATCCCCGCTTGGATGGCGTGGTACAAAAAGGCGGAATGCATTGCCTCCCTCACCCGGTCGTTACCACGGAAACTAAACGAAAGGTTGCTGACACCGCCACTAATTTTTACACCCGGACACCGCTGCTTGATTTGCTTGCAAGCCTCGATATAGTATTTGGCGTATTCGTTATGCTCTTCGATGCCGGTAGCAATGGCAAAAATATTAGGGTCAAAAATGATGTCCTCTGGTGGAAAACCGACTTGCTCCGTCAGGATTTTATAGGCCCTGGCACAGATTTCAACCTTGCGCTCGATGGTATCAGCCTGACCTTTTTCATCAAAAGCCATCACCACCGCAGCAGCGCCGTAGCGCCGAACCAGCTTGGCTTGACGGATAAATTCCGCCTCGCCTTCTTTCATCGAAATGGAGTTCATCACGCTTTTTCCCTGCACGCATTTTAGCCCAGCCTCGATGACGCTGAACTTCGAGCTGTCAATCATAATCGGCAGCTTCGCAATGTCTGGCTCTGCCATTACCAGATTCAGAAACGTGACCATCGCCTTTTCGCTGTCGAGCAGCCCCTCATCCATGTTTATGTCAATGATTTGCGCACCACCTTCCACTTGTTGCTGCGCAACGGAAAGCGCTTCGGGGTAGTTTCCAGTCTTTATCAGCTTCGCAAATTTGCGGCTGCCCGTCACGTTCGTCCTTTCTCCAATGTTGATGAAGTTCATGTTTTCACGGACAATCAGCGGTTCCAACCCGGCATAAGTCGAGTAACTAGGTTTGGATGAAATTTCCCGTGGCTTCAGGTTTTTGACATGCTCGGCCATGTGGCGAATGTGGTCGGGTGTGGTGCCACAGCATCCCCCGACGATGTTGACAAAGCCGCTACCCACAAAGTCCTCAATGAAGCCGCACATTTCGTGCGGGGTCTGGTCGTATTCGCCCATCTCGTTGGGCAAGCCAGCGTTCGGATAGGCATGGACGTAGCAATCGGCGATGTCAGCCAGGGCTTCGAGGTGGGGGCGCATTTCCTTGGCACCGAGGGCGCAATTCAGGCCGACGGTGAACGGTCTGGCGTGTTTAATCGAAATCCAAAATGCCTCGACAGTCTGCCCGGAAAGTGTGCGACCACTGGCATCGGTAATGGTGCCGGAAATCATGATGGGCAGTTTCACCCCCCGCTCATCGAAAAGTTTGTCAATGGCAAACAGTGCAGCCTTCGCATTGAGGGTATCGAAAATCGTTTCCACCAAAAAAATGTCCACGCCGCCATCGAGGAGGCCACGGGCCTGGTCGTAGTAAGCGGCCACACATTCATCGAAAGTGACCGCCCTAAAACCTGGGTCGTTCACATCTGGCGACAGGGAAAGCGTTTTATTCAACGGGCCGAAAGAACCAGCCACAAACCGTTGTTTATCAGGCGTTTGCGGAGCAAAAGAATCAATGGCACGACGGGCAACTTGCGCAGCAGCAAGGTTTAGCTCGTAGGCAAACCCCTGCATGTCGTAATCGGCCATAGCGATGGAAGTGGAGCTAAACGTATTCGTTTCGAGGATGTCAGACCCTGCTTCGAGGTATTCCCGGTGGATGGCTTCGATGATTTGCGGTTGCGTGATACTTAGCAGGTCGTTGTTGCCCTGCACGTCGGTATGCCAGTCGGCAAAACGCTCGCCCCGGTAGTCCTTCTCCTGGAGTTTATATCTCTGAATCATCGTGCCCATGGCACCGTCGAGAATCAGAATACGGCTCTTAATTGCTTCTTGTAGGGATGCACTCATTCAATCAGTGTTTTGAGTTGTAAAAATGATTTGTGGGAGGAATTTGTTTTACAACGGTTGACGCTATTTTGCTTAGGAGGCGCAAAGGTAGGTTTTTGGAAAATATTACCTTGCGTCGAAACTTGTGTTTTCGATTTAACCCTTCAACAGCATCTATCCAAATTCAACCTGATTTGGAAGAAAAAAAACGAACTTATTTCGAAGGGTTCTCATTTTGCGCCCATTCTTTCACCACTTAAATCTAAATCATGAAGTACCTTTCAATCGCACTGCTCCTAATCCTCATTGCTTCTTGCCAATCGGACAAAGCCCGTGAAAAGGCATTCGCAGGACGCTACCAAGTCACCCTCCATTTGCCGGAGGCAACCAAAGAAATGGAAAAGGCCAAAAAGGATGTTTCAAAAGAAATTTCCGAGGCCAAAAAGGAAATCAAGGATGAAATTGCAAATGCAAAAGAAGACATCGATGCGGAGATGGGTGAAGACAGTCACTTGGGCAATGCCGTTGGCAACTTCGTGGAGGGCATGGGCGAACTAGCGCAAGGACTCGCTGGGCTTGGTGAAAGTCTCGGCAAAATGGGCATTGACCTTGGCCGTGGCATTGTGGAAGGATTGCGCTTTAAAGCAGAATTCAAGGAGGATGGCCATGTGATGTTCGGCAAGCGATCTAAAATCCAGGTGGGTTCTGGCGAAGGAAATTTCTGGGAAATCAAAAGCGGGAAATTTTACCTTTGGGAGGATGGCGATGAAAAGAATGCTTTTGAAATGAAAGATTTGGGGGACGGGAATTGGGACTTGGTGGGTGAAGAAGTGATTTTTCACTTGGAAAAAATAGAATAATAATTCTACCAAACATTCACGGTAAGACCTGTCAGATTTCAAAAACCTGACAGGTCTGAGAATAAATATCCTCCACTTTGACCTACTCCAAATCATCCTACCAAACATTCACTTCAGGCGTCAGTGCAATGCCATATTTCTCCAGCACGGACGCCTGGATTTTTTCAGCCAAAGCCAAAATTTCCTCGCCCGTCGCCCCGCCGTAATTCACCAGTACCAGTGCCTGCTTGGCATGGCAGCCTGCATCACCGAAGCGTTTGCCCTTCCAGCCCGCCTGTTCGATGAGCCAGCCCGCGGGGACTTTCACCCGGCCATCGGGCTGTGGGTAATTTGGTGCTTGGGGAAATCTCTCGATAAATCGTTGAAAATCAACCGCTTCCAGTTCTGGATTTTTGAAAAAACTGCCTGCATTTCCTATCACGGCTGGGTTCGGCAATTTACTTTGGCGGATGTGAATGACCGCATTGCTTACGTCTTTGATGCTTGGATTTTCAATTCCCAAACTTTGCAGAGTAAGCTGAATATCACCGTAGTCGGTGTTGATTTTAGGTGCTTTTTGGAGTTGAAAATAAACGTTTGCAATACAAAACCTGCCTTTTAAATCCCGTTTGAAAACGCTGTCCCGATAACCAAAATGGCAGTCAGAATGGCTAAAAGTATGGGATTCGCCTGTGGTCAAATCGTACGCCTCAAGCGATTGAAAAACGTCCTTTAGCTCCACGCCATACGCTCCGATATTTTGAATGGGTGCAGCGCCCACCGTTCCGGGTATGAGCGAGAGGTTTTCGATGCCGCCATATCCCTGCTCGACTGCCCATAACACGAAGTCATGCCACACTACCCCACCCCCGACTTTGACCAAAACATCATGCTTGTTTTCTATGAAGATTTCAATGCCGTCTATTTCATTTTTAATGGTCAAACCCGGCAGGTCGCCTGTAAAAAGTAGGTTGCTGCCACCGCCGAGCACTTGGATTGGGGAGCGTCTTAATTGGATGAGTTGGTGCAATGCCATCGGCGTGCGCACAATGACGAGCTCTTCGGCCTTTGCCTCAATCCCGAATGTGTTCAATTTTTTTAAGGAAAAATTCCGATGGATTTCGATGCTTATCATGTGTTCAATTTGCGCAAAAGTACCAGTGGTTTTTAGAAATTCAGGAAGAATCTCTCCGCCAAGTTGAATTCCTAGGCACACCAACTTACTTTTGCCGCTCACCTTGCCCGCATATTTTAAACAAAAAATACTAGCTAACCATGACTTTTAACCAGTTTATTCAAATATTCCCGGAAGAGAAGCTACCGATTTCAATTACGGAAGAAAGTGCTTCTGACTACAGCCTGCAAAACATCGCAATGCCTCAAAAAGCCATTGACGAATTCCTCCTTGAAATTGACCCCGATGTGGACGAAATGACCGAATTTGTGCCAGGGTTTCGGATTGCCGGTTTGAAGGACATTCATGCCATTGTTTACTGGAAGGCCGGGCTGCTCAATTATCAATACATACTTGCCACGTTTGAAAAAAGCGGCAAATTGATAGACAGTCACGTGATAGCCGGTACGGTTTCCGACGGTCTCAGTATCATCCGAACAGTGGCACGCATTGATGAGGATATGACGATTTACATGGTTAGTGGCATGGCCGAAGGTTCAGATGAGGATTACGATGCCAGTCAAAGTACAGCACGAGAAATGGAGTTGTTGCCAGATGGTCGAATGATAGAATTGGCATAAAAAAATGTCTCAGCAAATTCATCAATTCAATATCAAAAATGATAAGCTTTGAGCAAGAAATAAAAAAATTCCTGCTGACCAATAAGCTGGAATACAAGGACAATTCAAGCTCCTTCAAGCGGCTGGATTTCAGTGTCCGGCTGGACGAAAACTGGACTTTTCATTTTGATGCCAAGGAAAAACGTCAGAAAATCAACCTGTACAATTGGAAAATCACCGCTGAACAAGAACCTTTCACTTTCATCATTGACGACCTTGCTGCCCGAAAAATCTTAGCTTTTGGCCCCTACTCCGGCATGGTAGTTCGAGATAATTTACTGAATGACTACTACTTTTTTAGCGTGCTCGACTTGTTCCTCATGCCCAAAACACGGGTGAACCGTCCCATCGAAAAGAACACCAAGGCGATGAAGGGCAAGTGGGTGATTGACCTGCGTTCCGGCAGGAAATGCGCCTCCATGGACGAAGTGCTCCAACTTTTCAGGCTTTACGTTGAAAAACGGGAAGACCTTTTCCTTAATATCCTCGACTGTTTTGGCAATTACGAAGGAGAAAACATCGGTGAACGTGGCGAAGTGCGCCGACCGGAATATTGGGAAACAGACGTGAAGGCGACACGTTGAAGTGGGCAGTTCGCCAGTGGGCAGTTGGCAGTCTAATGACTAGCCTCCTCAATAGCTGATTCCTACCTTTTTGTAAATAAAATGCAGCAACCAAGCTGGGCCAATGAGCAGGAATTGCAAGTCCTCCAAAAATGACGGCTTTTTGCCCTCAATCTTGTGGCCAATAAACTGGAAAATCCAGGCTACTACGAAAATGAAGAGCGAAATCAGGGCAAGCATTTTGGCGTCACCGAGCGTGGTTTGATAAATGGAATCTGCCCCATAAACCATTGCTCCTCCAATCAAAATGAAGCCGAAAAACATCGGCTTTGAGAGCCGCATGTAATAAATCAAGGCGAACACTAGCGCATAGGTCGCCCAGTTGGCGTACAGGCTTCTTTCCGTGAAAAAAGGAATTGCGTACAATAGCCCGAATAGGCTAAACATGATGCTAGGCACACAAACCCAATGGATAAGTTTGTTGATGGCGTTTTGGTGACTTTCGCCGTATTTGTCGAGGAGGGTATCAATTTGCTTTGCCATGATTGTTGTATTGTTAAATTGTTAGATTGTTTTCGTGATGGCACAAAATACCTCAATACCTCAATAATCCAATACCTCAATGCGGAAACACCTCAAGCGCCATACTCATGGCCGACTCAAGGGCACTCTCGTCTATCCCCGTTTCGAGCTGTCGGTTTTTGAAGAAATGGATAATGTTCTCCATCGGCATATTACCAGTGAGGTCGTCCTTGGCCATTGGGCAGCCGCCGAAGCCTTTGATGGCGCCATCGAATCGGGCGCAGCCACTTTCCCAGGCGGCCTGAATTTTCTCCTTCCAGTTGTGCGGTTCGGTGTGCAAGTGGGCGCCAATTTCGATGCCCTTGGGTTCGTAGAGCGGTATCAGGTTGGAGAACAAGTATTTGATGCTCGCCGGGTTTGAAACGCCGATGGTGTCAGAAAGCTGGAGAATTCGGATACCCATGTCAGAAAGTCTGTCCACCCATTTCACCACTGTTTCGGCGTTCCAGGGGTCGCCGTAGGGGTTGCCGAAACCCATGCTGATGTACACCACCATTTCTTTGTTGCTCCGCAAACAAATCGCCTGAATTTCTTCCACCCGTTGCAGCGATTCCTCAATGGTGGCGTTGGTGTTTCGGATTTGAAAAGTCTCTGAAATGGAGAACGGGTAGCCAAGGTAGTTGATATCTGGAAATTTGGCCGCATCCTCTGCACCCCGCTGATTGGCGACGATGGCGAGCAGCTTGGTGTCGGTATTTGATAAATCAAGTTGTGCCAA
The DNA here is from genome assembly GCA_021739645.1 of Saprospiraceae bacterium. Taxonomy (GTDB): domain Bacteria; phylum Bacteroidota; class Bacteroidia; order Chitinophagales; family Saprospiraceae; genus UBA6168. The sequence goes on along the minus strand of JAIPBL010000040.1, from coordinate 29,560 downwards.
AACCTCCGCTGTGTCTCGCATTTGTGGGATGGCCTTTGGTGAAACAAAGCTGCCAAAATCCAGGGTATCGAAGCCCACTTTCAGCAACTGGTTGATGTAGGCAGCTTTGATTTCCGTTGGAATGTAGTCCTTCAGCCCCTGCATGGCATCACGGGGGCATTCGATGAGTTTTATTTTGGAGGGAGTTGGGTAAGGCATGCGGCAAATGTAGTCGTTTTCTGGTTTCTGGTTTTTGGTTTCAGGGGAGTGTCTGCTGAAATTATTCTCCGTGTAAATATTTTGAAAGAAAAATGTCGCTCTTCCTTCTGAGGCGGACGGGTCCTGCGGGTTAGCCGGGAACAACGTGGTCATGGTGATGGGATGATGAAAAAAACGCATGGAATGTATTAGTTTTCAGTCGATTGGCTAACTTGCAGCGCACAAATAACCAACGCATGAGACCTGCATTGCACAAGACTTGACAGGTTTCAAAAACCTGTCAGGTCTTCCGGTCTTCCCATATCATAACCAACCACCCATTCCAATGCCAGCAGAACAAAACAGCCACAAAGGAAAAACCCGCCTCAACAACCCGCCAATCGGGCTGGTGGATGAAAAAGAGGCCTCCGCTACTATGAAGAAAGACTACGAATACGACCCCCACCTCGACCCGCAACTGCAATGGGCCGGGAAGACTGAGCGCACCTCCTTTGAAGTGCCCACGGTCAGCTTGCATACCCACGAGCGCATTGACCCGAAAAAAGTAATGGAGGCCGTGCGCAAAAAAGGCGTCGGTGTGCAGGGTGACCTCTTTGCTCCGCCCGACATGCCGCTCGGCGATGCCCTCGAATTTTACAAACATGCCCAAAACTGGGAAAACCGACTCGTGGCGGGTGACAGCCTCCTCGTGATGAACTCCCTGCTCGAAAAAGAGGCCATGGCCGGGGCGGTGCAGATGATTTACTTCGACCCGCCCTATGGCATCAAGTACCAGAGCAATTTCCAGCCCTTTACCGACAAGCGGGATGTGAAGGACGGCAGCGACAACGACCTCTCCTCCGAACCTGAAATGATTAAAGCCTTCCGGGATACGTGGCAGTTGGGCATACACTCTTACCTTACTTACCTGCGGGATAGATTGCTGTTGGCAAGGGAACTGCTGGCAGAGAGCGGGAGCATATTTGTACAGATTTCGGATGAAAATGTGCACCGGGTGAGGATGATTATGGACGAGGTGTTTGGGGCGGAGAATTTCGTGAGTTTGATAAGTTTTGTAACGACAAGTGGCTTTGATAGTTCAACCCTTGCTCGAAATGGAGATTATGTAGTATGGTATGCAAAAAACGGTAGCCAAGTAAATTACAAGTCCTTATTTAAGCCAAAGGATACAGATGTTACATCAGGAAACTACGGCTGGTTACTATTTCCAAATGGTGATTACAGAGGGTTAAACGCAGAAGAAACGAGAGGTGAAAAGCTAATACCAGAAAATGCTCAACTATACCAGCCCACAAGCCTAATTTCACAAGGTGAAACAAACTCTCCACAGGAATTTGAATTTATAGGAAAAAAATATCTTCCTGGGATTGGACAACATTGGAAAACGTCACTTGAAGGTCTAAAAAAACTCGGTGAAAAAGGAAGAATTCATGTTGCAAAAAATAGCATAAGATATATAAGGTTTGCAGACGACTTTCCATATAAAGCGTTTACAAATTTATGGGATGATACTGCAACCGGAAATTTTACCGACAACAAAGTTTATGTTGTCCAAACAGGAACAAAAGTAATTACCCGTTGCCTCTTAATGACCACCTCCCCCGGCGACCTCGTCCTTGACATCACCTGCGGCAGCGGCACCACCGCCTACGTCGCCGAGCAGTGGGGCCGCCGCTGGATAACTTGTGATACGAGTAGGATAGCTATCACGCTTGCCAAGCAGCGGCTGATGACTGCGGTGTTTCCTTATTTTCAACTCAAGTCGGAGCAAGAAGGCGTGTCCGGCGATTTCGTGTATGAAGAAGTGCCGCATATCACCCTCAAGAGCATCGCCAATAACGAGCCTGCCCCGATGGAAACCCTCTATGACAAACCCAAAGTGGACAGGAAACGGATACGGGCCTGCTCGCCATTCACCATAGAAGCCGTGCCCAGTGCGATGGCCGCCTCGCCGGATGAAACGAACTATCAACTGTCGGCGGGTGCCGTCCAATCGGATACTCCCGGCAAGGCCACTACCCGCCTCGAAAGCCTGTTGGACGAACTGATGACCAAAGGGGTGCGGGGCAAGTCGGGCCAGCGCCTCCAATTCACCAATCTGGAATTATTGGCCACTTCCGCCGGAGGCCATGACCTGAACCTCAGCCATGTACAAGCCCGTGCCGAGGTAAAAACGGAGAACGGCGAGGCAGGAGATTTGGTGGCAGTCGTATTGGGCAATGAATATACTCCGATGGACAAATCGTGGGTGGACAAGGCGATGGGGCAGGCATTCGTACTACGCCCGAAAGTGCAGAAGGTGCTGTTCCTTGCCTACCAGTTCGACGCCGGGGTGCATGAGTACGTGGAGAAAAGCACTTGGGGCGGCCTCGACATCCTGCTGGCGCAAATTGACACCGACCTGCTGGTAGAGGATTTGAAGAAAAAACAGAAGGGCGATAGTTTTTGGCTCATCGGCCAGCCAGACGTGAAACTGAAAAAGGCGGATGGTGGCCAGTACGTCATCTCGGTGCATGGCTTCGATTATTACAATGTGGTGGAGCAAAAAATAGAGAGCGGCGGCAAGGGCGACATCGCCATGTGGCTGCTGGACACGGATTACAACGACCGCTTCCTTCGCCCCGACCAAATCTTTTTCCCGATGGCCAGTGGCAAAAAGGATGGCTGGGCACAGTTGGCCAAGGTGCTTTCCGCAGAAATAGACACTGAACTTTTGGAAGCCTACCGTGGCACAGAGTCGCTGCCTTTCGAGGTTGGCCCGCATGGTCAGGTGGCAGTGAAGGTGATAGACAACCGGGGGGTGGAGAGTATGCGGATTCTTAGGCTGGTCTAGTGCGTGTGAGAGACCAGACAGGTTTTTGAAACCTGTCTGGTCTTGGAGCTTGGCTTGGCTGGAACGGTAGAGACCCAACAGGTTTCAAAAACCTGTTGGGTCTGGGGTGAGGGAAGTGAAAAAACCAGACAGGGCTTCAAGACCTGTCTGGTTTGAATGACACTAAAACCATCAAACATGCTATACCGAGATTACTTTCCGCCGATGCTGCCCGGTGTTTACTACCATGTTTTCAACCGGGGCAACAACAAGCAGAACCTGTTCTACAAAGCCAAAAACTATGGGTTCTTCTTGGAAAAATACAAGCATTACCTGTCGCTTTGGCTGGATAGTTTTGCTTATTGCCTACTACCTAACCATTTTCATTTGCTGGTACGGGTGAAGCCAGCGGAGGTGTTCTTTGGGGCAAAGGAGTTTTGGAAATTCGTGAAGGGATGCAAAGACCCGACAGGTTTCGAAAACCTGTCGGGTCTCGTGGGCGAAGGCAAAGACTTGACAGGTCTTCAAGACCTGTCAAGTCTAAGTACCCAACAAGAAGCCCAGTTTTATGTAGCCTGTGCTGCTTTTATCAGCGAGCAATTCAGGTTGCTGTTTATGAGCTATTCCAAAGCCATCAACAAGCAGGAGGGCCGGACAGGAAGTTTGTTCGAGCGGCCTTTCAAGCGGCTGGTGGTCAAAGATGAAAGGCATTTTGGCAACTTGGTTTTTTACATCAATGCCAATGCGCAACTGCACCGGATAAGCGATGATTTTAGGGAGTATCCGCACTGTTCTTATGCCGCATATCTTTCAACGGCGGCGACCAAGTTGGAGCGGGATGAGGTGATTGCGTGGTTTGGTTCGAGGGAAAACTTGGTGAGTGCTCATCAGCAGCAGATGGATTTTAAGAAGATAGCTCATTTGATAATAGAGGATGATTAGATGATAGACCAGACAGGTTTCAAAAACCTGTCTGGTCTCATGCAGGTAATAGACTCAACAGGTTTCAAAAACCTGTTGAGTCTTTAGGCGAACGGGCGAGAAAATACCTGTCAGGTTTTGAAAACCTGTCAGGTCTCGTGCGGGCCTCGTGCGAAGAAAGACCCAACAGGTCCTCAAGACCTGTTGGGTCTAAAGCAATCAACGATAATGATAGACAAACTCATTTGCAACAACCCATACCACGAGCCAACCGAGCATTGGAACAACGTGGGCGCACAGCAATACCAAAAACTGGAAGGCAGACGCAAGGCGGGCTACATGGTATCCACCCGTGAACAGGCGAGGTTTGGGGTCGGCAAGTTCGTGGAACTTGATACGGTGAACCATCTGCGGGAGCGGGTGCGGCAGTGGCGGGAAGGTGGTTACCAATACACCACTGGCACGACCCGCAAACTGCTTCGACACTGGACTGACCGGGAAAAGCGGGAGGGCATGACGCAGTTTTTCTTTTGCCAAATAGAAGCGATCGAAACGCTGATATACTTGTCCGAAACGCCGGAGGGCGCACAGTTTACTCAAAAGATACCAGGCGACGGCGGCACTTGGCAGCGGATATGCTGCAAAATGGCTACGGGCACGGGCAAGACCTTGGTGATGGGCATGACTATCGCTTGGCAGGTGCTGAACCGAATGGATTATCCGAACAACCCGAAGTTTACCAAAAACATCTTTATCGTAGCACCCAACCTGACTGTAAAGAGCCGATTGCAGGTGCTGTATCCATCTGCCAAGAAAGGCGAGGGCGACTGGAACGAGGACAATTATTACGAGGCACATCATATCGTTCCTTCGGAAATGATGCCCAAGCTTCGCAAGGGCAATATCTTGATAGAAAACTGGCATACGCTGGCATGGGATACAGAGGAACGAATAGCCAAGCGCAAGTCTGTGGACAAGCGGGGCGCTAAGAGTGACAAGGCTTATGTGAAGGATGTTTTGGACAGTCGAATGTCCAAAGAGAAAAATATTGTGGTGCTGAATGACGAAGCGCACCACGCTTGGCGGGTGCCTGTCAGCAGTAAACGAAAAAGCCTTAAAAAAGAAGAAAAGGACGCCACTATCTGGGTAGGCGGCTTGGACAGGATTCATCGGAACAATGGCATCCTTCGTTGTTTTGACTTTACGGCCACGCCTTTCAGTCCATCCGGCAAACAGAGTGACGAGGAAGCGGTGTTCCCATGGATTGTTTCAGATTTTGGCCTGTATGATGCTATCGAGTCCGGTTTGGTGAAAACGCCGAGGGTGGTTATCCGCTCAGATGGTGCTTTGGCCAAAATCCGTAATGAAATCCATTCCAAGTTGTACCATATTTATGATGACCCCGAAGTAAAGGACTCGCTGAATTTCAAAGGTGCAGCGCCTTCGATGGGTTTGCCTTCCTTGGTGCGCAATGCCTATATTTTGCTCAACTATGATTGGCTACGCAATTCCGCCGATTGGAAAGGGGTATTGCCCAGCATGATTACCATCTGCAACAATACCGAGACAGCGGCAAGGGTGAAATATGAGTTCGATAGAAAAGGCTTGCACGGGGTAATAGACGAAATGGCGGATATGGGCTTGTATGAAACAGACCGCATCCTACAAATTGATTCCAAAATGCTGGATGATGCCGAAAGCCAGCGGGAAGCGATTCAAATAAATGAAGACGACAACCTCACGAAAGAGAAACTGGCCGAACGGCTTCGGTTAATGGTGGATACTGTTGGCCGCAGCGGAGAACCGGGCGAAAGGGTTTGCAATGTGATAGGTGTGAGCATGTTGTCGGAAGGTTGGGACGCCAAGACGGTGACGCATATCATGGGCTTGCGGGCGTTTTCTTCGCGAGCAGGTCATAGGTAGGGGATTGCGTCGGGTAGGCTATGAGTTTGAAAACGAAGGCAACCCACTTGACCCGAATAGCCGACTGCAAGCGGAGTATGTGAATATTTTCGGTGTGCCGTTCAATATCTTGCCACAAGAAGGCGATGAAACCACGCCGCCACCGCCACCGCTCCAGAAGAACGAAATCAAAATCGTCCCAGAAAAAGCGGGCTATCAAATTGAACTGCCGAATATCATCCGCATCGAGAACATACTTCGTCCAGTGTTGTCCATTGATGAGGACAAAGTGACCACCTTGGAAATTGACCCTTATCGGTTTATTACCAATGCAGAATTGGGGGCAATAATAGAAGGAAAAGGAGCTGCAAAAGACATTGCCAATATTGACTTAAAGGCTGGGCCTGAGACCCGTTTGCAGAGTGTCATATTTAAAGTGGCACAGCGGATGTTTGAGCAGGAGTTCAAAAAACAGCAATGGCAGGGGAGAGAGCCTTTCCTTTTTACACAATTCCTCAAAATCGTTCAAGACTTTATTGATAGCGGCAAAGTCAGACTGGTGCAGGACTTATTCAGCAATGATGAACAACGACGGAATATCGCCCTGATGCTTGCCATGAGTGATATTGTCGGTCATATTTTGGCGCAAGTAAGGGAACAGAATGCGGAGAAAATCGAAATCATCATTGACAAAGAGCGCCCAGTGATTTCTACTGCCGACATGCCTATTTGGTTGACGACCAAGCCTGTGTGGTACGTAGAAAAATGCCACCTAAACGGACTTCCAATGGATAGCGGCTGGGAAGCCAGCGAAGCCTTCACCTTGGACAAAATGGACTGCGTGGATGCTTGGATAAAGAACGACCATTTCGGCTTCGTCGTCTGGTACTTTGGGGATGGTTCGCCCCGCCGTTATTTCCCTGATTTTGTAGTGCGACTGAAGAACGGGGCGTATGTTGTGGTGGAGACCAAGGGGAAAAACGATAAAACCGCACAAATCAAGCGCCAAGCCTTGCAGGGTTGGGTGAAGGCGGTGAATTCATTAGGCACTTGGGGGAAGTGGCATGAGGTGCTGAGTTTGCATCCGGGAGATTTGGAGGGAAAGGTGAACTTGGTAATGTCTATTTTATGATATAATTATATGGAAGCCCGCTGGCACATTGTCTTCCCAAGCAAAAACGATAACGCTGGTTCAATCCCGATAGCAATCGGGCCTTCTACTTGAACCAAGTACCAGCCTACCTCTGACAGGCTTGTGTTGCCAAGTTAGGAGATAACTTGAAGTTACCTCCTAACTTTTCCTGCTTCCAAGCCATGAAACCGCTTTGTCACGGTAGGAAGTTGACACTCCCCTCCCCTGCCCTATTTTCCTCCATTTCGAACGACCTGCTGTCCAATCGTATCGTTCCGTTGTCCGAAAGCGATTATTCCAAAGGTTCAATCAAGTCCCACAAGTTTCCATACATATCCTCGAATACGGCCACCTGACCATAAGATTCCGAAGCGGGGGGCCGAACGATTTGTATATTTTGCGCCAGCAAATTGTCAAAGTCTCGCTGAAGATTGTCCGTATAAAGGAATAGGAAAACCCTCCCGCCCGTCTGATTGCCGATGCGGGAAACCTGCTCCTCGCCGACTGCCTTGGCCAGCAACAATTGGCAAGTGCCATCGCCGGGCGGCGCCACGATAACCCAGCGTTTTGTGGCTGTAAGCTGGGTATCCTCCACCAATTTGAAATGTAGTTTTTGCGTGTAGAATTCAATGGCCTCATCGTAATCTCGAACAACTAGGGCAATATGGGCAAGGCGCTGTTTCATAATGCTTTTTCTGAGTGTAGGCTGTGTGATGAATGTGATTCGACCCTACCCACCACTATCAGGTTGAGTAGCTATCTTTGCGGCACAAATAAAAGAAACATGAAAAAAGCAGCTTGGATTACCACCGGATTTCTACTTTTTATTTTCGGCTTTTCGGCGTTGGTGCTGAGTTTGGTGGGCGTTAAAATCAGCTTCCTGGTTTGGTTGGACTTCCCTGGTGCCTTGTTCGGTTTCTTGGCAAAAATTTTCATGATTGTCGCCGGAATCATAGTGGTTTACCTCACTGTCTCAGATTGGAGAGCTGAAGAATGATAGCAGGTGAGAGAAGCTAGTGCACCCACTCACTCACGCTCTCACAACTGCAACTCGTTCAGTGGCAGGGAAATCCCCACTACATAGCCGATACCTTGGTATTTTCCTTGATGGAATGAGGTGACGGCGTCAACCCTGAACAGGCGGCCAAATCCAAGTCCATCGAAGCCAAGCGAGAACTCCACATAATCCTTGGATTCTGGGGTGTAAAGTAGATTTGCACCTGCCACGAGGTTCCAACCCAATTTTTTCAAGCCAGGTATTTTATCAGTCATTAAGCCTTTGAAATCATGCTCCCAATGCACTTCGTACCAACTCCGTCTGGTGCTATGGGCATAGTACGGAAGCATTTTGAAGGCGTACATGTAGTAGTCTTTATTGCCAAAATGGGTTTCGTTGCCAAGGAAATGGCGGTAATCCTGAAAGAAAACCTGTTTGTTGTTCACAAAACTGCCCGCTTCCAACCTAACCCGCATCACTCCGGCAATGCCCAGTTTGATGTCGCTTTTTGAGAGGGCGACGGAGAGGCGGTCGTAATTCACGTCGCTTCCGAAAGCTGCGATGCCCTTGCGGTAATGCAGCCACAGGTCGGGAAATTCGCTGCCGACTACTATTTTACGGTCAGGATAGTCCATGTATTTTTGGCCGGGGCGCAAGCGAAAACTGATGCCCAAAACAATGGCTCGGCTCTGCGCCAGTGCCGCCTCCGGCAAAAGGTCACTGATGGGTATATTGGACTGGAACTCCCTTTTCTTTTTATAAAAAAGGCTGTAATCCGTTCGGTTTTCAAGTGGGCTGCGGTCACTCCATTGGCCAACAAAATAGCCCAGAATGCCATTGACAATTTCTTGTTGAAACTCGGCCTTGGCATATTTTTTCTGGTAAAAACGGGCGTAGTTTCGGCGACTTACCAAGGTGAAATAGGTATTGTAGAGCGTGACTATCGGCTCCAATTCGTTGAATTGCAATACCTCGTTGCCGCCGGACAATTTAAGCTGTGAGTATTTTTTTGGGTTGAAACGCCAGGTGAAATCTCCACTACCCCTTGTTTTTTCATCCGCAAGGCCGTAGGAAACCCGCCCACCAGCCATCACCATTTTGCCCTTTTTCTTGTCCAGGTACTTCGTGTAACTGAGGCCAAGGCTGAGTTTCACACCCTGCACGAGGTTGTACTGAAAACTGTTGATGGGCGTTTCGAGGGTGAAGGAATGCCGCTTCCAAGAGTTCTGCCAAGTGTAGCCAAAAAGCAGGTCGCCCCATTCGGGTTTGTTTTCCTTTTGGTCAATGGAATCCATAAATGGCTTTGACTCCCGCAGCACACGGATGCTGTCTTTTTTGACGTAGTCAACGGATTCCTCGTTGGTCAGCGGCACTGGCCGCACATCGTTCCAAAAAGTGGTGTCCTTTTCATTCGCACCTCTTTCCACCTTCATGATTTCGTTGGTAAAAAACTTGTCAGAAAGGTTGGCGTCCAGGTCGTAGTTGCGGTAAATCGCAGTAAAACTGCCACCGAATTTGAACCCAAAAAATCCGCCGTGAATGGAGAAAGTTTGCGAAAATATCCGCCAAACATCAGGCTTGTCCACCGGCACAAAGTTTTGGCGAACACTGAGCGTATCAAACAACGGGATTTGAGCGGAAAGTCCGGTGGTAAAAAGGTCGGCGCTCTGGATATTCCAGGTATCGCTGACGATGTAAATGAAGCCCCGGTAAACTGGGTCGGCGAAGTTCTTGGGCAGCACAGCAATCTTGTTCACGAGCCTGCCCCCTTCATCCACAAACGCACCTTCGAGGCGGTATTTGTAGAAGTTCATGGCATTGTCGGCGATGGGCGAAACGACGTTGCGGCCAAACTCCGAGTAGTTTTTGTACAAATCCACGTTGAAATCCTGGGCGCTGTTGTAGCTGAATCCTTGGTTGTTGCCGCTCACCTTGCTGGACTCCATGATTTCCTTTTTCTTGTCGGGTTGTTTGAAGTAAAGCTTTGAGACAGATTCTGAAAGGTAAACAATGCCCTGGCCTGTGGTGTCGAGGTTTCCATCCATGTCGCCAATCTCTTTGCCGAGCAATTGTTTTGGGGATTCCAGCACCTTGACGTTTCCTTTGATATATACTTCGCAGGTGTAGGATTCGACTTGTTTTTGGTAATAATCCCTTTTCTCAATCGCTTTTCTAATGATCGGGTATGCGGGGTCTTCGGCGTTGGCTTTTATTTCTACACCAGCCAGTTCAATGGTTTCTTCGGACAACTGCACATTTAGCTTGATAGGCTGACCTTTCATCTCGACCGTTTCAGTGTGCTGCTTGTAACCTATCGATTGGAATACCACTTGATACTTACCCTTTTCCAACACCAGCGAATAGCCACCTTCCAGGTTGGAAGTAGTTCCATTGGTGGTACCTTGCACATAGATGGAAACGAAAGGCAGTGGTTCGCCTTTCATGTCGGTCACTTTACCCCTAACCTGAGAAAATAGGAAAATAGGCAGCGCAAATGAGAGCAGTAAAATCAGGGCTTTTTTGAGCATACAGGTTTTATTTAACAAAAACGTCGGCAGGTTATTAGACCCCCTGCCGACGTTTACCAACGCTATCTTGGGCGTGGAAATTATTGCCTACAAACTGGCAACGAAAGGAGCGTATCAACCCCCGCCGCCTTTTTTCTTTTTAAACGGGTTGACCTCTTCCAGTTTCTTCTTTGCATCCTCGCCTAGTTTGTCCTTGGCTTTTTTGGCGGCTTCATCTGCGGCCTTTTTGGCTTCGTCGTCCAGGCGTTTCTTGAGTTCGGCTTCGGCTTTTTTCTTGGCCTCATCTGCCAATTTATCGACTTCAGATTTCGCTTTGTCTTCCAATTGCTTCCGCTCTGCTGCCAAGCGGGCTTCTGCTTCGGCTTTGGCTTTATCCAACTGCTGCTGGGCTTCCTCCTTCACCTTGCTCACTACGGCATCTTTCACGGATCCTTCTCCTTCGGAACCCAGCACTTTGAAACTAGCTTTTGGCTTATCAAGCGTTCCGCCAAGGTTGATTTGAACGTTGATGAACTCGCCAGCATTCACGTTCAGGCCGAGCTTCGAGGCTTCACCGCTCAGGAAATCAAGGCCGGAGTTTGCGGCTGCGCCCAAGGGGTTTTTGCCAATTTTAGCCCTTGGAATCTTTGCAATGATTTTATAGTCCATGTCGCCCACCAGTTTATGAGTGCCACCAATGCGCATGTCAATGCCATCAACAGTTTGCTTGAACTCATCCAGTTGAAAAGCGCCATCCTTCACCGTGAACCAGTTTTTAGAGTTTTTAATGTTCAATTTCTTGAAAGCATCCACGTTCAGCTTGTTGCCAATTTCCTGCAAAGGGGCTGCGCCAGTGATAGTTCCGTTCAATGTCTCAAGCAAACCTGCCACCGCAAGCGTTGCCAAATCGGGCATCAAATCTTTCTTCAAGTCGCTGCTCATTGTCAGCTCGGTGTTGAAATTGCCCTCTAAATATTTTCCAATCGGTGCAATTGCCTGAAAGGTGTTGAACTTCGCAAACGACTGCTGGAAGTCCATGTTTTTCAGTTTCATGGCCAGGTCGAACTTGGGCTTCTCGTGGTTTTGGGTGTTGTAGCCGCCCGTTATCCCAATGTTTCCTCCCAGTGCACTGGCACTCAAGTTATCGAAGCGTACTTCCTCGTTTTTCACAATCAAGGCGCCTTTTACATTCTTGAGTTCAAGGTTGTCATAAATGACCGTGCCCATGTTGGCATCAACAACCATGTCTATGTTGTCTGGAACCAGAATCGGTTCGGCTGCCACTGGTGGGGCGGTAGTGGTTGGCGCTGCTCCTTCGGCGGTCATGAACTGGTTGAGGTTCATGTAGTTGGAGCGAAGCGTGATTGCACCTCCTAGTTTTTCATTGTTGAACAGGTAGTTCCAAATATTGGTCAATGCACCAGCAGCGGAGAAGTCACTCTCGCCGATTTTACCGCTCAACTGGCTCACGGTCAATTTGGCCGGTGTGAAATTGCCCTTCGCCACGAAGTTTTCGATTTTGTAAACATCGTAGTCCACCTTTCCCACTTCCGCATCCATCGAGAAATCGAAGCGGTTGAATACCTCCTCATTCGCCGATGGCGCAGGGGCTGACTGCCCACTGCCAACTGTCGAACTGCCAACTTCTTCTTCCTCCGTCATCCATTCATCCGCATTGAAATAATTGGAATGAAGCGTCAGGCTTCCCTTCATAGTTTTGTCAGGCGAAAAATAGGCGAGAATGTTGTCAATCCTACCCTTACCACTTAGGTCACTCTTGCCCAATTTCATGGCAAAACTCGGCAGGTTCACACTCTGCGGCGTGAAGTCCACCTGCATGGCACTGATGTTCACGGCAGGCATTCCATCGGCCACATAGTTCATGTTTTTGATGGAGGCATTGCCGCTCATGTCCACGTTTTCATAGTCGCCCTTGTCAATGGTGGACATTTTGGTTTTCACTGCAATGTCCGTGTTGATGATACCATTGAGCGATTTCACGCCTTCCATCGGGAACGCTTTGGACAGTTCCTCTAGGTTCAGCACCCCTTTGATTTTGGTGTCAATATCCGGGTCGGACATCGGTGTGCGCAGCTTGAAATAACCCTCCAGTGGATTATTCCCAATTTTCAAACTAAACTTTGAGACGTCCACCAGCATCTGGTCGAGGTTCGAGCTAGGGCTGTTCACCTTCACGTTGGTGTTGATGTTGGAAATACCGAGGGGTAAATCAGGGTATTTCACATCGGCGTTGTTCACGTCGAGGTTGATGTTGAAGGCGGGATAAGCTTCGGGTTTTGAGCTGTATTTGCCCTTCACCATGCCATCTAGCTTGAAGGTGCCACTGGCTTTCACGTTATCGTAGCCAGCGGTATAGGCGTTAGGAATCATGGAAAGCAGCGATTTGAAATCGCTTTGGGGTGCACTAAAAGTCAAGTCCATGTCAATGTCTTCGCCCGGCATGGCCAGCCAGCCATCGGCTTTGAGCTGCAAGTCGTTGATTTTCAGGTCGTTCTCTTTTAGCGTGTACTTGGAATTGGGCATGTCAATATTGAAACCTGCATCCAGTTTCACCTTGGCTTTTTTCAAGTAGGCTACCCCACCCGATTCTGCAGTCATTTCGCCAATGCTGGTTTTGGTCGTCAAATCAAAAATATCCTGCGTGAAATCGCCCTCACCGCTGTGGTCGAGGTTGGTGAGTTTCACAAAAGTGCCGCCCAAGCGGTCGTCGTAGGTGATGTTTCCGCCGTTGATGGCATATTCCTGCAACTTGATTTGAAAGGCCGTCTCGGTGGTGGTCGTATCGGTGCTTGGCTTCGCAATGTCGTAGTTCGCCTTGCCATTCGACAGCACGATGACGTTGATTTCAGGCTTGTCGAGGACCACGGACTTGATTTCGAGCGGCACTTTGCCAAAGTTCCAAGCTGACCAAAAGTCAACCGTGATGCGGAAAGCATCGCCTCCCACCAGTTTTATGCCGTCAAATTCTTCGATGCCCATGACGGAGTAATCGTTGAGGCCAATGCTCACGCTGGGGAAGCTGCGCAACAGCGAAATGTCCACGGTGGAAAAGTCCACCTTGGCGTTCAGGTTTTCGTTGGCCAGTTTTTTTACGCCCTCAATGATGTCGTCCTTGAACACAAAAGGAATGGCCACAAGAGCGCCAATGAACAGCACCAGAAATATGCCGATGCCAATAAAAATACGTTTGATGATTTTCATCTTTGCCATAAAAATTGATTTTGAAGAGGATGCACCTTTTGTTTGAAGTACAAACTCCTGCTTTTACTATATCGAACAATGAAGCGTTTTGTTGTGGTTTGATTGTCAAACTTTGGTGATATCCTAAAAGTTACCCACCTTGTTGCGATTACTTCTCTGCTTGAAAACACATAAGAGGTATAAAGTTTAGGTGACAACTTCGATAGTGATTAATTTCATCGTAAAGCAAAGCCTAAGTTTTCAATTAGAGAACAAAAAAATCTTATGAAAGTCACAAACCAGTTGACGATAGTTGCATCTGTAATTTTTGCTTTGTCCTTTCCAGACAACCTTTGGAGCCAAGCATCACCAACTGCGGCTATCGATACCACAACAGCACTCCCAAAACCAAGGAAGTTGGATATTTTTCCAGCCATCAGTTACTCACCAGAAACCAAACTGACGTTAGGCGCCATCGGCATTAAATATTTTGATTTTAGAAAAAACGACCTTGAAACCCCGCTCTCGCAACTTGAGTTTTTTGCAGTTTACACCACTGCCAAGCAGCTATTGGTGGAGGGCAGGTGGGAATTTTTCACCAGCCAAAACCAATGGCGAACCCGTGGAGAAGCTATTTACAACCATTATACCGACCGGGATTATGGCTTAGGGAATGATGCAAGTATGCTAATTGCGCAAGTAAGCGATGGCAACCAATTTGACACATTGAACTACCTGCTTTTCAAAGCGGACAGACTGAAATTTTCACCCGTTGTTTTGCGCAAGATAGCTCCCAACCTTCATTTGGGCGTTCAAACAGACTTGGAGTACATGTTTAATTACGAGCCTGTACCTGATTCTCATCATTTCCTAAATAGTGATTCATCCCGCCTCACGGATTTACCAATATCGGGTCTCCGTTCTGGTGCTGGGCTTCAATTGCTCTACGATACCCGTGATTTTGTCGCCAATCCAATTCATGGTTCTTTGGTGGAAGTCAATGGCTTGGTTTACACAAAATGGTTAGGTAGCGACTACCAATATTCCAGGTTTTTGGTAGATGCACGGCACTATGTCAATACTTTTTCGAATCAGACGCTAGCAATGCGAGGGATGGTCAGTTTTCAGCAATCAGACGATGCAATTCCCATGCGGGGGTTGTCACGCACCAACGGCCACAAGCTCATACGGGGTTACTTCCGTGGTACTTACCAAGACAATAACATGGTGGCATTCGAGTCGGAATACCGCTTTCCTTTTTGGAAGGAAGGATCGCCCTCCAAACTTTGGCAGGTGTGGAAACGGTTGGGGTTGGTGGCTTTTTTGAGCGGTGCCCAGACTTTTCATCAATTGGACGAATTTGCTTTCGACCGCTTCAACTTGGCGGCTGGCGGCGGCTTGCGCATACTTTTCAACCAATCTTCAAGGGTAAACATCAGGATTGATTACGCTTTTGGCTTGGCCAAAAACTCCGATGGACCTGGAAATAGACAGCGAGGACTTTATTTCTTTTTAGCCGAAGCTTTTTAGCAATTTTGCGGAGCACAAGTGACCAATTACAAAACAAACGAAATGTCAGTAAAACGGTTTGAGACTATCGTCAAGAACGACAAACGCACCGTCAATGCCTGGGTCATGTACGACTGGGCAAATTCGGTATATGTCCTCTCCATCACCTCCGCCATTTTCCCGGTTTATTACAACACGGTGACCAAGGTCAACGGCGGCACCATCGTGGAGGTGCTGGGCATGAAGTTCGAGAACACGGGCATCTATTCCATCAACCTAGGCATCGCTTTCGGCATCGTTGCGTTGATTTCCCCGCTCGTTTCTTCGGTAGCCGACTATATCGGGAATCACCGGGCGTTCATGCGGTTCTTTTGCTACATGGGGGTACTTGGCTGCCTGGGGCTCTATTTTTTTGATTCTATCGAATCAATTCACTGGGGCTTGGCATGCACCCTCATCGCCACGGTCGGCTATGCGGGCAGCATTGTTTTTTACAACAGTTATTTGCCTGCCATTGTGACCGAAGACCGCATGGACAAGACCAGCGCCAAGGGCTTTTCATACGGGTATTTTGGTTCAACCCTGTTGCTGTTATTGAACCTCTTCATGATAATGAACAAGGATTTGTTTGGCGTAACAGACACCACGCTGATGCCCCGGATTTCCTTCCTGATGACGGGAATATGGTGGCTGGGCTTCTCTCAAATCACCTTCAGTCGGCTCCCGAAGGGCATTTATGAAAAACGAACCACCGGGCGAAACCTCCTCAACGGCTACCACGAGCTGCAAAAAGTCTGGCATTTTCTCAAATCCGCCGTTCAGTTGCGCACTTTTTTGTTGAGTTTTTTCTTCTACATCATGGGCGTTCAAACCGTGATGTTCATGGCAGCCTCTTTTGGTGAAAAGGAAGTGCATCTCACTGTCACTCAGTTAATTGTGACTATTTTGTTGCTTCAATTTTTGGGCATTCTCGGGGCTTTTATTTTTTCTTGGGTCTCCAAAAAACTCGGCAATTTCAAGGCGTTAACCATCGCCATCGTCATTTGGATTTTCATTTGTCTAGGCGCTTTTTTCATCCGAAATCCCTTGGATTTTTACATTGCCGCTTTCTTCATCGGCTTGGTGATGGGCGGCATCCAGTCGCTTTCCCGCTCCACCTATTCCAAACTGATACCTCAGACTGAGAACAACGCCGGGTACTTCAGTTTTTACGATGTTTGTGAAAAACTGGCAATGATGTTCGGTCTCCTACTCTGGGGCTTGCTTGATGACTGGACGGGAAGTATGCGGAATGCCATCATGGCCCTGTTTGTTTGGTTCGTGATTGGGCTGGCCCTCATGATTTGGATTCAGCGGATGAAGGCAGGCAAAACAGTGGAACTAACAGTAGATTGATGAAAAAAAGGGCACTAAATATCCTTCCTGAAAATAGTCGGCCACCCGCCGAAATCCTCGCCGACATGCAGGCCGCAAAGTCCACCGACACCGCCTGGAAAGAAGGCAAGACCTGGACCTTGCAATACTTCATTGACGAGGAACACAACGAACTGCTCAAAGCCGCCCAAAATCTCTATTTCTCTGAAAACTACATCAACCCTTTTCTTTTCAAAAGCATTTTGAAAATGGAAAAGGAGGTGGTGGGCATGGCCGCCGACCTGCTCCACGGTGACGAAAATACCGTCGGGACTATGACTTCCGGCGGCACAGAGAGTGTCCTGCTGGCCATGTACGCTTGCCGGGAATGGGCAAAGAAGCACCGCCCCAGCATCAAAACCCCCGAAATCGTCGCACCCCGAACCATCCACCCGGCGTTTGACAAAGCGGCGCATTATTTCGGCTTGTCGCTCCGCAAAGCCAAGGTGCACGAGAACATGGCCGCCAATGTGGCTGCGATGGAGCAGCTTATCACCAAAAATACCATCCTGCTTGCCGCTTCTGCCCCGTCTTTTGCCCACGGCATCCTCGACCCGATTCCTGCCATTGGCCAGCTCGCCGAAAAGCACAATTTGCTCTTCCATGTGGATGCTTGCGTGGGTGGTTTCATGCTTCCTTGGGTAGAGCGTTTGGGTGAAAATTTGCCTGAATGGGACTTCCGGGTTCCCTCCGTCACCTCCATGTCCTGCGACCTGCACAAGTTCGGGTTTGCAGCAAAAGGTGCATCCATCGTTTTATACAGAAACACACAACTCTTTGAAAACCAGATTTTTATCAACACCGAATACAGCGGTGGCATCTTCGCCACAGCCTCTTTGCTGGGTACTCGACCTGGCGGCACCATCGCTGCTGCATGGGCAGGTTTTCAACATCTGGGACAAGCGGGTTATTTGAAAAATGCCCGTGAAATGCTGGCTGCATTTGACCAGCTTCGGGCGGGCATCGAGGCACTGCCAGAACTTCAAATCATCGGTGAACCGTGCATGAACATGCTGGCTTTTTTTACCAAAAACAACCAACCGGACATCTACGCCGTTGCCGATTTTATGGAGGAAAAAGGCTGGGTCGTTGACCGCCAGCAGTTGCCACCGAGCATCCACCTCACGGTTTTTCCCTACAATATTCCCGTGATTCCCAATTATTTGGTCAACCTGGAAGCCGCAGTTGCTTGGGCAAATGCGCACCCCGAAGCCAGTGGGGAAGGCAATGCTGCATTGTATGGCATCATGGCCCGTATCCCGCTCCGTGGAATGGTAAAAGAGAATGTGCGGAAAGTGTTTGTGGGCGCCTACGCAAATGGGAATGAAAGCGGGACTTCCGATTTTGCGGAGCAAAAACAGGCTACGCCGAGATGGATGGGATGGCTGAGCAGGCTGCTGGCTTGGTGGAAAAATTAAGTGCCACGCCTGTGGATTGTCACTTTTTCGAGGATAAATGAGGCGAGTGTTTCATTGATTTGGTAAAACAATTGCAACCTACCACGTTGAATGCCGTACTAATCCAGGTACCAGTTCAAAAGGCATTTTGCATAAAAATCAAAAATCTGGCAACGGAACCAGCCGCCGACAATGGCTTTACCTGTATCTCCACGTACCCTTCCTGTTTTTGGTAAAATTGGGCATTTCAGGCAATTACAAGAGACGTGCCCGACAGGTTGGGAGACAATCATTTGGTTGGGCGGTACCCATTTTTGCAGTCAGAATCCCCTTCGCTTGGCAATGCGAGCAGACCATGCACCGCCTATTTCGTGTATTCAATATTCATTTTGGAGGCAGCAAGGAGTGGTATCTGTTTCCAATTGTACCATTTGCCATCTTGATAATGACCGTGGCATTTTTGATGGAATGGTTGCTGCTTTCAATGGTTGTGGTGGCAGTGCTTTGGTGGCTCAATTAACGTGCTTGGATTGCTTGTTGTACCAAGCAATTCCCAAGCGAATCTTCCCGTACTCCACCTCCTCGTTCAATGCTGTGAAGACATCTTGCAATTTATATGGAGGTTCCATGCCATGCAGGACCTCGGCCACCTGCTGCGCTTCGGCCTTGTTCATGAATGACCAGATATTGATGTTTTCGCCCTTTTCGTACAAATAGGCATAGTGCGAAAAGACGGTGGTCGGCTGTATGCCCCGTTGCGCAGCAATCTCGTCCACCGTAGCGCCCTGCTTGTAGAGTCGGAAAGTTTCGAGGTAAGTAGAGCCAGCGATTCGCATTCCTTCGTCCTTTTTTGCCAGCAAAAACTCCTGAATACCGTCGAGGAAAACACGCCCAAACTCTCGAAGCTTCTGCTCCCCCACCCCGCTGATTTGGCTGAGGTCAGCTTCTGTTGTTGGCCGTTCAGCAGCCATTTCCTCTAATGTAGCATCACCGAAAATGATGTAGGGCGGAACGCCTTTTTTCCTCGCCAAATCAAGGCGAAGCTGGCGCAAATGTTCAAATAATTCGTCTCGGACACGCTGACGTTCGGTAGTGCGCTTGGTTCGGGTTGCTGTTTTCGCATCTTCCTCCTCTTTGCGTTTTTGCAAGATTTCTGCCCTCACGAGCTGCACTTTTTGCCCAGCAAAAAGGACGGATTTGCTGGCTTCGGTCAGTTTTATTTTACTGTGGTCGTCGTAAGCAATTTCGATAAGCCCCTGATTTACAAGCTGTTCGAGGTAAAAGAACCAATCCTCCTGGCGGATGTCCTTGCCCGCACCGTAGGTTTTTATTTTGTCGAAACCACTACTCACGAGGTTGTAGCTTTTGGAGCCACGCAGCACGTCCACCAACATGCCAGTCCCCACTTGCTCATCGAGGCGGCTAACGGCAGAGAGGGCTTTTTGGGCGATGACCGTGCCGTCGAAATCCTTGGGCGGGTTCTTGCAAACGTCGCAGTTGCCGCAGTTTTCGAGCATGGTCTCGTTGAAATAATTGAGCAGGATTTTCCTTCGGCAAATCAGTGCAGTGGCGTATTGGTGCATCCGTTCCAGCTTCGCCAACTGGATTTCCCGGTGCTGACCATCACCTTCGGTTATAAACTCCCGAAGCATAGCCACGTCACCTGCTGAGTAAAAAAGCAGGGTGTTCGCCTCGGAGCCATCCCGCCCAGAGCGGCCAATTTCCTGGTAGTAGCCTTCGATGTTCTTGGGGAGATTGTAGTGGATGACCCAGCGAACGTTGCTCTTGTCAATGCCCATCCCGAAGGCAATTGTAGCGCAAATGACAGTTGTTTTATCGTTGATAAAGTCTTCCTGTACCTTGGGGCGGGTGTGTTCGTCAAGGCCAGCGTGGTAGGCAGCCGCATTGACGCCGTTGTCTCGCAGCTTATCGGCCAGCATTTCGGTGCTCTTTCGGGAAAGGCAATAAACGATGCCGGGCTGGTTGGGCCTTTTTTCAATAAACTCAATGATTTGCTCTATTTTCTTCCGCCCAGGCCGCACTTCGAGGCTGAGATTTGGGCGGTCGAAGCTGGCGATAAAAATATCGGGATTGCGCAGTTCTGCCTGCACCACGATGTCCTTGCGGGTCAGCTTGTCGGCAGTGGCGGTGAGGGCAATAACGGGCACATCCGGGAAAGTCTTTTTCAAAAAGCGCAATTGCCTGTACTCCGGCCTGAAGTCATGGCCCCATGACGAAATGCAATGTGCCTCGTCAATGGCGAAGAGGCAAACTTTGGCGGAGCGAAGCAAGGGCAAAAACTCTTGCGAGGCCATTTTCTCAGGGGAGGTATAAAGTAGGTCGAGGCGGCCATGGAACAGGTCGTTTTCCACGGTTTGCTGCTCAGGGTAGGCCAGCGAAGAATTGAGAAATGCAGCCCTGATTCCGTTTGCCCGCATTGCTTCCACTTGGTCTTTCATCAATGAAATAAGCGGGGAAACGACTATACAAGTACCCTCCATTGTGACAGCTGGGATTTGAAAACAAACCGATTTTCCACCGCCAGTTGGCATGAGAAGCAGGACGTCTTTTTTGTTGTAAATAGCTTGAATTACTTCCGCTTGTAGTGGGCGAAAGCTGTCGTAACCATAGTACTTTTTTAGTGCCGTCCTTGCGATTTCCAAGTTCATATTAGCCTTCCTGTTGATTGTAGGCGAAGGTAGAAATTTCAATGGTTTTTGGTTCACTCTTGAGCCAGATGGTTCTTAGTGTTTAATTTACGGCATTTTAGTTTGCTTATTTTTGAAAAAAGCTATCTTCACCGCCAGACAATCTGACAGGATTATATGAATGGCGAAAACAACTTTTTTAAGTCTGCTTTCTCGGTGGACAACGTGATTTTTGGATTTGATGACGGTGACTTGAAAGTGCTCCTGATTAAGCGTGGTGCAGCTCCTTTTCAAGGGCTTTGGGCTTTGCCAGGTGACTTGGTGTACCCCAACGAAGACCTTGATACAGCAGCCTACAGGGTGCTTGAAGAACTTACTGGATTAAAAAAAGTTTACCTCGAACAAGTACATACTTTTGGTTCCGTAGAACGGCATCCATTGGGCCGGGTCATCACTATTGCTTATTTTTCTTTGGTAAAAATCAGCGATTTCACCTTGATGGCATCCTCCTTTGCTCAAAATGTTGAATGGCTCAATGTTGACGATGCCATGAAATCAGAGCTTGCATTTGACCACAATAAGATTTTGGAAACCTGCTTTAATGCGCTCATGCACCGGGTGCGCATACGTCCTGTCGGGTTCGAGTTGTTGCCGCCAAAATTTACCTTAACAGAATTGCAGCATCTTTATGAGGCTATTTTGAGTACCGAATTGGATAAGCGGAATTTCCGGAAGAAAATTCTTTCCATGAGTTTGCTAACGGATATTGAGGAGTATCAAGAAGGTGTGCCGCATCGGCCTGCCAAACTCTATCAATTTAATAAGGAACGCTACCAGCAACTGGAAGCGCATGGCTTTAGTTTTGAAGTGAAGGAAAGCAAGAAAAAAGAAAAGAAAAAACGGCTAGCCGAGTTGATAGCGCGCTAAAATCAAAGTGTCTCGCCCTGCCAGGTAAAAATTTTGAATTCCATTTGCCCATCCGGGTATTGGGTTCTGTACGATTCCAACAGCGTTTCCAATTCAGCTAATGACCCGGTTGTTGTCCGATAAAAAGTTTTAAAATTATTGTAGTCCGGTGCTTTGGCGAGACTGAGCTTCTCATTGTCACCTATCAAAAAATAGCTATAATCGCCTTTCCCTAGTTTTAGGTTTTGGGTCTTTGTATTCAATTCATCTAAAAAGCTATTGGATGAAGTCAAATATTGGCTGTCTTTATATGCCACGTATCCCCAAACAGCTGCCGTTGGAACCCTCATTAATGTCTGTTGTTGGGCAACAAAGCCAAGCCCTTCCTCAATGTTGAGTGAATATTTCTCGTTCGTCACGGTCAAAGTTCCTGTAGAATTAATGGTATTTTTTAAAACCAACTGCAAGTGATAAACCCCAATTGGCAAAAAATCAAAGGAGGCCATGCCATCAACTGGCCCCTCTCCCACTTGGCAATTATGTAGTTCTATGATTTCATTGATGTTCAGCGAAATGCTTCTTCCGTTCTGGCTTGATGTAAAACTAATTGGGTTGTCTTTACATGGTTGGTCTTCTATGCTTTGAAAAGTAAGGTTGAAATCTCGGGTTTGACCCAAGTTTTCCCACATGCCAAGCAAAAATTCAGGTTCGATGCTTACCACAATATCCTTGTTGTCATCCGAGCTGAGTTTACAGCTGAAAAAGCAGGTTGCTGTAGCTCCCAATAGAAAAAGGAAGGCATAGTTTCTCATATATTTTCCAATTGCCAATTTTATGTTTTTATGATAAACGAAGACTGCATTTATTTGCTGCCTAGCCAAACTAAATAAAAAGGCCACGCAGAATTTTTACTGCGTGGCCTCTTTGATGTCAACTAATGAATAGGCTTAATACGAAGGCTCAGTTCTTTTTCCTAGAATCCTGCTTTTCAAAAACCTTTTTTAATAGTTCAGAATCACGCAAGCTGACATCGCTCCTAATCCCTAGTTCTTTCTTTTCTACCAAGCCAAAAAGACCACCTAAAGCTTTGCGGTTCACGTGGTCATCCAATTCTGGATTAGTTTTTTCCACAAACGGTATCTTATTGTAAGCCGTTACAGCCGTCCGCCAGTATTCCCTTGCGCCTACTTTATCAAGCGATTCCTGAATGATAGGCATAAACTCAGCATACAACTGCTTGAAAGTCGCTCCTTCCAAATACCGGGTGGCGGCATCATCGTTGCCCATCAAGATGTTCATAGCATCTTTGAATGTCATGGACTTGATGGCACTGAGAAAGATTGGCTTGGCCTTAACTGCAGCATCCTCTGCGGCACGGTTCATTTTCTCCACAAGATTGCCCTCGACATTCTCGAAACCAGGAACTCCTTTCAGTTTTTTGACTACTTTCTGTGCCTCATCAGGAAGCAGGATTTTGTAAGGGCTCTTGTAGTATCCGTCCTCTTTGGAAAGGAAATCAGAAGCTTCTCCTACTCCCCTGTTCAAAGCTTCTTTGAGGCCTTTTCCAGCTTCATCTTGGCTAAGTCCTCCATTTTGAATGACGTCACCAGCCTTTGATTTCGCTTTGTCCAGTGCTCCTTTAAGTTGTGCATTTGCGAAGGAAAATGTAAGCATCAAAAGTGCAAGCGGCAAGATTTTCTTTATCATTTTTATTGAGTTTGTTAAGACTTATAGTTACGGAATTGAGAACTTTTTCAGGCTTTTTTGAAGTTGCAATCTGAAAACGTGCAAATTCCAGATTTGTGGTTGTCATAGACAAGGTTTATATTTTCATTAACCAAAGCAGGCTTGAAAGGAGTCGTTTATTTGCCAAGATAGCCTTGCAAATAGTCATTGTTATTCGCTACAAGATAGAGGGTTTTACCGTTTGCAAGTCGAATCAACACCATATCCCGAGCTTCTTTAGTTGCCCAAAAGCCACTAATCCGATTGGGCAACTCCGCAAAAGAACCCTTCCCGTCACCAAGTAAAACCGTCCCGTTGCTTGCATCGTAGGGGCCAGATTCGACCTCTGAGTGTGAGTTGTTTCCAACCATTAGCAAATCCAAATTGCCATCGCCGTTGAAATCAGCGGAAAGAATTTGATTACAAGTAGAAAGCTGAGTAGCGATTGGTAGCTCATGAGCGATAAATTTCCCGCCTTTATTTTCGAAAAACATCGTTGAAAATGTTTTTGCTGAATATTTCTTTGCGGCATCCAGCGCTGCTCGCTTGAAAATGGTTTCCATGGTTGCCAGGCCGTAAGCTCGATGGTAAACAAAATCCTTCTTCAACCCAGGCATTTGTTTAATCATGACATCACGCTGAGGCAAAGGGTATTGTTTGCCGTCATAGTACCATGCCATTACGGGGTCTAGGCTTCCATTTCTATCAAAATCATCGGCAAAAAGCTGGATTGGCTCAGCTACTGAAGCCTTAAGTCGAGAATTCAGGCCAAGGTTACCCGCAACGAGGTCAATATCCCCGTCATTGTCAATATCGGCAGCATGCACACAATTCCACCAGCCATTGCTTTCCTTCAGGCCAAATTTTTCGGTGACATCCTCCAATTTCCCCTTGGTATTTTTGAAAATGGAAACTGGCAGCCATTCACCGACGACAATTAATTCTGCCGATTTATCGCCATCCAAATCAGCCCAAATCAAGTCATTTACCATCCCAATTTTTGATAAAAACGGAGCGTTTTGCGGGCAAACGTCTGTAAACCTTCCTCCGTTGTTTTGAAGCATAAAAGTTTGTGGCGATTCAGGATAGCGTCCGGGCGTGACCATTCCGCCTACCATTAAATCCAAATCACCGTCTTGGTCAAAGTCAAATGGCGTGACACAGGAGCCACTTGAGGTAATGGCAGGTAGTGTCCCATTCGGCGCTTTTTCAAAATTACCGTTACCATCATTGAGGTAAAGCCGGTCTTGGTAGTTGCTCGAACCAGCATCGTAAGTGCTTCCTCCACTGACCACATAGAGGTCGGCATCGCTATCGCCATCAGCATCAAAAAAGGCACATCCCATATCTTCATAAGTTTTGTCAGTGTCAAATGCTGGGTTGCCCTGAATTTTGAAGCTGCAGTTTTTCTGTTGGATAAAAAGTGCTCCCGACTGGTTTCGGCCTCCGCCAATGAAAAAATCTTGCAGGCCATCAGCGTTCACGTCACCTTGAGCGATGTTTGGTCCGAGGTTGGAAAAAGCGTGTGGGATAAGCCATTCTCGGTTAAAATCGTTAAAATCATCGTCGATGTGCCGGAATTCTATACCCATGCCTGTTGCTACTTGGAAATTTGGTGCTGGCGTTTTCAGGCTTTCCCACTCGACTGTTTTTGCATCGGCCATTTTTAATTCTAAACGCTGGTTTGCGGTTATTTTTTCAAGCATTTGCACTTTGCCATTGGGCCACTTTACTTCCAATTTGTCAACAATGTCTGAACCGCCTAACCCAAAATGGAATAATGGCTGAGACGATGAAAAGAATCCACGGGTCGGTGTCATTTCTTGGTACTGAATGTTTTTCCCAATACGAATGCGAAGTTTAGTCCCCACTCCTGTTGGGTTTCCTGCATTTCCTTTCAAGCTGATTTGAAGCCAGTTTCCGTCCTTTTTGCCAGCCTTTTGATTCCGATAAACGAGCGCAGTTCCATCAACTTGATTAACGACTAAATCAAGGTCTCCATCGTTATCGAGGTCGGCATAGGCACTGCCATTTGAGTACGATGTTTCGATCAATCCCCAGGCTTCACTGACATTTTGAAACTGAAGGCCATCTTTGTTCTTGAACATATAATTGCGAAGCGGCTTGGATGGGATTTTTTTCAAATACTCATCTATCGTCTTGAAATTGACGTTGTTTAGGCCGCCTATTTTCATCACCGAGTCCACCGTGTAGGTTAAATAATCAAGGTTGGTCACATCCCTACGATAACCGTTCGTGACATAAAGGTCTTTCATTCCGTCATTGTCAAAGTCGGCAAGAAGGGGGCTCCAACTCCAGTCCGTCGCCCAAACGCCCGCCAACTGGCCTATGTCGCTGAAAGTAGCTCCATTGCCGGGAGCGGCCCCGGTATTCAGCTGGAGCATATTGCGCATGTGCTGGTTTCCGTAGCCGTATTGCAAAAGGCTGTGATATCGCTCCTGCTTCATGGTCGTCATCAGTTCTTTTTGACGCTGGTTGTCGTCAGCAGTCATGTCCAATGCTGCAAGGTCAATTAGGCCATCATTGTTAACATCAGCAATGTCAACCCCCATTGTATGGTTGCTCGTGTGCCGGAAATAACTCCAAACTTCATCCTTAAACCCCTTTCCTTTTTGGTTGATATAAAGGAGGTCAGGTTCCACGTAATCATTGCCAACATAAATGTCAAGGTACCCATCGCTGTTGAAATCGGATACTGTGGCGCTCAGGCCCCAAGCCCTGTTGTTGATGCCCATTTGTACAGAAACATTGGCAAAATGCCCATTGCCATCATTCCGAAAAAGCTTATCGGATTCCCATTCATCCAGTGGTGTAGTGATACGGGTAATCGGCCCTCCCTGGGTCTCTTGTTTTGCACGAATACGGTTCACTTCTGACCAAGCGACAGGATGATTGAGCACGTAAACGTCCAGGTCACCGTCGTTGTCGAAATCAAAAAAATTGGCGTGGTTGCTCGCAGAGCGGTCGTCAAGGCCGTATTCATTAGCTTTTTGGGTAAAAGTATTGTCCCCGTTGTTGATGAAAAGCAAATTCGTCCGCAAATCAGTAGGCTGCATTCCAGACCGACAAACGTAAATATCCTGGAAGCCATCACCATTAATATCAACTACCGATACTCCTGTTTTTATGCCGCCAATTGCGGCAACACCTGCTTTTTCGGTAATGTCCTCAAATTGAAAATTGCCTTTGTTTAAATACAATCGGTTTGCTTCCTGCGTAGCAGAAAAATAGATATCTGGCAAGCCGTCATTGTTGACGTCAATGATTGCAACGCCCCCACCATTGTATAAATAGGAGTTAGTGATGATGTTTTCCTCAAAAGTTTCTTTTATGTTGTTAATAAAATTGATGCCCGAGGCTGCTGGATTAACCAGCTCAAAATGCACATCGGCGGCGGGAGCAGCAACACTTGATTTTTCTTTGTCACTGTTACAAGAAATCAGTAAGAAAGCGGCGACAACACAGGCGGAAAACAGTTTTTTCATGATAAAATGGCTACGAATTTGGAAGGTTTCCGGGGTTAATTGGCACACCACAAAGTTAGCAAATGCCAGTGGCGATTTTTTATGCGCAGAAAAATGTGCCGGATTTTCAAAACATATTTTAATTAAAACACATTTTGGCTTCTTATTTGCTTTTAATTTCATGTGTAAGATGGCCCAAAGCTTTAAGTTATGGCCTAAAACCAAACGAGTTACGACATGAAAAAGCAAATTATACTTCTAATTTTTTCAGCTATCTGGGCTCAGGCAATGGCTCAATACACCGAAGTTGGTGCATTCCTTGGTACCTCCAACTACATTGGCGACCTCAGTAATCAACGCATTTCCAATCAAGAATACCACGGTGTTTTAGGAGTCTTTGGTAGGTACAATGCCAATAAGCGTTTTTCCGTAAAAGCCTCCTTACTTAAAGGTATGATTAGCGGAAAAGACACCTATGCACGTTCCATAGAAATGCGCGAGCGCAACCTAAGTTTCCGTTCTGATTTGACCGAGTTAGCAGTGACAGGAGAATTGAACCTTTCTGATTACAATATTCGGGCTAACAAGGGCAGTGTTCCTTACTTGTTTATGGGTTTGGCAGTCACCCGATTTAACCCCCAAGCTGAGATGCGTGGAGTATGGTACGACCTTCAGCCACTTCACACAGAAGGCAAAAAGTACTCACAGAATACACTAGCTGTGCCTTTGGGATTAGGAATGCGTTTCAATGTCAGCTACAAGCTAAATTTTGGGCTGGAGTTTGGTGCACGATTCACGTCAACTGACTACCTTGACGACGTAAGTTCTTATTATCCCGATGTTTTTGGGATGCGAAGTACTTCTCCAATGACAGCGGCTCTCAGCTACCGTACGCCTGAAGTAACGGGTAGCTTCGGTGAAAACCCAATGGGAAAGGCCCGTGGCGATGCGGCCAACAATGATTGGTACTTTTTTGCAGGCATCACGGTTTCGGTTAACCTGACAGATAAATACGGACTTGATTTTGATAAAAAATACGACGTGTTCAAAGAACACTTGCAAAAGCCCAAAAAAGAGAAATTGAAACGCAACAATTTGGAAAGTTCAAAGTACAAGCAAAAGCGAACACCATTTTGGAAGAAAAACGAAATGGAGCCGATTGTGAAGAAACGCACCTCAAAAACACTTAAAAACTAAGCACGACCTTAATTGTGCTTACCCAAGGAGTGGTTCAGGCTTTGGCTTGGGCCACTTATTTTTTTGAAAAAAATAGGCACTTACAGGTTATTTCGGAAAACGGCATCGATTAGAAGCGCATTTTTTTCAATATTTGTGGCATATCTTAATCTAAAATGCACAATTGCTTCATTTCAATCGTCGGCGTAATAGACTATCGGGAGGACATGCTTCACCTCACCGAATATTTGTCAAACCTCTATGTTGAGCTTCAAGGCCACTTTTCCGACTTTGAAATCATCTTGGTCAACAACACGGGTGGCCAGTCATTGGACGACAAAATCCAACCGCTCGACGCAGCGTTGAAGCAGCATGTTTTTTTACTAAACCTTTCATCTCCAGTCAATAAAAATCATGCAATCGTAGCTGGGCTTGACCGCTCTAACGGAGATTACACCGTCATTTTTGAGTTCGAATTTTATAACCAAGCAAGACTTGTCTCTGCGCTTTTTGAGGAGAGCAACATGGGCAACGACATCGTTTACCTTCGAGCGAAAACCCGCCAATCAAACCTCCGGTTCCGACTTTTTTACAAACTTTTTTACTGGATTTTGCGCAACTACTCCACCCTGCAAGTGGACGACCGGGCGCACGATTCCCGTATCATTTCCAGACGGGCGCTCAACTCACTGCTGAGACTTCGTGAAAACCTGCGCTACATGAAAGCAATTTATTCTATTGTCGGATACCGAACGACGGCACTGGAGGTAGATTTGCCACTTAAGCACGATGGTACAGGCTTTGGTGAAAAATTCAGCACATCGCTGATAGCCATCACCTCTTTCACTACCTTTTTGCGCTCCCTTCTGCTATGGATTTTCATTGGTTCCATCGGCTTCATGTTGGCGGTCATCGCCAACGCTTTGAAAGTAAAACTGACAAACGTAGATATGTTTGGCGACCATCATGCTGCGGTGCCTGGCTGGACTTTCCTGGTCGTTTTGACTTCAATATTTTTCGCCATTACTTGTCTGATATTGTACATCATGTCTATCTACTTGTCCAATATTTACCAAGAAATTAAGCACAGGCCCATGTACATCATTGAGTCAGTTAAACGGTTTTGATTTTAATTTTTCAAAAAAAGTGAATGAAACGAGTAATCGGCATCGGCGGTATTTTTTTCAAATGCAAAGACCAAGCGGCAGTTAGGTCTTGGTACAAAAAGCACCTGGGCATTCCGACCGAAGATTGGGGTGCAGTCTTTCCTTGGCGTCGCCACGACAAGCCAGAAGAAGAAACTTATACCGCATGGAGTCCATTCAAGGGCGACACCAAATACCTTGAACCCAGTCAGCACGATTATATGGTGAACTACCAAGTGGAAGACTTAGCAACATTGCTGGTTCAACTGCGGGAAGAGGGAGTCACCATCATTGGTGAAGTAGATGAATCGGAATTTGGGAAATTCGGTTGGATACTCGACCCGGAGGGCCGCAAGATTGAACTGTGGGAACCGCCCAAGCCCTAGGTAAGTTTCAAATTTAAAAAGGGTAGCCGGGGACTCCGGCTGGCCTTTTTAAATTTTGTTTAAAAATATTTTGGAAAGTATTAAAACATTCAAAGTTTCC
>JAIPBL010000135.1 GCA_021739645.1 Saprospiraceae bacterium | reverse complement strand
AATTTATTGGGCAGACCGAACGGTCTGCCCAATAAATTGGGCGACCACAAAAATTGTGGGGCGAAGATAAAAAAATGGGGAAGCGGCAGCACCACTTCCCCGTTTTCATTGCGAAGCAACAGAATCTATTCCGGCTCGAATCCAAGTACGATGTTGAACGTGGCGAGGCTCGAAATTTTGTTGGTAGCGCTGTACTTGTCGAAACCGATACCGTAGTCAAAGCCAAGTACACCGAACATCGGCAGGAACACACGAAGACCACCACCGACTGACCGCTTCATATCGAAGGGGTTGTAGTCCCGTGCTTTGCGCCATGCGTTGCTGCCCTGTGCGAACACGTGGGCGTAGATGGTGGAGCTTGGATTGAGCGACAGCGGATAGCGAAGTTCGAGCGTCACTTTTTGGTATAGCGGCGTGGCGTTAATGTCACTGGTGTTGCCCTTGAACAGGTTGTTTTCGTAATCTCCCGGCTTGTAGCCCCGGCTGCTGATGATTTCGGTACCAGTGAAGTAGCCGAATTGCTGGTTGTTGAGGCCGTCGCCACCCAACTGGAAACGTTCGAATGGCGCAATACCGATGTCATCGTTGTATTTGCCGAGGAAGCCGAATTTGGCGTCTGCTTTTATTACCAACTTGCCTACTAATGTTTGATACCACTCGGCAGCTACTTTCCATTTGTGGTATTCGAGGTACTTGAAGCGCTCGCTGGGCGCAAGGTCGCCGTAATCTTTGTTGCTAAACAGCGAGTAGGGCGGCGTGAGCTGCACGGAGAGCTGCACCCTGGAGCCTTCTTGTGGGAAGATGGGGTTGTTGATGGTGGTGCGGGCGATGGTCTGCGTGATGCTGAAGTTTCGGAAATTGCCTTCGGAAACCGTTTCGCCCAAGTCGGTACGGAAGAGGCCCCGGCTGCTGAACACGTAGTTTTGCAGTTTGATGACTTGCAGGTTGAGTGCCGTTGAAGAGACGAAGTTGTCGTCGGGTTTTTTCAAACGGGTACCCAAGCTGACGGTGACACCGCCGTTGGTCAGTTTGCCGTAGAATTCGCTGTTGCGGTTGTAGCCGTTGGAAAGGATGGAAACGAAGCCAGCCACCGTGAGCGAGTTGGGTTTTTTGCCCCCCAGCCAAGGCTCGGTGAAGGAAATATTGTAAGATTGAAAGAAGCGCCCGTTGGTCTGTGCACGAAGCGAGAGGCGCTGTCCGTCACCCTGTGGGAGCGGACTCCAAGTTTCTTTGTTAAAAATATTTCTGGCGGAGAAATTGTTGAACGCCACGCCAAGCGTGCCGATAACGCCCCTACCCTTTCCGCCCCAACCTGCTGAAAGCTCCAACTGGTCGGACGGTTTTTCCTCTACCGTGTACTCAATGTCCACCGTTCCACGCTGCGGATTTACGGGGGTGTTGATACCGAGGTTTTCTGGGTTGAAATAGCCGAGGTTGATGATTTGGCGCTGCGAGCGGATGATGTCGGAGCGGCTGAATTTTTCACCCGGCACCGTGAAAAGCTCCCGACGAATCACGTGCTCGTTGGTGCGGTCGTTGCCCTGGATGGTGACCTTGTCAATGGTGGCTTGCGGGCCTTCAAATATGCGCAGTTCGAGGTCAATGGAGTCACTGGCCACGGCTACTTCGATGGGCTCCACGTTGAAGAACAGGTAGCCGTTGTCCATGTAAAGTGAGCTGACATCCCGCCCATCTTGGCTGAACCGGAGGCGGGTTTCAAGCATTTCGGCGTTGTACACGTCCCCTTTTTTGATGCCGAGTACGTTGTCAAGGTCCTTGGTGGCGTAAATGGAATTGCCCTTCCAGATGATGTTGCGGAAGTAATACCGGTTGCCTTCGGCAATGTCGAGGTGGATGAGCAGGTCACCTTTTGTGCCATCTTTTTTGGTGGCTCTCCAAATGCTGTCCTCAACAATGAGGGCATCCCGAAAGCCCACTTTGTTGTAGTAAGCAATGATTTTTTTCTTGTCGCCCTCGTACTCCGTCCGAATGAGTTTGGAGCCAGCGAAGATGCGTTTTTTGCGGCGGGTTTCCTTCATCATATTCCGCAACTTGCGATCCTTGACGTTGGTGTTTCCCGAAAAAGTGATGTCGTCAATTTTGATTTTTGTCCCACGGTCAATGTTGAACACCAGCTTCACGGAATTGATGCGAGAGGTGTCATTGACTTCGTCCACCTTTACCCTCACGTCGTAGTAGCCCTTGTCAATATAATATTGTTCAATGCCAAAAGCGGCGCTGGCCTTGATGGCTTCGGTCACGATACCGCCTTTGATGAGGTATTTGTTGACTTCCTCGTTGAGGTCGTCGTGGTTGCCTTTTTTGACGCCCTTGTAAGAGTGGGTGGTAAGGCGAGGTCGCTCCACCACGGATATTTCAAGGAAAATCACGTCGCCGATGGTTTTCTCCTTAAAAATTTGCACATCGGTGAAAAGGCTCAGTTTGTACAGTGCTTTAATTGCCCTGGGAACCTCGCCACCCGGTATCCTGATTCGGTCGCCGACCCGAAACCCAGCAATATTAGTAATGGCGGTGGCATCGCTAAATGTGGCGCCCGTCACCCGGATACCGCCGATTTCGTAGTCCTTGGCCTTGGAGTAATCCATGATTGGGGGCAGGGTATCGGTACTGCTTTGCGCAGCAAGATTGCCCGTCAGGGCGAAAGCAAATAGAAGTGGTAAAAAACCTGATATTTTTTTCATGCAAAAGGGTATGCTTTTTCAAAAGGATTGCAAAGAAACGCAGCTTTGCTCAAACTCTTGTAGTTGGTGCTGATAAAATGTCCCGTGCGATAGGAAGGTGCGATTTGAACGAGCGGGGGTTGTATCGTAGTTCGACAGTTCGGCAGTTGGCAGTTGGCAGTCGGTACCTGCTACCACGGCTATGACTGCCAACT
This sequence comes from Saprospiraceae bacterium, assembly GCA_021739645.1. Lineage (GTDB taxonomy): Bacteria > Bacteroidota > Bacteroidia > Chitinophagales > Saprospiraceae > UBA6168. The sequence goes on along the minus strand of JAIPBL010000135.1, from coordinate 3,892 downwards.
GCCCACTGACGAACTGTCGAACTCAAACAAGCTGCTCACTGGTTTTGCCAAAACGGCGCTCCCGGTGTTGGAAGTCAATGATGGCTTGGTACAGGTGTTCCCTTCGGAAATCCGGCCAAAGCGTGGGCGTAAAATATAGTTCAGCGTAGGCAATTTGCCAGAGCAGGAAGTTGCTGATTCGGTTTTCGCCGCTGGTACGGATGAGCAGCTCCGGGTCGGGCATCCCACTGGTGGAGAGGGCATTGGCGAAGGTCTCCTCACCCAGTTCGGCAGGGTCTATTTCGCCAGCTTTTGCAGCCTGCGCCAGCTTTCGGGCAGCTTCTACAATTTCCCATTTAGCGCTGTAATTCAAGGCCAGCACCAGGGTCATGCGGGTGTTTCCCTTGGTGTCTTCAATGGCTTGCAACAGGGTTTTGTGGCTTTTCCCAGGCAGTCGGCTGATGTCGCCTATGGCCTGAAGACGCACTCCGTTTTCGTTGAGGGTTTTGATTTCTTTCTTGATGGTCTCGACGAGGAGGGTCATCAGGGCATTCACTTCCGACTCTGGGCGCTTCCAGTTTTCGGTGGAAAACGCATAAAGCGTCAGGTATTCCACGCCCAATTCGGTACATGCTTCGGTGGTTTCCCGCACGGCCTTCACACCGTTCCGATGCCCGAAAACACGGGGCATGCCGTGTTCTTTTGCCCAGCGCCCGTTGCCATCCATGATGACAGCGATGTGCCGAGGCAGTTTTTCCAAGTTTATTTTTGATTTTAAATCCATGTGCGGAAATACCTACTGACCCCTTTGGTCGGCAAAAATAAGAAAAGCTGCCAGTTGAACCATTTGATTTTACCAAACGAGGGTTTCACAGTGGCTGGTGAGTATTAGACTGCCTGCTATTTGACCAAAATCCAGCATTTATAAGGTCTTGGATAAACAGATGGGGAAACGCGCTATATTTGCATGAGCTTTCAAACATCCAATATGTACGACTACGACGTCATCATCAGTTTTATTACGGCGTTTACGCTGACTTATTTTGTCATCCCCCCGGTTATTCGGGTGGCGGTTGACAAAAAACTTTACGATGAACCTGGTGAACGGCGGAGCCACGTGATCAGTACGCCCCGATTGGGTGGGGTGGCCATCTTTGCCGGCGTCATTTTCAGCATCATGCTCTGGACGCCATTCGCCCAGTATGGCGGCGACCTCCAATACGTCCTTTGTGCTTTCATTCTTATTTTCTTGATAGGCGTGAAAGATGACATCACTGGAATTTCACCTTCAAAAAAGCTGATGGTGGAGGTGCTCGCCGCAGGCATCCTGTTTTTCAAGGCTGGGGTGCGCATTACTAGCCTTCACGGCATCATGGGTATTGAGGAAATCAATATTTTTTGGAGTGCCGCTCTCACCATTTTTACCATCATCGTCATCATCAACGCCATCAACCTGATGGACGGCATCAACGGACTTTCGGGCAGCCTGACCATTCTCATCACCGGTACGCTTGGCGTTTGGTTTTTAATGGTAAAAAGGTACGATTACGCCATCATGGCGCTGTCGGCGGCAGGTGCTACGGCGGCGTTTCTAAAATACAATTACTCCCCTGCCAAAATCTTTATGGGCGATACCGGGGCGCTGCTACTCGGTTTGATATGTTCCATCCTCACTATCAACTTCATCGAGTTCAACAGTATGCTGGAAGACCTGCATCCTTTCAAAATCAACGCGGCGCCGGGTGTGGCCATCGGCATCCTAATCCTCCCATTGTTTGATACCTTGCGGGTATTCACCACCCGTATCCTCCGGGGTAAGCACCCACTTCACCCAGACCGCAGCCATATCCACCACCATTTGCTCGATGCTGGTCTATCGCATATGCAGGCCACTTCTGTGCTGGTAGCCGTCAATGTGTTCTTCATCGTGCTGGGCTTTCTGCTCCAGCGTTACACAAACAGCGCCATGCTGATTATTCTGTTGCTGTTAGGCATTGCCTCACTGATGGTAAGTGGGCTTATCTACAGGCTATACAAGCGGAGCTTGCGGAGTTGATCGTTTCCGATTTAAGTGTTCCACCTTTTATGCTGCTTGAGAATAAGTTTTGTGCCACCACAAAAGGTGTCTATCCAGTTGATTTGCGAATCACCACTTCACCATCGTTTAAGCGAAAAACCGGGAAGCCATGAGCCAGGTGGAGCTGCGGTTGACGGGGGTTATCAGGTTTGTAGCCGTGTTGGAGACTGGCTTGAATGCTGAAAAATGAACCCCAATTTGCCGTTTGAAACATAACTTTGCCCAAAACTCGAACACAGTGGACAACGCCTACCAACTCCTCCTCACCGACATCAAAACTGCCATCCGGGATGAGCGCCATAAGGCCATCCGCCAGCTCAACCGCTCGCTCATTGGCGTCTATTGGGAAATCGGCCGCCTCATCGTGGAGCGCCAAACGCAGCACGGATGGGGAAAGGGCATCGTCGAACAACTGTCCAAAGACCTGCGGCAAGATTTTCCCAGCGACACGGGCTATTCTGCCCGGAACCTATGGTTCATGCGCCAATTCTTCGAGACGTATCATCCTTTCCCAAATCTGAAACAGCTTGTTTCAGAAATTCCCTGGGGCCAGCACATCCTCATCATGTAGCGGGCAAAGACCCCCGAAGAACGCACCTACTACCTCCAAGCCACCGCCGACATGGCCTGGAGCCGTGACGTGCTGCTCAACCAGATAAAGGCGCAGGCATACGAGCGCCACCAGTTGGAACCCAAGCAGACCAACTTCAAGCCACGCAAACCTGGTCCAAGTTCGGGCAGATGATGGGGGTTGGAACCCAAGCAGACCAACTTCAAGCAGGCACTGCCGGAACACTTCGCCGAACAGGCCAACGAGGTCATCAAGAGCCGCTACAGCCTCGAATTCCTGGACATCAGTGAACCCATGCTCGAACTCGAAATGGAACGACAGCTCATCGGCAAGCTCAAGGATTTCCTCCTCGAACTTGGCTACGGCTTCTCCTTCGTCGGCAACCAGTACCCCCTCAAGCTCTCCGACAAGACCTACCATGTGGACCTCCTCTTTTTCCACCGCCGACTCCGCTGCCTTGTGGCCATTGACCTCAAAATCGGGGCCTTCAAGCCGGAGTTCACAGGCAAGATGAACTTCCACCTCGAACTTCTCGACGAACAGGTTCGGCTTCCCGAAGAAAACCCCTCCATCGGCATCATCCTCTGCGCCGAAAAAGACCACCTCGAAGTCGAGTATGCCCTTCGCACCAGCAACAAGCCCTTGGGCGTCGCCGAGTACCAACTCAGCCAGTTCCTCCCTCCCGAGCTAAACGGCCAGCTCCCTACCCCCGACGACCTCAAACAACAGTTGCGACCCGATGACGCCAACGACGAAAATGACCCCAATGAATAATAACCCAATGCCTTAGCCCAGGTCTTCACCGCCAGACGCCAGCCCCTCGATGACGCCCATCGACAGCACAACCAACTAGCACCTGCACGAAGCTTTGTCAACTTGGAAAGAACCGAAGGTGGACGAAACCCGCATCGAGGAGCAGAACGACCGCATCGCCAAAATCAGGAAGGAGCAGGCCCTGAAGGTAGAAGACAAGCGAACGGAAATTGAGTTGAAAAACCGGGAAGCCTTGGGACAGGTCGTGGAGCTGCGGTTGACGGGAATCATCACGTTTTTGACAGAAGAAAAACCCGTGTCCACCAAAGCGCCAGTGCCACAGGACACCAGCCAGCCTAAAACCTACCGGGTTATCGGCGTAAAAGACGGCGACAGCATCGAGGCCATTGACCCCGACTGAGGTCGGGGCACAAAAACCACTTTCGTCATCCGGCTCGCTCATGTGGACTGCCCGGAGAAGCGGCAGCCGTTCGGCCAGCGAGCAAAGCAAT
>JAIPBL010000039.1 GCA_021739645.1 Saprospiraceae bacterium | reverse complement strand
CCAGCTAGCTGTTGTGTGGCGCTGCGGGTCGCTCCGGTTGCATGGGTGATGGTCACGGTGTAGCTGCCAGCCCCGAGGGAATTGCCCGACGCTGAGGTGGAGCCGCCACTCCAGCTGTAGCGGAAGGGGGGCTTGCCGCCGCTGACATCGGCTTTCAGCGAAGCCGTTTTCTCGCCTGCGCATTTGATTTCATTTTCTTGCGAAATGGAGACCTCCAGTGGCAGAATGTTCTCCGTGATGCTCACCGAGGTAGTGGCTGTGCAGCCCGCAGCGTCCGTCACGGTGACGGTGTGGCTGGTGGGGCCGAGTTTAGTTGCTGAGGCCGTCGTTTCGCCATTGCTCCATTTGAACGAAAAATTGCCAGTGCCGCCCGATGCTTTCACGGTGGCTTTACCGTCTGAGTTGCCGGTGCTGGCGGAAGCGTCCACCTTGGCAGTGAGGGTAATGGGTTTCGGTTCGGAAAGTTCGGCTTTGTTGGTGGCCGTTTGCCCGGTCGCATCCGTCACGGTGACCGAGTAGCTGCCACTGGGCAAGCTGCCGACCATTTCGCCGGAGGCGCCGCCCCCACTCCACTGGTATTTGAACGGCTGTTTGCCCCCGCTGGCTTCCGCCTTGATTTCGCCCGTTTTTTCGCCAGCGCATTTGATTTCTTTTTCTTGTGAAATGCTGACCTCCAGCGGCAAAATGTTCTCCGTGATGCTCACCGAGGCCGTGGCCGTGCAGCCCGCAGCGTCCGTCACAGCGAGGCTGTGCGTACCAAGGCCAAGTTTTGCAGCGGTAGCTGTTGTTTCACCATTCTCCCATTTATAGGCAAGGTTCCCGATGCCGCCAGTAGTTTTTACGGTTGCCTTGCCATCAGCTTTGTTCGGGCTGGCAGGGGCTTCTACCCGCACGGTCAGGTTAAAGGGTTTGGGTTCAAAGACTTCGAGGCTGGCAGTAGCAGTTTGTCCAGTGGCGTCGGTCACTGTGAGTGAATAATTGCCTGCTGATAGGCCGCTTGCTGATTCGTTGGTGGCTCCAGCCAAACTCCAGCTGTATTTGTAAGGCTCTTTGCCACCATTGACTTTGGTCTGGAGGATAGCCGATTTTTCTCCATAACACTTGATTTCGCTTTGCTGCGCAATGGTCACCGCCAACGGCAGAATGTTCTCCGTAATGTTGATAACGGCCGTGGATGTGCATCCCGTCTGGTCTGTGACGGTGACACTGTGGCTTCCCGGACCGAGCTTTGTGGCAGTGGCCGTGGCTTCTGCATTGTCCCATTTGAAGGTAAAATTCCCGCTACCGCCAGTGACTTTTACAGTTGCTTTTCCATCGGAATTTCCTGTGCTTGCCGGAGCGTCAACTTTGATGTTTGCTGTAATTGGCTCCACATTTTTCACATCGAACGAAGCCGATGCCGATTGCCCAGTAGCATCCGTAACGGTGACGGAGTAGCCACCAGCTGGAAGCCCCGTGAGATTTGCACCGGTCATCAGGCTGGGGGTGTTCCATTGGTATTGGTAGGGCGTTTTGCCGCCTGAAACTTCGGCTTTAATTGCTGCGTCTTTTGCGCCAGCGCAGCCGATGGCTTTCGTTTGAGCAATGGCGACGTTGAGCGCAGCGACCAACCGTTTGATGTCAACCGTTGCCGTTGCGGCGCAGCCCGCCTTGTCGGTGACGACGACGGAGTGCGGACCATCTCCGAGTGCAGTGGCTTTGGCAGCAGTTTCACCGTTGTCCCATTTGTAGGTGTAGGGAGGGTTGCCGCCCGTCACTTTGACCGATGCGGCGCCGTCGGCAGCACCACTTTCGCCAGCAGGTTTGTCCTGGGCAGCTGCGAGGGTGATATTTGGGTCGGGGATGGTGAATTTGGTGGACTTCAACTTGCCCTTGCTGTCGGTAACGGTGAGGGAATATTCGCCAGGGCCAAGGTTTTGGGGGTTGATGCCAGATAGCCCACCCAACCAAGTGTAGGTGTATGGAGCCTCACCACCACTGACAGTCACTTTCAGCGAGGCGTCTTTTTTATTTGCTCCGCAACTGAGGTGATGGTCGAGCAGGCAGGTTACGGCGATGGCATCGGCCTTTTGGATGAGGTAGAGGCCTTTGTCGTTGGTGCCAATCCAGACAGCGTTTTCGGCATCGATGGCCATGCACGAAACATCTTGGCTGGTGAACTCCTCAGCTGGCCCGAACACCGTGGCCTTCTCGGTAGCTGGGTCGTACCTGGTCACGATTTGCGAAGCGACCCAAAGCATCCCGTTGCCGTCCACGGCAATGTCAACGACTTCACCTTCAGTGAGGTTTGCATCAATGTCAATCGGGTCCCATTTTTCACGGGCGTCCACTTTCCAGAGCAGGTCATCGCCCATTACCCAAATGCTGGTTCCGCTTTGAGCGAAAGCCCGGATGCTGAAAAACTTTTGTTCTTGTTTCCATTTTCCATCATTGCCAAATAAGCACCCATCGGCTGTACCTATCCAAAGTCGGCCTTCCGTGTCAAGGAAGAGGGTATTTATTTCCCTGGAACCACCTGGTGTGTGGCGTTCTACAAGCTTGAGTGCGGGCTGTGTTTTGAACTGAAACAGTCCGGATTTTCGAGTGCCCACCCAGAGTTGACTGCCTTTTTCTTCGAAAATGGCGGCGGTGATGCGGTCTCCTTTTTTGCGGATACTTTCACCGTCGGCGCCCATTTGCGTTAGCAAATCTTCCAGCGGGAGGCGGGTGTCACGGTTGCCAGAAGGGGTTTGCATCAGCGACCACTCCAAAGGAGCGAGGTTGGCATTGGTGGCTTGCTCCGGGGAGTGGACTTGAAAAAGCCCTTTTCTGTTGCCCACCCATTTTTTTTCACCATCGAAATAGATGTTTGTGACGGGCGTGTAACGGTCCACAGCCTTGGTTCGGATGACTTCCATGGGCACTTGACCGGATAATTCCCATAAAAAAAGGCTTAGCAGAAAGGTGGTAAAATATCGACTCATATTAAATTTCATCATGGTTCAGAATTCGCTTTGACTAACAGTGCCGTGTTATTTAATGTTTAGGGATTCAATGACGTAAAAGCAACTGATAAATTTTATGACAAGGCACAAAGTTTAGATTTTTCAAGTAATCTTGGTTGAGTTACCAAAAGAACGGCATCAAGTGGGAAGGCATCCATCGAATGGACGGAATAAACCGCTTGAATGCCAAGTATTTCCAGTAAAGAATCCACCTGCAAAGCAGGTGGCTTTGAAAAGCCCCCATAGGGGGCCTGCCCTCAATACGTGTTCCTAACGGCCCTCTTGACTTGAAAACGTGTTTATTTTTAAGGCAAAGCCGAAAGAACATAACCACCTGCAAAGCAGGTGGATTTCTAATTTGAATTAAATCAATCCCTCCAATTTCTAAAATATTCAATCAGAACTGCTTACCAGGCTAAGCAATTAGCCTAAACAGATAGTAGCTGCCGATGTGAAACCCACTAGAATCAAGGGTGAATACTACCTGAGTGCGATATGTTTTCGTCAACCTAAGCCGTTTGTGCAGCAAGCTAGATATTCCCCTCGATGGCCTTTTGGGTATTCCCTTTTCCAAGGATTGGGTAGTCTCTATTGTTTCCGGCCAAAAGAAAATTAGAATTTGGGCAAAAGAAATATCCAGATTGTTGGCACCTACGCATGTTTATTTTCGCACAACTTCTGTAATGCCTGTTATTACAAACTATTTATTTTCAACACTTTACATAAATATGTCCAACTTTATTATTCGTACAAAAGCAGAAGATTGTCCATGTACTTAGCCGAAGCTTCCTTCATTTTTGCATTGTAAAAGTCTGTACAAGGTTTATCCTTCATCCAAAATCAAATCATGGCTTATGAAATCTGCAATCTCAATTGATGTACTGCGCCACTTCCCACTCTTTGAGGGTCTAACGGAAGAAACTTTTACCAAACTTGAAGGCATGATTGAATATCATTCCAAGCGCAAACAAGTTCAACTTTACGATGCAGGAGAGACATCCGACCGGGTTTACTTTCTGCTGAAGGGCACTGTCAAGACCTGTACCCTGTCGAGCGATGGGCGTGAGGTTATCAAAACGATACTTCACCCACTGGCGATGTTTGGTGAACTGGGGCTTGTGGGCGAAAAGCACCGCCACGAGTCCGCCTTCACCATGAACGAGGATGCTTTGTTTATCACGATTTCCATCACTAATTTTCAAGTGCTGATGCGCACTAATCATCAACTTTGCCTCAACGTCCTGCACCTTGTTGGCAGTCGACTACTGGTGGCTGAGACCAAACTGGAAGGTCTTATCTTCAAAGATGCCCGCTCCCGCATAATTGATTTCTTGAAAGACAGTGCCAACCAACGAGGACGCAAGGTTGGATTCGAGATGCTGTTCAAACACTGCCTCACCCAGCAGGACATTGCAAACTTGACGGGCACTTCCCGCCAAACGGTGACATCGGTGATGAACGAACTCCGCAAGGACAATCTGATTTATTTCAACCGGAATACTATTCTGATTAGAGACATGGGTAAGCTGTCTTGATTTTCTGATACACGGAGCTTCCAACTTTGAAAAGTATTTATTCCTACAAAGTAGCAAACGCAGGCTTATTTCAAATTTCATAAGTATTACCTTCCAATCCGAGTACGGTATTGGGGAATATGGCACTAGCCTCCTCGAAAAACACTTCCAAATCTTTATACCTCGAAGAATAATGGCCTGTAATTAACTGGCGCACACCAGCTTTACATGCCAGCTCCGCTGCTTGGCTTGCTGTGCTGTGCAACGTGAGGGTAGCATTTTCAAGATGGTCGTTGCAAAAAGTGGTGTCGTGGTAGAGCGTATCGACTCCGGAGATATAGGGTAAAACTTCCTCGTCATAAAGTGTGTCCGTCAAAAAGGCGTATGAGCGAAGTGGTACTGGAGGCAAGGTTAGTTCTTGATTTTCTATGCATTCTCCATTTTCAAGCAAAATCGTATTCCCTGCCTTAGCAGCCTTTATTTGAGCTATCGAAAGTTGGTACTCAATAATCTTTTCTGGGCGGATGTTGAGTGGTCTTGGCTTCTCTTGAAAAATATAGCCAACCGTCGGGATACCATGTTTAAGTGGAATACTTTGGACTGTCAATTCGGCATTTTCAAACACGAGCATGGGTTTGCTGGCATCAATTTCATGGAAATGAACCGGAAAAGACAGCATGCCCCCTGGCCGGAGCTGCGCCAAAATCATTTCCTTCAAGCCTATCGGCGAGAAAATCTCCAACGGCTCTTGCCTTCCTTTTAAATCGAACGAAAATAGCAAGCCCGGCAACCCGAAAACATGGTCGCCGTGGAGGTGGCTGATAAATATCTGGCGAATCTTGTGGCGGGGAATGTTAAAATCACTCATGCGCATTTGCGCACCCTCGCCACAGTCGAGCAGGAAATATTGGTTGTGGTATTGTAGGACTTGTGATGTCGGGAAACGCCCGAAGGCCGGAGTAGCGGCATTGACCCCCAATATGGTTAGGGCAAATCTCACAGACGCTCTGCGCTCAAAGAGCGTTCGATGTCTTCGAGTATGACAAAATCTTTGGACTCTTCGAGCGTAGGCAAGATGGTCAATACGGAATCAAGTCTGGAGATTTCTATCAGTTTGCGCACGGTGTCATGCTGAATGCCTGTGAGGACAAACGCACCAAGGCTCTTCCATAGCCTGTTAGCTGTGAGGATAGCACTTAGGCCAGAAGAATCAACGTATTTTACCTCGGCGAGGTCAAGGATAAGGTTTGGAACACCCTCGTTGGACAGGATGACAAGCTCCGATTTAAGGTTAGGCGCTACAACGGAATTGAGGTTCTCATCGTGGAGGTGAAGAACGGCAAATCTTTCCTGTTTATCTATAGAATATCTCATGCTAAATTTTTACGCTGTGATTAGGTGGCCCGGCAACCGGGCGTCATCTTTAAAATCAGGGCGCTAAGTTAACATATTATCATCCATATTTTCAATTCACAGTCGGGGCGACGCATGAAACAAGTATTTTTTTCTTTTGCCAAATCAATAAAGAACCATTGGGAGTACATTGAATATTTTCCTAAAATCCTTAACATCAATGACTTAACCACGAAACTCCTATTCCTTTTACTCATTCTCGAACGTTTAAATACGAGTCTTTCAGAAATGTCCCAAACTTAGGTTGGGGTAAAACGTTTATTTGCAGAACTTTGCCAACCGAAATAATTCAAGCTTTAGCAATCTGGTTTTGGTGAGCCCAAGCATTGCAAAAAAGGTAGTGATGCACTTGAAATTTAGTTTGGCATGTTTCACTTTTTTCACTATAAATGCGCAGTGGAATTGTTGATTTTAAAATGCTGGCATTGTTTTTACCAAAACTGGATATCAATGCGGCATTAGGTTAGGTGAGTATGACAAGGATAAATGGTTGGTAGCAAATTGACCGATTGGGCAACTTTTCTTTCCTTCATTTTGAAACTTGTTCAATTCCCCTTAACATTGCTTCAATTCCCCGATTCTAAAAATTTCACCGATTCAATTTGATATGAACGATAAGAAATTTTCAAGCAAAGTAAAAAAAATAATCTCTGCCAGCCGGGACGAAGCGCTCAGGCTGGGTCAGGATTTCATAGGCACAGAACACCTGCTGCTCGGACTTATTCGGGAAGCAGATAGCCTAGCCTTCAAGACATTGGACTCATTGGATGTGGACCCTGTTGAATTACAGCAGATCATCGAGGAGACCGTGCCTCGACGTCCTTCTGCCAATTCAACCATCCATATCGGCAACTTGCCCCTTAACAAACAGGCGGAAAAAGTCCTGAAAGTAACCTTCTTAGAAGCCAAGGCTGTAAAAAGCGAGGAAGTGACTCCAGAGCACCTCGTGTTGTCCATCCTTAAACATAAGGATAACCCAGCCTCCCGCATCCTAAACCACTTCGACATTGACTACGAAATATTCAGGACTGAACTGGAATACGTGCGGCAAGAACAAGGCATGACAGAAAGTCCCGAAATATACAGCGCCGCACCACCACCACCTGACGACGAATCGTTTGAAGAAGACGAAAACGCACGTTACCAACAGCAGCAGCGCAAGGGCCAGCAAAAATCTCGCACGCCAGTACTTGACAATTTTGGACGAGACGTTACCCGTCATGCCGAGGATGGCAAATTAGACCCCATCATTGGTAGGGAAAGCGAAATAGAGCGCGTATCGCAGATACTCAGCCGTCGCAAAAAGAACAACCCAATCCTTATTGGTGAACCTGGCGTAGGCAAAACGGCCATCGTGGAGGGCCTTGCGCTTCGTATCCATCAGAAAAAAGTACCACGGACGCTTTTCGGTAAAAGAATCGTGATGCTCGACATGGCGGCGATGGTAGCTGGCACAAAATACCGTGGCCAGTTCGAGGAACGCATGAAGGCCATCATGAACGAGTTGGAAAAGTCGAGGGACGTCATCCTTTTTATTGATGAAATCCATACGATTGTTGGCGCCGGTGGCGCAACGGGTTCTTTGGATGCCTCCAACATTTTTAAGCCTGCACTTGCCCGTGGTGAGCTTCAGTGCATTGGCGCCTCCACACTCGATGAGTACCGCCAATACATCGAAAAGGACGGCGCACTTGACCGCCGCTTCCAGCGGGTGGTAGTTGACCCACCTTCAGCCGACGATACCATTCATATTTTGATGAATATCCGGGACAAATACGAGGAGTTCCACAACGTCGTTTACACCGAAGCGGCCATCAAGGCATGCGTACGTCTCAGCGACCGCTACATGAGCGACCGCTTTTTGCCAGACAAGGCCATTGACGTGCTGGACGAAGTTGGCGCCCGCGTACACTTAAAGAACATCCACGTACCCAAGCATATCGAAGAGTATGAGGGTAAGATAGAGCAAATCAAAGAACAGAAAAACCTTGCGGTGAAGAACCAGCAGTACGAAAAGGCCGCTGACCTTCGAGATGAGGAAAGCAAGCTGCTCCGTCAACTCGATTTTGCCAAGATGCAGTGGGAGGAAGAAAGCAAGACCAAGCGCTATCCCGTTGACGAGGAGGATATTGCCGAAGTGGTGTCCATGATGACTGGCATCCCAGTTCGCCGTGTGGCCCAGAGCGAGAGTAAAAAACTCGTGAACATGGCCGACGATATTACGAAGATGATCATTGGCCAAGACAATGCTGTGCAGAAAATAGTCAAGGCCATCCAGCGTAATCGGGTTGGTTTGAAAGATCCAAAAAAACCCATTGGCTCGTTCATTTTCCTTGGTCCAACAGGCGTGGGGAAAACGGAACTGGCGAAGTCTTTGGCCAGATACCTGTTCGATTCCGACGACGCACTGATCCGCATCGACATGAGCGAGTACATGGAGAAATTCTCCATCAGCCGACTCATTGGTGCGCCTCCGGGCTATGTTGGTTACGAAGAGGGCGGACAACTGACTGAGAAAGTGCGCCGGAAGCCATACTCAGTGGTATTGCTTGACGAAATTGAAAAAGCACACCCCGACGTTTACAATATCCTTCTTCAAGTACTCGATGATGGCCAGCTCACAGATAGTCTTGGCAGAAAGGTGGACTTTAAGAACACCATTATCATAATGACCTCAAACATTGGCGTAAGGCAATTAAAGGACTTTGGCCAAGGCGTTGGTTTTGCGACCAAAGCCAGGGTAGAATCTGCTGAGGATAATGCCAAAACGGTGATTAGAGATGCGCTGAAGAAAACTTTTTCACCCGAATTTTTGAACCGCGTTGACGACGTTATTATCTTCAATTCCCTACAACGGGAGGAGATTCACCAAATCATTGACATCACCCTCAAGGATGTGTTCAAGCGATTGGAAGCGTTGGGATTCAAGCTTACTCTAAACGAAGGGGCGAAGAATTTCGTGGCAGAAAAGGGCTTTGACCCACAGTTTGGAGCGAGACCTCTTAACAGAGCAATACAAAAATATATTGAAGACCCATTGGCGGAGTTCTTGTTAAACGAAAACCCTGCAGAGGGTTCCGTACTTGAGGCCACCCTCAACGAGGATAGCACTGGGCTGATAATCACGCTGGCAAAAGCGATAAAAACTGATGCATAGCATGAGTATTTTTGCTTTTTTCTAGTATTTTGAAAAATATCCGGCCAATGTTCAACACAGTAGTTGGGCATTGGCCGTTTGTTTTCTACGTTTGTGATGAAATGTTTTTCAAATCAATTGCCTTTCAGGCATTTTATCTAAACATTGATAAAACTGTCATAATAAAAGCAGTATTTTCAACCTTACACGAATGATTTTTTGGAGTAAAGCAGGACGAGAATCTACCTTTATTCCAAATCAACCATCATAACTTTCTTAACAAAATCTATTTCCATTTGGCAAAAGGACATTATAACCGCAATTACTCAAGGCCGCAAGAGCCCAAGTTTCGCATCAACGAGCAGATAAGGATCCCTGAGATTCGCCTAGTAGGTGAAAACTTGGAGGATGTCAGTACCCTAGTTGGCGAAACTATAGAAGCAGGCTCCATCGTGTCAACGAGAAAAGCCTTGTTTTGGGCAGATAAGGCACAGCTTGACCTAATCGAAATCTCGCCAAATGCATCCCCACCTGTTTGCAGGTTGACAGACTTCAACAAGTACCTCTACGAAAAGAAAAGGAAGGAAAAGGAGATGAAAGCCAAGGCATCCAAGACAGTTTTGAAAGAAATTCGTTTTGGTCCAAACACGGACGACCACGACTTTGAGTTCAAGACTCGACACGCCAAAAACTTTCTTGAAGAAAGTGCCAAGGTAAAAGCCTACGTGCATTTTTTTGGAAGAACCATCGTGTTCAAAGATCGTGGACGTGACCTCTTGGAACGGTTTGTAAAAGAACTAGAGGATGTTGGCACACCCGAAGCCCCCATCAAATTGGAAGGCAAGCGGATGATAGTGGTTTTGACACCAAAGAAAAAGAAAGCCTAGACGAACACAGCCAATATTTGTCCGTTCCACAACTTAAAATCCATCTTAGTTTGGAAATGACTGAGGTAGTTGCTTACCTTTGCGCTCCTTTACTAAAAAAAACGTTCATCATGCCTAAAATGAAGTCACATTCCGGTTCCAAAAAGCGCTTTTCGCTAACTGGTTCTGGTAAGGTCAAGCGTGGCCACGCCAACACCTCTCACAGGTTTTGGGGTAAAAGCGCCAAAGCCAAATTGCGCCATGCTGGCACCACTGTAGTAGATTCAACAGAAGAAGCTCGCGCTAAGCGCCTGCTTGCTGTTGGATAAACCCAGATTTTTTAACGAGAGTCCAGGCTACAAGTATGCACGCCAACGCGTGTTTCCCTGAGCTGTACTAAAAATTCGAAATTATGCCTAGATCAGTAAATGCTGTAGCGTCTCGTGCAAGACGCAAAAAAATCCTCAAAGCAGCCAAAGGCTACTTTGGCAGAAGGAAAAATGTAATCTCCGTTGCGAAAAATGCAGTTGACAAAGCAATGGGTTACGCCTTCATCGGTCGTAAATTAAAAAAGCGTGCTTACCGCCAATTATGGATTGCCCGTATCAATGCAGGCGCCCGTATCAATGGTACAACTTATTCCAAGTTGATGCACAGACTTTCTACCAACAATATTGACCTTAACCGGAAATCGCTCGCAGACCTTGCACTGAATCACCCTGACTCGTTCAAGGCGGTATTAAACGCTGCGAAATAATTTTCCTTAAAGGTTCTTTCCTATTAAAAAGGAATCAACGGCTTACTGTTGATTCCTTTTTTTTATTGAGTACTTGCTCAAATTTAGACGCCCACAGCTATTTTGGGAAAGCTGCCTTAGTGAAAGCTAATATCCAAAACTGAGAAGGGGAAATCTGGCATCAACCGGATTTCCCCTTCTCAGTTTTGGGCAAAAAAAAAAGCCTGAACTTACTCCAGGCGATTTTGACAATTCTTACAATTATTAACCAAAACTTACGTATTTACCTCTAAGCCAACAACCGTGCCAAAACTGAAATTGCATTTTCATTTTTAGCAAAAAAAAAAATCCCTTCGCACAAACAAATTGGCGAAGGGGATTTTTTGATTTCATGCTAGAAGCTTACTTATCAAGCTTTAGATTTAGCTTTTGTAAAAGACTTCTTGTCTTCTTTTCCACCACCTGTTGGGCGACTAGAGATTCGGATGTCACCTTTGGAGAGGTCGGCCATTACTGGCGATGCGATAAAGACGGAGGAATAAGTACCAACTGCTACGCCAATCACCAAGGCGAAAGCAAAGCCTTTAATGCTACCGCTACCGAATATCCAGAGCACCATTACGGTGAACAGGGTCGTCAAGGCGGTAATGAGCGTACGGCTCATCGTGCTGTTGATGGCCATGTTGATTATCTCGTGTTTCTCTTTGTCAGGATATTTCCCAAAGTACTCCCTGATACGGTCATACACGATAACTGTATCGTTCACGGAGTAACCAATGATGGTAAGTATCGCAGCAATGAACGCCTGATCAACTTCCATCGGGAAAGGCAGGATGCCATGCAAGAGCGAGAACAATGACACTACTATCAAAGCGTCGTGTGATGTTGCGATGACAGCACCAAGGCTGTACTGCCATTTGTTGAAGCGGAGCAAGATATAGAGGAAAATGACGAGCAACCCAAAGAAGACAGCCTTCCAAGCACTCTTCCGAAGGTCATCAGCCACCGTAGGACCAACTTTGCTGAAAGAAATGATGTGGGTCTTTATCCCATCTGGGCTCTTGAAATCATCCAAAGATACGCCGCCTGCCAGAGTAGCAAGTCCTTCGTGAAGTTTTTCCATGACTTCCTCCTGGACATTGTCTCCATCATCCTTTACCCTGTAATCAGTCAGGATGTTGTAAGTATTCTCGGTGTCAACAGCCTTCACAATCGGCGTTTTACCAAACGGTGCGGTCAATGCTTCACGGATGGCCTCTGCCTCCGTGGCCTTTTCAAAAACGACATTGTAAGAAAAACCTCCCTTGAAGTCAACACCAAGGTCGAAACCACGTGTAAAAAACGAAACAATACCGAGCACTGTAATAACGGTTGAAACACCATAAAACAGTTTACGCTTGCCCATCCAATCCACATTGAGGTTGGCCAAAACGTTTTTCGTTGGCGAAGTCCAAAACGAAAGGTTGTTCCCTTTGCCAACCCACCACTCAATGAGAAGACGGCTGACCAAAACTGCAGTGAAAAAGGTAAAGATTATGCCCCATATCAAAATGACAGCAAACCCTTTGATTGGCCCAAGACCAAATACAGCAAGTACAATGGCCGTCAAAAGGGTAGTCAAGTTTCCATCAATGATGGCAGAATAAGAGTGACGATAGCCCTCGCGAATTGCCACCATAAGTGATTTCCCTTCTCGCAACTCCTCTCGTACCCTTTCAAATATGATTACGTTCGCATCTACCGCCATACCGATGGTTAGCACGATACCTGCAATACCGGGTAACGTTAAAACAGTACCGATAGAAGACACAGTACCTAAAAGGAAAATAATGTTCAAAAACAATACGATGATGGAGAAAATACCCGCAGAGCCGTAGTAGAATATCATAAACGCCAACACGAGCAAAAAGCCCAGTAAAAGCGCGCTCATACTTGTGTTAATATTCTCCTTGCCGAGTGAAGGGCCAACCAACGATTCTTGGATGATTTTGGTGCCCGCAGGCAATTTGCCCACTTCAAGGATGCTGGCAATATCATTTGCTTCTTCCAATGTGAAACTGCCTGTAATTTCAGAGGAACCACTAAGGATTGGATTCTGAACACTCGGAGCTGAAACTACTGCACTATCCAATACGATAGCGATTTCACGGTTATTATCGGTGGCAGCTTTTTGCGTCATGGCGCCCCAGATACGAGCGCCTTCTGGATCCATTCGAAGGCTGATAGCCAATTCCCCAGTTGTAGGGTTTGGGCTGGCAGCGGCATCTGTCACGTGATCACCTTCAAGCGGAGCAGTGTTTTTGCCAGGCTCCTTTTTGATGGCATAAAGCTCATAAATATCCTTTGTTTGCTCGCCTTTATCGTTTTTGGCGGGCTTGCGAGACCAAAAGAAAGTGACATTTGAAGGAAACAATTCCTTAATACCTGGCTTGGAAAGCATGGCCATGACCTCATCACGCTTATTGCGCTCCGCCTGACCCATCACTGCATAACCACGGGAACCATTGTTTGGCGTGAAAATATCGAACAATGGCCCACTTGTGGAAGTAAGGTCAACTCCTGCTGTATCCACTTTGCTGCCGGCCACCTCAATGGTGTCCATTATCTTATTACCCAGCGAATCTACTTTCGAGCTGTCAATTGTAACGGTACTGGTAGTTACCTCACCAGACTCCATCTTCTTCAGCTTGTCGTTTGCGGCAGCAAAAGCACTTCCAACTGCTCCATCGGTAATGCGGTACACATTCCAGAACTCCAGTTTGGCAGCACTTTGTAGAAATGTACGAGCACGTTGCGGATTCTCAATACCAGGCAACTCCACAAGGATAAGGTCACGGCCTTTGTCCAAAGAAACCGTTGGGCCTACCACGCCGAGTTTGTCAATACGCTGCTTGAGCATCTCGTAGGTACGACCAACCGTCAGGTCAGCCTCCCGGCGAAGCAGGGCAATTACTTGTGCATCTGACGAACTGGCGTTGATTTCGTTTTTCAGCAATTCATTGCGTTTAAAAACGGAGTTCAATGCCCTGCCTCCTGAAGTTTCCTTCCAAGCCTGGTCAAACAGCGAAATATAATCGGATTGTGAGTTTTGTTGCAGTTCTGTCGCTTTTTTCAAAGCATCTTCAACCCCTTTATCCAACGAATTACCGGTCATCGCGCGAATAAAGTCACGCAAGTCAACTTGCAGCAAAACGCTCATACCACCTTTCAGGTCGAGGCCAAAGCCCAACTGAGAGCCTTTCAACTCCTGATAAGTATAGGATTTGAGCAATGGAATCCTGAAAATTGTTTCACTGGAAATCGAATCCAGGTAACTGGCCCGTTGTTGCCTGAAACAAACAGTGCCCTTCCCGTCCGGGCATTTTGAAGTCGCATATTTGTCCGCCTTGCTCTCAACTCCCCAAGTGGGAATCATGAACGCAAATTGAATGAGGGAGACCACGGCAAAAGCCACGAGAAAGAACTTAATAAAACCTTTTCCTTGCATGACAAGCTATTTTTTTAGCTGTGAAATCTGGGGAACTGCCGCTCAACACCCGAATGAAGCATTTTTCAAATGCCATCCGGTGCAAACCCGGCATGTTGCTTGGCCCAAATCCACATTTTTCGAGTAGTAAAACCTCGGAAAAAATGTTGATGTATGATTGTTAAAGGCTTATAAATCAATAATTTATGTGAACAAATTATGAATTTTTAAACGCCTTCCGAAAAAACTGCGCAAATATACGCCTTTTACTCAATTCCCTTGTTTTTGTTTCAGTCGTTATATAACTATGTGTTTCATTTGGACAGCACAACTTGCCTCAATTAGCCGTATTGGTTGGCACATTGGAAGATTTGCGGGAAAACATCTTTTACTCTAAATGCTACCTCCAGCGATAAAACAACCTGGCAACACCCTGAATTTCCAGTAAAAATTAAGTGACGTTTGCCATGCTTTTCGTCAACATCATGTATCTTTTTCGGGGCAATTTTTGTTGGACTTCTAAAAACAATACCTTTGCCCCAACTACATTAATCTACACTGCCCGGTGTATGCAACTCGCAGATAAAGGACAGTCTAACATTTTAAAACTAATTGAATCATGGGTCTATTTTCTTTTTTGAAAAACGCAGGCACAGCCCTTTTCGGCGGCAAAAAAGCCGAAACCAAAGCCACTCCGGCGGCACCTGCTACTCCAAGTGCGCTCGACCAACTCGAAAATGCACAGTTGGCCATGCGCCTGACCAACCACGTAACATCGCTTGGCCTTCAAGTCACCAATCTTAATATTATAGTGGACGATGACAAGGCTACCGTCACTGGTGAAGCTGACAGCCAGTCGGAAAAGGAAAAAGTCATCCTTGCCATCGGCAACGTAGCTGGCATCGCATCCGTAGATGACTGGATGACCGTTTCTGCTGCAGAACCGGAACCAGAGGCAGTGTTCTACACGGTTGTTAAGGGCGATACCCTTTCCAAAATAGCCAAAGAGCAGTACGGCAATGCCATGAAGTACCCAACTATCTTCGAGGCCAACAAGCCAATGCTAACGCACCCTGACAAGATTTACCCAGGCCAGGTGCTCCGCATTCCGCCGATTGCCTAATAAGTTCGCCAGTTAGACAGTTCACAGTTGGCAGCCGATCGAGTGGAAGCACCCGCCGACTGCCAACTGTGAACTGTCTAACTGCCAACTAAATTCCTCGGCCATCCGGCCAAAAACGCCCGCACATTCTCCGCCGATTCCTCAATCATCCGTTGCCTCGCCTCACGAGTTGCCCAAGCATTATGAGGCGTGACCAGGCAATTCGATAAACCTATCAACGGACTTCCTTTTCTTGGCGGCTCCTCCGTTAGCACATCCAATCCAGCCCCAGCAATCAAGCCAGTCTCCAATGCCGTTTTCAGGTCAGCCTCCACTATCAGACCACCACGCCCAGTGTTGATTAACAAGGCCGATGGCTTCATTTGCGCCAGCGAATTCAAATTCACAATGCCCTGGTTTTCAGGACTTAAAGGTGCGTGAAGGCTAAGGATATCGCTTTGTGACAGCAGTTCATCAAAAGAAACAAAGTCCACACCTGCCCTACGGTCACGCTCCGGGTGCTTGTGAGTTGCTACCACCCGCATCCCGAAAGCTTGTGCAATGTCTGCCACCCGCTGCCCAATTTGACCAAAGCCGTAGATGCCCATCGTTTTACCCGCCAGTTCCCAAATCGGGGTGAGCGTGTAGCTCCAATCGAGTGAAGCTGCCCAGCCGCCTTCTGCCGTATGCTGGTTGTGCTCCGCAATGCGGTTGGTAATTGCCAAAATTAGAGCGAAAACATGCTGAGCAACGGCATTGGCAGCATAGCCCCGCACGTTGCAAACAGTGACACCCAGTTCTCGGGCAGCAGCTACGTCCACCACGTTGTAACCGGTGGCCAGCACGCTGACAAGGCGCAGTTTGGGAAGTTGGGCGAGGGTAGCAGCATCGAACGCTGCTTTGTTGGTCAGCACGATGTCGGCGTTGGCGGCCCGTTCCGCCACGAGGTTTGGGGGCGTCCGGTCGAAGACGGTCAGGTGGCCTAGTGCCTCCAATGGCGCCCAAGACAGGTCGCCGGGATTGGCGGTGTAGCCGTCAAGAATGACGATATTTTTCATAAAAAGACGTTAGACAAGAGACCGATGACAATAGACTTTAGATGATAGATGACTTTCAGAAAAGATGGTAATTGAAGCCTTTAAAAGCAAGTTTTAGGCTCCGTATTTAATACTTACTCCATCTGAAGTCTAAAGTCTGTTGTCTAATGTCTCAATAAATAAGAGCTTTGCGCCCAATTTAACATTGCGATGAAAATACTTAGAAAACTTTGGGCAATCTACGGCATCCTTGTTTTTTTTCTGCTTTGGCTCGTACTTTTCCCATTTTACTACTTGGCGTTCCTGGTGTTCCCAAGGCCGTGGGTGCGGTACATCTTTTGGTTCAGCCACCAAGTTTATACCCGAATTTACTTTGGTTTGACGCTTGTTCGCTTCAAAATTGAAGGGCTTCAAAATATCGACATCGGCAAGTCCTATATCATCGTGAGCAACCACCTGACAGCATTGGATTTCATGATAAATGCCCGTGCCTACCCCGGCGTTTACAAATTCTTGGCAAAAAAAGAACTGGTGAAAGTGCCTCTTTTTGGCTTCATCGTGCGCAAACTCTGCGTGTTGGTGGACCGCTCAAGTGCCAGCTCCCGCTCCAGCAGCATGAAATACCTGCACCGAACCCTATCGGAGGGCTACTCCGTTTTTATTTACCCTGAAGGCACCCGAAACCGCTCCACTGACCCGCTGCTACCGTTCCACAAAGGAGCGTTCCGCATTGCCATCGAGTCGCAGAAACCCATCGCCATCCAGACGTTGGTCAGGGTGAAAAGCATCACAAATCCCGATTCAGGTCTTGACTTGTGGCCGGGTACCGTGCGCATTATTTGGAGTAAACCCATCGAGACGGCCGGGCTGACAATGGCAGATGTGGAGGCGCTTTCCGACCGGGTACGGGGGGTGATTCTTGGGGAATTGGGGAATTAGGGAATTGGGGAGCAAAAAAAAAATGCGCAGTAGCAACTATGTCCACTGCGCATTTTTAGGCAATCTCTTTACCCACGCCTCATTTTCACTTGAAAGGGTCGCTGAATTTGGGGTCTTTCAGGTACTGTTCATCGGTCAAAGTTTTTAGAAAGGCGACAAGCGCCTTCTTTTCGATGGAAGTCAACCCCAACCGCTTCGCTCCCTGGCCAGTCGAATCAATCAGGGACCAGCTCAATCCAGGATTCATTTTCACCCCATTGTCATAATGGTCAATGACTTCTTCGAGGGTGTTGAATCGGCCATCGTGCATGTAGGGTGCGCTCACTGCGACATTGCGAAGCGACGGCACTTTGAACCTGCCATCCCCTTGGCCCTGGTCGGTGTAAACAGCATCAAGTCCGATGTTCTCCGAACTCCATCCATCAAACAAAAGTCCACCATGACAATTGGCACAACCAGCACGACTGTCCCAACCAGTAAATAGCTCCATGCCTATTTTTTCCAATTCGGTGAAATTTGAAAATTCATTGGCAGCGCCTTCATCGAAACGAGAGTTGCCGGAAACCATGCTTCGCAGGTATTGCGCCAGCGCAAAGCTTATCCGCTCTTCAGTGATTTCCGAGTCGCCAAATGCGGCCTCAAACAAGGCTGGGTAGTAGGGAACTTCTGCCAGTTTTATGGGCAACACCCCTAGCTTTTCGATGCCCATTTCTATGTGGTTTTGCACAGGCATCATCACTTGTTCCTCCAATTTACTGGCCCTTCTGTCCCAGAAATAATTGCGCTGCAAGGACATATTGGCAATCGACATGGAGTTGCGGGTGGTTTTTCCAAGCTTGAAACCTGTGCTAAATGGCACTGGGTCGGCAAACCCCTTTGACTGAAGATGGCAAGAACCGCAGGAAATGAGGTTATTTATGGAAAGGTGGCCATCGTAGAAGAGCACCCTGCCCAGTGTGGCTCCTTCATTGGTAAGTGGGTTTTCTACGTTCTTATAGTTAGGGAAAGCGGAGGAAAGCTGATCCTCACTGAAATGGGAGAAGGGCAGATTCAAGTCGAGGTAATCGTATTGACCCTGCACCAGTTTAGGCGTTGGCAAGGAGGAATTGCTGTCTTTTTGGCAAGCCACAGCAAAAAATGCCAAAGTAGCTAAAGCAAAAACGACATGGTTGAGATTTTTCATATTGGGTTGTTTATGGTGAAAAATGATGGTCAAAATTTGAAGAACAGGTATATGTTAGTTGGTATTTGAAAGCTCAGATTGGTAGCGTTGGACTTGCTTTTTTCATCTTCCTCAAAACTAGAAGTAAATTCTATTTTCTCGTTGAGGAACGATTGAACAAGGTAAAAAGAAGCCTCCGTGAAAAGCCCAACCCGCTCGTTGAACATGAATTGTGCCCCCATTACTGGGCCAATGCCTCCGTACATGGAGGAGTTGGTAATTTTCGCATTACTGGATTTCACATCGAGAACGCTGTACCCGATAAGGCCATCGAAACCATAATAATATGACCAACGATCAGTGATTTTTCGCTGGTGCTCGTTGCCTATCCTTAGGTCAAGTGAGCTGCTGGCTGATTTCGCTTCGTCATCAAAAAAATTGCCGGATATGTCCCCTTTGCTGCGGGAAAAGTCAAACCCCGCCCCCATGCGAAAGCCGTCGCCGCTTTGATTGAGTCGCTTGTAAGTAAAAAGGTAAGGACTGAGCGTCGTTTCGTTGCCACCAAAATCAATCGCTTCATCGAGGAACCGTGTGAAATTGATGCCTATTTCGTCGTGAAAGTCGGAGTTGGAGTTCTCGTTTCCTTTGGCAAGTTGGGCAATGATGCCAGTATCTTTTGACTCCCTCGTCGTAATTGTGGTGGTCTGTTTGTTTTGACCGAAGAGCTGGAAGCCATAAAACAGAAGGAAAAGCGTGAAAAAATGAATCTTCATAAAATTAAGGGTTTAGGTGCAGTTTGCAAGACGAACGAAAGTTAGCCAAAGGTTGGGTTTGAATTCAATTTATTTAACAAAAACCACTTTCTTGCCGAATAATTGACAAAAACTAAACCCACCACTTAGATGAAAAGCCTGCCACTCATTTTCCTTATTTTCCTCGGACTGCCAAGCGCCAACAGCCAAGCGCCAACAGCCAACATCGCCCCCCGCATCCTCGACAATTTCTGGAAGGCACGCTGGGTAGTCTGCCCTGGCGAGTCGCCCAAGCAGTACGGTGTCTATCATTTTCGGAAAACATTTGACCTAAAAAAGGCACCTGCCAGCTTCGTCGTCCACGTCAGCGCTGACAACCGGTACCGCCTCTTCGTCAACGGTCAGCCCGTGAGCAGTGGCCCCGCCCGCAGCGACCTCGGCCACTGGAATTTTGAGACGGTGGACATTGCTCCACAACTGAAAGCAGGAAAAAATACCCTCGCCGCCATTGTCTGGAACGCAGCGGAACACGCCCCTTTCGCCCAAATCAGCTACCAAACGGGCTTCATCCTGCAAGGCAATACGGAGGCCGAAGACCTTGTGAACACCGACAAAACTTGGCGGGTGCTGCGCAATGAGGCCTACCGCCCACTGCCCGTTGACCGTGGAAAATTGCAAGCCTATTTCGTAACCGGCGACGGCGACGACGTGGACGCCAGCCGCTATCCTTGGGGTTGGGAGCAACCCGGTTTTGATGATTCTAAATGGAAAAACGCCGAGCAGCTCTGGTTCGCCGGGAAGCCTCGGGGGCTGGGGTCGGATGGCAACTGGATGCTCGTGCCGAGGAGCATCCCGCTTTTTACCGAAGAGAAAATAAAAATGGGCAACGTGGTGAGGTCAAATTTTGCATCCACAAACCCCGGCAAAGCGAAAGCCCAAGCGACTGATTCGCTGCCGTTCGTCATTCCCAAAAACACAAAAGGTAAAATTTTGATTGACCAAAAAATGCTCGTAAACGCCTACCCCACCCTCACCACCACGGGCGGCAAGGGCGCAAAAATCACGCTCACCTACGCCGAGGCGCTTTTTGACAAAAACCGCCAAAAGGGCAACCGCAACGAATGGGAAGGCAAGGAAATCATGGGCATTCAAGACCGTTTTTCGCCGGACGGCGGCAAGGGACGGGTGTTCCGACCGCTGTGGTTCCGTACTTGGCGTTGGCTCCAACTCGACATCGAAACGGGTGATGAACCCTTGACTATCAACGACTTGCACGGGATGAGCTACGGCTACCCGCTGGAGGCGAAGGCCAGTTTCAAGAGTAGCGACCCCACCCACGAGCAAATCTGGAAAGTGGGCTGGCGCACCGCCCAACGCTGTGCTGGGGAGACCTACTTTGACTGCCCGTACTACGAGCAACTCAGCTACGTCGGCGACACCCGGATTCAAGCGCTCATCTCGCTCTACGTCAGCGGCGACGACCGGCTGGTGCGCAAAAGCATCGAGGATTTTGACAACAGCCGCATCCCCGACGGCCTGACGCAGAGCCGCTACCCCTGCAACGATATGCAAATCATCCCGACCTACTCCCTATTTTGGGTCAGCATGGTTTATGATTATTGGATGCTCCGCAACGACGAGGTTTTTGTAAAAAAATTCAGGCCGGGCATCGAGGATGTGCTGGCCTGGGAGGAGGCACGCATCGCACCCAATGGAATGCTCGGCCCTGTGGAATGGTGGAACTTCGTGGACTGGTCATGGGAATGGAGCGAGGAGGAGCGCATCGGCGGCGTACCGCCCGGCGTGGCACGGGGCGGGTCGTCCATCCTGACCTTGCAGTATGCCTACACGCTGCGGCAGGCGGCGGCGCTGTTCGATTTTTTTGGAGAAAAAGAAAAGGCTACGGCCTACTCCCGCCGTGCTGACTCGCTCGTGGAGGCCACTTACCGTCTTTGTTGGGATGAGGCTCGGGGCATGTTTGCCGACAACCCGACGAAGGCCACGTTCAGCCAGCACGCCAACATCCTCGCCGTGCTGACCGACGCATTGCCGAAGGCACAACAACCTGCTTTGCTCCGCAAAATAATGGCCGACAAAAGCATCACGCAGACCACGCTCTACTTCCGCTTCTATTTGCTGGAAGCACTGAAAAAAACGGGCATGGGCGACGAGCTTTCGCCCCAACTCGACGACTGGCGGGCCATGCTGGACATGGGCCTGACGACCTTCGCCGAGAAACCCGAACCGACCCGCAGCGACTGCCACGCTTGGAGCGCTGCGCCGAATTACCAGCTTTTGAGCACGGTGCTGGGCATCAACACGGGGTCGCCGGGGTTCGGGACCGTGCGAATTGAACCGAACCTGGGCAGCCTGACTTTTGCCGAAGGGAAAATGCCACACCCGCTGGGAAACATCTCCGTGAAACTGGACAAAATGGACAATGGCTACAAGGCCGTGGTGATGCTGCCCAAGGGACTGGACGGGGAAATGGTTTGGCGGAACGAGCGAAAAGCACTGGAAGGCGGGAAGGTGGAGGTGCTGTTTTTTAAGTAGCGCAAGTGCGTTTCTTTCAGAATTTAAGCAGAACTTTGCCCTCCCCATTTGAATCGTTCACCACAAACATCTAAAATTGAAAAACTTTACTGACCTGCTTGGGCGCATCTTGTTGTCCTTCATTTTTCTTTACGAAGCGTACGATTCCATCTTTTTTTTCAAGGAAACCAAAAACAAGATGGATTTTTATGGGCTAAAATGGCAGCCTGATTTTCTGCTCTATGGCGCCATTATACTGCTGGTACTTGGTGGCTTAATGATATTGTCCGGTTACAGGTCAAGCCTGGGTTCTTTTCTGTTATTGCTTTATTGGGTTCCGGTGACCTTCATTGTCCATGACTTCTGGAACGTGCCTTTCGAATGTAAAATGGCCGTTAGCTGCCCACAGCTTCAGATGGAAGGCTCCGAGGTTTTTCGGCGGATGCAGGGGGTCATGTTTATGAAAAACCTGGCCATCGTTGGTGGCCTGTTAATGGTGATGGTGAATGGTAGCAGCAGGTACAGCGTCAAGCGCCTTTTTGCAACAACAAAAGTGGCGGGCGCTTGACGATTGCGGATTTGCGATTTGCGATTCCGGATTGAGGGGGCTTGGAAGTTTTGTAAATTTGTAAAAATTGTGGCTACAACCATGGAGTAACATCACTCTGAAGCAAGTTTGCCAACGTTTGGACACCCACTTTTTACTTTGTCCTTTTTACTTTTTACTTCTTTCTCATGCAAATACTTGACGACCATAAAATACGACAGAAGATACGGCGCCTTGCCATCGAGATATTGGAGCACAACTATGAGGAGCCAGAAATCATTCTCGCTGGAATCAATAACCGAGGCATGGCATTCGCACGGCTGCTACATGCTGAATTGGCGGCCCTCAGTAGCCAAACTATCACACTGACCCACCTCCACATCAACCCAGCCGACCCGCTATCTTCAGAGATATTGCTCGACTTGCCAATCCCTTATTTACAAGATAAAACCATCATCGTGGTGGACGATGTGGCCAATACTGGTCGCACCATTTTTTATGCCTGCAAGCCCATTCTCGATACCCTGCCCAAGAAAGTGGAGATAGCCGTCATGGTTGACCGTACCCACAAATCCTTTCCCGTGAAAGTGGACTATTTTGGCCTTTCCCTCGCTACTACCCTGCTCGAAAACATTGACGTACAAATTCCTGACAATCAACCGTTTGGGGTGTATTTGAATTGAGGGGTTGGGTTATTTAATGATTGGGATATTGGCGAATACCTCAATCTCCCAATAACCTAATTACCCAACAACAAAAAAGGGTTTGCCGAACTTACGCTCGACAAACCCTGGAATTTTAAACTACGCCCTGCCCTCGTTTGGTACAGGGGTAGCCCACACACTATGAGAACACCCAATATTACATGTTAGGAGTTTCGAGTTTTGAGTAATGAGTTGCGAGCTGGGGACAACTCAAAACTCATAATTCGCAACTCAAAACTAAAGAAGGCAAGGAAGCGCCCTTTTTTCCTGATGCTGTTAAGGGTAAATGTCTTTCCGGTTAAGGGAAACCCATTTGGTCGTTCATCAGTTTGCGAAGCCTTTACCAGTTGTTTCCGGGCTGTGCTTCCTCGCCGTAGGGGGTAGTTTTCACCCTTAAGTTTAATGCTCCGGGTACTTTTGCCGGTATCGCTCAATAAAATAGGAAATTCAAAAAATGGGTTTACCAATCAAAAACGGGTAAACCCGACAACAGAAAATAACTACTTATAACCGCTCCAAAATCTTTGGTCAAAAAAGGGTTTGTTCATTGTTCTGTATTTAAAAAGTTGGGCAGCACCTGACTGCAAACTGTCAAACTGCCAACTGTCGAACTTTAAAAGGGGCGGGTCATTGGGGTCAGGGTCTTACGAGGAAGTCTCATCACCCAACACTCGCCATCTCAAATTAATCCCATGATATGTTTGTTCATCGCTTTGTTTCTTACAGGGATTTTATCAGTGCTTTCTTATCTTGATACCGTCCTTTGACTTAATCATTTTTGATGATACAAAAGTAAGGCGGGCCAAGACGCCTACAATCCATATTTGGGTCACAGTTGGAGTTTCTACCGATAGGATTTGATCGTGCGGCATCATAGCTTGGTAGTTTGTGCATTAAAATATTTTACCATAAAACACTATTTTTCAGCGTTTTAAGGAATTTGATTTTGCTAAAACGAGAATAGATTTAAGGAAAAAATGCTGGTCACAACTCTATAAAGTTGGAACTTCCAAAGGCCAGAAAAAAAATGAAAAAAAATGATTTCCCTACTTTTTGGCCGCTTTTGACAACAATGGCTCGTCAGAATACCTTCTGTCGGGCTGAACAAACACCAACCCATGCGAAGTAAAGAAGACCTTTTCCACCTCGTACAGGCCATGTCCAAATCGGAGAAACGCTACTTCGTGTTGGACGCCAAAAAGAGCGGCCGCTCTGACAGCCGCTACCTCGCCCTTTTCGATGCGGTGAACAACCAAGAGGAGTACGACGAGGAACCGCTTAAAAAGAAATTCGCTGCCAACCTCTCCTCCGACAAGGCCTATTTATATGAGGCCATCCTCCGCAGTATGCGGGATTACCGCAGCCAATCCTCAAAGGCCGCCCAGGTGAAAGAGCGACTGATGGATGCCCGCTACCTCTACGAGCGGGGCCTCTACGACCAAAGTACCGAGCGCATTGCCGAGGCAAAGGCTATGGCCGCCGAACTGGAAGACCAGTTTACACTGTTGGAAATCAACCGGGAGGAGCAGGTGTCGCTCTTTGACCGGCGGGCGAGGGTGCAGTTGGAGCACATCGAGACGCTGAACGAGGAACGGGAACGGACGCTGAAGGCGATTGATGAGGAGTTGAAGTATTTGGATTTGTATTATCGGTTGTTATTGGAACTATATCGGGACTTTAATCCCAATGATGAAAACCGGGTTGAGACAATGAAGAAGCAGCTCCCGCTCGAATTACTTAATAGTGAAAATAAGCCGAGTTCTTTGCAGGCCATGCGAAGGTATCTACAATGCAACATGGTGTATTACAATATTTTGGGCGACATGGATAATGTTTATGCTTATTCAAGAAAAGCCGTAGAATGGTGGGAGGAATTACCAATGATTAAAGAAGAGGAATTCCATAGATACATTAACGAAATCGCCAATTTGGTAAACTGTTGCTATAAATTGGAGGATAAAAAAAATGAAGCACAGGAATGGTATGAACGCCTTAAAAATGAAAAATCTAGTGGAAACTTGCATAACCAAAAAGTGATATTTCGGTACATATCACTTTCTAAGTTATTGTACCATTTAAACAAGAATGAATTTTCGGATGCCAATAAACTATTGCCTGAAATCATTGAGGGTATGAACAAATTTGGCTTAAAAAAAAATATTGTATTAGCAGGCAATATAGTTACTGTATATTTTCTGGTTGGAGATTTCCATAATTGTATTAAATGGGTTGACCATATTGTAAAAACGATGAAAACCAGTGGCAGATTGGACATCCATCGTATAATTAGAATTTACAAAATTATATCATTCTATGAGCTTGACAAATATGAGCAACTAGACCTAGAAATCCGGTCAGCTTTCCGGTTTTATAAAGCAAATGAAAATAGTCAAGAATCCATTGAAGAAACAGTTTTGAATGTTTACCTTAAGCCTATCTTCAATGCACCAGTCAACGAATTTAAATCTTCTGTCCGAACCCTTCGTCAATACTTATCAGAATTAAAGCAACAACCCAACACAGAAAATCTGCTTGGATTAGACGAACTCATGATATGGGCAAATACAAAATTGAAATAGTCAAAACAATTATGCTGATGGCAGATAATAGAACCGTATTAGCCGCTTTATGCCAATGGTCTCCAGACGAACCAAAATAACACTTGGAGAAGTTAATCCGGTGTTAGTATTGTTCTTCATTTTTACAGAAAATGTTTTTACCTTATTCTGGGGTATTTCAGTTGGTCCCGAAAGATTGGCAATTACATCCGTTATCCCAATAATAAAAACCGTGTTATTCCCGTCATTATAGGTGATGCACAGCTGATTCTTGATGGCATCGCTTGCGTCGAACTCGTAGAACGCCTTACTGCTATTTGCTGTGTCATCCACGAATTTTTCTAGACTGGCTGGCACTTCGGTGGCGCAGATGTCACTGCCAAGCACGGATAACAAAACGCCCCGCTTGCCAATCGAAAGCTTTTGGTCATTTTTTAAACTATCTATCAAAACAACAGAACGAAGGTCAGAAGTGACGAGAAGTGAGTTACTCATAGTATTACATGTTTTTGTTAGTATGTTGCGTAGTTCGAAAGCCAAAGCAAAGAAAAGATTATTTTGATGAAAATCAGCAGTTTGGAATGCCTTTTCGTCGGTATAAAAGGAAGATTTTGCGCCAGCAAAAGAACCGTTCGGTAATTTGGCCGTCCATTTCACGGCAACAAAGCCCGGAATGAAGCGTTTTTTCAAAAAAACTGAAACGATGAAGAGTTTATACGCCTTTTTCTTATTTGCAATTTTTGCGCTCGCTGCTTGCAACTACACCCAAAAAGTCAAGGATGGCAACTTTGCTGTGGACCGAAAACAGTATGCAGTAGCAGTGGATTTGCTCAAAAAAGAGCACCAAAAAGCCAAAAGCCGGGTAGAAAAAGGCAAAATCGCCTTCCAACTCGGCGAAAGCTACCGGATGCTCAACAAGCCAGCCAGCGCCTCCGATTGGTACAAAAAAGCCTTCGACGATGGCTATGGCACCGACGCCCTTCGGGAATACGCCTACTCCCTCAAACAACAAGAGCAGTACGACGAGGCCATGAAACAGTTCAAGGAACTGGGCATTGAAATCGGAAGCCCCTACGAGTACAAACGGGAAATTGCCGCTTGCCAAGTGGCCAAAGGCTGGAAAGAAGAGAAATCAAAGGCGTATGCTGCCACCATTTTACCTTTCAGCAGCCCCGGTGCAGACTATGCTCCGGCCATTTTTCAGCCAGGTAAAATCGTGTTCACCTCCGACCGACAAGCCGCCACCGGCGACGATACCTACAAATGGACGGGCAATGAATTCTCCGACCTGTTTACCGCCGACTTGCAGTCCAACGATGTGCAACCATTTGACAACCAACTAAATACCCCAAACAACGAAGGTACGGCCACGTTTAATAAGGCTAATACGGAACTCTACTTCACCCGCTGCTACGGTGACAAAAAAGAGGACAATTTCTGCAAAATAATATCCAGCAAATGGGACGGCTCGAAGTGGTCAGACCCTGTGGCACTGCCTTTTCAGCAAAACGGCATCAACTACGGTCACCCGGCCCTCAGCGCCGACGGTAGCACGCTTTATTTTTCCTCTAATTCCAAGGACGGCTGGGGCGGCTATGACCTTTGGTCGAGCGAACGTGGCCGGGACGAAAAATGGACCGAACCCAAACTCATGCCCCGCACCGTGAACACCATCGGCAACGAGAAATTCCCGTGGCTGGACGGCGACACGCTCTACTTCGCCAGCGACTTCCATCCCGGCATGGGCGGACTGGACATTTTCAAAACCTACAAAAGTGCTGGCGGCGCATGGGCTCCTGTGCAGAACCTCAAGCCACCGCTCAACTCTGGCTCCGACGATTTTGCCTACGTGATTGATTACCAAGCGAAAAAAGGGCTGGATGTGCTGCAAGTCGGCTATTTCAGCTCCAACCGACCGGACGGAAATGGGAATGATGACCTCTACCGTTTCGAGCGGCGCATACCGCCGCCAGAACCTGTGAAGCCCGTGGCTGAGTACAAGCTGAAACTGGAAGGCTATGTACTGGAAAAAATCTACGCCGAGGCCGACAACCCCGACACCAAAGTACTGGGCCGCAAACCGCTCAATGGCGCAATGGTTGAGGTGAAATTTGGCAAGGAAGTAAAAAATTTCACGGTGGCCGAGGATGGTTTTTTCAGTATGGACTTGACGGAAAACACAGACTATCAATTCATTGCGACGAAAAACGGCTACCTGACGGGAGAAACTTTTTTCTCCACAAAAGGCATTGGTAAGGACCCGAACAACCCCGTGCAGACCTTTGAAGTGGAGGTTGTTTTGGACAAAATCTTCCTCAACAAGGAAATCGTGCTGGAGGACATCTACTACGACTTTGACAAATGGGACATCCGCCCGGATGCCCAACCGACGCTGAACGCCCTCGCCCGGAACCTGGAACTGAACCCCAAAATCCGCATCCAACTCAGCTCGCACACCGACTGCCGGGGCAACGACGGCTACAACGCCGAACTCAGCCAGCGACGGGCGCAGTCCGCCGTGGACTACCTCGTGTCGAGGGGCATTTCGGTGGAGCGCCTCTCGGCGAAGGGCTACGGGGAATCATTACCGAAGGCAACCTGCGCCTGCGCCAGATGCACGGAGGAGGAGCATCAGTTGAACAGGCGGACGAGTTTTACGGTGTTGGAAGGGTTGTGACACAGAGATGTCTTGCTCTATCAAGTTCGATAGATTTTTTGAAACATCTTCAAAATGAAATTAAGCCAAAATGGTCAAGTGCGCTCTGTACTTGGCCATTTTACTTTGATACTCAAAATGGCAATATGTCTTTTCACTTGCATTTCATTGAGATTATTATGCTTAAATCCATTTGTAAAAAAGGTTGGAGCTAAATTGCCGAATTAATTAACCAATAAACATTTTCTAATGATGAAAAAAAATTACGCTACTCTTGCTGCGCTACTTTTTATAAGCCTGTTCGCAGTTAACCAATCCATAGCCCAATGCCTTGATTGGCTTTTCCCCGCACCCCCGAGCGCCTACATTGACTTCAACCTCAATTTTGGTGGGGCTCCTTGTGACGATGGAACCGGATGCCCGTTCAATGAAATATCTGCTTTTGAGGTTGGCGCATCCGAAGCTTATCAGGCCAACAACTTTATGGCTGGTGGCACTTATGTTTTTAGCATCTGCAATGGCCCAAGTGCGGGAAGTTGGGTGCCTGAGTTCACCATCATTGCACCCAGTGGTGCCGTGGATGCCTTTGGCGCTGGCGACGGCGACGCTTGTTCCATCACTTGGACCGCCTCTGAAAGCGGCACCTATGTTATTGTAATCAATGAAGCTGGGAATTGCGGGAATCCGAGCACTACCGACTTTAACGGCTACCCTGCACTGACTTGCACGGGCGGTGCTATCTGTGCAACTGCCTGTGAAGCAGGTACACTGTTGACCACCGATACAGTCAACTTGTGTTTAGGCTATTCCGCTACTGTCATCAACACATCGGCAGAAATACCTACAGGAGGTGGACACGGCTTGTTTTTCAGCAACAGCCCAGGTGGAACAGGCGCGCTAAATGGCAATTTCTTGTTTACAAGCACGCCGGATTCCTCCACCTTTGACAGTGATTTCAATGGCACACTTAGCTTCTACGGTTTTCCGCCATTTGCAGGAACCTGGGTGGTTTACAGCGTAACCTACGCTGATGTCAACGATGCCTTCGCTAGCATTTGTAGCCTTTCAGCCGACTCTATGGTTATCAATTTTTCTACTTTATTATTCCCCAACCTTGTTGACAACAACAACGGTTCTGTAACTGCTAACGTCGAAACTTTTGGCGACCCCGGCACCTATACTTACCTCTGGTCGGATGGGCAAACAACAGAAACCGCCACAGGCTTGACTGGTGGCCAGCTTTATTCAGTCACTGTTACAGATGCTTTTGGTTGCTCAGCGGATGACGCCATCATTGTTGGTGGAGGAATACCGACTGAATGTACGGAATGGCTAAACCCAAGCCCGACCTCCGGCTGGACAGACTTCAATTCTGCTTTTGGCGGGGCCCCTTGCGACGATGGCACGGGATGCCCTTTCAATGAAATACAAGACTTTGAGGTCTGGGCCTCAGAAGCCTATTCTGTGGATGGTTTTATAGCTGGTGGCACTTATGCGTTCAGTATGTGCAATGGTCCTGGCGCTGGCACTTGGATACCAGAGTTTACCATCATTGCCCCGAGCGGAGCGATAGATGCATTTGGCGCTGGCGACGGCGATGGTTGTACCATCACTTGGACAGCCACCGAAGACGGCACTTACCTGATTGTTATCAACCAAGATGGATTTTGTGGCGGAGGCCCAAGCACTTCCACTGACAATGGCTACCCTGCCCTGACTTGCCTTGGAGGCGCAGTTTGCCCCACCATACCTTGTTCAGCTGGTGGACTAGCAAGTTCAGCTCCGGTAACGGTATGCGGCCCTGATGCTACCTTCGATATTGCAACTGACGGAACAGAAGACATCCCAACCGCTGGTGGCTATGGGCTGGAGTTTAGTGATGAATTGGGTGGCACGGGCGGTTTGGCAGGAGGTTTCACAGTCACAGGTGCCATGTTGTCCGACACTTACAACAGCGACTTGAATGGCATTTTAAGTTTCAACTCACTTCCACCCTTGGAAGGCGATTGGGTCATCCATAGTGTAGCATATTCCAATGCAGCTGCGCCCACTGCTTCAGTTTGCAGTGTTTCAACAGATTCTCTCGTCGTTACTTTTTCACCGACAGGTGCACCAACCGTCACGGTTGTGGACAATGGCAACAGCAGCGCTACAGCCAACACAACAGGTGGTACTGCCCCATTCACCTACTTGTGGTCAAATGGGCAAACCACTGCCACCGCCACTGGGCTGCCAACTGGCTCCTATTCTGTCATCGTGACCGATGCCTACGGCTGTGCAGGCGAAGCCTCCGTTGATGTCGTTTCTGGCCTTGCCAATATTGAATCCTTGCAATCCCTTTCCATTTCACCCAACCCAACCAGTGGGAAATTCTTGGTAAAACTGGAATTAAATTCCATGGAAAATGTAGCGGTGAATATCTTGGATATCACAGGTAGGGTAATTGCAAAGGCGAAGGACACTACTTCCAACGGACAATTCGAATTTGACCTTTCCGACCAACCAACTGGCGTGTACATGCTCAAACTGACGGTGAGTGGTGGCACGTTAACAAGTAGGCTAGTTGTGACTCGATAGTCATGTTGTAGTTATCTGCAAAAGCAAAACATTTGCTTAGGGACAACAATCAACCATCAAAATTTCAATAAGAAGGGACCGCTTTGGGGTGTGTCCCTTCTTATTCTTTATGTTCAATGGCTAAAGAATTAGCCTAATTTTTCAATTAACCACTTTCGAATTCGACCGCTATCCCTACCTTAGCCCAAAATTTAAAACGCAACATCATGGCAAAGGACAAATCACCAGCAAAGGAAAAGGACAAGAAAGCACCAGTGAAGAATTTGAAGGAAAAACGGGCGGAAAAGAAAGTGAAGAAGACCGCCAAGAAGTCCAACAATTCTTGATTTCGGACGGCTTTCACGCCTTTCAGTAACTTAATTCAAAAGCCATCGTGCGGATTTCGCAGGATGGCTTTTGTTTTTGAAAAAATCGTGCGCTTCAGTTGCCTCAATTTTTCCG
The DNA here is from genome assembly GCA_021739645.1 of Saprospiraceae bacterium. GTDB lineage: Bacteria > Bacteroidota > Bacteroidia > Chitinophagales > Saprospiraceae > UBA6168. The sequence goes on along the minus strand of JAIPBL010000039.1, from coordinate 23,583 downwards.
AAACTTCTTGATTCCCTTCACCACAATCGGCGGCAAGAGGTCGTTGGCGAGGTTCACCAAGTTGTTGAAGGCGGTCATTTTGGCGCTGTCCTGCCCCTTGCGGGCGGTGAAGGTGGTGGTGATTCGCTTGCGGTTGGCTTCGCTCACTTCGCTGTCCGGGCGGCCATTGGTGTAGTAGTACAGCGCCAGTGACTTGCGGCTGCGGTCGGGCGGGCAGGCGAGGGCATCGGGGTGGCCGTGCCAGGAGTAGTCGGTGGTGGAGAAAATGGCCATGCGGTTGAAGTGCGGGGCAATTCGGGTAACGCATTTGCTCATGTCCTTTTCCCAGAGTTCGAAATGGCCGCCCCAGGCTTCGTCCCAGTCTTCGTTCAGGTAAACGAGCACGTTCACCCGGCGGTCGAGGCCCATCATCTTGTGCTTGTGGAAGTCCACGTGCACTTTCAGGAAGCCACCTGTCTTGATTTGGTGGCAGCCGCCGCCCTCGAAATAGGGGTCCGGCACCAGCGTTTCCTTGATGCCCGTCAGGTTTTGGAGGAACTCCAAAAAAGGCTGCGAGTTCATGAAGTGCATGAATTCACGGGTGGTTGGGCCGAATTTGTACTCGCCCTTGGAGGCGTGCTTCACTTCGTTGGGGTTGGCGTAAAACACCTCGTCCTTGCCGGGCTGGCCAAGTTCCGGGAACTCTGCGAGGACTTTTTTCAGGGCATCTTTATTGAAAAAATCGTCGAACCAGGTGCTGGCGAAGGGCTTGGCGTTCTTGTAGGATTCGTGGCGCTGTTCGCCGAGGGCTACTAGGTCAGGGAGCGATCTATCTAAAAACTGCATGTTGCTATTGGTAAATTTGTCGCTAACTGAACGGGTGATTTTGAATCACCCGTTCAGTTTCAACGAAGTGCGCAAAAGTATTTGATTTTTTGGGAATGCTGAGTGGTTTGGGATTTCGAGCAGCTTCTGCTTTTTTTCAAACAAATTCCTAATCCCCTACCCCATCCGTGCTGAAAAGGGGTAAACCGCCTAAATTTGCCCGTTGAATTTAAAACTTTCCAAAAACATGAAGCTTTCCGTTTTCATTTTTTCCTTGTTCCAAATACTGTTGCTCCACCAAACGAGCACTGCCCAGGGCCACAAAATAGACGTGACCATTGACGGCTACACCGGCGAAAAGGTCTATCTCGGCTATCGTCGTGCCGAAAAAGTGTACAGCAAGGACACGGTAGCTGTCTCAAATGGCAAATACATTTTCGAGGGTGAAGAGCCACTGGCGCCGGGCATTTACCTGATTCTCATGCCACCGGACAACAAGTTTTTCGAGTTCGTGGTGACGAAGTCGGAGCAGCATTTTTCGGTGACGACTAAGGCCCCGGATTTTTACCCAAACCTGAAAGTCAAAGGCTCGAAGGACAACCAACTGCTACTGGAATACCAAAAATTCATGTCTGACCAAGTGGCCGAATCGAAGAAAATACAGGAAGCCATCGCCGCCGAAACGGACGAGAAACAGCAGGAAAAGCTAAAAAAACAGCTCGAAGACATCTCAAAAACGGTGCGGGACCGCCAGAACAAGTACAGAAAAGACAACCCAAACACCTACACCGCCAAGCTCATCGGTGCCTTCCAAGACCCCGAAATACCCGAAGCACCAAAAAAGGCAGATGGCAGCATTGACAGCAGTTTCCAGTTCCGCTACTACCGGGCGCACTTCTGGGATGGGTTCGACTTTTCGGATGAAATCTTCGTGAACACACCGTATTTGAAAGAAAAAACCGACCGCTTTTTGGACAAAATGACCCTCCAGTCTCCCGACAGCGTTTGGGCTGCCGCCGACTGGCTGGTAGAAAAATCGAGGGCAAATGTGGAGGTGTTCAAGTACCTGCTGCCCTATTTGCTCAACAAGTATTACACCCCCGAAATCATGGGCCTCGATGCTGTGTTCATTCGGCTCTCCGACAAATACTACAAATCTGGCATCGCAGACTGGGTGACGCCGGAAAACCTCAAGAAAATCACCGACGACGCCTACATGAACAGCAACGTGCTCATCGGCAACCCTGCCCCGAATGTGAAAGTGCAGCGCTACGACCCCGTGGAGGACAAGTTCACCAACGAATTCATCAGCCCCTACGACGTGCAGGCGGAGTACACCGTTATTTTCCTCTGGAAACCCAACTGCGGACATTGCAAGCACATGACCGAGGAACTGATTCCATTTTACGAAGAATGGAAAAACAAAGGCGTGGAGATTTTCTCTATTTCCTCCGCCAACCACACCGAACTGGAGGATGCTGTGAAGAACATCCACGAGAAGCACATGCCGTGGATCATCACCGCTGACCCCTACACCCGGGCACGTGCGCTACAACTTTTTTATGGCACTTCCTTGCCAAAGCTTTACCTGTTGGACAAGAACAAGAAAATCATCGCCAACCGGGTGGGCGTGAAACAATTGCCCGAAATCATTGAGAGCCACAAGCGGGTGACGAGCGGGGCGAGCAGGTGAGTAAAGCAAGTATTTTGCGTAAAACAGCGCCGCCAAGTGTGTAACTTGCGGCGCTGTTTCAGTTTTACACCATTTCAAATGAAATCAAAAAAGCCGTACAAACGAAAGCTCAAGCGTGCAGGAGCACCGCCCGGCACCTTGGAATATACCGGAGAACGCCGGTTGGAGAATCCAGAATTGCTTCGCATTAGGTACAATCCTGACCTGCTCGAATCTGCCAAACACCCTACCGATAGCAAGGCGCTCACCATCTCCCCCGACGTGGTCACTTGGTTCGACCTGATGGGTCTTCACGATGTGCCGCTCATTGAGCAGTTCGGCAAGCAGTTCAACATCCACTCCCTGGTGTTGGAAGACATACTGCACACGCAGCAGCGACCCAAGTTTGAGGAGTATGGCAACGATGCTTTTGTCGTGGTTCAATCGCTTAACTACGACAGCACGACCCACGAACTGAATTCGGAGCAGATTTCCATTTTTTTCGGTGAAAACTTCATCATCACCTTTCAGGAAAACGAGGACGATACCTTCAAGGCAGTACGGGAGCGCCTCGAAGTGTCCAGTGGCCGCATCCGCTCCCGCAAATCGGACTACCTCGCATATGCATTGATTGACAACGTGGTGGACAACTACTTCGAGGTGCTGGACAGGTTTGAGGAACGGATGGAGCAGCTCGAAATAGAAATCACCAATAGTCCAACCAAAACAACGAAGGAAAATATTTATCACCTCAAGTTCCAGATGCTGGCCATGCGGAAATCGGTCATGCCGCTACGGGACGCCGTCAATAAGTTTTCCCGCAGTGAATGCAGTGCGGTGGATGAGAGCACCGAAATCTACATCCGGGACCTGTACGACCACGTACTTCGCATAGCTGACCTCACCGAAACCTACCGTGACATGCTGAACGGCCTCATCGAATTGTACCACAGTGAACTCAGCCTGCGCATGAACAACGTGATGCAAGTGCTCACGGTCATTACGACCATCTTCGTGCCGCTTACTTTCCTCGCCGGGATGTATGGCATGAACTTCGACAACATCCCGGAGCTGCACTACAGAAATGGCTATTTTTACCTCTGGGGATTCATGGTTGCTATTGCGATTGCATTGCTGTTTTATTTCAAAAAGAAAAAATGGATGTGAATTAAACCCCCTTCTCATCGGCTAAAACATGCTGCCGTATGCTGGCAGCCTAAAATGACATGGCAAGATTTCTCTTTATTTTCCTTAAATACTTGGCGCTCTTCGCCCTTATTTACCTAAAGGTCCGCTCCAACCTTTGGAAGGGCGATTTCAATTTGCCGCTCAACATCAACAGTGAGCACCTCTTGGGTATCACCAATATTCTCCTCAATTTCCTTATCCTGTTATTGGGACTCAACTTGTTGAAAATCGGGGCAGTTGCCCTATACCGTCGGCGGCAAAACTTGCCTGCCGATAGGCCAGACAACGTCATGGTGGGCATCGAGAATATTTATATTCTATTGACCACAGCTGTGGTGTTGATTGCATTCCTCAGTTTTTTCGGCATAGATATTAAAAGCCTGTTTACTGGATTGACCATCGTGGCAGCAGCCATCGCCATTATCACAAAAGATTACATTGCCAACATCATCAGTGGCATCTCTATCAGTTTTTCCGATGAAATTTCCATCGGTGACTACGTCAAAATTGCGGAGAACAAAGGCAAAGTCATGGACATTTCCATCTCTCGCATCGCCTTGCTCAACGACGATGACGACACCATTTTCATTCCTAACGACACCGTCTTTACCAGCAATATCATCAACTACACCAAGAAAGGCATCCGCAAAGTGAGCATCGAGTTTGAGATGAATCTCACCTTCCTCGACACCATTGAGGAACTCGAAAACGACTTAATTGAATGCCTCTGCGACCACCATGGCAGCATTGAAGAGGGGTCTTTTGAACTCAAAATCGTGGAAATAAAGAAAGACAGCCTCGACCTCAAGTTCCAGTACACCCTCAAGAGCATCAACCGGGAACTGGAAAGGGATATCCGCCGAAAAACAGTGCGACGGGTGGTGAACCATATTGGCAAAAAGTGAAGTTTGGCAGTTGGCAGTTGGCAGTTGGCAGTTGCTCCCGAGTACTCGGGAGCAGTTGGCAGTTGATGAACTTGGATTACTTGGAAGTGTTCGTTTTTCCTCAAAAAAATTCAATCAAAAAAAAGCGGGTGACACAAGTCGCCCGCTTTTTTTAACATTTGCAGATGCATAACCAGAAGGCATCGCAGTCACCGACTAAACAACTGTCGAACTGACTGCCAACTGCCCTGAAAGGGCAACCGCAAGGGTTGCCCCTACCGGACAAACATGTTGAACTCCACCCGACGGTTCCGTTCACGTCCTTCCTCACTGTTGTTCGGAGCGATAGGCTTTGATTCGCCGTAGCCTTTGTAATTCATCCGGCTCACATCTACGCCACGTGCCAAGAGGTATTGGTAGCAGGAAGAAGCCCTTTCTTCTGAAAGTATGCGGTTGGCACCAGCATCGCCAGTATCATCCGTATGGCCGTCCACGTTGAGGTTGTAGCGGGGGTATTTTTTCAAAATTTCAGCCACCTTATCCAATGAAGTGTAAGACTGCGCTTTCAGCGTAGCCTTGCCTGTCTCGAACTGGACGTTTTTTGCAGCAAAAGCCAGTACCTCCTTGTCTTCCGTCGAAATATCGGGGCAGCCTTCGTTGGTGCCTTTCTCGTCTGGGCATTTGTCAAGGTGGTTCGGCGTACCATCGCCGTCGCCGTCCGGGCAACCGTTGGCACCAGCCACGCCAGCCTCCGTCGGGCAGAGGTCACTTTTGTCGGGAATGCCGTCACTGTCCGTATCGGGGCAGCCTTTGGTGGAAACAGGGCCACGTTGGTTCGGGCAAAGGTCGTCCTTGTCGGGTATGCCGTCGTTGTCGGCATCGTAAACCGGGCAACCACGGTTCGAAGCGCTGCCTTTTTCGTTGGGGCAATCGTCGTCACGGTCTTGCGTGCCGTCACCATCTGCATCGGGGCAACCATTGGCGGAGGATTTTCCTGCCAAGTTCGGGCAATCGTCCTTGTCGTCGGCGATGCCGTCTTTGTCGGTATCAGGGCAGCCACTGTGGAGGGCTTCACCGGGTATATTTGGGCAACGGTCGTCTTTGTCTTTAATACCGTCGTTATCGCTATCCGGGCAGCCGAGGAGTTGAATTGGACCGGCCACGGTTGGGCATTCGTCACGGCTGTCCACGAGGCCGTCGCCATCGGAGTCAATATTGGCACCGCCCGCTGGCACTTGAGTTTGTTGCGGAGCAACAACAACCGGCGGCGTGGTGGTAGCAGGCACTGTCGGCTGTTGGGCAGGCGTACTTGGTGGGCAACCCTTGAGGGCAATGGTGCCGGGTTGGTCTGGGCACTGGTCGAGGAGGTCGTTGATGCCGTCGCCGTCACGGTCGCCTATGGCTGCTGGCACGGGAGGTGTGACAGGTGCAGGAGCGTTGACCGGGCAGCCACGGTTTTCGGCAGGGCCTTTTACGGTTGGGCAATCGTCCTCACCGTTTGGCACGCCGTCGTCGTCGCTGTCGGGGCAGCCGTTGGCGAGCATGGTGCCTGCCTCATTGGGGCAGTAGTCTTGGGCATCGGGGAGGCCGTCGCCGTCGGTATCAAGTGGGCCATCCACGCGGGGCTGTGGTTTCAGTTTAAAATGCCAACCGATACCAAGCTGGAGGTTTTCTCTATTCTCACCAAAGGAGTTTCGATATTCGCCCTGCACCGTGAAAAACGAACTGCCGCCCGCCCGCACGTATAGGCCGAGGCCGAGGGGAATCTGCGCATTGTTTTCTTCAAATTGCTCAAAAACTATCCCAATACCTGCAAAGAGGTAAGGCCGTACGATGCTTTCAACGCTCCCTATTTGGAACTGCCCAACGGCATCCAGGCTGAAAAGCGTGGTCTTGTCTTCGCTACCATTGATGCTGGCGATCCCTACTTTCAGTGGGATGCCTATCGCAAAGTTTTCGTTGATATTGCGAAGGTAGGCCAACTCAATTCCGTTGGTAGGTTTGAATCCATCAATGGAATTGGGGGTGTTGTAATCAATGAAAAGCACTTTTGCAGAAATGCCGTTGAGTGGGGCTGCATCGTCCTGAGCGACGAGTACAACTGTTTGGAGCAGGCACAGCACGACCGCCATGCTGAGAAGTAATTTCTTCATAATTTTTAAATCTGATTTGGGACGAAAGCGGCACAGGCAAATGGAGGGCAAGGGTTTTCGGCTTTTAATCTACTGTAAATCAGTGGGTTACCTTCTTACCTTTCTTCTTTGTCGGCTCTTTCAATTGCTTATTTTTGAACAAAACAGGGCGAAAAGCCCATTTTTTCCTTAATCAAAATGTACGGAGAATGGCGACTGATGTTTCAATCGTTTTTTTTTCCGGAATGTTAGGAAGTTCGTAGTTCTATTGTGGTGGGATAGATGAAATGACTTTCCAAAGTTAGAAACGTTCTGCGAATTTGACAGCGTACTTCAAGGTGCAAAGTCGAATTTCACTGGTTTCAGGGATAGCAGACGGTTTCGGGTTTCAGTAGGGCTCAGGTTTCGGGAGTGCCCAATTGAAACCTGAAACGCCGTTGAAACCTGAACCCGACTACTTCCTGATTTGCTGAATCTCACTGTACGGAAGCACGAACTCCGTTGCTCCGATAGACCAAGGGCCGACTTCATAGGGAACATAAATGAAGTAGATGCCATCCTTCACCAGCCCAATATTGTCAGCCAGTTTGAATTCAAAGGTTTCATCAAATTCAAATCCGGAACCACCTTCATTTTCTGACTTAAACAGTTCTGGCCGCACTTCCCGGAACTTCTTTTCTGCTGCTTTTTTCAGCGCATCGAGCTCCGTAACGAGTTGGTCAAGCGATATTTTTTTTGCGGTAGCCACCTCAAAAGTCACAACCGATGAGCTGGCATTGGGGTGCGCACCGCCCATGTAGCTGTAGCCGTCCAGTTTGAGGGTTAGGTACTTACCGTCGTTGAGCAGCACGGTGTCCTTCGTTTCGGCGACATAGTACGCAAGGGCATCGGGCATTTCCTTCACCTGTTCCTGGTGCATGTTGAAGAAGTTGGTGATGGCCTCGTCGAGTGGGGGAAAATTGTCCGGCTCCTCCGACATGCCAACCCAGCTAATCATGAATTCCCTCGCCCAAGCGTCAACAGCCTGACGCATGGAGTCCGAGCCGTCCTTGAGTTGTGGATAGCTGAAATTGACGTGGGCACAATTCACGATGAGGCTGTCCGGTTTATCGCAGTCGGGGCCGTTTTTGCGCTCGATATTGACGGACTCAATGGTAAGCGGAGCAGGAGGGGGTGTTGGTTTTTCATTTTTACACGATTGGAAAAGAAAACCAATGCAAATGACCAGCACAACCAAGAAATGGCTATATTTTTTCATGATGTCTTAATTACGGGAATTATTTTTCACCAAAGGTAAAAATGATTGGTTCATTGTGCTAAAAGATTGCAGTTCCCAATTCCCCAACAAACCCATTACCTTTGCACACCTCAAAACATTTGACCCTTTTTTGCTAAATTGGCGTCCCAATCTTCAACTACTAACCGATATAAATTCCTTTATTTCAAAGAATGAAGCATATACAACTGCTTGAAGTATTCTTACTCTGTTGTTTTTGCAGTGTGCAAATAAATGCCCAAACCGCAGGTTTACCTCCAACCATGCCATCTGACCCAAATACCGGGGAGGTGAAGTTGGCCAACAATAATTTGAACTTTACCACAGGGGCAACCGCTCCGTTCCGCTATGGCGACAAGGTTTACTTTACGGTGAAAGTGCCAAAGAAGAGCGGCATCGGCATGGTCAGTCGTTTATATTCTGCAATCCGTGATGAAGCTGCAATTCCACAACTAATCAACCCAAAAGAAGAAGGAATAAATGTTGCGGAGGCCACACTTAGCGTGGGGGGAGACCGTATTTATTACACTGCTTGCAAGGAATCCAAAGGTGATAAGCCAACCCAAAGCGAAATTTGGTACAGGGACAAACTATATGATGGCTCCTGGGGCCACGTCGTTATGTTGCCAAAGTCTATCAACGATGCAGGCGTCATCAACAAGCAGCCCACATGCGGGTATGATTTGAAGCTAAAAAAAGAGGTGCTGTACTTTTCCTCCAACCGCCCCGGCGGCAAGGGTGGCTTCGACATCTGGTGCTGCGCCATTGAGCGGGATGGCACCTTCGGCAATCCTGTCAACATGCCTTTCAATACGGCCAACGATGAGGTGACGCCCTTTTTTTACACCCATGCCCAAATGATATTTTTCAGCTCAAACATGCCTAGCGGGTTGGGCGGTTTTGACGTTTATCGAACTTCAAAAAACGCTGCCGGAGCATGGCTGGCCGCCGAAAACCTAAGCTTGGCAAATACCAGCTTCGACGAACTTTATTTCAGCTACCACCAGCCCAGTCAAATCAGCTACTTCTGCTCCACCAGGCCCAATCAGCTGAATCCTGAAAGTGCTGGCCAATTCGCCATTTTCATGGGCAAATTGACAGGCAGCATCTTGCTTAATACGATGAGCGAAATGGACAGCGCAGCCCTGTACGGCTGCAACATTGAGTTGGAAAACATAGAGACCGGCATCATCGAAGCAACCATCCTGCGGTCAGAGAACAACAACTTGGAGCTGCCCATTTTTCCCGGAAAAAAATACAGGCTCATCATAAGCCGCCCAGGTTATTATCCTGTTTTTCTTCAACTCGAATCCATGTATTCCGATTTTGCCAATCCCATCAGGAAGACCGTGTACTTGAAGCCAATGAGGTGATTGCATGTTGAAACTTCCATCTGCTTTCCCGTGCCCTTCATCCATTCTTCTTTCCAATTTTTTTTAAAAAGCTACTTTTGCGCATCCTCGCAATCGTAAATCGTAAATCGCCCAATCGTAAATCAACATGACCTACGACAACTTCACCATCAAAGCCCAGGACTGCATCCTAAAAGCACAGCAAATCGCTGCAAGCAACAGCCAACAGAACGTGGACACCGCCCACCTGCTGCGTGGAATCCTAGAAACGGACGAGCATGTGGCCACTTTTCTGTTTGAAAAATGCGGCATCGACATGAACGTACTAAAGCGGCAGCTCGAAACGCTCATCCAACTTACCCCAAAAGTGAGCGGCACCGAAAAGCAGTTCCTAACGCCAGAGGCAAACAAAGCACTGGCCAGGGCGAAAAAAATGCTCCCTGATTTTGGCGATGAGTACATCAGCATCGAATTGGTACTGATGGGCATCCTGCAAGGCGAGGACAAGGCGGGCAAGCTCCTCAAAATGCTCGGTGCCGACGACGACAACCTCCGAGCGGCCATCATTGAACTCCGCAAGGGCGAAAAAGTGACCGACCAGAGCAGCGACGAGCAGTTCAACGCACTGACCAAATTCGCCGTGAACCTGAACGCCATGGCCGAAGAAGGCAAGCTCGACCCCATCGTGGGGCGGGACGACGAGATCCGGCGGGTGCTACACATCCTTTCCCGAAGGAAAAAAAACAACCCCATCCTCGTCGGCGACGCTGGGGTGGGAAAGACGGCCATCGTCGAGGGCCTCGCCTGGCGCATCATCAAACAGGACGTGCCGGACAATTTGCGGAGCAAAAAAATCTACACCCTCGAAATCTCCTCGCTCATCGCTGGCGCAAAATACAAGGGCGAGTTCGAGGAGCGCCTCAAGGCCGTCATCAAGCAGGTGCAGAACTCCAACGGCGAAATCATCCTGTTCATTGACGAAATCCACACCCTCGTGGGCGCTGGCGGCGGCAACGGCGCCATGGACGCCGCCAACATCCTCAAGCCCGCCCTCGCCCGTGGCGAGCTGCACACCATCGGCGCAACGACAAGCGACGAATACCAAAAGCATTTTGAAAAAGACCAGGCACTCGTGCGGCGTTTTCAAAAAGTGCTGATTGAAGAACCGAGCGTGGAGGATACGATTTCCATCCTCCGGGGCGTGCAGGAGAAGTACGAGGTTTACCATAAAATTGACATCAGCGACGAGGCGCTCGTGGCCGCCGCCGAGCTTTCGCACCGCTACGTGGCCGACCGCCAACTGCCCGACAAGGCCATTGACCTCATTGACGAAGCTGCCGCAAAGCTCCGCCTCGAACTCGACTCCGTGCCGGAGCAGGTGGACGAATGGGACCGCAAAGTGCGCCAACTCGAAATCGAAAAAGAGGCGCTGAAACGGGAGAATGCGACCACCAAAGTGACTGCCATCACTGGGCTAATCGCCAATGCCCGGGAAAAACGGGACAGCCTGCGGGCCGCTTGGAAGAACGAAAAAGAAATCGTGGACACGATGCAGGCCATCAAGAAAAAAATAGAAGGGCTGGAGCAGCAAGCCGACAAGTTGGAACGTGGCGGCGACCTCGAAGCCGTGGCAAAAATCCGATACGGCGACCTCCCCAACGAACAAAAAGCGCTGAAACAAGCCGAAACCAAACTCGCCAAACTGCCGGAAGACCAGCGTTTCACCAACGATGAAGTCACCGCCGACGACATCGCAAACATCGTGGCCCGTTGGACGGGCATCCCCGTAAGCCGGATGATGCAGAGCGAACGGGACAAACTGCTCAACCTCGAAGGCGAACTGCACCAGCGCCTCATCGGGCAGGAGCAAGCCGTGAAGGCCGTGAGCGATGCCGTCCGCCGCAGCCGGGCGGGTCTCCAGGACGAAAACCGCCCCATCGGCTCGTTCATCTTCCTCGGCCCGACGGGCGTGGGCAAGACGGAACTCGCCAAGGCGCTGGCCGAGGTGCTGTTCAACGACGAACACGCCATCGTCCGCATTGACATGAGCGAGTACCAGGAGAAGCACACCGTGAGCCGCCTCGTTGGCGCCCCTCCCGGCTACATCGGCTACGACGAGGGCGGCCAACTCACCGAGGCCGTGCGCCGCAGGCCCTACTCCATCGTGCTGCTCGACGAGATAGAAAAGGCGCACCCGGACACCTTCAACATCTTGCTGCAAGTGCTCGACGAGGGCCGCCTGACGGACAACAAAGGCCGCACCGCCAGTTTTAAAAACGCCATCGTCATCATGACGAGCAACATGGCATCCGAGAAAATCCTCGAAAACTTTGAGGACCTGGACGCCCTCGGCGAGCAACACCGGGCAGAAATCATTGCCACGACGAAAGAAGAGGTGATGACCACGCTAAAGGAAACGCTGCGCCCGGAATTCCTCAACCGCATTGACGAAGTCATCGTTTTCACGCCGTTGAGCAAGGCCGAAATTCGGCAGGTGTTGTTCTTGTTGCTGCGCAAAACAGAGAAACTGCTCCAGCGTCAGGGCCTCGGACTGGCGCTCACGGAAGCCGCCATTGATGTGCTCGGCGACGCAGGCTACGACCCACAATTTGGTGCCCGACCGATGAAGCGGGCGCTGCAAGACCTGCTGATTGACGAGCTATCGAAGCACGTGCTGGGCGGCACTTTTGAGGAAGGCGATACGGTGTATGTGGAGGCAAATGGAGATGAACTGAAGTTCGGAAAAGCAAAAGTGGCTGGCGCAAAATCGGTGGCAGAATGGATGGGAGCTGCACCAAAGTCCAATGGCAAAGCTGCTGTTTCACCAAAAGCAAAAAAAAGTGGAGAGCGGGAACAGCACGTGGCGGAACTGGAAAAAGCGACAAAGGAGGTGGAGGCAGCGGTAAAAAAGGTGAAATCGGACTAATAAACCCAAGTATTTTTTGATAAATTTGCATGGGTACAAAAGGTCAATCAAACCAATCAATCATGTCAGACCAAATAATTTTCACACAGCTTCAACAATTGCCAGATGCTCTCAAAAAAGAGGTGATGGATTTCATTGGGTTTTTGTTAGAAAAGCATAGAGCCTCCAGTCAGCCTACCGGAACGCCAAAACAACCCAAGAAAGGCAAGGCGACCAACACAGAACTGGAAGAGGCCATCAAAATCGTTCAGGCAGGTTGTGACATGAGCAGTTTTGGTGGCCTTTAATCCAATTCCATAAAAAGCCACCGAGCCATTCAGTCATCCCCTAAATCAGCAGTTCACCGAAGGCGAAAAAAAGCGGCGACCGGGAACAACAGGTGACGGAACTGGAAAAGGCCACCTATCTACCCAAATCTATACTGAAGGCCCATCAGCCCTTTTTGGGCTTCGGAATCTTAGTTGTTTCTTACACATTCCGAAGCGGATAATTTTTTTTACATTCGGAATGCACTACATTTGCCCATATTCCGAAGGCAAAAAAATGGGCATGAGCAAATTCATTGGAAGGAAGGAAGAAATCAGGGTTTTGGAGGAAGCACTGGCTTCCCCAGAGGTAGAAATGGTTTCTATTATTGGTCGAAGACGGGTCGGAAAGACCTTTTTGGTCAAGCATGTTTATGGCGGGCAAATTGATTTTGAGGCAAGCGGCTTGCAAAAAGCCCCACTTTCGGAGCAGTTGCAAAATTTCAGCCTACGGCTCAATGAGACCTTTTTTGAAGGGGCAGCGGTGCTGAAGCCTGCCAATTGGCTCGATGCATTCCACCAACTCAGCGCAGCACTCGACCGCAAAAAGAAGGAGGGCCGAATGGTCGTTTTTTTGGACGAACTGCCTTGGTTCGATTCGCACAAGTCCGGGTTTTTGAGGGGGTTGAGCTATTTTTGGAACAGCTGGGCGGTCAACCGGGACATCGTGGTGGTCATCTGCGGCTCGTCCGCTTCGTGGATGATTCAAAACGTGCTGCGCAACAAAGGAGGACTCCACAACCGTGTGACCAAGCGTATCCGGCTAAAACCATTTTCCCTTGCAGAAACCGAAGAATATCTCGCTGGGCGGGGCATTGTGCTTGACCGCTACCATATCCTTTTGATTTACATGGCACTGGGCGGCATCCCGCACTACCTCAAAGAGGTCGCTGGGCACATGAGTGCCACCCAGAACATCAACCAAATTTGTTTTTCAGAGGGTGGACTGCTGAAAGACGAGTTTTTGAGCCTTTACCCAGCTCTTTTCAGCCATTCCGATTACCACCTTTCCATCATCCGTGCCTTGGCTGGCAAGCACTACGGCATGGTGCGTGGGGAGGTAGTCCGGACTATCCCTTTCCCGGACGGCGGTAGGGTGACAAAAGTGCTGCAAGAACTCATAGAATCGGGCTTCGTGTCCGAGTATTTCCCCTTCGGCAAAAAGAAAAAAGAAAAAGTCTTTCGCCTCAGCGACGAGTATTCGCTGTTCTACCTCCGGTTCATCGAGCAGCACCCCCATGACGAGGAGGACATCTGGAACATGCTCAGCCAAACACAGGAATTCAAGACCTGGTGCGGCTACGCTTTTGAAAATATCTGCCTGAAGCACATACCCCAAATCAAAAAGGCCCTTGGCATTTCGGGCATCTATTCTTCGGTATCCACTTTTGTGAAAACGGGCAGCAGCGACGGACCGGGCACCCAGGTTGACCTGCTCATTGACCGGAACGACCGGGTCATCAACCTCGTTGAAATCAAATTTTACAGCACCGCCCTCACCCTCACCAAGGCAGACTCCGATGCCCTGCGGGAAAAGCTGCGGGTTTTCAGGGAAAGCACCGGCACGAAAAAATTGGTCAACTGGGTCATGCTCAGCACCTTTGGCGTCAAGCCGAATGCCCATTCCCTCGGCTCTTTGGCCCTGTCACTGGACATGGACTGCTTGTTTGTCCCATAAATTGAGGGGCTGCCAGCCTCCAAAATGGGAACCTATCATGCCCTCGTGCATAATAGGCAAAAGGGGAACAACAGCGACCGGGAACAACAGGTGGCGGAGCTGGAAAAAGCGACAAAGGAGGTGGAGGCAGCGGTAAAAAAGGCAAAGGATTGAAAACACGAAACTGCAACAAATCAAAACTGCCCATTTGGACAAGTCGAAAATACTTCCTTGGTTTTGCAATATTGACTGCAAAATGACCCAATTAACTAAAATCGCTTTTCCTTCAAATCCCTGATTTGTTACCTTTACTGCTTGAAAGCAGATTTGCTTGGCACCCAAATCCTTCCAAAACTTGTAATCTTAAGCCTTTATCTAAATACCCGTCAAGCGTTTTTGCGAAAACCTTGGCCGGGGGTTATTCAACTTAACAAAACACATTTAACATGAGGATTTTTACAACACTAATTTGTACGCTTTTTCTGGCGCTCACTGTCTCTGCGCAGGTTGTGCTAGTGAATTCACCAGCCAGCATTGCTGGCTCAAAAGCCTTTGATGCTGCTGCATTCGGCGCAGACCTTACTTCAGGAACTTGGACGGGTGACGTAGTTTTCGTGAATGATGGCAGTGCAAACCCAACGCAGGGTTGCGAAGCAGCAACGAACGCCGCTGAACTTGCTGGTAAAATTGCACTGATTGACCGCGGCACATGCGAATTTGGCCTAAAATGCCTGAATGCTGAAAATGCTGGTGCTATCGCAGTGGTTGTTTTCAACAGTGTAGCAAATGCAGGCCTCGGTACTATCCCGATGGGTGCAGGTGTGAATGGTGCAGCTGTCACTATTCCTGCGGTAATGCTTTCCTACGAAGAAGGGCAGACCATTCGCACCACCATGATGACGGAGACCGTGAACATGACCATCGGCAATGTGGTGTTTGAAAACGACTTGGCCCTCACCGCTAAACGATTGAGCAACATGGTGAACGGTGTCATGCCAGTTAACCAAGCGGAAGCATTGGGAGTCGGATTTACACCTGGCGTCAACGTCCTGAACAAGGGTTTGAATGGTGCTACAAGCATTCAAGCTGAAGGGGTTATTACACATACACCTGCTGGCGGATCTGCTACGCTAGTTTATGACGAGGTTAACAGCCTTGCATCATTAGCTAAAGATTCATCTGGCTTTATTCAACTGGCAGACTACACTCCAACAGAAGGTGCTGGTGTATATGATATTACCTACTCGGTTTCAAGTTCAGAGGGCGATTCTCCGGAAGCAGTAAGCGACAACGAGTTTACCTCTCAGTTCGTATTCAGCAGTAACGTTTACTGCAGGGGACGTTGGGATTTTACCAACAACCGCCCAATATCTTCTATCGGCCGCACCGTTGGCGGAGGTGGCAGTGTTGAGTTCCTCGCTGGTTTCGAAGTGCCAGAAGGCGCTGGGTACAAGCTCGACAGCATTCAATTCCAAATTTTCCCGCAGACTGGCACACTCGGTGGATTAGAAGCCAATTCTGTCACTGGCTATGTTTATGAGTGGGATGACCTCAATTCTGATGAAGGTATCACAAACGATGAGTTGACCATAGTTGGTTATGCCCCAGTAACGTTTGCCGACACCTCGGCCACCAGCGCTTGGGTAAAGGCCGATATCTATGACTACCTTGAACTGGAACCAGGTGGCTATGTAGTTCCTGGAGACAACAAAAGATACTTTTTGGGCGTACGTTACGAGGGCTCGGCCATTGTTTTCTTTGGTTTTGACGATGGTTATGACCAAACAGTAGCCATGGACAATGGGCTAATCCAGCGGGACTTCGACCTTCCATACATCGTCATCACTGCTTGGGACAACTCCGTTCCAGACATTGAAGGCGGTGGCTTGTTCACGGATGTTGGAGGTGCTATCGCTTCAGCATTGATCATCAACCAATACGATTCGCCTAGCATCGAAGTTGCTCCATCAAATGTAGCCGTGACCCTTAGCCCGAACCCTGCCAACAACCAGTTGGTAGTAGAGTCCAAGCTGAAATCCGCTACTGGCGGCATCTCCTACACCATCCGTGATAATGCTGGCCGCATGGTTTACAATAGCAGCAAAACATTGAACACTGACTACGACAAAGCTAGCTTTAACGTGTCTCAGTTCGCTGCTGGCCAGTATTTCATCGTCGTTACTACTGACCAAGGCATCAAGGCTGAGCGTTTTACCGTTCAGCACTAAATACTGACACAACCCTCCGTGAGGGCTGTGTATCTCCGTTTTTAATGCAAAAAGCGCCACTCGAAATAAGCTTTCGAGTGGCGCTTTTTGAATTTATTCAACAGATGTATTTTGGATAGCAGAAGATTTTATACTTTTAAGCCAACAGAAATATTTTCTTCTAACAAAATTGAAACAGTATGAAAAAATTACTTACACTATTTTTCCTTGGGGCAATCATGTCCCAACTCGTAGCTCAAGCCCCCCTCCGCTCGCACAACTTGCGGTTCAAGCAAGCGCCTATGCCTCGCAACAAAGTGGCCATGACAGGCATGGAACCTGTTGGCCAGGTTATCGCCAATCCAAACTTGCCACTGCTTGATCGTTCCCTAGGGGAGAACACCCTCGGCGAGACACTTTACGACTTGCAAAGCAACAGCTCCACGCCAAACAGGGTTACCAAATTGGCGGATGGCACCTTGTACGGTACTTACACATTCGGCGCAGACGCACTTGGCGGGTATCCTGACCGGGGTACTGGCTACAATGTTTTCACGCCATCCAGCCAATCATGGGGGCCATACGCTACGGCCCGTATAGAAGATGTGCGGACTGGCTGGCCAAACGTTGTTACGCTTGCCGATGGCACTGTCGTAACCGTTGCCCACACCTCCGATGCTAAGTTGCGGGTCAGCAAGAATGTTGGCGGTACTTGGCAATATTCAGATGTCCCAACAGCAGCTCCTCCAGGCTTGCTTTGGCCACGGATGGAAGTTGGAGGCGCTGATGGCAACACGCTTCACGTGATAGCCATTACGTTGCCTACTGGCAATGGCGGCGCAGTGTATGATGGCTGCGATGGGCATATCCTGTATTTCCGCTCCACTGACGGCGGTACAACTTGGGACAAACAGGACATCAAACTGCCAGATGTTAACAGCGACTTTTACTCACGGATGGATGCCGACTCCTATGCCATCGATGCCTCTGGCGAAACCGTGGCAGTGGGGATTATTGGAGATTATGGCGATGTGAAAATTGCCAAATCATCAGACAATGGCGACACTTGGACAACCTGGACGGTGAAGGATTTCCCGATTGACGGTTATGTGCTGGACTCCGGTTACACCTACGACCAGTTGCCTTCCGACCCGAATGCCCCAGATTCATTGGCCATCCAATCCTCTGACAATGCGGGCGATGTGCTCGTTGACAACGATGGCAAGGTTCACCTCTGGTACGGTGAAATGTACATCATGGACGACGCCGCTGCCAACTCCAGCTACTACCCAGCCACGATGGGGCTTCACTACTGGAACGAGGACATGGATGAAGATGCTTCGGTTTACGCAGTGGAAGGCATCATTGATGCCAATGGCAATGGTACGGCGGACATCGCTGCCATCTCCGACATTGCGCTTTATTATGCCTCTTTGACCTCACACCCGAGTGCAGGTATTGATGCAGATGGCCGCATTTACGTGGCCTATTCTGGTTTGACAGAAAACTATATCAACCCAGATGCAACGCCGAATCAGCAGCACAACCGCCACGTGTATGTCATCTTCTCCGAAGATGGAGGCTCAACTTGGAGTGACCCGCTGGATTTGACTTCTGAAGATTACGTTGAGGAATTTACGGATTTCAGCGGTGTTTACGAAACGATGTTCCCAGCCATTGCCCGGCACGTTGACTACCGTGCCGACATCATCTATCAGCAGGATTTTGAGCCGGGTCTGTCTGTTCGTGGCGATATGGATGCAGCAAGCACCAACTACATCAACCATATCGGCTTGGATGTGGCTGATTTGGGAATCATCAGCAACACGACTACGGTTAGCCCTGATGTTTTTGACTTCGCTATTTCGCCAAACCCAAGTTCTTCCATGTCCATTCTGACGTATGAATTGGCGGCGGCTGAACCCGTAACGATCAACGTTGCAAATGCGCTTGGTCAAGTGGTGAAGACCGCCAAGTTGGGGGTTCAGAACCAAGGCAAGCACGGTTTCGACCTAAATACTTCAACCTTCGCTGACGGCATGTACATCGTAACCCTGCAAGCAGGTGACCGGATAGCGTCAAGCAAATTGGTAGTTCGTTAAAAAATAGGCTGTTGGAGAAACTGGCCTTCCGCAACCACTGCAAGTGGCCATTTGCCAATGTTTTGAGATAAAAAGCGCCACTCGGACCAGTTTCCGGGTGGCGCTTTTTCTTTTTATTCGATGTTGCTACCTTATTTTTGGGAGAAATGATATTTTTACCACCTTCGGAATAAATTACTTTTAACAAAAAATTGAATTAGTATGAAAAAAGCATTTACACTACTCGTGTTTTTGGGCGCAATGGCGTCGCAGTTGATGGCGCAAATACCCAACACTTCACCTATTCCCGTTGAATTTTCAGTTCAATCAACCGGAGGCTTTGACAAGGTTTTTGAATATTCTTCTGGTGCAGACTGGGGCGATACACTGGCTCAGACGGTTTCTGCACCACTGATTTGGGCATATAGCCAGGACAGCTTAGGTAGCCAATCGGATTCTCTGCTTTGCGATTCCATGGCTTTCAATGACCTAACCGGTAAAATAGCGCTCATTCGCCGTGGAGATTGCAACTTCACCTTAAAAGCTTACCGTGCCCAGCAGGCAGGCGCTGTTGGGGTCATTATCGTCAACCACACCTACAATGCAGATGGAGGTGGCCTTGTAGGCATGTCTGGAGCATTATATGCTGCGGAAACACATATCCCCTCTATTTTCATTACCCGTGATGACGGCGACATCATCCTCTCCAAACTCGACGCTGGCGAACCTGTTACAGCTACCTTCACCGTCAGGGCATTCGGAGGTCCTCGTACGGCTTACAGCTACCACACACCATTGACTGCGGTGAAACCGCTGTCGGATATTGGTGTCACCTTCTTGAACATTGACGCCGTCAATACGCTTCCTTCTGTGACCATCAACGCAGAAATCACCGCCCCGGGTGGAGCAACTACCACCCTCAGCCAAACGCTGATTAATGTGGCGCCAGTTTCGGTTAACAACGTAAAGTTTGATGATTCCTACACGCCTACTGCGATTGGCACTTATTCTGTGAAGTTCACCAATTCATTGACTCCCGATGAAATAACACAGGATTTCGTAATCACAGATTATACGTTTGCAATAGACAATGGCGTCATCGTACCAAACACCAATGGCACCATTGAGCCAGACAGTGCGAACTTTGTTAATCTTTACTTTTTCCAATACGACATGGGCAACGTGTACCGCACTGGGCCTACCCCGGTCGTGGCTACCCACATGTCGTTTATGATTAGCAATCCTGATGAGCTGTACTCTGGTGACCCTGATGCCGACCGCTTTGACATTGTGCTTTACAACGCTGACCCTGATGGCAATGGAAGCATTCCCTACCCTGCTGGATTAACCTCCTACAACGGGTTGAATGAAAACGGTGGGCCACTTATTCCATTGACTACGACGGAATATATCATTTCTCAAGACGACCAAGGCTTTGAGTTCATCACCGTAGAATTCCCAAGCCCTGTGAATCTTGCTGCCAACAAAATGTACCTCATCATGGTACAGTACAATGGCGCTGAGGCTGGTACGGGCATCCCGCCCAAGTACGCCTTCGGTGGCAATGAGCGCTTGGCAGGTGAAGTAGGCACAATGATTTTCACAGACAGCCTGCATACCGATGGTTGGGGAAGTGCCTACCAAGGCATTGTTCGCCTTCACTTGGACGGCTTCGCTACTGGCACCACTACGGCACTAGATGACCATAAAATTGCGGTGTCGCCGAACCCAACTACAAACAACATCAACTTGGAGCTTGCACTGGACAACCCCGCTACCGAAGTGGAAGTGCACATCCTTGATTTCACAGGCCGCCTCGTGAGCAGCCGGACTTTGGACCATGTGCAGAAGGGCCGTTACTCATTTGATGTGAGCAAACTGGCAACTGGCACTTATTTCATGTCCGTCAATACACCGGAGGGCTTTAGGTCGAAGAAGTTTCAGGTGATACGATAAGCAGTTGGCAGTTCGACAGTTGGCAGTGTGCAGTCAAGGCACTGCTAATACGACTAGGGTTAATTAAAAAGAGCGGGCGACCTGTGGTTGCCCGCTCTTTTTTTTGTTGGCAAAGCGGTAACACTTTTTCAAAAGGTGTCACCATCCTCCCGTATTTACCTTCCAGCCAAAATTTTGAACCCCAAAATAATTTTTTTTCCGATAATTTCTAACCTTGACTTCATAAAATATCGGGTTAAATGTGAAGTGTAGTGCTTTGGTGAAGCCGATGCTCACCCGTTCGTTCAGGAATTTTATTGATACCTATCGCCCGGCTGAGGCGTGGGTGGTGAATCTGTCACTCGATGCCGTAGAAAAACTCGATGGCACGAGCGTGAGGTTTCTGCCTTGGTGGAGGCTGGCGATGGGTGCAGCTGGCGATGGATTGGTTTGATTTGAATGACGGGTTTTAGAAGGTAAAAAGGCAGGATTTTGAGTTTTTGTGAAAATAGTTGTACTATTTTAGCAGGCTGATGCAAAAATAGTAAAGCATGCGAATTAGGAGTTGGAAGTTGCCGAAATGACCTCGGAGAATTCTGCTTCAACACCTAATTCGCATAAAGCCAGATTTGCATCCGTTGACTAAACCCTTCGTTGCCAAACACCCGGATGCCGCTTTTTGTGCAAAACAGCTACCACCTCCACCCGTTTCATGGCCTCGTTAGTGTAGAAAATAATCTTGTAGGGAAAACGCTTGACGAAAGCCACTCGAATATCTGCTTTTGCCAAAGTGAAACGGGAAGGATGCTTTGCTATTTGTAAAAGGGATTTGTAAATGGCGTCCCAGAATTTTTGCTCAAGTCCCGGCGATTCATTTTTGTACCAATCCCATGCTTCCAAAATATCCGCCTCTGCAAGTGGAATCAAAATCACGGAGTAGCTCATTGCCTGTTCTGGATTTTGCCAGCCATTTGTTCAAGTGTCACGAATTCATTGGGCTTCGCCCTAAAACCAACCAACCGTTGCTCGACGATGGCAGTTTCTTCCTTTGTCAAAACAGCTTCAGAATCCGCTTCAACAAGGTCTTCGATTAAGCTCAAAACTGCCTCATCGTCCATTTGGGCAATACGGCTTATCAGCCGAAGTTTCCGATTTTCAAAATTGGTTGAAGAAGTTGCGGTTGCAGTAGCTGGCATGGCTTTTATTTTTTATCCAAAACTAAGATGATAAGTTTAAAAATCAAAACGCATTGTCGAATCAACATGAATGCAGTGACTGCCAATCCACTACTTTCCCGCTGACTGCCAACTGCCCACTGTCGAACTGCCACCTCACCTCACCTCACCTCACCACGCTCACCGTCATCTTCGGGTCAAACTGTCCCTTGATAACCGGCGACTGGCGGTTGATGGTGTACGCCCGCACGTTCTCGTCCACAAAATTGAAAAGTTCCTGCACCGTCACGATTTTGTTTCCGTCCTTGTCAGCCTCGCCTTTCAGGCCCCGGATGAGGAAGTGGCTGAAAACACCTTGGCGCAAGCCGCTGCTTTCCAGCGAAGTCTCCTCCCCTTTCGATGACATGATGAGTGCCGTGCCAGCCTCTGCCTGTGCCAATGTTTTATAGTAATCCTCCAGCACATTTCGGATGGTTCCGCTCTTTTCAGCCATGGCCAGTAGGCTGCCGGAGTGGCAAGCATCTGCGATGCAGAGTTTGTATTTGGCGGGGCTGCTCTCCATGATTTTATTGATGTCTTCGTGGTCTAGCTTGTTGTTGAACCCATCAAAATCAATGGGCAAAAACGACCCCGGAAGTCCATGGCCAGAAAAGTAAACCATTACCAGGTCCTCTTTGCCAGCTTTGCCGAAAATATCGGTCATAGCTGCCAAAATTTTCTCGTGCGTGGCGTCTTCATCAATCAGGATTTTGATTTGGTTGTCAGCCAATGCGCCGCCTTCGGGGCTTTTCAGGAAGGCGTACATGCGGTAGGCATCGTCGTCGGTGTAGCGCAGTGTAGGCATGTGGTCGTAAGCGGATATGCCCACCACAACGGCCCAGACCCTCATCTGGCTCGCTTGCCGGATGGCGATATAAGCCTCCGGGTCGAGCATGGCCGGTGGGGTTGCCTCCACGGGTTTGGGCAGGGAAGCTCCCATGTAAGAGCCATCCTTCCAGTAGCCCGCTACCTCTGTGCCATCGGTCAGGAAAAGCGAGCCTTGGCCGTTGAAGCTGCCTAGTGCCCAATTGCCCTTGTAGCGTTCGCCGTTGGAATAGTAGATGACGCCCTCGCCGTCAGGCATGGCGTTTTCAAAATTACCGACGAACTTGGCCACGCCGTCTTTATAAATGTAGGTGCCACGTCCGTTCTGACAGTCGCCTTCGATGCAGCCGACCTTGCCGTGTTCGATTTTGGAGTTGCCGAGGTACTCGCCCTCCCGCCACTCGCCGGTGGTCTGCGTGTTGTCGGCGTAGTGAAATATGCCGACACCTTCTTTCAGGCCTGCCTTGAAGTTGCCTTCGTAGCGGTCGCCATTTGTATAGGTAAAAATGCCCTGGCCTTCGGGCTTACTGTCCTTAAACTTGCCGACGTACTTGCTGCCACCAGCGTAGGCAAAGGTGCCTTCACCATTCTCACAATCGCCAGCGAGGCAGCCCGTTTGCACTTCGGGTTCTTTGTCGGGAAAAAGATTGGCGATGGGCTGGCCGAGTGAATCGAGCGGAAGGCCCATTTTCCAGTCGCCTTCCCAAATGCGACCATCTTCGAGGGTTTTGATGCCGTGACCTTCCTGGAAACGGTGTGCCCACTCGCCACGGTAGGTGCTGCCGTCGGTATAGTAGCAGGTGCCTATGCCGTGGATTTCATTGTCTTTGAACTGGCCGATGTACTTGGCGCCGCTGGGATAGAGATAAATGCCCGTTCCGTTTTTACAGTCGCCCGAAATGCACTGGGCGGCTAAGGCATTTGCGAAGAAAAAAAACAGGGCAAGGATTGCGGATTGCTTCATAGGAATGGTAAAAAAATTTAATACTGATAAAAATGGTGTAGACTACTACAACGATGGCTTTTGGCAAAAAGTTATGTGTCAGTCCAAATTGTGGTCGCCCAATTTATTGGGCAGACCGTTGGCCATCTCGGTCAGCCCAATAAATTGGGCGACCACAAACA
>JAIPBL010000134.1 GCA_021739645.1 Saprospiraceae bacterium | reverse complement strand
AAGACAGAATGGATTTATCCATTTTTACCATTGGCAAAAAGTTGGTCCAATACTGCCTTAAACACGCAATTGAAATTGTTTTTTCATTTTCAAAGAACTGCTTTATTTCTACGGTTTAAAAAAGTGTACGGTAGAGAATATCAAATTAGGCTCGAATAGCCAAATTGAGAATTGCTGTTATAAAATAGGTGATTTCAATTTCAGCAAGGATGTTCATTTTCCCATCCGATTTCTTCTCCCCACCTTTCCCTCCGGATCAAAACAAGCAGAAAATGAACAGATTTACCCCCCTGCTCTTAGCCATAGCCCTACTATTTTCCACCAACTTTTTTTCACGGAATGGAAATGAAGATAAGAAAAAGGCACCCTCAAGCACTACTATCTGAACACCTTTGATATCGCTTGTAGCAACCTCGGCCCAGCCATAGTCAGTTTTTCAAGACCTTGCCTGTATATTCAAAAGTTCTCCCGGAAAGCCTGACAAAATAAACACCTTTTACAATATCATTAGGCCAAGCAAACTGTTCGCTGTGCATCCCTGCATCTCGCACTGCTTTGTCAAGGAAAACATATACAAGCCGACCTGAACTATCATATAAGTTTATGGAGATGATGGATTTCCCACTTAACGGGTAATAAATGGTAAATTCATCCAGTACTGGGTTGGGGAGAATGGTAAGCCCTCCTTTATTGACAATAGAAGTATCGATAGTATTAATTTCCATGGTGTCTCTGCCGTAGTATTGTGCGAGCGTTAGTTTAGCTTCGTAATATATCGAGGACGCAAATCCAGCTAAAATAATTTTATTGTTGGGCAATAGCGCAGCGTCAGCTACACGGTCATTGGTGCCATTATTTATGTCTTTGGTTGCCACTCCTGCCTTTCCAAATTCATGGATTGGCGTAAAGTCGTGGCTTAACTTCGCCAATACGAAATCACCAGGACCATTGCCGAACTGAATTTCTTTTTTCTTATATCCTGCTAAATAAAAATCACCTTTATCATCCGATAATATTTTGGTGATGTAGGGGATGCTGTCAGTAGGTATAACGTAAACCCCATCGTCCCCAAAGCTGGCGTCAAGGCTACCATCAGGCTTGATTTTAATAACATCTAAACTGGGGGTTAGAAACCAATCCTTGTTTACCCATGCCAAGACATTCCCATCTGCTTGAAGCATGAGTTCTTGGATATTAAAATTCGTGCTGGCCAAAGTATCAGACAATACGCCATCATCGCTAAACTCATTGTCTAAAATGCCGTCGCTGGAAAAGCGTTCTATTATATATGCACTTTTGTAGAAGGAGCCAAAATTGGTCACAGTTCTTCCTGCAAATAATATTTTGCTGTTAGGTAGTAGAAGCATATCATTGAAATAAGTGAAATGAGTGCCACTAACAATGATAGCAATTCCATTATTTGCAAAACTAGAATCAAAAGAGCCGTTATCATTACACCTTGCGACGAAAGCATATTGGTAATTACTGTATTCGCCCTTGACTGTTCCTCCAACTAATATTTTGCCATCAGGTTGTAAAGCAACTGATTCACCCAAGGCAATATCATAGCCAGTTTCAATAACCATCGTGCCAAAATCTGAATAGGAGCTTGGGGAACCAAATGTGTCGTCGAAACCTCCGTTAGCATTAAATCTCATAATAATTGTATTGCCCCATTGTTCTTGTAGGTCAGGGTCATTACGATAAGATTGTACAATAGCTACTATTTTACCATCAGGCTGGATAACTAAATCATTGACATCATCTGAAGATAACCATGCAAACTCAATAATTACAGCACCATTGTCCCCGAATGTCTTGTCAAGTTTCCCAATTGAGTTAAATCGTGCTATTACCAATTTAAGAGCGGCTCTACCACCGACTACTATTTTGCCATCGGGTTGTATAGCTATGGTTTTGGCTTCGTTGTATGAAAGAAAAGTTGTGTCAAAAGAATGCTGTATTATTCCATTAACTCCAAAAGTCCTATCCAACTTTCCTTGTTGTGAGAACAGACTAACGGCTATTGAAAAATTCAGAATAAGAAAGGTGTAAAACTTGGATTTCATGGCAATTGTTTTTTTTTGAAATATTAAAGCACCTATTGCTACAAATCTACAAAAGGGCAGATAACAAATTGTCGAAAAGCGCTTATTTGTCAAATTGCAAACGCATAGTTGTTACAACTGCCTGTACGCTGCCTGCAAACCAGTATTACAAAATTCCCTACCTTTCCCCCCGAATCAAAACAAGCAAAAAATGAACAGACTTACCACCCTGCTGTTTGCGACAGCCCTACTGTTTTCCACCAGCCTTCTCGCTCAGAAAAAGAAGGTCGACGAACCCAAAAAAGACGCTCCCAAGCACTACCTCGACACCCTCGGCCTCGGCCTCTCGTGGCGTAGCGTCGGCCCGGCCATTACCTCTGGGCGCATCAGCGACTTCGCCGTGGACCCGCAGCACCGCAGTACCTACTACGTGGCCAGTTCCGCTGGCGGCGTCTGGAAAACCACCAATGCAGGCAGCACTTACGAACCCATTTTCGACGGCGAGGGCAGCTATTCCATCGGCTGTGTCACGCTCGACCCCTCCAATGCCAGCACGGTGTGGGTGGGCACGGGCGAGAACAACAACCAGCGCTCGGTGAACTACGGCGACGGCGTTTACAAGTCAAATGACGCTGGCAAAAGCTGGTCGAACATGGGCCTGAAAAACTCCGAGCATATCGGCAAAATCATCGTAGATCCCCGCAACTCGGACGTGGTTTACGTGGCGGCTATCGGCCCCGTGTGGAGCGCTGGCGGTGATAGGGGCGTGTACAAAACCGCCGATGGCGGCAGGTCCTGGACGATGGTGCTCAATGGCACCGACGGTAAGTCGCTGATTGACGAAAACACAGGTGCGAACGACATCGTGATGGATACCCACAACCCCGACGTGCTGTACGCTTCGGCCTTCCAGCGTCGTCGGCACGTGTTCACCTACGTGGGCGGCGGCCCCGGCAGCACTATTTACAAATCGGTAAATGGCGGGAAAAGCTGGGAAAAAACAGCCAACGGCCTCCCCGGCGGCGACCTTGGGCGCATCGCTTTCGCCTTTTCAAGCGACCCTGAGATATTGTACACCATGGTCGAAGCACAGGAAGGCAAAGGCGGTTTTTTCAAAACAACCGACCGGGGCGCATCTTGGGAGAAGCAGAGCGGCCATGTGACTAGCGGCAACTATTTCTGCGAAATCTACACCCACCCGACCGACCCAAACACCATCTACTCGATGGACGTTTTCAACAAAGTCAGCCACGACGGCGGCAAGTCTTGGGCGAACCTCGGCGAGCAGTTCAAGCACGTGGACAACCACGTCCTCTGGATCGACCCGAAAGACCCCGACTACATGCTCTCCGGCTGCGACGGCGGCGTTTACGAAACGTTCGACGGGGCAAAAACCTGGAAATACCACGGCAACCTGCCCGTCACGCAGTTCTACAAAGTGTCGGTGGACAACACCCTGCCGTTTTACCATATCCACGGCGGCACGCAGGACAACTTCTCGCTCGGCGGCCCCAGCCGCACCCGCAACGGCCACGGCATCGCCAACTCCGACTGGTACGTGACCAGCCTTGGCGACGGTTTCGAGAGCCAGATTGACCCAGAAAACCCGAACATCGTTTACGCCCAATCACAGTACGGCGGCCTCGTGCGCTACGACCGCATCAGTGGCGAAATGACCAGCCTCCAGCCCAAGCCGCTCGAAGGCGAGGATGCCCTCCGCTGGAACTGGGACGCACCACTTGCGGTAAGCAACCATAAAGCAACCCGCCTTTATTTTTGTGCCAACAGGGTCTTCAAAACCGATGACCGGGGCGATACTTGGACGGCTATCAGCCCCGATTTGTCGAGGCAAATCGACCGCAACACCCTGCCCGTGATGGGCCGAGTGCAGAGCATGGACGCCATTGCCAAGAATGCCAGCACGAGCGAATACGGTGCCATCGTCGCTTTCAGCGAAAGCCCGAGAAACCCCAACCTGCTCTACGTCGGCACCGACGATGGACTCGTGCAAATCACCGAGAACGGCGGCCAGACTTGGACGAAAATCGCCAACTTCCCTGGCGTACCTGAGTTCACCTACGTGAACGCTTTGTACGCTTCGCAACACGATGAAAATGTCGTGTACGCCGCCTTCAACAACCACAAGCGGGGCGACTTCAAGCCATACATTTTCAAGAGCACCGACAAGGGCCGCACTTGGACGAACATCAGCAGCAACCTGCCCGAAAGGGGCAGTGGCTATTCGCTGGAGGAAGACCACGTGGACAAAAACCTGCTCTTCGTCGGCACGGAATTCGGCTGCTTTTTCAGCAACGACGGCGGTAAGTTCTGGAAAAAATTGGCCGCTGGCCTACCCGCTGCTACCCTCGTGCGGGACATCGCCATCCAGCGGCGGGAGAACGACCTCGTCATCGCCACGTTCGGGCGGAGTTTTTATGTGCTGGATGACTATTCGCCGCTGCGCAATCTGGCCGATTTGCCGACGAAGGAGGCCGCCATTCTGCCTATCAAAGATGCGCTCGTGTTCAACGTCGCCACGCCGATTGGCTATGCCACGGGCAAGGGTTTTCAGGGCGCTTCGTTCTTCACCTCCGATAATCCGCCCATGGGCGCTGTGTTTACTTACTTCGTAAAAGACGAGGAAAAAACACTGAAGGCCAAGCGACAGGATTGGGAGAAAAAACAAATCAAAGACAACAAAGAAATTCGCTACCCGACCTACGAGGAACTGAAAGCCGAGC
Organism: Saprospiraceae bacterium; assembly: GCA_021739645.1. GTDB lineage: Bacteria > Bacteroidota > Bacteroidia > Chitinophagales > Saprospiraceae > UBA6168. Next base: position 2,286 of record JAIPBL010000134.1, on the reverse strand, counting down.
AGGACGAGGAGGCGCCGTACCTGCTTTTCACCATCCGAAACAATGCGGGAACCATCCTGCGACAAATCAAGTCCGGCTGGAAAAAAGGCGTGAACCGGCAGGTCTGGGATGGCCGGGTGCCGTCGCCCGCTCCGGTCAATTTTGGTGGTGGTGAAAAACTGCCGTGGGAATCGCCAGATGGTGGCCGGATGGCACTGCCCGGCGAGTACACCGTGAGCCTGACGAAGGTTCTCAACGGCGTGGCGACGGAGTTGGTTGCTCCACAAAAATTCAAGCTGAACACGCTCGGCGGCAGCACCCTGCCCGCCACGGACAAGGCCGCCCTCGATGCCTACGTGGCACAGGCCGCCGAACTGGAACGTGCCTGGAACGGCGCCACCGGGCTGCTCGGCGAGGTGAACAACACGGCGAAATACATGCGCCAAGCCACGTACTCCATTGCGCAGCCCGCCACCAATTTATTGGCAGATGTGAAGGCGTTGGAACAAAAAATGAAAGACCTGAACAAGGCGCTCTTCGGCGATGGCGTGGCTTCAAGAATTGACAAGCCACATGCTCCGTCCCTCGCCGACCGGATATATGGCATGAGTTACGACATCTGGAGTTCGTCCTCCGCTCCCACCACCACGCAGAAGGAACAAATGGCCATCGCTGGTAAGCTGTTCAAGGTGGAATTGGCGAAGCTGAAACAACTGGTAGAGGTGGACTTACCTGCGCTGGACAAGCAACTGGAAGCTGCGAAGGCGCCTTGGACGCCGGGGAGGCTGCCGGTGTGGGGTGGGCAGTAAACTTTGTCGTGCTGCCGAAGTCCGCTTCGGCGATACGGCGAAGGGCTCCGTTCGTACTGCCGAAGTCCCCTTCGGCAGCGTAGTCACTGCCAAGTTGCACGGTACCAGTGTCAGCATGATTTCGAATGGAAAAGCGCCGAAGGGGACTTCGGCGATACGGCGAAGGGCTCCGTTCGTACTGCCGAAGTCCACTTCGGCAGCGTAGTCACTGCCAAGTTGCACGGTACCAGTGTCAGCATGATTTCGAATGGAAAAGCGCCGAAGGGGACTTCGGCGATACGTCGAAGGGCTCCGTTCGTACTGCCGAAGTCCACTTCGGCAGCGTAGTCACTGCCAAGTTGCACGGCACCAAGTGTCAGCATGATTTCGAATGGAAAAGCGCCGAAGGGGACTTCGGCGATACGGCGTGCTGCACAGCAGTTAGTGCCAGCTTAAGTGCGAACGGGAAAGCGCCTAAACAAACCTCATCTGTAAACTTTACGCTATGGAAAACCACTTTTACAGAGGGAAACTGCCACATTGGCAACCGCCCGAAGGCTCGTATTTCATTACCTACAACCTATATGGTTCCATCCCGAAGTCCGTCATTCAGCGGCTCAAAGACGAATACAACATGGCGCTGCGCATCTTGGATTTAGAAGAAGCCGCAGACTGGAAGAAATGTGTGGATGCAAATATGGGTGATGCAGCAAAACGCACCATCAAATCCATTTATGCCAAAAAACGCTATGATGCCGAGAAGCGTCATTTTAAATCCTTCGACGATTTCCTTGACAGCAACCTGAACGGGCCACATTGGTTGAAAACCCCCACCATTGCAGCACTCAATGCGGAAGCTTTGCACCACTATGCCGACAAGCACTACAAATTATGGGGGTTTTGCATCATGTCCAACCATATCCATGTGCTTTTGACCTTATTACCGGATGCCCCTATTTTGTGGAAAGTAATGCAGAACATCAAAAAATATACGGGTAAAGAAGGCAATAAAATATTGGACAGGAAAGGCGAGCGCTTTTGGGAGGACGAGAGCTACGACCACCTTGTTCGTAGCAAAGAAGGCGAGTTTGAAAGAATCTTGTTTTACATTCAAAACAACCCTGTTAAGGCTGGATTGGTAAAGGATTGGAAAGTGTATCAGTGGACTTATTGTCACACGGATTTAAGTTAGATGGAGGCGGTACGGCGGTACTGGCGATGTCCCCTTCGGCAGTGCAGTTACTGCGAAGTTGCACGACATTCAGTACCAGCGTAATTGCGAATGGGAAAGCGCCAAAGCGGACTTTGGCGGTACGGCGGTACTGGCGATGTCCCCTTCGGCAGTGCAGATACTGCGAAGTTGCACGACATTCAGTACCAGCGTAATTGCGAATGGGAAAGCGCCAAAGCGGACTTTGGCGGTACGGCGGTACTGGCGATGTCCCCTTCGGCAGTGCAGTTACTGCGAAGTTGCACGACATTCAGTACCAGCGTAATTGCGAATGGGAAAGCGCCAAAG
>JAIPBL010000133.1 GCA_021739645.1 Saprospiraceae bacterium | reverse complement strand
ATAACAGTTTTGCTTCGGGACGCTAAGGTGAATTTTTGTCCAGTTTTGTTGGGCGAAAGCCCGGCCATTTCACCAAAAAATAAGGGATAGTGCCGCCTGGGCTGGTGAATGGCTTACAGATGTTGCTTTAACAATTGGATTTACGACATAACTATTCAAGGGTACAAAATACATGCCAGTTAATTTTAATTCAAAAGGCCGATGCATTTGCTGCATCGGCCTTTTGAATTTTGAAAACCTTGATTTTACGCTATCAACCTAATCATTGGTTTCCATCCCACGGAGCTTCACCTCTCCCTTTCGGATGTTGCGGCCATTGCGGATGATGTCCAGTGCAACGGTATCGCCAGGGCGGAAGCGGGCTATCTGCTCCTGCAACTCCGGCACGGAAGCCGTTTTCGTTCCATTCACACCAATGATGATGTCGTTCATTTGCAAACCAGCCTCGTCGGCGCCGCTGCCTACATCCACGGTGCGGACGAGCACGCCCTCGACATCGCCAAGGTTAAAGTCGCGGGCGATTTCGTTGTCCACATCCTTGATCCTGACGCCAAGCAGCGCCCGCTGCGCCACGCCAAATTCTTTCAGGTCACGCATGATTTTTTGTACCAAATTGGCGGGGATGGCAAACGAATAACCTTCATAGGCACCAGTTTCGCTCATGATGGCGGCGTTGATGCCCACCAGTTCTCCCTTCATATTGACAAGGGCGCCACCGCTGTTGCCAGGATTCACCACAGCGTCGGTCTGGATAAAGCTCTCAATGGAGTACATGCCCTGAAGGATGTTAATGTTGCGGCCCTTGGCGCTCACGATGCCCGCCGTCACGGTGCTGGTAAGGTTGAACGGGTTGCCCACAGCCAGCACCCATTCGCCTACCTGCACGTTGTCGGAGTTGGCGTAAACAAGTGGCTTGAGGCCATTGGCGTCAATTTTCAGCAGCGCAAGGTCGGTGTAAGGGTCTTTGCCCACTACGGTGGCCTTGTAAATCCGTTTATTGTACAGCGAAACCTCCACTCTTCCACCGCCTTCAATTACGTGGTTGTTGGTGATAATATAACCGTCTTTAGAAATGATGACCCCAGAGCCGCCTGATGTAGGTTCTGTGCCACCACGGCTTTTTACCGTGATGTTCACCACCGCTTGTGTGACAATATTGGCCGTTTCTACAAAATCTTCAGGCACGTAAAAACTGCTGGCAGGTTTGGCGTTCACCGCCGGTGAATTGTAATCGTAACTGGCCAAGTGAACCGTTGGGTTTGCCTGATCCGATTGTGCTGTTTGCTCGGAATTCTTCAAGCTGTTGAAGAGCATCAAGCTAAATGCAGCATTGAGCAGCAGCGTGGCTGCGATGGCGATTCCTACTTTTTTCATAATAGTACAACGTTTCGGGTGATTAAACTGGGTTGAAACTCGTTGGCTGTTGGAGGTGTAAAGTATTGACTGTCAGTATTTTAATGGATATTTATCTTGGGCAAAAATTGGCCGTGACATAAAAGGCATCTCTATAACTGCTTTTTCAGTACAAAAATTTCTTGTGGAAAAGGAAAACCAGAAACAATAGCGGTTTTTTCTACAAAAAAGCCAATTTTTTATGAACAATGCACGGCCTGGGCAGACGAAGGGCGATAAATAAATGTTAAACGGTGAGATTTGATAGGTTGGCGACGAAGTTGGGGGTGTTTGGATATCATATCTAAATAGCCTCCCCCAACACCAGCATTCTTACTTTTTCACTTTCACATAAAACCGCTTGTCCACCGAGAAATCGTACAGCGATTTCAACTGGCAGGCAACGGTCTGGCGTTCTGTTGTAGGGCGTATCCAGCTCCACTTACCGGGTTCGAGCTGCACAAGTAGCGGCAGGTCGAAGCCCTCCACACAATTTATCCAGCGGTAATCCACGAGTTTTTCGTGGCCTTTTTTTACCTTTTTTTCCACCATCGTCACCTCCAGTGCAGGAATGTCCGTTGTGCGCAGGTATTGGTCAAAAACCTTTGAAAAATCAATGCCCGCCTCTTTTGACACATAATCTTCCACTTGCTTTGTCGTGACGGTCTGGTGGCGGAAAGTTGCGTTCAACCCCCGCAGTATTTCACGGAATTTCTCGTCATCATTCATCGCTGCTCGTATCGTGTGCAGCATACTCCCGCCTTTGTAATACATATCGCCGCTGCCCTCTTGATTGACATCGTAGGTTCCGATGATGGGCTTACGATTGCCGATGAGCGCCCGGCAGCCGACGTTGTAGGTGGTGGCAAAATCTTCTCCCATTTCGCAGCCCGTGTAGATGGTCTCAGAATAGTTGGTAAAACCTTCGTGCACCCACATATCGGCCACATCCTTCGTCGAGATGTTGTTCCCAAACCACTCATGCCCCGACTCATGCACAAGGATAAAGTCCCATTTCAGGCCCACGCCCGTGTCCGAGAGGTCACGCCCCCGGTAGCCGTTTTGGTAGCCATTGCCGTAGGCCACAGCGCTCTGGTGCTCCATGCCGAGGTGCGGTGATTCGACAAGTTTGTAGCTGTCTTCGTAAAATGGATAAGGCCCAAACCAATGCTCAAAGCAGTGCAGCATCTTTGGTACTTCGGTCAAAAATCGAGTCTTTGCTTTCTCCAGGTTGTAGTCCATTACCCAAAAATCCATGTCCAGCCGACCCGCCTCACCGAGGTAGATGTCCTGAAAATGCTGGTAAAAACCGATGTACGGAATGAGGTTGTAGTTGTTGATGGGGTTCACCACCGCCCAGTTGTAGGTGGCTGTGCCGTTGCCGTTGTCGGTGCGGCTGCGCAGGCGACCATTGGCCACGCCCACCAATGGCTGAGGGCAGGTGATGTGCAGGGCGGCACTGTCCGGCTCGTCGTACTGGTGGTCTTTGTTCGGGTACCAGACGCTCGGCCCCATGCCCTGGCAGGCGACGGAGACCCACGGACGGCTTTTTTCGTCTTTGCCCCAGATGATTCCGCCGTCCCATGGTGGCCGCTTCGCAGCAATGGGCTTGCCGTGGTAGTACAAGCTTATTTTTCGGAAACTGCCTTCCCGTTGCGCTGAGTTTAGTTGGATAAAATAGGCGGGGCCATCCTGTTCCCAAGTGAGGTACTCGCCGTCCTGCAAGACGCTGTCCAGCGTGAGCGGCGCCATCAGGTCAATTTGCATCCGGTTTGTCGTGCTTCGCAAAACCTCGTAAGTGACGGTATTCCAGCCACTTATGTTTTGATTCTCAATATCAAATGCCACGTGCAGGTCGTAGTGACGAGCATCCCACCAAGCCCGCTCGGAAGTAATGGTGCCGCGGAGCGTATCGGCATGGGTGAAGGTTTGGGCGGCAGCAATGAAAGGCAAAAAGGTAAAAGCGATAAGGAGATTTTTCATAAAACGACTTTGCGAAAATGGTAAGCATCGGAGGTTTCAAACTGAATCTTCCGATGGTGCAAACCACGATTTCATTTTTTCTATGAGTTTCAAAAAGGCTGGGTCTTCACATTTCGTGAAGGAAACTTTTTCGGCTATGTTTTTATAAATGGAGGCAGAGCGGGGCTTTTTCGTTTTCCTCAAAACGGCTTCCAAGGCTTCTTTTGGGCGGGTTGGCTTTGAGGCATCCTGTTCCCGCCAGCCATTTTCTTGCAGCCAAGCAAATAGTGCTTTGGGTTCGTTCCAATTTAGCTCTTTGGACATATTGACGGAATTGACCCAAATCCAGTTTTCGACTTCAGGGTCAATGGCGATTGCAGCTACATTCTCTGCTTTCCAACCATTGCTAGCCAAAGCAGTTTCAATAGTAGATTCTATTATTTCCCTGCTGTTCGTTTCTTGCCCACTACCATCTTTGTCAAAAATCACGATGGCATGACGGTATGTTCTGCAAAAGGGGCGCAGGTATTCCACGCTTTCATTCATACAGCCATTGTCGCGGTTGGGGTGGCTTTCAATGTCGAAATCAAATTGAGAGGTGCCGTTTACATGCTCCAACCTTGGAAATAAGCCTTCCAGCAATGCCTTAATATCTTTATCCGCAACAAGTACGATGAGGTCTTTCATGATAATATACCAGATGCAAATAATACACTGAGGTTGGGCGTACCATGCCAGTCACTTAGCATTGGATGCTCGTTTCCTCTCACAATTTCCGTCACGCCGTCGGTAGTCTTTGAGAAACAAAGCACGTCCTTGGACTCGACCATGCTCAAAATGACGGGCGAGTGGGTCGCCAGCAGTATTTGGGCATTATACACGGACGACAAGGATTGAAAAACCGTCTCGATAGCTTGCGGGTGGATGCCATTTTCAGGTTCTTCGATTAAAAAAGCACCTTCAAAGTCAGGTAAATATGCAGGCAATGTAAGTGCAAGCAGCCTCAAGGTTCCATCCGAAACCATCCAGCTTGGTACTTCGATGCTGTTGTCGTAGATTATTTTCAGGTAGCGTTTCCCCTCACCTAATATGTCTACAGTTTCTATTTCTTGAATATCGGGTAGGGCTGTTCGGATATGTTCAAGCCAATTGTAGTAAGCTTTAATGTCCCGTTTTTTAAGGTCTTCAATAACCCACGGCAGATTTGAACCGTCAGTTTTGAATTTTAATCCCTTGCCAGGAGGGCTTGCTTGGCGAATATTTTGGCTATCAAGGATGAACATCTGGACACCATAAATAAGTGCTTCTTTCAACCAAGTAGAACTAGGAAATTGTTCTTTATCAGCTGGTAGATTCCCTAACGCCGACCTCTTTTTGTCCAGTTTAAAACTGATTCTTTGTTGAAATGCTATCTCTGGTTTGTATCTAGTTTCACCATCCTTATATCTCATAATTACAGCCCTCCATCTTTCTGGCAAATAAATATGCTCTGTTTGACCTGACTTGAATGGATTAAGGGTTGTAAACTCATTATCCGCATTAACAATTGTTATTTCTTCTTCTTCTTCTGAAGAAGCAGGGGATTCCTGATTGGCCAAGCAATTCTCCCTACCCTTTTTGATGAGTCTCGAGTTAATTAATAAAACCCGCTCTTCATCAATTTGATGCTCTTGATTATCTGCATTTAACCCAAATCTAACCTCATACCGTATTATATCGAAAAAGCCTTCTGGCGACAAGCTCCGTTGCTCCTCCGGTATCTCTACTTCAATCGCCAACTCAATATCCCCCCCCTTCCCACCAAAAGTCAAATCCATATAATTCTGCGTCCGCTGGTTGATGGCATAATCCACCCCATTTCCCACCAAATCAGCGATGAAGCTTACCACATCCAAGAACGTAGTCTTGCCCGTGGCATTGGCCCCAACCAGCACATGGAAATCTCCCAACGGCTGCGAGATATACTTCAAACTCCGATAATTCTTTGCTTCGATCAATCGTATCATGTCGTAAAAATATCAATTACTTTTCAAAACAGTGTTCAATCTTGGCAGGGTGTCCGATTCGTAAATCGTAAATCCCCCAATCGTAAATCCCTACACCTCCCACGTCGCCCCCATCCGATAAACCGTCCCCTTGAACAGCGCCACCACCACTCCGTCTTGGTTCGTCACCGACACCCGGTAAACGGCGAGTTTGTTGGACAAATGGTCTTCCACAGCGGTCGCCGTCAGCACATCGCCAGGGTGGGTTGGCACGGTATGCGAGATGGACGTTTCGATAGAGACCGACTTGCGCCCGTGCGAGTTGCTTGCGAAAGCAAAAGCGCTGTCGGCAAACGAGAACGTGATGCCGCCGTGCGCCACGCCGAAGCCGTTGCACATTTCCGGGCGCACCGTCATGCGCAGCACCGACCGGCCTGGGCCGTCCTCCAGCCGCTCGATGCCAAGCCATTGGCTGAACGGGTCGTTTTTGTACATCGCATCCACGACTCTTGTGGCGAGATTTTTCGCTCTATTTTCCATAAAAAGTGTGATGCGCCTTGGCCATTTTGCGCAGCAAAACACTGCAACGATAGCGGTCTTCGAGGTATTCGTTGTGCAGTGCGTCGAGCATGTGCACGCAGTTTTGCATGCCGATTTCGTCGGCCCATTGCAGCAGTCCCTTGGGGTAGTTCACTCCCTTGGTCATGGCCAGGTCAATGTCGTCCCGGCTGGCGATGCGCAGGTAAAGCGCATCCGCTGCCTCGTTGATGAGCATGACCAGGATGCGGGCAAAAATCACTTCACCATGTTCTTTATCTTGCTTCGCAACGGGTTTTTCAGCCCCTTCGGAATAATCGTAGTAGCCCTTCCCCGATTTTTTACCCAACCAACCCGCTTCCGAAAGGCGTTTTTGGGTAAATGACGGCTTGTACCGTGGGTCGTAAAAAAACGACTGGAACACAGTCTCTGTCACGGTGTAGTTCACATCGTTACCGATGAAGTCCATCAGCGTGAACGGGCCCATGCGGAAGCCGCCGATTTCGGTCATTGCCCAGTCAATGGTGGCCACATCCGCTATGCCCTCTTCGAGAATGCGCAGCGCCTCGCCATAAAAAGGCCGAGCCACCCGGTTCACGATGAAACCCGGCGTGTCCTTGGCCAGCACCACCAGTTTGCCCCAGCTTTCGATGAGCAGTTTGGCTTGCTTCGCAACGTCGGGGGCGGTCTGGATGGCGGGTACGACTTCCACCAATTGCATCAGTGGAGCGGGGTTGAAAAAATGGATGCCCAGCACCCGCTCTGGCCGATCGCAGGCGGCAGCGATGGCAGCCACGGAAAGCGAAGAGGTGTTGGTGGCCAGCAAACAGTCTGCGCTGACGATGCCTTCCAGTTGTTTGAACACCGCTTTTTTCACCGCCAAATCCTCGATGATGGCCTCGATGACCAGCCCCGTTTCGCCGAAGGCGGCCAAATCACTAAAATAAAACACCCTGCCGAAAATGGCCTTGGCGGTGCGGTCGTCTATTTTTCCCTTGCCAGACAGCATGTTGAGAATGGCGAGCAGGTTGGCCTGCGCCCGTTCGTGGGCCGCCGGATTGCTGTCGAAAACAAAGACTTCGTGGCCAGCAGTGGCCGCTACCTGTGCGATGCCAGCTCCCATGGAGCCAGCGCCTATTATGCCTATTTTTATCATAAATTTTGTGGTCGCCCAATTTATTGGGCTGACCGGCTTTGCAAAACGGTCAGCCCAATAAATTGGC
>JAIPBL010000038.1 GCA_021739645.1 Saprospiraceae bacterium | reverse complement strand
CATTCCCATTAAGTTAAGCCGCTCGGCTATACAATAAAAGCGACGAAAAGAGGATATTCGTGAAGATTCAACTAATCATGAACACCTCCCTTCGTGCTTATATCGATGCCATCCGGCAATTTCCTTTCATGGCGCAATGCTCGCCCCAACAATATTTTCGCAGACCCGGCAAAGACTTCACTCGCACCCGGATACTTCATCTTGAGCGGGTTGTCTGGCTCAATATCACTCTGCTAAAAAGTACGCTTTGTGTCGAACTCGACCGCTTCTTCGACTGGCTTGATACTGGGGAATTTTCCCCGACCAAAAGCGCCCTCGTGCAAGCCCGCCAAAAACTGATGCCCAAATTCTTCAAGGACATGTTCATGTTCGGCGTTGCGCTGTTTTACCAGTGTTTCAAAGCCAAACGCTGGAAAGGCATGCGCCTGTGGGCCGCCGACGGCACCGGTTTCCGGCTGCCCGATGAGGAATGGCTTGGCGAAGAGTTCGGTTGGCACGGCAACCAACACAACCGGGTGCCTTCCACCCGTCTGTTGGCCCACTACGATATTCTCAACCAGATAGTGACCGCCGTGCAGTTCCACACCCGCCATGTGGCCGAAACAGTGATAGCCCAACGCTCCATCGCCCAAATCCCGAAGGATGTTTGTGTCGTTTATGACCGGGGCCATGCTTCCCACACCATCCCATATCTGCATCAACACTACGGCTCCCATTGCATCATCCGAATGCCTGTTGGCTTCAGCAACACCGTAAAAACCTTCGTTGCCAGCAAGAAAAAAGAGCAAATCATCACGGAAAAACTCTCTTACAAGTCCCGTATGGTGCTCAATGAACTGGGCATCCCCGTCAATGTTCAAACCACCATCACCTACCGCCTCATTCGGGTGATACTGCCCACCGGCGAAATCGAAGTGCTGCTCACCACCCTGACTGATACCAAACGTTTCAAACACGCTTATTTTGCTGAAATATACCGCAAGCGTTGGGGCATCGAAACCTGCTTTTTCATCATCAAATCTTTCCTGGAACTTGCCAATTTTTCCGCTTATACCGTCAATAACTGCTGGCAAGATATTTATGCGCACTTTATCAACTATAACCTCCAGACCGTTCTTTTTGCTGCAAAAGCACCCAAAATCAAAAAAATAAACAAACAGCGCCAGCATGATTACAAGCCCAATCGAAACGTCACCGCTGGCCTGCTCAAACGCTTCCTCGTGAAAATTATGCTCCGTCCGGCGCAGGAACTCAAGAAGTGGCTCAAGGACTTCTACCGTCAGGTCCTTCAAACCATGGAACCCGTCAGGCCCGAAAAAAACAAAGAACGACGACGACGTTTGATGCGTGGCACCGAGCGGCATACCCATGAAAAAAACTACCGCCACGCATTGTGAGTATTCCAATTTAACCCCTGCAAAACCGGATTTAACCCTGATAAAATAAGGGCTTTTTCCAGCGGTCTCGTAACTGTCCCGCCTGCTAACCTGTTGGCCCATCCTGTTCTTTTCAGCATATTTTGCCACATACTTTTATGCGCTAAAATATCAGGGTTTATGGCTGGGTTTTTAAGAGCTATTTTTGACTGCCTGGCGGCTTAACTTAATGGTGTTGGTGCGTTGTTCGACGATTTTTATTTCTCAGGATTCACAGATTTTGGTTCTCCAATTCAAATACAAAATTAGCTACATAATTATAGTTCTACGAATCACTCAAAGAAGCCAATAAGTTTTATTTTCCTTTATATTTCTTTATATCGAAAAGGCAGAATAACCATACTGGTTACTCTGCCTTTTCGATTAACTATTATGCTTGTTGAAAAGTGTTTTTAAATCTTTACTCTTTTTTGCAAAAAAATCATGAATTAAAGTTTTGGACAATCAACTCTACCACCTTTCCTCTTATTCATTATTTTGAATTTGTACCCAAAATGCAGCCCAAAAGAATTAACAGGCTCAAACAAAAATCTTGGGTTATCAACTTTCTCATCCATTTTAAACCCTCTATGATAGCTTAATTCTGCTGTAAAATTGCTGTACTTAAATCCAACTAAAAAAATGCTGCCATATTCTAATTTATTCTCGCTTGATGCTCCTCTAGTTTTAGATTTGTAAACAACATTTACTTTATTGATTAAGTTCATACTTGACCCAAGTCCAACATACCAATTTTCCTTAACTGTCAAAATTGGTGCTAATGTAGTCCGATAATAACTAAATGCAAAACCTCTTTCTTGAGCGATACAATTTTCACAAAATTCTGCAGAAATATTTTTATTGGTGTAGTAGGTTAATAAAAGCATACTGAATGCTTCGGATAGCTTATGCTCTACTCCAAGCCCAAATGATAAACTTTCAACTGAATAGCCTTTATCATATATTTTGTACAAATCATTTTGGGGATTTGGTTTGCCTTGCATTTTTGCAAAATCAACCCCTGCCATTGCCTTGATAAAAGTTTGAGCGGGGCAACTAATGGAAAATGTTATAATAGTTGCACAAAGGAGCAGGTTTAGTAAAGATTTTTTATTCATATGACAAAACAGTGTTTAAGGTTAACTCTTTTGCTTTGCACAAATTTAATGAATCAATGTCTAATGATATAATTTCAAAATTGTGCTACTTTTTGATTAAACTAAATTTAACATAGTCGGGATATGCAAACTTGTGGTTCTTCGTGACTTCGTGTGGGTAAATTGAATTCTTCATTTTGTGTATAGGGGTTTAAATTCGAGCTTGCCGCACAAGAACAATATCATGCTGATGAAATTCTTGGTGTTCCTAAATCCCCTTGCCCGCTTTCTTGCGAGCTGCACTTTTGAGTTGATGCCTTCAAGAATACCGTTTGAAATCTTGGACAGCGTGTAGTTGAGGATGCCCGACCAGTGCGCACGGATGGTCTTTGCGGCGTCTTGGAACGGGAACATGCCGCTTTCGTCGCACATCCTGCACCAGTCCTTGAGGAACTCCTCGGCCAGGTCAGGGTCGTCAAAGTCCCAGAACTCCCTCAATAGTTCCTTGAGCCTATAGCCTTCGCCTATCTTGGGGTACAGTTCGAGGAGGTCGAAAAGCTGGTCCATCTTCTTGCCGCTCAGCTTCATCGGGTTTTTCAGCAGGGTGTACTTGTGCCCTTTGAGCAGTTCGCACTCGGCCCGCTCCAGCCTGCGCAGCTTGTCCATGGCGTTGCCCACCACCTTGGTCACGTGGAAGCGGTCAAAGGTTATCTTGCCGTTCTCGAAGGTGTCCATGCAGCCGGCAATGAAGGCGGGCGACATGTCGATGGACAGGTGTTCCACCCCCGACTTGGGGCTTCCGTGCTGCTCCAGGAATTCGCCAAGCTCCTCGACCGCTTTGCTGTCCTTTCCCTCCGCCACCTCGAAGACCCTGCGCTGGTCGAGGTCAACGCCGATGGTGACGTAGTTGTGCCCTTTTTTGGTGCTGGTCTCGTCAAGGCCCACCTTTGTGATGCCTTCGTAGGTTGTGCTGGCACGTGCCTCCCCGACCCAGTAGTGGAAGGTGTTCCAGATGCGCTGGTCGTTCTCCCCCAGCAGCCTCGCCACGTTGCTCACTGGCATTTCCAGCTCTATGAGCGTCATGGCGTAGGCCTCGAACAAGAGCGTGAAGCCCGTGTTCCGCCTCGCCCAAGGCACCTGTACCGTTTTGACCTTGCCATCCGTGGCCGTTATGCGGGGCACGAAGGCGTGCAGGTAACAGCGGTGCTCGAAAAAGTTGAGGTGGCGCCAAGTGTGCATTTTCGTGTCGTAGGCCTTGCAGGCTGAACCACTTTCGTCCTTGAAGGTACTGCCCTTGGGGAAGTCGAGGTGCAGGTGCAGTTCCTTGGCCTTGTCAGCACCCTCTAGGAATTCGATTCTTTCAATGAACCATGGTTGTATATCGCCTAATGCTATCTCGAATAGTTGTTTGCTGTTCATGTTTTTTAAGGCGAATTTAGAAAACATGAATTTAACTTACCCACACGAAATCACGAAGAACCAAAAAATCGTGCAAGGGAAACGGAACATCCCACAAGCGAGGCGAGGGGATTTTTGCCGAATCATGGTCAAGTACGGTTGTTTGCAGGTTTGATTTGCCATGGTTTTGAATGCTTATTTCGGCATAGGCCAATGCTTTTCATCAGCGCAGAATACCGGGCAATCAAACCAATAAAATCCATTCTACCAAACATTCAAATCAATTATTAAAGCCTTTGTATTTTCGCCACTCCCATCAACCAATTTCATTTCAATAAACCCAATTTCATGGAAACCGCCCCCATTTTTTTCGATACAGAAACCAAGTTGCTACTTGGCTTCATCTTTCTTCTGGCCATCGGGTTTCTCATCCTTCGCCAACAAGGCAAACGGAAAGTTGATAAGGATTGATGGAGGTCTGGGTATTTATCAACCCTAATCAGCTCTTCAACTTTTGAAAATGAACGACGGCTAACCGCTGTCCACATGCTGTTTGAATTCTATAAGTTCCATGGAGTAAAGCCCTTTTTAAAATTCAAACGAGTTTCAGCATTACTACTGAAACTCGTTCAAAATCAATTTGGCCCAACGGTTTTTTTCAACCACTTTTGACCATTATGTCACTATATCAGCACCTTATTCCAAATCAATTTTCCTGCTGCCAACTACCTTTTCCGTCCGCACTTCAACGGTGTAAAGCCCTTTGGGCAGCCCTTCCAAGGAAAGGGAGGTTTGGCCAATGTTACTGGTTTCTTTCACCGTGCGTACCACTTGCCCGACACTGTTGTAAACCCTTACGCCCATTGCTTCACCCGTATTTTCAAGCAGGATGTTCAGCTTTCCCGTGGTTGGGTTCGGATAGGCCGTGAACGCCAACTGCTTGAAAGTGGATGCCGTACCAAGCACCACACCGCCGTCAATCGGTGTGTCGCTGTTGGTGATGAAATAGCAGGAAACAATCAGGTACGGGTTGAAGCCGTCATTGCAATCACAAGTAGCGTTGGTGACGCAGTTGGGGTTGTCTGCGTTGCAAAGGTCAATGTAGTCCTCATCGAAAACATAGTCGAGCGCCACGGAGCTTTGGTTGATGAAGGCCCCCATGTCGTAGTCGAACCAAGGGGCAATGGAGCCGGGGCACCAGCCTGCACGGGCAAAGTACCAAGTTCCGTTCTGCGGGGAACAATTATCGGGGTTCGGGTACCAGTTTTGCCAGTTGTGCTGCTCGAAAGTCTGTGCGCCGTTCACCCAGATATGGTGGGTGTCTTCGTGAAATTCGGCGGCATTGCCCGTGTTGTTGTCGCCCCAGCCGTGGCCAGTGGACACCAGTTTAAGCTTTGCGGCTTTGGTGTTGGTGGGAATAGAAACGGCAATTTCCGGCACTGGTTGCAGGTTGGCGGGGTTGCCAAAGTTGAAGGTTTCCTCCCAAACGGGTGTGATGGAGCTGTAGGGATAGGCCGGAACGCCTTGGTCGTAACCGAGGGAGAGGCTGTAAAGGAACCCGTTGCCGAGGGTGCCCAAGTTTACCCGAAACCTGATTTTGCCTTGCAACGCTGACATGAAATCCGTCACGTCAATGCTGTGGGAACAAGCGACACCGTAAGGGGTGATGTAGCGGAAAAGCTCGTACCACTCACCGTTGTGTCCCTTGATTTCGATGCCAGAAATGGGGTCCCACGGGTCGCAGCCGCCCGGCGGGCAGTCAATGCTGAGGTAGGCCGTGATTTTGTTGAAGGCGCCGAGATAGCTGGGCAGTTCTGCCTCCATTTCCACCACGCCATTGTTGATGTTCGCCCATACGTCCTCGAATGCGATTACGTTCAGGTTTGGTGCCGTGTTGACGATGTTCATGTCCACGGTCTCGGTGGCGGCTGCGCCGAAGTTGTTGGTGGAAATGATTTTCACCTGCTTGTTGCCGTAGGCCGTCGGCGTCCACCAAGCGGTGTAATGGCCGTTGCCCCAATCTTTGGTAGGTATTTCGATGCCGTCAATTTCGAATTTCAGCCCATCCACGCTGAACAACGGCGCATAACCAATGGTGGCAGTACCACATCGCCAGTGGGAACTGCGAGGCTGTATGTGCCGTCCAGTTCAGAGGTAGTGCCAATGCCAGCGTCATTTTTCAGCACAATGCTCACACCGAACATCGGCTCACCCGTGTTGGCGTCCGTCACGGTGCCGCTGATTTGGCGCTGCGCAAACAGGCTGCACGAAAGGAGCATTAGGATAGCCCACAGATGAATTCGTAAGTGTTTTGCCATGTGTCGGAGATGTTGGTTAGGAAATTTGGCTGCCGCAACTCTAAAAAATTTTGGTCTTGGCCGTATGTCCTACGGGCAAACATAGGGAAGAATCCTGCTTTATTTTTCTCAAAAATTGGAAAGCGGCTGACTTTGCCAGTGGGCGGACAAATATGGCGTAAACACCTGGGAATATGCTTCGCAAATACCTGTCAAACTGCTATTATTGCTGCCAAAACAGCCTGTTAAAATCAAATCATCCATGCAAAACGACAACTACCTCACCTCCATCCGCAAGCAGTTTGAATACTACAAACTCCTCGGCGAAATGACCTTCGCCCAGCTCACCGATGAGCAGCTTTTCTGGCAGTACAATGCCGAAAGCAACAGCATCGCTACCATCGTCAAGCACCTTTGGGGAAATATGCTCAGTCGCTGGACTGACTTCCTCACTACCGACGGCGAAAAGGAATGGCGCAACCGGGAGGCCGAGTTTGACAACGACCCCCAAAACCGGGACGATTTGCTGGCCAAGTGGAACGTAGGCTGGGCCTGCCTTTTCAATGCCTTGGCGCAGGTGAACCAGGATAACCTCAACGACATCATCTACATCCGAAACGAGGGGCACACCATCATGGAGGCCATCAATCGGCAATTGGCGCATTACCCGTACCATGTCGGGCAAATCGTTTTTATCGGAAAACTGATGAAGGATGCAGAATGGGCTTCATTGTCCATCCCACGGGGTGGCTCGCAGCAGTTCAATGCGGCGAAGTTCGAGCAGCCGAAGCATAGGGCGCATTTCACGGAGGAGTTCATGAAAAAGGAATGAAAATAGGTGGATAGGACTCAGATTGAACGGATTTGACTGATATGAACTGACTTCAAAAAATAGCTGTGTAAATCTGTAAAATCAGTCCAATCTGTGTCCTATCATTTTCAAAACCAATTAAATATTGCCGTAGGCCACTCGTGTGGCTGCCAACTCGCCCAAATTGAGCCCAAGAAAAGGCTTGAAATTAGTGGTAAGATTATGGTTGTTGGGCTTTCGACCAAATGAATTTGGCCGTTACGGGCAGCACCTTACCCCTGGGCCAGGATTCGGGAGCAGAGAAATAAGAACGCCTTCCATCTGCGTAATTCATCCGAGGCATTTGACTTCACAGCGTTTCTTGTATGTTTGCACTTCGCTAACAAAACCAGCATTAATGAGGTACAGAAATCAGTTCCAAACTATTCTAAAGAAGCTAAAAGAAGCATTTAAGGACCTGTTGCCAATCATTGTAGTTGTCGTTTTTTTTCAGAGCGTTGTTATCCGGCAGCCATTCCCGGAGATTGGAGAAGTGATTTTTGGAATTTTGTTAGTTATCGTTGGATTGATGCTGTTCATTGAGGGCCTGGAAATGGGGCTTTTTCCAATCGGGGAAACAATGGCTTATGCGCTTGCCAAAAAGGGGAGCCTTTTCTGGTTAATGGTTTTTTCATTTGCGCTTGGCTTTTCTACTACCATTGCCGAACCGGCCCTGATTGCGGTGGCAAAAGAGGCTTCCATCATATCTTCCGGTGCGGGTTTGATTGAAAACAATCAAAAAACGATGGACACGTATGCAATGGGCTTGCGTTTGTCTGTTGCCTTTTCTGTCGGGCTGGCCATCGTTATCGGGGTATTGCGTATCCTCAAGGGCTGGCCTTTATACTATTTAATTATTGGGGGATATGTATTGGTCATGCTGATGACTATCATCGCCCCAGATGAGATAATTGGCTTGGCGTATGATGCCGGCGGGGTTACGACTTCAACGATTACCGTACCATTGGTGACGGCCCTCGGCGTTGGCCTTGCCAGTGTAATCAAAGGAAGAAGTCCTTTGCTCGACGGCTTTGGCCTGATTGCCTTTGCGTCGCTTTTGCCCATGATATTTGTGATGGCTTATGGCATGTTTTGGTTTTAATGAACAGCGTGTGTTATGCTTGATTTGTTGATGGATTTTGGGTTGATTCTGCTTGCTACGCTGAGAGATGTGTTGCCAATCCTGCTGTTGATTATCTTTTTTCAGCGGGTGGTCTTGAAACAACCCATTCCGCACCTAAAGCGGGTGATTTTAGGAGGAATCTATGTAGTGCTTGGACTTGCACTTTTTCTGATGGGGTTGGAAAAGGCGCTGTTTCCTGTGGGAAAAATCATGGCCACTCAATTATCTGACCCGGCCTTTATCGGTGCTTCGGAAAGCGAGCTGTCAGATTGGAGGTCTTATTACTGGATTTACATCTTTGCAGCATTGATTGGTTTTTCTACCACCATTGCCGAACCCTCGCTGATAGCGGTTGCAATAAAAGCCGGTGAAGTTTCCGTAGGCACCATCAGTCCGTGGGGGCTTCGGATTACGGTAGCGATTGGTGTGGCGTTCGCTTTGGCCTTGGGCACATTCCGGATAGTCACCGGTACGCCATTGTTTCTTTACATCTTGGTGGGGTACATTATCGTCATCATTCAGACCATTTTTGCACCCAAAAAGCTGATTGCCTTAGCCTACGATTCCGGGGGGGTTACCACTTCTACCGTTACCGTACCCTTGGTCGCTGCACTCGGATTGGGACTATCCAACGCAGTGCCCGGCAGGAACCCCGCTATTGACGGATTCGGGCTGATCGCATTTGCCAGCTTGTTCCCGATTATCACCGTTTTAGGCTATGCCCAGTATATGGAATTGAGAACCCGTTTTTCAAAACATAAAACAAAGAGCGATGCAATTTAAATTAATCATGGCACTCGTTAAACCCAACATCACTGATAATGTAGTGGAAGCGATGAAGAGCGCAGGGGCCACCGGGGCTACTATCATTCCAGCCAGAGGTACCGGAATACATGAAGCAAAGTCCTTTTTTGGCCTTTCCATTGAAGACCGGACGGACATCGTGGTGTTTCTCGTCGAAGAACACGTTGTAGAAAACCTCATGCGAGTCATAACACTGGCAGGAAAGTTTGGCGAGCCGGGTACCGGCATTGCCTTTGTTTTGCCCATTGATCATGTTGCCGGCTTGGAGAGTCAAATGAAGATATTCAAAGACCAGGCCCGTGACCAATATTTCTAAGCAGGTGATGGCAAACATAGTAGCATGTTTGGGATATTATTCGTTGCCATTCAACAGGTTGGGAGATTACGTTTACTATACTTTTGAAGTTTAGTAAACGTGGATAAACGGAATGCCTGCCCTGATTTGATTAAGCTCATTTTCAATTGTACCGATAAACAAGTAGAATTATGAAACAAAAAAGAAGTTATCAAAGTGCCAAAGAAGTCATGACAAAAAAGGTAGTGTTCGTTGACGGTATGGCCACCGCCAAAGAGGGTGTCGAACTCATGCGAAAAGAAAAAGTGGAAGCACTGATCGTCAACAAGCGCCACCCTCAGGACGCCTACGGGATTGTAATCGTACACGATTTTATAAAAGGTGTCATTATCCCGGATAAAAATTCAGAGGAGATAAATCTCTTTGAGATTATGAGCAAGCCTGCCATTTGCATACCTGCCGAAATGGATGTACGCTATGTGGCAAGTTTACTGATGAATGTCGGCCTGCGTATGGCTCCGGTGGAAGAAAATGGCGAATATATCGGAATGGTATCGCTTTCAGATTTGATATTGGAGAACATGCTTTTCTAAAATCAGGCAAACAGTTTTAATAAAATAGACCACATCCAGATGTCTCTTTTGTCCCGGGACTTAGGGCTTGGAAAATTTTAAAAAAAGGAAGCAGCCGGAGCCACTTCCTTAAACCCAAATGAAAAACAATTCCGGTATTATGATAGTCCTATAATCGCTCGAATAAATCCCAAAAACGCCCAATACCCCTGTGCCAAAATTCCCGCCGGGATTGAAAGGGACTATTGAACTGCCATCTTGCTACAACCAGTGCAAAAAGGTAAATTGGCAATTCACCACAGCGGATGTCCGCATAAAGTTAAAGCGACTGTATCCTGTTATTGAATAATCAACTTGTCATTTGTTGTTTGACTGGCCACTTAGAACCAATACCCCAAATTGAAATAAACCGACCCGCCCTCGTTAGACTGCCCATACGTCAGCTCAATCGGCCCAAGCAATGTGCTGATCCCGTAGCCCACGCCAAAACTGTAAATTCCCCTTTTTCCAGCTTCAAACGCATTTTTCAAATAGGCGCCATTGCCGCTCAGGGTCAGGTACTGGTTTTTGAAAAAGCGACGCTGCCAATACAGGCTGCCGAAGGCCATCCTCGTAGCGGCCAATTCACCCAGGTTCAATCCGATGAACGGCTTGAAATTGTTGATAAGGTTCAGGTTGTTGCCGCCGACGTAGTAGCGATAGGGAGATGCCTCTTCGCCCAGCACTCCACCCACCGTAGCAGATGCACCCAACACCGCCCGACCGCCCAACTCCTTGACAGCGAGGAAGTTGAGGTCGAGGTTATAGCTGAATTTACCCAACGAGCTTTCATTGGTAGAGAACACCGCTGCCGGGAAGGTGACCCGCCCAAAAAGCGAAGTGAGCGTGCCGCTTCGTGGAAAATATCGGCGGTCACGGGTGTCTTTTTTGAAAAATGTGGTGGCCGTCAGGTACAATCCTTTTTCATCAAAAAACGGCGCATTGTCGGCCACGCTGCCCTCCACTTGGTCGGTGCTGAACTTGTAGTATTTGACCTCGGCCCTTAGGCCAAACGCATGGTTGTTGCTTGCCAGCAAGTTCATGTAAACCTCATTGGAGAAATCAAGAAAATTGAACACCAGTTTATCAATGCTGCTGCCGTTGGGCAGCAATATCGGGGCCGGTAACCGGAAGCGCACGTTGTTGAAGTTCAAGCGGCTGTTTACCCCAAAATCGGTCTTTGTGCCACGGTTGAGGTAGTAGTAAAAATTGTAACGGAAGCGGTCGCCGAGTACCACGTCCAGCGAAGCAATGGAATTAGGGATTAGCAAGTTTTGATAGGTGGCATTCAGCAACACGCTGCTTCGGTATTCATTGTCGAAATGAAGCCCCGCCCGAAAACGGCGGTCGAAGCCTGGCCGTGGGACAGGTCGGATATTTAGCCCGTAGCGTCCGTCATCTGTTTTAAAACATTGGTAGTCAATGAATTGGTAGGCACCAGAACCGTAAAGGTTGGTAATGCCTGTGTAAAAATCCTGTTCTGGCAGCAGCCCCGGAAGCTCGTCGGGGAAATGGCGTAAGATGGTCTCGCTGTTGACCCCTGGGGTTTTTGCGACAAAGACGGTGTCAAATTTCCAAGGGTTCAAGGTTTGGTTTTGCAAGTGGCGAGGTGGTGGCGGGGACTGTTTTTGGCGCTTCGCAATGTCCGTCAACACCTCCCAAAGTTCCCGTGCCGCCCGTTCACCTCGGTTGACCAGGGTATCCGCCATCTCGAAATCCGTGAGGCCGATGCCCGCCACGTCAGGGCAAAGCAGCACCTCGCAGTATTGCAGTTGTTCCTCCGAGTTTTTGTACATCTGGAACGACCCGATTTGGCTGAAAATCTTGGCGAGCGAATTGAGTTCGGTTCGGCTGTGTAGCCCCTCCTCCACGTTCACGCCGATGACGAGGTCCATGCCCCGGTCTTTCACCTCCTTCGCCGGGAAATTGTTGACGATGCCACCGTCTGCCAGCAGCCGATAGTTGATTTCGACAGGGGCCATCAGGCCGGGAAAGGAGCCGCTGGCCCGCATGGCGAGTGCCAAGTTGCCGTGGTCAAGTATCACGCTCTCGCCTGTGCTTACATCAGTACCGGTGCAGAAAAACGGGATGGGCAATTGACTGAAGTCGGTGGTGAAGGCCGTTTTCGCCGTGAGGCGGCTCAACAAATCGAACACAAGTTGGCCATCGGAGTAGGCGAGGGGTAGGCCAAGTTGGCCATCTTTGAAGGAGGCCGTGAAGGCGTATTTTTCGCCATTGAACTTCTCAAAAACGGGCGTCACGTTCCTTGGTATTTTGTCTTCAAGGAGGGCGGCCATGTCCGTCGTTTTCAGGATGCTGTCGAGCTGTGCCGCAGAGTAACCACTGGCGTAAAGCCCGCCCACGATGGCGCCCATGCTCGCCCCGCCAATATAGACCATGCGGATGCCGGCTTCTTCGAGCACTTTCAGCACGCCCACGTGTGCGTAGCCCTTGGCCCCGCCGCCACTGAGCACGACACCAACCCGGTAGGGCTTCGGTGTGCTATTTTGCGCCAGCGAAAAAAAGGATGAAAGCAGGAAAACGAATAGAATGGGATAATAGATTTTCATGTAGATTTTTGGTAATGGCTTGTGGTCGCCCAATTTATTGGGCAGACCTTTAATATTTTGGCCGGAGACATTGACAAACAAAAATAGCGCAATCTGCCCAATTCATTTCAAGTTGTACTTTTGCAAGAAAACAAAACTTCAGATGTTCAAAATCTTTGCATTTCTGCTCATAGGCCTGTTTGTTGCCATGCTTTTCGTCAACGTTTATTTCAGGGCCAAAGTCTTGAAGACTTACAAGCGTTTGGTGCAAAACCGAGTGGAGTTCGGCGCAGCGCACCTGTTTAACCGAAAAAAAATGGAGGAGGAGGTGCTGCCAAAATACCCGAATATGCGGCAGGACATTCTCGACTTCTCGAACCATATCCAGTATTCCATCAAAATGGCGTCGGTGCTGATTGCGCTGATTACGGCGTTTGGTGCGGTGTTGATGTACTTTCGATGATGATGAATGATGAATGGTGGAATGATGAATGATTAGCCCGGATTCATCATTCCATCATTCATCATTAAATACCACGATAATGAGAATTTTACTTGTAATCATCGCATCCCTCCTCCTCTCCGGTTGCTTCGAAATCCGGGAGGAAGTGAACATGAAGGCCGACGGCAGCGGTGAGGTGTCGTTCGTGGTGAACCTCAGCCAGAGCAAGGACAACGTGGCAAAGTACATGGCGATGGGGTCGGTGGAGGGCTACAAAGTGCCGCCAAGGGAGGAGGTTGAGGCAAATCTGGTGAAAATAAAAAGGAGCGTGGCCGAAGTGCCGGGCATGTCGGTGGTGATGACAAAAAGCGACTGGTCGAACTATATTTTCACGGTCAGCGGACGGTTTGCCCATGTGGAGGCGCTGAACAAAGCGATGGAAATCGTGGCGAAGGAGTACGACAAAGCGGGTAAACATGCCGCATCGGGCAAGTCGGGGTTTGGTTACAACAACGGGCAATTCAGGCGGTTTTCGAGCTACCCGGCCAAGGCCAGGGAGTTTGCGGAACTGCCTTCCATGCAGCGATTTGTGCTGGAGTCGGCGACGATGACCAGCATCTACCGTTTCGACCGCAACATTCGCAACGTTAGCCATCCCAAAGCACAACTTTCGCCCAGCGGCAAAGCGGTCATGCTGCAACTTCCAATTTCAGAACTGATGAAAGGGACAGGAACCATATCGGAGACGGTGACTTTTTAGAGGGTGAGAGGGTGAGAGCGGGAGCGGGGTGGCTCCCTGAAACCAAAAACCAAAAACTTGAAACCGATTGTATTTGCTGCCGTTTTGATGTATGTTTGGAGCAATTCTCAGCTCATTTCAAGGTGTTTTCTAAATCCAGAAATTAATGAATAATTTATTGAAAAACTCCCCAAAGCACATTCAGCTTTTCGCAAAAGCCGGGTTGTTCTTGCTTTTTTTTACAGTATTTTATCCGCTAGTCCAAGGGCAAACAGTGTTGAAATACGTACCCTCCACAGCGGACGTGGTGGTGACCTTGAACCTCCAAAACCTCGACAAAAAGGTTAACCTGGCGCAGTTGCAGCAATACGATTTTTATCAAGCGATGATGAAGGAGCTAGGGAAATCACCGGAATTTGATGACAATCCTAAGATTCAGGCTTTTTTGGAAAAAATGCTCTCCGCACCCGCAAGCGTCGGTTTTGACACCAAGGAACCGATTGTGGTTTTTGTGGAGAAAGTGGGATTCGACACCTACACCACCATCATCACCAAACTCGGCAACAAAGCGCTTTATGAAGCTGCGATGGGCGAGTTGGCTGGCAATTATTTTAAGCCCTTCGACGAACAGGTGGCTGGCATGAATATTTGGCACAGGGGAAGCGACCTTTTTGCTTGGAACGACGAGGTTGTTATCGAGGTGAAACACGAAATCGGCTATGACCCAAATAAAAATGAATGGACTGACGGGGATGCAGGTAATTGGGATGAATTTCAGGACTACAGCTCAATTCCCCCAGAAAATGAGATTATCTGGCAGGAAGTGCCGGATGACGAAGTGATTGATGAAAACACGGTTTGGCATGAGCTGTCGAGCGATTCGACGGTTGAGGAAGAAGTTGATTTCGATAATCTGGATTGGCCGGCAGATGCTGACCCATCAGAAATGTTGGACACGTTGGCACCAGGTACTTTCCAATTTACTGATGAGGAGGGCCAGGCTTACACTTTTGACGAAATGGAGGATATGGAATGGGTGGAAAAAAACGATAGTGCAGCCTACAATTGGGTGGTGAAGGTCCTCAACCAGCAATACTTGCAGCCGATAACCCGCAACGAGCGGTTTGCCATGGCCAAAGGCAAAACGAATGACATGCATGTATGGGTGGACTATGGCTTTTTGACCGAAAGCATGACCTCCTTGCAGCAAGCTAGCTTGGGCATGGCAGCTACCAATAGCTTCCAGCAGATGATGTCGGCAATGGGCGGCATGATGGATGTTTTTTATGGCGACACTTACCTTTCCCTGGGCCTGAATTTCGAAGATGGGCGCATGGCAATGCGGTCTCAGTTATTTTTCAACGAAGATATGAAGCGTTTTTACGACCGGGCGTTGGACACCAAGTTCAACAAAAAATTCCTGCGATATGTGAAGGGGGGCGACGAAATGTTCGGCTATTTTTACCTCAATTACAATATCAAAAATACCATCGAGGAGAGTAAGTCACTGATGTACAAAATCTTTGATGCCACACCTCAATATGGCGAAATGGCAGCGGACATGATGAAAATCGTCGGCATTTTCATTGACGAAGACGCAGTGGGCAACCTGCTCAAGGGCGACCTGATGGTGGCTGTCTCAGGCATCCAAACCGTGGAAACGAAAACCCTGACCTACAACTACGACGCTGACTTCAACTACACGGCCAAGGACACGACGGTGATGAAGCAGGTGCCGATTTTTACGGCTTTGGCCTCCTACGGCAATGGCAAGGACATCCAGAAATTCATTGATTTAGGCGTTCACAGCAAGGTGCTGACCACGGAAGGGAATTATTACCGAATAGAAGTGCCCGGCTTGGACGGCATGGCGTTTTACCTCGCAAAACAAAACGGGGTACTCATTTTCACGAACAACGCCTACTTGATGAGGCAAAACCTGGAGCAGGGTTTTGCCAAAAAACTGCGGTTGCCGAAGAACCATAAAAAGCGGCTTTGTGAGAGTGCCTCCGTGGTGTACTGGAACATCCCGAACACACTCCGCGCTGCGGCTGGAAGCCAAGCTGACACCAACATCGGCATGATGGGCTACCTGAATAATATCGGCAAGGAGTTTTACAGCGTGGAAGCGACTTCTTCGAAAAAAGTGGGTAATTCGGTGGATAGCGAGATGTTTCTCAACATGACCGCAAAAGGCACCAATGCGCTCCAACAGTTCTTCAATTTTGTCAACGATATTTATTTGGAGACAATCGGCGGAGCGAAGATTTGAAATAATTGTCAATTGACCACATGACCACGGAGCAATACCTACATCACGTCCAGGCCATTTTTCTGGAAAAAGGTGACTTGGAAACGGCACAAGGCCAAATGCGCTACATGCGCAATCAATTCGAGTATTATGGCCTGAAAGCTGGGCATTGGATGGCGCTTTCCAAAGTCATTTTTAAAGAAAAAGGTATCCTCGAAGGAGAGGAACTAAAGGAATTTGCCCGGCTTTGTTTTGAGGATGTGCACCGGGAGTTGCATTACTTCGCCCTGGAAATGGTGCAAAAAACTTTAAAAAAACAGCCTACCGACTTCATCCATCTTCTCGAAGAACTCATTTCCACCAAAAGCTGGTGGGACACCGTGGACTGGCTCTCCAAGCTGGTCGGCATTCATTTCAAGAAATTTCCAGAACTGATTCAGCCAATGACCGAACGATGGATGGCCTCCGGCAATTTTTGGCTGCAACGGGTCTGCCTCATTTTCCAGCTCACGTATCGGGAGAAGACGGATTTTGATTTGATGAAAAAATGCATCCTGCAAATCGCAAGCTCAAAAGAATTTTTCCTGCAAAAGGGTGCTGGGTGGGCATTGCGCCAGCACTCCCGAACCGACCAAGCGGGCGTAGCGGATTTTGTAGAAAACAATCCGCAGCTTTCGGCGCTCACCAAGCGGGAAGCCATGCGCCTCATCCTTGCAAACAAAAGTCAAAAATGACCACAGCTAAAGAAAATATCAATGTCCAAAGGCTCGTCGTGGCAGTTGGGCTGGCACTTTTTGCCATCAAGGTAGTAGCTTGGTACATGACCTCGTCTGTCGCCATTTTGACCGATGCACTGGAAAGCACGGTCAATGTAGTAGCCAGTTTCATCGGGCTTTACAGCCTGGTATTGTCCGCAAAACCCCGTGATTTGGAGCACCCTTATGGCCACGGCAAGGTGGAGTTTATTTCGGCGGGTATCGAGGGGACACTGATAGCGGTGGCTGGTCTAGTGATTATTTACGAGGCCATCAACAATTTCCGGCATCCGCATGAAATTGGGAACCTTGACTTTGGCATCCTGCTCGTGGGGGTGGCTGCTGCCGTCAACTTCGGGGTAGGGTATTTGGCGGTGCACCGTGGAGAAAAGAACAATTCGCTGGCGCTCATTGCCAGCGGGAAGCACCTCCAGTCCGATACTTACACGACACTTGGTATCATTGCAGGGCTGGTGCTGATGCGCTTCACTGGGTGGGCTTGGGTGGACAGCGTGGTGGCGCTAATTTTTGCTTTCGTCATAATTTATACTGGCGTTAAAATCGTGAGAAGTTCCATTGCGGGCATCATGGACGAGGCCGATTCTGAATTGCTGGACAAGGTGGTGGCCACTCTGAACGAGCACCGGGAAGCCAACTGGGTGGATGTGCACAACCTTCGCATCATCAAATACGGCAGTGTTCTTCACCTCGATTTTCACCTCACTGTACCCTGGTTTTTGAACGTTCATGACGCCCATGATGAGGTGGATAAAATTGATGGGTTGGTCAAGGAAAAATTTGGAGAAAGTGTTGAAATGTTTGTTCACATGGATGGGTGCCTGGATTTTTCCTGTCAGATTTGCTCCAATCAAGATTGCCCGGAGCGTCAGGCTGTTTTTGTGAAAAAACTGCCATGGACGGTAGATAATATCTCATCAAACTTTAAGCACCGGCTTGAAGTATGAGCCTACTGACATGCAATTTTGTTTACCCTTCCCTCATGCCGCCCCCCCTCAAACTTACTTTCCAAAAAAGTTCTCACCATCGCAAGGGCCATTTTCTTGCTTACATACCGAACGGGCAATGCCAATATATTGGCGTTGTTGTGCTGCCGTGCAAGAGAGGCAAGCTCTACCTTCCAGCATAAGGCGCAGCGGATACCTTGGTGCTTGTTGGCCGTCATGGCCACACCATTTCCACTACCGCAAAGCACGATTCCAAATTGGGCTTTTCCAGCTTCGACAGCGGTGGCGGTGGGGTGGACAAAGTCCGGGTAATCCACAGATTGTGGGGAGTTTGTGCCGAAGTCAAGCACTTCGATGCCTTGTTTTTCGAGCATGCGAATGATGCTGTCTTTGTAAGGGTAACCTGCGTGGTCGCAGCCGATGGAGATTGTCATGATGAAGTTTTGAGTTTTGAGTTGCGAGTTTCGAGTCAAGACTGCCAGATATCCCAGGCTCGCTCGGCCTGCAAATATAGCATAGGTAGGCCATTTTGGATATTGCTACCAGCTGTCTCGGCCAAATTGAGGAAGCTAGATTTTTCTGGGTTGTAAATAAGGTCGAAGAAGTAATGGTCTGGCCCAGCAAATCCGTAAGGTATTGGTGGACAATCGTTTATGTTTGGCATCATTCCCAGCGGCGTTGCATTGATGATTAGTTTGTGAGCGTCAAAAATTGCTGGTGAGATATTTTCATAAACTATGGTTGTTGGGCTGGGGTGGCGTGATACCAACTGAAAATGTATGCCCAATTTTTTTAGTACAAACTGGGTGGCTTTTGATGCTCCGCCCGTACCGAGGACAAGTGCTTTCAATTCTGACGGAATTGGATTGGGCAAAAAATCGAACAGCGATTTTTCAAATCCAAAAACATCTGAATTGTAACCAGTCAAGTGCCCATTTTTGATTTTAATGACATTGACGGCGCCGATTTCAGCCGCCTCTTCAGAAAGCTCGTGGAGGTATGGAATTACCTGTGATTTGTAAGGGCTGGTTACATTGAGGCCCTCCAATGCTGGAACATCTTTGAGCAGATTGGGCAATAGGTCGATTGATTGCAACGGGAAGGCATCATAGCGGCAATCTGTCAGCCCCTCTTTTTCAAATTTATCAGAAAAATAGCCCGGTGAAAAGCTTTGGGAAATAGGAAATCCAATAAGACCAAATTGCCTAATCTTGGTGGGCATAGCAACGTGATTTTTCATTTAAGCGGAAGTTTCCTTGATTGATTTTTGGTGCAATTTGCACAGCACCAATATAAATTGTACTTTTGAGAACAGTTTTGTTGGGGATGCAACTCATTTTTTTTCACTGAAATAATTTTTGAGTCTTCATTTCTACTTCTCCCCGATTGAAAAATTTCCCCTTTTTTTTAGCAATTGGACGAAAATTCATTCGTAATCCAATTGTGCATTTCCGTCTCACACTACTTAGGATTCACGTCATAAATCATTGTTTTTCAATGATTTACTGATTCGTTATTTTGGAATTGGAACAAACACTAACAAGCAATCGCTATGAGCAGTACACGTATCCTATTGGCTGACGATCACCAAATGTTCCGCACAGGTGTGGCAACCCTTTTGGCGAGGGAAGCAAGTTTTAAAGTAGTAGGCGAAGCAAAAGAGGGCGACGAAGTAGTCCGCCTCGCCTGCCAACTCCAACCAGATGTCATCGTGATGGACATCCACCTGCCTGTGATGGACGGCATCGCCGCAACTCGAAAAATAATAGCAGAATTCCCAGCCGCAAAAATACTTGCCTTGACTTCCTTTGAAACCGAGGACTATGTAGTGAATATGCTACGAGCTGGGGCAAAGGGCTATATTTTAAAAGAAGCCCCTATCGAAGAATTGGTGTTGGCGATTAAAACCATTGCCAATGGTAGCAGCTATTTTGCAAAAGAAATATCGGTAAAAATCTTCGCCATGCTTGAGAATGTGGGCCGCCCTTCCGCCTCAAAAGAGCCTGCCGAAAAGGCTTCTCTGACGGAGCGGGAACTTGAAATTCTGGAGCACATCGCTGCTGAGAGGACCAACAAAGAAATCGCCGCCGTTCTTTTTATCAGCCCTCGAACCGTAGAGACTCATCGCCGGAACCTGATCCATAAGCTCAAAGTCAAAAACACTGCGGGACTGATGAAATTTTACCTCAGCAATTTCAAGAACAAAGGTGAATTTAGGTAAAAAAAGAAGGGCTTTTTCACTTCCGAGCAGCTACTGGCTAATGTGCTTTTGTCTATTTGCTTTCCACTACTTACCTTTTCAATTCGCCTGCACCTTGGCGAATGATTTCAATCTCGTCATTTGAGCAGTCCACTAGGGTAGAGGGTATCTGGCCGCCCATCCCGCCACCAATTATTAGGTCGGTGTTATGCTCAAAATGCTCCTTAAAATCTAGCGGGTCGGTGAAATATTCATCAAAATCATCGTCTTCCCTATCAATTTTTAAGGAAGCACTAAGGATGGGCCTCCCCAATTCTTCTACCAAAGCCAAGGCGATTTTGTTGTTTGGAATACGGATGCCTATGGTGCGTTTCCGGTTTTTAAAAAGCTTGGGCACGGAGTTGCCGGAACGCAAAATAAAGGTGAAGGGGCCGGGCAGGTTTTTTTTCAGCATCCTGAAAACTTCATTCTCTATCTGCCAAGCATACTCAGAGACTTGGCTTAAGTCCTTGCAAATCAACGAAAGCATTGCCCGGTCGGGGTCAAGGTGCCTGATTTTACAGACTTTTTCGACCGCTTGGTGGTTGAAAATGTCACAGCCTAAACCGTAAACCGTATCAGTTGGGTAAATGACGATACCACCATCACGCAGCACGTCGGCAGCCTGCTTAATTTTGCGAGGCTCTGGTGAGACAGGATGAATTTCGATGAACATAATTTTCTAACTATGAAAGTAAAAGGATAGCGTAAAAAGTAATTGTCTTGAATGGCTAGGGCTATCTTCGCACAGACATCAAAAATAAACCGCTCAATAACGGAAAATTATGAAAATAAACACCTTTCTAATGTTATTTATGTCATTGTTTGTTGCCTGCCAATCTGGCCCAGGCAAAGCTGATATGACAAAATCCATCCAAACTTTGGAAAATGAGATTGGGGCTGCAGCCCAGCCACCACCTGACAAAGTGGAAGCGTTGCAAAACGCCCTGATTTCCTACGCTGTTGCGTTTCCTGAGGATAGCAATTCTGTGAAATACCTTTCAAGAGCCGGGGAAACAGCAAGACTGCTTCGGCAATATGACAAGGCATTTGAAATATTCGGGAAAATCGAAAAGAACTACCCCGGGACCAAGGAAGCTGCCACAGCAATGTTCATGAAGGGTTTTACCCTGGATAACGACTTGAAGCAATTGGAGGAAGCAAAAACGGCCTACGAAGCTTTTTTGGAAAAGTATCCTAACGATGAGTTTGCGGACGATGCGCAATTTTTGCTACAGAACTTGGGTACGTCACCAGAAGAAATCATAAAAGGCTTTGAAAAAAAGGCGCAATAAAAAAAAGCAGGGTATCAATGAAAATTGACCCCTGCAAAACCCCAAAAAACCAAATGAAAACAATCTACATATTTCTTAAAGGCAGTAGCCTCTACCATATTTTATTCAACAACAATACAGATATGGTGTTCAAATTTTTGTTGTTTTAAATAAGACATGAAAACTCCCAAAAGTAACGGGCTAAGATAATTTTTTTAAAAAAAGTATTTCCCTATCCAGTAAAAGTAGGAGTAGAAATGACCCCTTAATCTGTGAAAGTGCCTAACAAGGTTTTTTAGTATCCGAATGGGTATAATTTGTTCAATTGTCCAAGGAAAACTTGGACTTCAAACAGAACTATTTTGTCAAAACTTAGAAAAATATTTGTTTGCTCTAGTTGCGGAGCTACCGCCCCAAAATGGATGGGTCGATGCCAAAGCTGCAATGAATGGAATACCATCATCGAAGAAGTGGTGATGAAAGAGACGGCGCCAGAGGAACGGAGCAAACTTTGGAAAGGGCCGAATGGTGGGAATCGTGACCCCCAGCCCGTCGCTTTGTCGGATGTGCAGACCGGGAATACGCACCGGCTCGAAACCATTGACAAAGAGCTGAATCGGGTGCTCGGTGGCGGCATTGTGAGCGGTTCCCTCATCTTGATTGGCGGCCAGCCGGGCATTGGGAAATCCACGCTGATGCTTCAACTGGCGCTGCGCATCAAGGCCAAAATCCTTTACGTGAGCGGGGAAGAAAGCGAGGAGCAGATAAAAATGCGGGCAAACCGGCTCGGAGGCCAAACCTCGGAATGTTTTCTGCTCACCGAAACCAATACGGCCAAAATCCTCAGTCATGCCCAAACTTTAGCGCCTGACCTCATCATCATCGACTCCATTCAAACCCTGTCCTCCCCGCATATTGACAGCACCCCCGGCAGCATCTCGCAGGTGCGTGAATGTGCGGGCGACTTGCAGCGCTTTGCGAAGGAAACCAACATCCCGGTTTTCCTTATCGGGCATATCACCAAAGACGGCTCCATCGCTGGCCCTAAACTCCTGGAACACGTGGTGGACGTGGTGCTGCAGTTCGAGGGGGACCGCAACTACACCTATCGGATACTTCGCACCTTGAAGAACCGATTCGGCTCCACCGATGAACTTGGGATTTATGAAATGCAGGAAAGCGGCTTACGGGAGGTCTCAAACCCTTCGGAATTGTTGCTATCGCAAACAGAGGAAGAACTGAGCGGGAGCAGCGTCGCCGCAACTATGGAAGGCATGAGGGCCATGCTCATCGAGACGCAGGCACTGGTCAGCACGGCGGTTTTCGGTACACCACAGCGCACGGCTACGGGTTTTGACCTGCGCCGCCTCAGCATGTTGCTGGCGGTACTCGAAAAACGGGGCGGCTTCCCTTTTTCACAAAACGACGTGTTCCTCAACCTCGCCGGAGGCATCCGTGTGGAAGACCCGGGGATTGACTTAGCCATCGTTGCAGCACTAATTTCTTCCTTGCAAGATGTGGCAGTCACAAAGGACACTTGCTTCGCTGGAGAGGTCGGATTGAGCGGGGAAATTCGTGCCGTTAGCCGAATCGACCAGCGCATCCAAGAGGCGGACAGGCTGGGTTTCAAACAGATGTTTATTTCAAAATACAATACCAAAGGGCTGGACACCAAGCGGTACAAGATTGAAATTAAGACGATTGGGAAGATTGAGGAGTTGTATCGGTTGTTGTTTGAATAGGATTTTGACTTTTATCTTTCTCACCTTTCCACGCACTGCACCATCTCCACATCCTGCACGTAGCCACTGCAAATACACTTGAGCCGTAGTGTTTGGCCAACCTTGTATTTATTTTCTTCCCGACCTGGTTTTTGGTCAAAACGGCAACGCACACCGTGAGCAGGGTCATTGGTGCGAAGCACTACGGATGTGCCACCCTGCCCTTTTTGCACCGTCGAAACAACGCCCGTCACTTCCGTAATCTTGTTCAAGTATTTTTCATTGGCGCCTGTTTCATCCTGAATAAATTCAGCAAACAACTGGGCTGCTTCCACTTTGATATCTGTGTCCTGTTCCCCAACAGTGGCAGGGCTTCCGCTCACACTATTTCCCCTGAAAAACAGAAAGGCACCGACCACCAAAACAAGCAAAAACACGAAAAGCAGCAGTTTTTTCATAAAAAGCAAGTTATTTGTCCCGAAGCTCGAAATTCGCAAAAATTCTGGCTTTTCCTCAAAACAATTCAACAATCACCACAATCAAGCAATCCAATTGATGCTTCAAAAAAAACTCACCCTCTACGGCCTCACAATGATTGCGGTCGGCTCCTGCATCGGCTCCGGCATCTTCGCCACGCCGGGCCAGATAGTCAGTGCCGTGCCGAATGCCGTGCTGGTACTGGCAGTTTGGGCATTGGGCGGAGTGATAGCACTTACTGGGGCGCTGACGTTCACGGAACTCGGCGGCATGTTCCCGAAGTCGGGTGGGGTGTACGTTTATTTAAAGGAAGCCTACGGCGAACTGGCGGGATTTCTTTACGGTTGGGTGATTTTGTTGGTAATAAATACCGGGGCGCTGGCGGGACTCTGCGCTGCCTTCGCCGATTACATGAAGATTTTTGCACCACACATGAGCGAAGGCGAGAAAACAGGTCTCGCTGCGGTGACAATGGTGGCACTCACCGGGGTGAACATGCTCGGCGTAAACGTCAGCCAACGCCTTTCCAATTTTTTCACAGGACTAAAACTACTGGCCATTGCTGGCATTATCGTGGCGGGGTTCCTTTATTTTGATGCTGAAAAAGTCCCGGTGGATTTTTCGTTGAACCATAATTTGCCGACCAACCTCACCGCTGCTTTGCTGACTGGGCTTATTGGCGTTTTGTTTTCCGTCGGTGGCTGGCACCACGCCTCCTATGTTGCCGGAGAGGCCATTGACGCCCCACGAACTGTACCAAAAGCCATGTTCCTCGGCGTGTTGATTGTCACGGGCATGTATCTCCTCGTCAATGTAGCTTACATGCTGCTGCTGCCGCTGGATGCCATCGCCAATACCCGAACCGTGGCGGGAGATGCCGTCGTAACCCTCGCACCTTGGGGCGGCAAAGCAGTAGCCGTGGCCATCGCACTTTCCATTTTTGGCACTATCAGCATTTACACCATGTCGGCGCCCCGCATCTACTACGCAATGGCGGAGGACGGCATTTTTTTCAAACAACTGGCATGGGTGCATCCCCGTTGGCGGACGCCTGTCGTGGCGATGGTGGTGCAAGTCGTTTGGGCAGTGGCTGTCCTGCTCTTTTTTCAAGGGCTTTTCGATAAAATCATCACGTTTGTCACCTTCATGGACATAGCCTTCATGGGCTTGGCAGGGGCAGGCATTTTCGTTCTTCGAAGAAAAATGGCTTCTGCCAATCGCCCGGTTCGGGCATGGGGCTATCCAGTAGTGCCTGCCATTTTCGTGCTCATATCAGCAGCATTTGCGGTGAACACCTTGCTTGAGCGCCCAGCGCAGGCGATTCCGGGCCTGATTTTATTGTTGTTGGGTGTTGCCGTGTTCTTCTTCTTAAAATTTTTGCGCAACAAAAATTAACCATTTCTTAAGATTGGCCTTTTCCCTCCGCTGCAACCTAATTTGATTTTGATGTCCTTGATTCTTGTTTGATTCAAATGGGTGATTTTCACCGATTCAGAATTTTTATTCTGTTTTGGCAAATTGAACTAACCGATTCAAAACAATATTTTATATTGTTAGTCAGAACTATTTTTCCGAGCTTTGTGTTGAGTTGACACTTAAAATTGCTTGTGGAAAGAAATTTGTAAGTACGATTAGCGTTTGATTTTAACTAAAATGAAAAAGCGTTCTTTCGATTTCAACCATTTCTAAACAAAAAGACAAAATTGGTTTAGTCCAAGAGGATACATGTTTGAAGCTAGATGGTACAAAACCTTATTTTTATGAAGACCCGATTTTTGAAAACTAATTTGATTTCACTGGCCATTCTCGCTTTGCTTGCTTTTAGCTCCTGTGCATCCGCAGCTATGCTGGAAGATGATTTGATAGGCTACCAACCGCACAGCGACCAAAGCCTATTCATGGTGATGAACAACCAAGAAATGTTGGAATTGACCATTGTCACCGAGCTGGATTCCTTGCTACAGCGGCGTAAAGGTGTGGAGTATCAACCTGCTGACTTCAGTTATTTGGATCAAAAAGGCGTGCTGCACAATTTTAAAGCTTCAGTGAAGCCTAGAGGCAAATTCCGCCGGATGACGTGTGATTTTCCGCCGCTTAAACTCAAATTCTCCAAAAACGAACTCGAAGCAGCTGGCCTCAACGACATGAACGAGTTGAAGCTGGTGACACACTGCCTAAATGACAAGGATGTGTCGAAAGGGCTTGTATTGCGGGAGTATTTGGTTTACAAACTTTACAACGAGTTGACGCCCAATAGCATCCGTGTGCAGTTGGCCAAAATCACCTATATCGACAAGAACAATCCTAGCTATCGCCTAACCCGATTTGGTTGTGTATTGGAGGATGAAGAAGAGCTAAGTTGGCGGAGAGATGCAGAGATTGTTAAATTAATGGGCACTAAGGCTAGCGAACTCAATCCATCGCATGAAAAAATTGCGGCTGTTTTTCAATACATGGTTGGAAACACCGATTGGAGTGTCGAAATGTTGCGGAACCTTGAAATGCTCAAGTCGCAAGATGGTGACCTTATCCCTGTCCCTTATGATTTTGATTTCTCGGGCATCGTGGCTGCACCTTATGCCCGACCAAACATGGATGTTGGACAAAGAAGGGTAGGGGAGCGAGTATTTATGGGCAACGCAACTTCGGCAAATGAGCTTTATGCTACACTTTGCTACTACCGCACTAAAAAACAGAAGTTGATAGGCATTGTAAATGATTTTAGCCTTCTCGACTATGATTCAAGGTCTGCGATTGTGGAATACCTTGAAGGTTTCTTCTCTGAAATTGAAACGCAGGAAACTTCACAGCATGCACTTTTCGAGAAAAACCTTGAAACTAATGGCATGGTTTTACCAGTGAAAGGAAACTGATTGACCCCGGATTTGACCAAAAAGCAGTTTTTTCATACTAATTCAATTTTT
Source organism: Saprospiraceae bacterium (assembly GCA_021739645.1). Taxonomy (GTDB): domain Bacteria; phylum Bacteroidota; class Bacteroidia; order Chitinophagales; family Saprospiraceae; genus UBA6168. The sequence goes on along the minus strand of JAIPBL010000038.1, from coordinate 28,987 downwards.
TGCAGGGCGACTTCTAGTCGCCCTTTTTTTATGAAAAAAGCGACGTGGCATTTCGTCACGTCGCTTTTGTTTTTCCTTCGGAACTGTAATTTTACTATCTAGCCTCCACGCCGTTTGCCTTTTACGGTGGTCGTTTTCTTTTGAGATTTCACTTGGCCTTTTGGCCCTCTTTTCGTAGTTGTTGTTGTTGATTTTTTTACCGTCCCTTTTCGGGTTTTTACCACCGTCGTGTGGGTGCGAACGGTTTTGGAGCCAGTCCGGCGAGGTGCATAGACGGCATGTGCCCGGGTCACTCGATGCGTCGTAACTACATGGTAATGAGGCCGATAGTTCACAACGTAAGGATGCCAAACATGGAATGGATGCGGCCTCCAAGGGCTAAACCACACCGGGTAATGTCTCCAGCGATAAGGCGAAACCCAAGCCCGATATCCCGGTGCATAAACGAACCTGACGGAAGGCCAGCCCCAAACATTGACGACGATTCGCTCGACCGTGATATTTGGCCCGTTCTTGCCGTCTTCACTGGTTGCAGCTTCAAATGGCTCTACAATGGTTTCATCACCAAACACATCCTCGTCACCGAGAATTTGAAGGATGGCCTCGTCCTTGCCCGTCTTTTCGATTTCGATCACAGCTATGTCCTGTGATTCGTCCTCACTGACAAAAACCTGCAGCACGATGGCGTGAACGTCGCCGTCCATGTTGTCAATGACCCGCACGTAGTCAATCTCATTGTCATCGTTCAGGTCGAGGTTGTTGATGTGGTTGTCCTCGGCGTTCAGCATTTTTTCAAATGCTTCGGGAGAATCGGCTTTTTTGAATAGCTCCAAAGCGCCCTCAAGGCTGAAGTTATCGCCGGGGTAGCCGGTGCTTTCTGCGTCTTGTGCGGTGGTGATGCTGGCAGTAAAGAAAATTGTCAAAAAAGTGAGGATGTAGGCTTTAATTTGCTTTTTCATGTTGGTAAATTTTGAATTTTATTGCAAAACGAGGGTTATGACCCACTGATTTTCACAAAGTTTAAAACTTAAAGCTTGATTTTTCAAAATTACCAATAAAAAGTAAGGTTGGGCGCTGGATAATGTCAAGTTATGTTGGCCATCCCCCAGCTATTTCACAATTACCGTCTCTGAAACTCCATCCATTTCTACCGTCAAAAAGTGAATGCTATTTTCCATTCCAAGCCTTTTTTTGGAAAAACTTTCCGTTAAAGGGCTACCTACTTTTTTATATTTTTTTTCAAAAATAACCCGCCCAGCACTGTCTGTAAACCGAAGATTTAATTCATTTGTCAGCTTGAAATTTTCAACCTCAACCCAAAAAGTGTCGCTTGCGGGATTTGGAAAAACGTTGACTGCTAGTTCCTTAATTGTGGATTTGGTATCGTTCGGAAGCTGATTTTCTGTGATTTTCAGCAATTGGTTTGTGGCAATGATTGAGAATGTCGTGTCCTGCCCTCCCAGAAATTTCACCCGGATTTCATCAATATTTTCAGCATCGCCCAGACCGAAATGGGCGGTCAGGCTATTCTGTCCGCAGTATCCTGATTGGGCGCTGATTTCCCGCATTTGCGTCACCATTTGTCCGCCGATATTGGCAGTCACCCACACCCGTGCACCTATTGCGGAGCGGTTACTCACTGTTCCGATTAGCTTGATTTTCAACCAGTTATGGTCGTCGCCATTGTTCAGGAAAAACTGGTTGGGGGGTAGGGGAGAGGAGCTGCCGTTCTTACAGGTGGCGATGCCAAGGTCAAGAAACCCGTCGTTGTTAACATCGCCCCAAGCAGCGCCGTAGCTGCACGGTGTAGCAAGGTCGGGGATGCTGGCCAGGTCACGGGTGAAGTTGCCGCTGCCATCATTTTGATATAAAAAGTTGAGGATGTTGCCGTTGCAATAACCGTTGCTGACCACCAAATCCAGGTCGCCGTCATTGTCGTAGTCCCCAAAATTGGAGCCGTAGGAACAACTGTTCTCCGTCACGAGCTGGCCAGTGGTCACTTCCGTGAAAGTCCCGTCACCATTGTTTTTGAAAAGCTGGTTCAATTGCGGCGCAAAAAAAGCTGCATTCGCCACGAAAAGGTCGAGGTCGCCGTCGTTATCCACATCGCCCCAGCTGCTGCTCATGCTGCTGCGGTTGCTCTGGCCCGGCGCACCGGTGGTGATTTTGTTGAAAATGCCGCCGCCGTCGTTGCGGTACAGGTCGTCCGGCTCGTTTTCCTCGTTAGAAACAAAGAGGTCGAGGTCGCCATCGTTGTCGTAATCCACCCAGTTTGCGCTTCGGGAGGTGTGCGCATCGTTCACCGGAGCACCTGCTGTTACCTGCGAGAAAGCAGTACCACCTTCATTGTGAAACAACATGTTTTTCTTGTTGCCACCGGAGTTGGTCACATACAAATCCACGAACCCATCATTGTCGTAGTCGCCCCAACTCGCCGTCTCGGAATAGGTGCTCACATTCGATGGCGCCGCTGCGCCATCGTAGATAAACCATGCATCGCCGCCGCCCCGGTAGAGGTAGTTTTTCACGCCGTACCATGTGACAACGTAGGCATCGAGGTAGCCGTCGTTGTCAAAATCGGCGAAGGTCGTCCCATCGAATGGCTGGGAATGTGACACGATATCGTCGCCGGAAACTTCCGAAAAATTACCTGTTCCATCGTTGAGGTACAGCAGGTTTTTGGCACCCGCTTGTGGGCCATTTGAGATGAAAATATCGTCAACATCGTCGTCGGCAATGTCCACGAAATTGACGCTGCGGCTGTCGGCGGGCGTGGTGACCAGCGGCCCGGTCGTGATTTTTTCGAAAAGTGGCGCTTGCGCAAAAGTCTGTGCCGCCAGCAGGATGCAGAACAATCGGGTAACTTCTTTTTTCATGTCGGTGATTATTGTTTTTGCGAAGCTACGCCACTCGGTAGCGTTGTTTTTGTTTTTGGTAAAAACGGCGACCTACTCCCTCCCAACGGCATTTTGCGAAGAAAAACGTTGTTCATGGGCAGCAAACCTCCGTTTAGAATCTCAGTCAGCCATGCCGTCATTTTTTTGCGAAATTTGCCAGATGAAGCACCGCCGAATCCTGCTCCACGCCGCTTTTTGGGTCGCCTACGGCCTGTACGACGGCTACCTGTCAGCGCCACTGGCGGGCAGTTCTTATGAGCATCTCTCGTTTGGGCAGCGCCTGGTATTGGGCTACACCGCTGAGATGTTGGTGCTGGCCTTCAAAATCCCGACGACCTATTTGGTGATTTACGGGCTGGTGCCACGGTATTTTCGAAGCAAAAACCTGCCCGTGCTGCTGCTCTCACTGGCGGCTGTGACCGTGGCGGCCACGATGGTCAGCCAGTTCCTGTGGTTCAATGTCATTTACCCCCATGTTTACGAAGTGTCATCGCCGGAACCGGTGGCCAGTTTTGCCCGAAAGCTGTTCCGCTGGCTCTGGAATTCAATTGACATTCTGCTGCTGTTGAGCGTGGCCACCGCACTCAAATTCTTCCGCCTCCGGCAAGCGGCCGCCGAGCGGGAAAAGCAGTTGGTGGAAGAGAAACTGCAGTCCGAACTGAACTTCCTGCGGGCGCAAACCAACCCGCATTTCCTGTTCAACACGCTGAACAACCTCTACCACCTCGCCCGAAAACAGAGCACTGACACGCCTGATGCCATCCTAAAACTCTCGGATTTGTTGCGGTTCATGCTTTACGAATGCACGACTTCCCATATCCGAATTTCGCAGGAAGTCAAGGTGATTCGGGACTACCTCGAACTGGAACGGCTGCGATACGGCGACCGTCTCCAGGCTAATTTTCAAGTGGAAGTGGACGACGAAAGCCAACCCATTGCGCCATTGCTGCTGCTGCCGTTCGTGGAAAATGCCTTCAAGCATGGTGCCTCCGAAAGTCGTGGCGAGACTTGGGTGCGCATTGATTTAACAGTGAAAAATGGCTCAATTTTGTTCCAAGTGGAGAATGCAAAGGACGCTGCCAATGTTGACATCACCGAGGGTATCGGTCTGAAAAACGTGAAGCGGCAGTTGGAATTGCTTTACCCCAAACACGAATTAATGCTTGATAATCAAGGAGATAAGTTTGTGGTTGAATTGAAAATCATGCTAAACAACCCAATGGCTCAATGACAAAACTCCGTTGCCTCGTCATCGAAGATGAACCCCTCGCCGCTGAGGGCTTGGAAGCGTTCATCCAGCAAGTTCCAATGTTAGCGTTCGTTGGTTCTTGCGGCGATGCATTGGCTGCGTTGGAGTTTTTGAGGAACAATGTGGTAGATGTGTTGTTCCTCGATATCCACTTGCCAAAACTCAAGGGTCTCGACTTCTTGAAAACATTGCAACACCCGCCCCAAGTCATCCTCACCACCGCCTACCACCAGTACGCCCTCGAAGGTTACGAACTCAACGTGGTGGATTATCTGCTCAAACCTTTTGGGTTCCCCCGTTTTCTTTCTGCTGTGAATAAGTTGAAAGTTGGTAATAAGCAGTTCCCCACCCAATCCCCAATCACTAATCACCAATCACGAGCTTCACATTTTTTCAATGAAAACAAGCGCCAAGTCAAAGTCTTCAACGATGAAATCCAGTACGTGGAGAGCCTGAAAGAATACGTGAAAATCGTTCTGGTTGGTGGCAAATCTGTGGTGACGAGATTTCAATTGGGCGAGTTCGAGACGCACCTGAACGACCCGAACCTGCTGCGCATACACCGTTCCTACCTTGTTGCCAAGGACAAAATCGAAGCGTTTTCGGCAACGGAAGTGGAGGTCGAGGGGGTGAAATTACCGATTGGGCGGAGTTACCAGGAGGAAGTTGAACGAGCTTTGCAAACGGGAGAATAATTCACTGCACCAACTCCCGAAACAACCGCTCCAACATCTCCGCCGGGTCTTCGCAAAGCCCGGGATGCACCTTCGACAACTGTACCACCGTGCTGCGCTGCGCCGTGAGCCAACGGAAACGGCCAGCAGCGTCCAGCTTCGCAATCGGGCCAGCAGTGAGGTCGCCAGCGGCAATGCGGGCAAGAGCATCCAAGTGGGCAGCCAGTTCTTCCAAATCAAAATCAGGGCAAAGCGCCTGTAAACGCTGGGGGTTTACTTCGTAAAGCGCCTTTAAAAAGCCCTGTTTTTTGCAAAGCAAAATGACGCCCACGTTCAGGAATTCCTCCCGCTCCACCCGTGGCACTACCCGGATGACCGCATATTCAAATAAGTGTCGCTCTTGCATCTTGGGCTGCTTTTAAAAATATGCTGGAAGCGGCGATGCGCCGTGTCAGAAACTCGTGATATACCTGCCGCATTTCGTCGGGGGTGCCGTGACCGTTCAGCCAATCGTTGGGAATGCTGCGGAGGATGGTGGACAACAGTTCGGGCGTGATGATGGCTTTCAGTGGCTCATCCATTTCGTTCAGTTGGCTGGCTTGCGCAAGCAAAACATGCGACTGGATATTGCCGAAAGGCGACAAGGCCGACTGCTCCCAATTCTCCCAACTGTGGTGGAAATACAGGCAAGCGCCGAAGTCAATCATCCAAAGTTCCCGGTTCCAGATTAGCATGTTGGTGTTTTTGGCGGTGCGGTCCACGTTGGTCAGCAGGGCATCCAGCCACACGATTTTGGAGGCGGTCGCTGCGTCAACTTGGTTCACCACTGGGTCGAAACTGATGGCACCGGAGAGGTAGTGGACGCCGAGATTGGTGCCTGTGCTGAATTTGAGCAAGTCCTGGATTTCCTCGTCCGGTTCGGTGCGCCCGAAGGCTTCGTCGAGGTCGGCGAGGACGAGTTCTGGCATTTTCAGTCCAACGGCACGGGCCAGTTCTGCCCCAATAAAGTCTGCAATCAGGGCCTTGGTTCCCTGTCCCGCTCCCCTGAATTTGGCGACGTACAGAAAGCCATCGTCCGCCTCAACGATGGCGGGCAAAGAGCCGCCTTCCCGCAGGGGCGTACCGTAGCGGATGATATTTACTTTTCTGATTTCAGGTGGTTGGTAGCCCATGCAGTTGAATTTAAAGTGGGGCGAAGTTAGGGTTTTGGGGTGGAAATACGCACGGCGATGGGATTACCTTAAAGCTTACAAAACTAAAATACAAAACAAGAAAATGTAGCCGTTCGTGTTACATTTGCCCAGTTGCTGCTACTGAAGCAGCAGACCTTCCAAGTTTCGAAAACTTGGAAGGTCTTTTTCTCACAGCATTTTTCAACTAAAATCAAGTAATCACACGAATATGAATAACGATGCATCAAAGTCGTCTTCCGGCGACACTGACCATTTCTTTAAAAACATGGTCATCGGCCACCCCGCCGGATTGTTTGTCCTTTTCTTCACCGAAATGTGGGAACGCTTTTCCTTCTACGGGATGCGGGCCTTGCTGGTGATGTTCCTGACTTCTTCCTTGCTCGACGGCGGTTGGGAGTGGAGCAGGGAGCAAGCGATGGCCTTGTTCGGTTCCTACGTGGGCTTGGTTTACCTGTCTACCATGATGGGCGGGTATTTCGCCGACAAGAAAATTGGGTATCGTTGGGCGGTCGTAATCGGCGCTTTGCTCATGACCATCGGGCATGGACTGATGGCGATTGAGACCACCGTTTCCATTTATTTGGGATTGGCGGCACTGGTTTTTGGCAATGGTTTTTTCAAGCCAAACATGGTGTCCATCATTTCAGAGATGTACAAAAAACACCCGGAGAAAAAGGATGGGGCCTACACCATTTTTTACATGGGGGTAAATGCTGGTGCATTCTTCGGCATCTTGCTCTGCGGTTATTTGGGCGAGCGGGTCGGCTGGAGCTGGGGCTTCGGTTTGGCTGGCATCTTCATGTTTTTTGGCCTGTTGCAGTTTTGGCTGGCGCAGAACATCTTCGGCGACATCGGCCTGAAACCCGTGAAAAAGAACGCCGCCGAAACCGAACTGGCATTGGACGGCGACAAGCCAAATCCATTCACCACCCCACAATTGGTGCTGATTGCAGTGATGATTGTCCTTGGCCTTTCCTGGATAATTTTTGAGCCTGCCAAGATTATTTCAAACGGCGCCATCAATATTTTCGACTTCAATTTGCTGGGCCTTTCAGGCAATAATTTCACGATTTTGTTGGCCTTGGGGCTGTTCATCGGCTTATTGATATACCGGGTAGCAAAGTACTCCACCGTGACCCGTGACCGGATGATTGCGGTGACGTTCTTTGCGTGTTTGGTCATCTTCTTTTGGGCCATTTTCGAGCAATCGCCCGGCACGCTGACCATCTTCGCCCGGGACTACACCAACCGGATTTTGGAGGGCGGTGCAGGCACTACTTTCAAGGTGGTAAACTCCCTGATGACCATTGTGCCACTGGGCATCATCACCTGGGTGCTTTTCAAATTGTTCCAGCAAACTTTCAAGAAATATGCAGTCGCCAACATCATCCTCGGCACCAGCTTTGTCATCATCTGGGGCATCGCTTTTTGGATGCTGAAAAATCAGATTTCACAAGAAACACTGGAGGTGCCCGCCTCTTGGTTCTCCACGCTGAACTCCTTGTTCATCATCAGTCTGGCGCCACTGTTCTCCAAATGGTGGGAAAGCAAGTACAACCCGACCGCCAATGTGAAATACGCCATCGGCATGACTTTCCTAGCTATCGGTATGGCCTTCGTCGCCTTCGGTGCCAATTCCATTGAACCGGGCGCAAAAACAGCCTCGGTAAGCATGATCTGGCTGATATTGGTCTATCTGTTCCACACCATGGGCGAGCTTTGCATTTCGCCAGTTGGCCTCTCGTATGTGAGCAAACTCGTGCCTCCCCGCATGATTGGCGTCATGTTCGGAATCTGGTACTTGGCCATTGCCATTGGCATGAAGGGCGCTGCGAAGTTTGGCGAAAACGTGGACAAGATTGCCGACGAAAAAGGCATCAGCTATTTCTTCTGGTTGTTGGCGGGTATTTCGATGGTCGTGGCGGTCGTGGCACTTGTCTTTGCGCCGATTATTAAGAAGAAGATGCACGGGGTGCGGTAGGAGATGTTGCAAGTTAGGCAGGATAGCACCGTGCTATCCTGCCTAACTTGCAACCTAAGTTGCACAAGCCCCATTGTGCAAGGTATTATTAGCAGTTTGGAGCGTGGTCATGTATTTTTGGCAAATGAAAACAACCATGCTCCTCCCCATTTTCATCGCTGTTTTATTAGCTGCCAAGCTATCCGCACAGGGCAGCTACTTCAAAATCTTGGAGCAGCCCTACACCAGCCTTTATCAAGACATTGCCCAACTATCCGACGGCAGCCTCGTCGTTGGCGACCAACTATCAAACGGGCTTGGGCTTTCGCACAAACGGGGCTTTGGGCTTTCCCGTTTCGATGCTTGCGGCACGCACCTTTGGACAAAGCGGTACAATCCCCCTGACAATCTGTTCTTCGCAAAATTGGAGGCTGGCACCAACGGCAATTTCTACGCAATGGGCACGGCAGATGGAGCGCCTGACAAGACGTTTTTGATGAAAATCAACAGCGACGGCGAGGTGTTGTCCTATTTTCTAATCACGGGTGAATGGAAGGACATGAATGCCTATTCCTTGATTTATAGAAATGGCCGACTGATGTTTTCTGGAGTGCTTAGGTACCCTTCCAATATGTATTATGGCGTAGTCATAATGTTTGACGAAGACATCAACCCGATATGGTCGAGGCGTTTTTTGCCCTTCAATAGCTCCAGCGAATCCATTTTAACAAAAGACGGTGGTGTGCTTGCGCAAACAGGTGGCAAAATGATACGATTAGACAACAATGGGCAACTACTTTGGGCTACACAAACTCCGTCTTCGTACACTGCTCCGCTGGAAATCGAAACGGGATTTATCTGTGAAAACAGCGACTTTCCTCAGTCTGAGAACCAATTTTTCCTTCTCCGAAACAACGGAACTTTAGGCTGGCAATCGGACAGGTTCCCGGCCCAAAGCTATGCCATAGAAGGCTTTGCACGCTTGCCCGATGGCGATGCTTTTTATCTTTACAAATGCCCGGACAGCGTTGGCGTCAGGCCCTGCCAGCTTCGGGTAACAACGGATGGCGAAATTTTTGGTCAGAAAAGATTGGTGACCAATCAGGTGCTCAGCCCATCTTTTATGTCCTTCGCAATGGATGACGAAAACAATGTTTCGCTGGTGGGGCAGGTGAACGGCAACTTCCAATTGGCTGAATACAACTATGATTTCTTGACCAAGTTCCCCCTCGATGGCCCACTGGACAGTTGTTTTTATTGGGAAGATTTTGAAGCCACCAGCCCGGCCAGCGTTCCGCTCAATGTCACGCCGATAACGGTGACCGTCGAGCCGATTATGGTGACGATGAACCTGCAGCCCAGCTTCACCACGCAATCCCTTGAGTTCGTGGAAAGAGAAATTTGCCCACTAGTCGCCAAAAAGACCATCATACCCTTCGAGAAAGTGCTGCTTTGCGACCAATCCTGGACGGTGACCCCACCAGTTCCCGGCGCAGTTTGGGAAGATGGCACGGCCTCTTTTTCCCGCCAGCTCACCACGCCCGGCACCTACACCGCCATCAAAACGGCCTGCCAGGACACCATCGTTTTCGAGTACAAACTCACCGTCAACTGTCCCTGCCTCGTCTATCTGCCCACCGCCATCAGTCCCAACGGCGACGGCCTGAACGACGAGCTTCGACCATTCAGCGCCTGTTCTTTCACCCTACTGACCCTGGAAATTTACGACCGCTGGGGTGGCCGCCTTTTCCGATCAAAACACCCCGAGGATTACTGGGACGGGCATTTCAAGGGCAAACCAGTTTTTATGGGTGTGTATGTGGCCAAACTCCATTACGAAGCTATAGATGAAAATGGCGAAACTTATGAGGGGGATGTTTTACAAGAATTGACAGTGGTGCGGTGAAGGGACAGCTTTGTTAGGAGGAATGGAATACGGATTGGAACAACAGAAGACAAATACTTTTTTACCTTTACAGTGGTCGATTTTTTTGTGACCGTTAACACCAAGGGAGCCGAAGTTTAAAAGCCTAACACTATGGATAAACCTTTTACCCTTTTTTGGGGCCTGCTACCCTTTTTGTTCCTGCCTTTTTCAGGAAAAACACCTGAACCTGTTGCGAAGGAGGCGCCCCAAGCCGTTTCCGCTCCACCTTGCAACTGCACCGTCACCCAAGGCAATTTTTCCTCTCCCTTGCCCCCGCTGAGTGGGAGCACTTCCGCTGTCGATTTTTACAGTTATGGCAATCCAGTCGGTGCTTCCGCAAATACTGGACTGGAGTTGTCGGAGACCTTGCTGCTCATGTTGTACGAAGATGCGACTACCGGCAATACCAGCCTCATCCTCATCCTAGACCAGGCCAACGACGGCTCTGGGGGTAATGCAACGATTAACTTTGAATGCATGCCTGCTGGCTCTTTTGTTGACTTTTCAGATGACAGTGGGGAATTAACTGGCTCTCCTCCTACCTTCACTGGCAATTTCAACTGGGCCACCTGTTGCACGGACGGTGGCATCATTAGTGGCATCACTTGTGGTAGTACTTTTACCATCAACCCCAATATCAACAGTGGTATCAATGCTTTTTCACTGGTTTATGGCACCGCCGCCTTTCCGACTTATGTCAACATGCCCGAAATAAATTGCCCCATTACCATCAACTGCGGCGGTACGTCTTGCTGCGCCGGGGCATTTGAGTTTACGGGTTCTGCCCAGAATGCAAGTTGCGCCAACACGGCTGACGGCTCCATTGACGTTAACACAACTTGTGCCGTGACTCCGTCCTTTCTTTGGTCAACAGGTGCCACGACGCCTAACCTTACTGGGCTTATGCCGGGCGCCTATTCTGTTACCATCACTGATGCAAACAGCTGCACGCAGGCGGCAACTTATATTGTGAGTTCTGCCAACCCAGACCCGCAGCCAACCATCTCTGGGCCTACCGAATTTTGCTCCGGGGAGACAGTGGAACTGGTCGCTGATGGGGGGTATTCCTCCTATCTTTGGTCAAATGGAAGTACGGGTTCATCCGTCTTCGTAAATGCGCCCGGCACTTACACCGTTACGGTGACGAATGCTGCTGGGTGTTCGGGTTCGACCAGTACGATGGTCACCCAAAACCCTTTGCCAGTGCCCAATATCACTGGGCCGGCGGGGGTTTGTGTTTTCAACGGAATGATCACCCTGAATGCCGGTCCGGGGTTTTCAACTTACCAATGGTCATCTGGGGATTTCACCCAAACGATTAATGTTACGCAGTTCGGAAGCTATTTCGTTACCGTCACGAACAGTTTCGGATGCATCGGCACCGATTTCGTGATAGTGGAACCCCTGACCAATCCGTTTCCCCTCATCATCGGACCTACCAATATCTGTGCGGGCACACCCATTGCGTTGGATGCAGGGTCGGGTTATAATTCTTATCTGTGGTCATCAGGTCCCAATACGGAGGCAATCACGGTATATACGGCAGGCACGTATGTTGTGACGGTCACAAATTCGGACGGCTGTACGGGTTCGGCTTCTCAGGATGTGACCGAACACCCGGCTGATACGGTGTTAATCTACCAGACGAGTTGCAACCCACAGGATACCGGGGTGTTTGTCCAACTCCTCGCCAATTTTTACGGCTGCGACAGCCTCGTGACCACGACCGTCAGCTTCAGTGAGTCGGATTCCATTTTCTTTTTCAGTGAAAGTTGCAACCCGGGGGATACAGGTGTCATCATTCAAACCTTCATTAACCAATATGGCTGCGATAGCGTGGTGACTGAGTCAGTAACGCTCCTCGCTGGGGATAGCACGTACTTATTGGAATCCAGTTGTTTTCCCCAAGATACAGGCGTTGTGGTGCAAAACCTGTCGAATCAATTCGGGTGCGACAGCGTGGTGACCACCACGACCTTTTTTCTGGCTTCCGATACAGTTTATATTTTTGACCAAAGTTGTGACCCTGCCGCTGCGGGTGTCACGCAAATGTTGTTCGTCAACACCTTGGGCTGCGACAGCTTGGTGATTACAACCACAGATTACATTCTGGTTGACACCACCTACTTGCAGGACTTCACCTGCGACATCAACCAAGCTGGGCAAAACGAGCAATTGTTCACCAGCCAAGATGGTTGCGATAGCTTGGTCATCACCACTACGGACTTCGTTTTATCAGACACAATTTACCTATCGGCAAACACCTGTGACATCAATCAGGCGGGGCAAAACGAGCAACTGTTGACCAACCAAGATGGCTGCGATAGCTTGGTCATCACCACTACGACCTTTATCCAGGCAGACACGACGCTGCTCTTTTCACAGAGCTGCAACCCAAGCGAGGTGGGTGTCCTTGTGAATGTTTTGGCAAACAACCTTGGCTGCGACAGCGTCGTGATTTCTACGACCAGCTTGCTGCCGTCAGATACGACCTATTTATCCCAAATAAGTTGCGACCCGAACCAGACCGGTACGCAGGAAGTGCTGATGGTGAACCAATTTGGATGCGATAGTCTTCTGGTAATCACCACCAACTACGCACTGGCTGATTCCACTTTTATCAACAAAACCACCTGCAATCCTAATGCTGCGGGAATTGCTATCCAGGTCTTGATGAGTTCGGATGGTTGCGACAGCATTGTGACCACGACCACCATTTTGCTGCCATCCGATACAGTTTATGTCGCTGCGCAAAGTTGCAATCCGGCAAATGTTGGCGTCGTTGAAACTTTACTTTTTAACCAAAATGGCTGTGACAGTTTAGTGATTACCACGACATCGTTGTTGCCTTCCGACACTACCTATTTGCAGGCCAACACTTGTGATATCAACCAAGCTGGACTGAGCCAGGTAATTCTTCCCAACCAATTCGGCTGCGACAGCCTGGTGATTACCACCACAATTTTTAACCAATCGGACACTACCCAGCTCTTTGCTGAAAGCTGTGACCCCAGCCAAGTCGGAACGGTGGCTGTGCTGCTTCAAAATACGGCTGGTTGCGACAGTCTCGTACTAACGACCACTGCCTTGTTGCCCACCGATACGACCGTGTTGCAAGCCATGAGCTGCGACCCAAGCCAAGTGGGCAGCACACAAATGGTGTTGACCAACAGCTACGGCTGCGACAGCCTCGTCATCACAAATACCGGACTACTGCCGACCGATTCTACTTGGCTCTTTTTTACAACCTGTTTGTCAATTGACACGGGGCTAGTCGTCACTCAACTTAGCAACCAGTTCGGCTGTGACAGCTTCGTTTTCATGCAGACCAACCTGTTGCCAGCTTCGCAATGCCTCCTAGATGCCCTCATTTTGAGTGACACCATCGGGTGCCCGGAAACGACCGGCAGTCTGTGGTTAACATTCCAGAATGGGCAAGCACCCTACGCTTACACTTGGACGGACCAGAGCGGGAATACCGGCTCTGGTTCTATCAATCAAAGTGGCGCACCACAGCAGGTCAACGGACTGCCGCCGGGGACTTATAATTTTGAAATTGTGGACATCGACGGGCTGGTGGGTACGTTGAACGGCATTGTTTTACAACCTGACCCGATACAAATAACCCTTCAAGTCAGCTCCGATTTTAACGGTTACGGCATTTCTTGCAACGGCGCCACCGATGGTTCGGCAGCGGTGACGGTGCTGGGAGGTGGGCTTCCGCCATACACTTACAACTGGTCGAACGGCAGTCAGGCTGCACAGGTCGATGGCTTGGGCGAGGGCTGGGTTGCTGTGGGGGTAAATGATGCGTTTGGCTGTGAGGCGAGTGATTCCGTCTTGTTGGATAGCCCTGACAGCCTGCAATTCAGCTTGTCGTTGGCCGACCCAGATTGCTTTACCAATGGGTTGGGCGCCATCTCCATTTCGCAAGTAATTGGCGGTAGCGGGCCGTATCGGTATTCGCTGAACGGCAATGGCTGGCAGGCCGAGCCGCTGTTTGATGGGCTGCCTTCGGGGCAATACCAGATAGCGGTAGAAGATGCCAATGGCTGCGTGGCTTTGGCCTTTGCCTTCATCAACTCCTACACCCCATTGACGGTCTCCCTGGGGCCGGATGGGGAGGTGCAATATGGCGAATCCATCGTACTCAAACCCATCTCCAACCTGCCGTTTGCCTTGCTGGATTCCATCTACTGGGCTGGGGCGGATTGCCCTGATTGCCCGAAGGTGACCGTTACGCCTATCGCTACCAGCAGCTACTCCGTTACGGTGGTAGATGGCCTAGGCTGTTCGGCAAGTGACCAACTGACGGTGGTGGTGAAGAAAGATTTCCATGTTTACATTCCCAATGTTTTCTCACCAGACGACAACGGACTCAACGATGTTTTCATGATTTTCAGTGGCCCACAGGTGGTCAGTATCCGAGAGTTCCAAGTGTTCGACCGCTGGGGGGAGCCAGTCTACACCTACTTCAATTTTCCGCCGAACGACCCCATTTATGGCTGGGACGGCACCTACCGTGACAAAATCATGGACACTGCCGTGTTTGCCTACTATGCCATCATAGAATATGTGGATGGCAGTACCGAGCTGGTGAAGGGGGATGTGTTGTTGGTGCGGTAGGGTGGGGCTATAGAATCCGTTTTCATCCGCCAAATCTGCTGAATCTGGGGTACAATCCTGTCTCGATTTGTGGTGGGTAAAAAGGTGAAGTTGCCAAGTGGCTGCGCCAGTATGTTTCAAACTTACTGGAACTTGGATACTTGGGACAACGGGGGTGGTGGGCCAACTGGAAAGAGTCTGCTTAATCGAGTAAAAATGCGCTAACACAAGCTAAAAATATATAGCATAAATAAAGAATTACAGCGATGCTAACCCCAAAAAAATACAATACAAAGCCGATAATTGCTGCAAAAACAATCAACCCCAAAAATGAATATACTACCAAAATGGGGCGACGAGAAAGAAAAAAACTATCAGCAATGTCCATTCCAAGAATATAGCCCATAAATCCTTCAAAAAATAAAAAGAATGCAAGAACCACAAGAAAAAAAATATTGGAGAATAAATTACCGTTTTTAAAAGGTGTCCAACCACCATCAATTGATGTAAGATAATCAATAAAAACAAATCCAATGAACACACCTAATGTAGTAAAAAAGAGCATAGTAGATTTGGCAAGAATATCTTGTTTGTGAAAACTTAAAGTTGGATTTTTTATTACTGTTTTTATATCATTTGTTTTGGTGTCGTTTGGCAAGAAATTGAATAATTTCCATAAGAACAAGGCAAAAATACCGCCCAATCCACACGTAAGTCCAATTAAGAGCAAATTATTCGCAAAGAAATAGCTACCTATTGCCCCTGCAATTCCTTCAATAGCTGTTAGAAAAAAGACTCTGAAGTAATTTATTGATTTCATAATCAATCATTGGATTTATCCACAGTTGTCAAAAGGGGTAGCGCAACAGACTTGCACCTCCTCACTCAAACTTTTCTTTCAAATACTTCCCCGTCCAACTCCCCTCCACCTTCACCAGCCCCTCCGGCGCCCCTGAAAAACAGACAAATATGTCACCTCACACCTTTTGTTTTAAATATTCCTCTGGAGAATAAACCAGCAATAAACTCTTTTCAAAATCACTTGGATTACGAGTAATCAAATGCGTGACGCCACCTTCGTTCAACGCACTAAAATGCTGAACTGCATCTTCAAAATCCTTGAAGCCTGCTTTCAGTGCAAGTGTGATTACGGTTTCGTCAATATTCGTCAGTGAAACTAAGTTGGAAAGCTTTTCAAGTGTGGGGACAATGGCCGTTTCTGGCCTCAATTTTCTGATGATGTAGGCGATGTTACAAATGGATAAAGTTGATGCACACATCTGTATTTGGCCAGTTTCAGCCAGTTGGAAAATTTGCTTTGCCGATTGGCAAAATGGCTGTCGTTCGGCAAGGTGGTCAATCAGCACATTGGTGTCCACAAAAACCTTATCCATTGGCTAGGTACGTTTTTTGGAGTTCATCACCCATGAATGATTTGTAGTCAAAATCGGCTGGCAGTTTAATAACACCTTGTAGCTGCTCAGTGATGGGCGTATCAGTTACTTTCTTTGGAGATGGTTTTCCAACGCTCTGCTTAGAGGAGGGATTCCCTTTGAAATTTACTTTAATGTTGGACTGCTTCAACAACTTCATCAACGGCTCAATCCACTTAAAGTCCTCTGGCGTTTGAAATTGAATAGTAACAACCATGTTTGATACGATTTTAAGCAAAGATAAAGGGATTTTTGAGCTTTTTGGTTCGCTCAACTTTTCAATTTTTCCCCCAAAAGCCTCCCCGTCCAACTCTCCTCCACCTTCACCAAATATTCACCTACCCGGGTATTTTCCCACCAACATCAACAACTGCCGTCGAAGCACCCTGTCTGGGGCGTTCAATTGCAGGATTTTGACCGTTGCTTCTCCTATTTGGGTTTTGGGCAGAATATGCCCTTCGGAAATGGTAAAGTGGTCTTCCCATTTATCTTCTCGTGGATTGAAAAAGCGGGTAAGTTTTCTGTCTGGTAAAAGCACTGTTCCGATATCACTGCCCTTATTGATGTTATCGGTCAAGCAGCTATAGGCAAGGTTTTCAGGTAGGGTTTCGCCGCCGTGTTTCAAGCTTAGGATGTGGTCAATTTGACAACCAAAAACCAAATCATCCTGATGCATAAGGCAATATTCACAGACATGGTCTGCCCGATTTGCAACCATGACCCTCAGTTTTTCGGGAATATTGCGGCTCATGCGGCTTTGAGTAATTGGTAAGCACGGGCTTTGGCAAGTCCAATCATGTTTTCGAGAAATAGGAAGTTTTGCAATTCAGTTGCTTCCTCTGGCGTCAGTATTTCCTCATTTTTCCTCAACACCAAGTACTGCACCCGTTTCAAGGTTGCCGGGCCCGGCGAATAATGAACGATATGTGCAGGGTTGGAAGACGCAATCAATTCCACGATTTCTGTAAATGCTTTTGAATTTTCCATGTCTTGATTTTTTACAAAAATAGGCAAAAAATAAACGCTTGGAAACTTTTGCTGAAATGAATATTGGTTTGAATTTATCCCAACTTCTCCCCCAAAAACTTCCCCGTCCAGCTCCCCTCCACCTTCACCAATCCCTCCGGCGCCCCCTGAAAAACAAGGTTCCCGCCATCCTTCCCGCCATCCGGCCCAAGGTCAATGACCCAGTCGGCGCATTTGATGACTTCCATGTTGTGCTCCACCACCAGCACCGAGTGGCCGTTTTCCACGAGGGCGTTCAGGGCGCCGAGCAGGGTGCGGATGTCGTGGAAATGCAGGCCCGTGGTCGGTTCATCGAAGATGAAAAGGACGGGGTTCTTGGCGTTACCGCTTTGAAGAAAACTGGCCAGTTTCACCCGTTGCGCCTCGCCGCCAGAGAGGGTACTACTGCTCTGGCCGAGCTGCACATACCCCAGCCCCACGTCGAAAAGGGGTTGTATTTTGTTGATGACCTCCTTGTTTTCCTTGAAAAAATCGAGCGCTTCCTCCACGCTCAGGCTGAGTATTTCGAAGATGTTTTTGCCTTTGTACTGCACGTCGAGGAGTTCCGGTTTGAAGCGCTTGCCCTTGCAGTCCTCACATTCCAGCCGCACATCGGCAAGGAACTGCATCTCGATGACCTGTTCGCCTTCACCCTGGCAGGTGTCGCAGCGACCGCCCTCCACGTTGAAGCTGAAATGCCCCGGTTTGTAGCCCCTGATTTTGCTCAGTTGCTGGTTGGCCATCAGGTTCCGAATGGCGTCGTAAGCCTTCACATAGGTCACCGGATTGCTCCGGCTCGACTTTCCGATGGGGCTTTGGTTCACCATTTCCACCTGCGTCAGCGCCTTGAGGTCTCCTGACAGAACGCTGTGTTGGCCGGGTGCCTTGGCTGTCGGTTCGTCGAAGTGCTTTTTCAGGGCAGGGTAGAGGATGTCCTTCACGAGGGTCGTTTTGCCGCTACCCGACACACCGCTCACCACCGACAGTGTGTTCAGTGGTATTTTGATGTCAATGTTCTTGAGGTTGTTTTCCCGGCAGCCTTTCAGCTCTATCCATTTCACCGACTTGCGGCGTACTTTCGGGACAGGAATACTCATCCGGCCGCTCATGTATTTGGTCGTCAAACTCTCGGAAGCATCTTCGTAAATGCGCTCGTAAGGCCCTGCGAAGACCAGTTCCCCGCCATGCTTACCCGCTGCCGGACCGATGTCCACGAGGTAATCCGCTGCCTTGATGACGTCCTCCTCGTGCTCCACCACTACGACGGTGTTACCGAGGTCACGCAGTTCTTTTAGCACCTCGACCAGCCGCCCCGTGTCCCGTGGATGCAGGCCCACGCTGGGTTCATCGAGGATGTACATGGAGGCTGTGAGGTTGCTGCCGAGGGTGCGGGTGAGGTTGATTCGCTGGGTTTCACCTCCACTCAAACTGGCCGATAAACGATTGATGGTTAGGTATTTCAAGCCCACATCGCACATGAAGCGGAGGCGGTTTTTGATTTCTAATAAAAGCCTTGAAGCGATTTTCCTTTCGTGTTCGGTTAATTGGTGATTGGTGATTGGTGAATGGTGATTGGCCGGGACAATGCTTTCGAACCACACCAGCAGTTCATCCACCGGCATTTCCACCAATTCGGTGATGGAGCGACCTGCCACTTTCACGTAAGTCGCCTCTGGTCTAAGCCTACTCCCACCACAAGTCGTGCAAACAGTGCGGCCCCGGTAGCGGGCGAGCATCACCCGGTTTTGTATTTTGTATAAATTGGCTTCCAGTTCCTTGAAAAAAGCGCTGATGCCCTCGAAGTGTTTGTTGCCCGTCCAAAGCAGGCGCTGCTGCTCTTTGGTTAGTGCTTGGTAGGCGGTGTGAACAGGAAAGTCGAAGTGGTGCGCCACCTTCAGGAACGCCTTCAACAACTCGCCGTACTTCTCGCCCACCCAGCAGGCGACGGCGCCTTCGTAAACGCTTTTGGTGGGGTCTGGCACTACCTTCTCCTCCGAAATGCCCATGATCCGGCTGAACCCCTCGCAGGTCGGACAAGCACCGACAGGGTTGTTGAAATTGAACAACTGCGGGTTGGGTTCGATGAACTCCATGCCGTCGAGTTCGAAACGAGTATTGAAATGGATTGGTGATTGGTGATTGGTGATTGGTGATTGGGAGTCCACCGTCAACAAGCACTCGCCCTCCGATTCATACAGGGCAGTTTGCACGGAATCGCCAATTTGCTTTCGGATATCCTCGTCATCGGGCGTCACCACAAAGCGGTCAATGAGGATACGGATGTCCTCTTCGTGGTATTCGTTCAGGGTTTTCTGGAGGTCAAACTCCTTCGATTCAACGATGTCCTGAATCTGCTGAAGTTCGCCTTCCCAGAAAATCCGGGAATAGCCTTTTTGCAGGAGCAAATTCAATTCCTGCGAAAGCGTCCGGTCTTGGTACTTCACGGGCAGCGGGATGAAGAGTTGGACCTTCGTTCCTTCCGGCTGTTTTTCGATAAAATCCACCACGTCCGTCACGCTGTGCCGTTTCACCTCTTCACCGCTGATGGGAGAGTAGGTTCGCCCGGCACGGGCGTACAATAACCGCAGGTAATCGTAAATTTCGGTGAGCGTGCCCACGGTCGAGCGGGCGTTGCTGGTGCTGGTTTTCTGTTCGATAGCGATGGCTGGACAGATGCCTTTGATATAATCCACATCGGGCTTTTTC
The DNA here is from genome assembly GCA_021739645.1 of Saprospiraceae bacterium. Lineage (GTDB taxonomy): Bacteria > Bacteroidota > Bacteroidia > Chitinophagales > Saprospiraceae > UBA6168. The sequence goes on along the minus strand of JAIPBL010000038.1, from coordinate 9,338 downwards.
ATCCGTCCTAAAAACTGGCGAGCGTAGCTGCTCAGGCTCTCCACGTAGCGCCGTTGCCCTTCGGCAAACAACGTGTCCATCGTGATGCTGGACTTGCCGCTGCCGCTGACGCCCGTCACGACGATGAGCTTGTTCTTCGGGAGGTCGAGGTCAATGTTCTTCAGGTTGTTGGCACGGGCGCCCTTGATGAAGATGGTGTTGCGGACAGTTTCCGTATTGACGATTGACGATTGACGATTGACGATTGACGGGGTGTCGGTAGTGTTGGACATTTTACGTTGTTTGAATAATGAAAAGACTAAACGCAGGTCAAGGTGTAAGGGCTACATGCCTCCATACCTCATACCTCCATACCTTAATAATCCTTTCATGCAGTCTGGGTGCTGGGTAAAAACACGAAGTGCGAAATTAGGTTTTTGGCGGGTGCCTTGAAAAATAATTTTTCTCCAATCGGGTTTGTACAAACCAATTTACTGCTTCACCGCCGCAAGTGCCGCTTCGCTGAATATTTGCTGAAACTGTGCTTTTTTGAAAGGCTTGAACCCGCGTTTGTGTGGTGGGAAGGCCATGCGGCAGCGGTAGATATCGCACCAGCGGGTAGTTTTTTCTTGTTTTAAAACGACCCCTCTTTCGTCGCCAAGTTTTCAAAACAAATCAACCGGATTCACCTCCAAAAACTCCTCCCACGGTAGGCCATCTTTCCCCACGAGCAACAGTTTATCGGGGCTGTGGCTTTTCCTGAAAGCCTCCATGCCAGTGGTGTTTCGCAAGCTGCCGCTTTTCACCTCAATGGCAAGCATTTTCCCACGGTGCTGCACCACAAAGTCCACCTCGTGGTTGCCCTCCCGCCAGTAAGTCAACTGGTAGCCCTCCTCCCTTGCATGGTTGAGCAAATGCGCCCCCACCGCCGACTCCACGATTCTTCCCCATTTTTCAGGGCTGGCCTTGATTTCACGCAAGATTTCTGGTGCCTGGCCACCAATCAGCGCCGTGTTGTGGACCTGGAACTTGGGACTGCTCTGCCGCTGCCGGATAATGGCCCCGCTGTATTTTTCCAAACCGCCGAGCAAGCCCGCCGAATCCAGCAGGGTCAGGTAGTGCGCCAGTGTAGTGACGTTACCCGCATCGAGCAGTTGGCCGAGGAGTTTGTTGAGTGCCACCACTTGCCCCGAATACAAGCAGCCCAACTCGAACAAGCGGCGCAGCAGCGCAGGCTTGTCCACCCTCGTCAGTGAGAGGATGTCCCGGGAGATGCTCGGCTCGATGAGCGCATCGGTCACGTATTTTTTCCACCGAAGTTCATCGCCAATCAATTGCGAAGCACCGGGATAGCCGCCGAACCAAGCAAACTGCTCGGCACTGAACCCAAATGCCTCCTTCATTTCCAGGAACGACCAATGGCCGATATAGGTCAGTTCAAAACGCCCTGCCAGCGACTCGGTCAGCCCCTGCTGCAACAACAGGCGGGAAGAGCCGAGCAGCACGACATTGATGGGCAGGCTGTTGCGGGTGTCGGCATCCCAATTGGCTTTCACCGTCTCGCTCCAATTCGGTATTTTTTGGATTTCATCAATCGCCAAAATAAAGGACGGCGCACCAGATTGGCGGTGTTTTATCCTCGCCGTTTCCCATTGTTGGTCGAGCCATGCAGCGCCTGCATTGGCCAACCCATCAGCGGATACGTTGTGGCTGGGTGTGGTGTTGGCCTCCAATAACTGGCCAACAAGGGTAGTTTTGCCTACTTGGCGGGGGCCTGCCAGCACTTGCATGAACATTCGAGGTTCGTCAAGCCGTTTCGCAAGTGCCTGAAAATGAGGACGTTGGAACATAAAAAAAAATTTACTCAATGAGTTGAGCAAATTTACTCAATAAACTGAAGTATTTAACTCAATATTGGGTTTTATAGCTCGCACCGCCAAGTTTTTCCGAAAAGCGGAACAGGTAGTGCATTGTTGAAAAGGGTTGATGTGGTTGAAAAGGGTTGATAATCAACCTTTTATAAACCATATCAACCCTTTTCAACCATACCTAATAACTGGCGACTCACAGAATAACTATACATCAAATGTGCCGACAATAACCCCTCAAACCCAGCATTCCATTTAGAGGTCAATCACTGGCCATATATCAGTGTTTTATCAACTTCGCCATTTCTTCGACTTTTCCTGTATCGCTCACCTTAATCACAATGCCATCCTTTTCCGACATCAAAAAATAGCCGGTGTTGGTGGTGACAAGGTTGTAAAAGAACGACCGATTGATTGGCTCTGCCAAGTTGAGCAGGTCAATGTTCGGAGCAAGGTTGGTCTGGAACCGGATGATACTCAGCACGTTGCGTTGCTTGTTTCCGAAGGTAAAAGTTTCCGTGTTGCCTTCCTTCAGGTGCCGGACATTATTCCCATTTTCATCCAATGCCAATGGCTGAACCTGGCTGATTTTTGGCATCTTGATAGCGTTCACCATCATTTTGAATTGCGCTGGAAACTGAAATTCATTTTCCGGTGCCACGGTGGTTGCTTTGTTCAGTAAGACATTCAGATTGTAACTGGCCGCCGCCGCCACTGGTTGGCTTTTGGATTTGATGGCATCCCTAAAGCTCGCCTCGGCTGCTTTGTTATCGTTTACCTGTGCACTGAGAATTCCCTGTACCAGCAAATATTTGTCATTGATGGCGGCATTTTTTGCAGCGTCTTTTCGCAGTTTCTTTTTTTGAAAATAAGCCATTGCGTCCTTCTGTTTTTGTGTTAAACTGAGCGCACAGACGTAGTTTAATTTGGCGGTTGAAAAATTCCTGTCCAAGGCTATTGCCTGCATGAAATAGTTGGTGGCTTTGTTCAACAACTGCATCCGGGTCAACTTATCCTGAAAAGAAAGCGCTTGCGGCCCTCTCGCTTTTTCTATTTTTTTCAGCTGAGTGGCTGCGTCAATTTCTATTGGATAAACAAAGCGATCGGTTTGTGGAAGGTAATATTCCATCGCTTGGTACAGGTACAGCACGCCGAGGTTATTGAACACCTCCCGTCCTTGGTAGTACTTTAGGATGTATTCATAATTCGTAGCGGCCATGTCGTAGTAGCCTGCTGCGAGCAGGTAACTACTCGTTTCGTATAGGTCAATCAACTCATTCGTGATTTCCAATACTTCCTTCACCGAACGGCGGCGCTCATCGAGACTGGGGTATCCTTTGAGCATCCGGCCCGTGAGGCCGTAAGTATCGTAAAGAATTGGGAGCAATTTAGGTACCACTGACGATAGGCGATACCCCGCTAAATATGCTGTGAAAACCCCATTGATGTCCGCTGTTTTCTCATTCCGGGTATCGGCCTCAAAATCCTGGTCGTATGCCAGGAAGTTGGTCGTCCTACCTTTTTTTGCCTCTTTTTGAAAGGCATGGGAAAGCTCATGTGCCAGAATAAAAGCCAAAGCCTTGCTAGAGTCACTACCCATTGAGCGGCAGATTTCATAGACCTTTTCGTCCAGCACTATCAGATTTTTAGCATAGTAGTAAGCGGCACCTTTTGTGCTGGTGGTCGACATTTCCAAGCGTGGTTTTTCGATTTGGAATTGTCCAGCAGCGAGGTAAAGCTTGTCGAGTATTGTTTGGGCCACAGTCAATTTTGCTGCGGTGTCGGCATGGCTGGTTAATGTGCATACAAAAATCAACGCCCCGATAAGGATGCTTGTTATTTTCAACATAACGATAATTTAGTTGGTTGTGAAAATTTGCTGGGGCGGGAATTGGGGAATTGGGGAATCGCAGGGCTGCGGAATTCCTAATACCCAATTCCCAATACCTATCTTTTCAATGTCCAATCGAACGAAGTATCCCCTTTGCAGCTTGTTGGTCTTTGCTTTCTGGGGTACTGGCAAGTTGTGTGAAAATCTCTTCGGCCTTGCTGAAGCCTCCCTCCACTTTGAAATAGCACAGGCCTAGATACCACATGGCGTCCAGTTTAAAACTGGAGACCTCGGAGTAGGTAATTGGTGTCAACAATTCCACTGCACGGGCATAACGGGACTCGTTCAGGTGCGTCATGGCCAAGTAGAATTGTGCGGTGTCATTGGCTGGGTGGTAAACCAAGAAGGTGTCCAGTGCGACCATGGCCTCATTGTATTTGCCATCGTTGTAAAACTTCAAGGCGACAAGTAGGCTGTCCTCAGTGGTCATTGAATCAACCAAGCCGCTGTTTGTCAGGGCATCGGCAAGGGCGACCGACCTGATTTTTTCAGCTTTGAAATTATCGGCAAAAAGCTGGTCAGCGGATGGTGTGGTTTGTCGGAAGAAGCCCCACCAAACAAGCCCAATTAGGATGACGGCTGCCGCTGCGATTGAAATTAATTTTTTCATAATGAATCTATTTGGTTGAAGGGAAACGACTCTCCCAGTTTCAAAAAAATGTTTTGCTGACAGGTGCTGGTCGGCACTGGCGATGTTTTTTTTCAAATCATCGTCTCCAACCAACGAAATGCCGAGCAATAGTTTTTCTTCGATTTTTGTGTCATTTGCCAATTGTTCATTGGCATTCATCTCGTGTTCAAAGTCGGACTTTTCAGCTTGACCCATCTTACCGGAAAGGTATTGGTGAATCCGGTTTATGTATGCGTTATTTTCCATACGGTGCTATTCGTTACAGGTTTTTGAAAATCTCCGATGCCTTCACCAGCTTGCGCAGGTATTCCAGGCAACGGAATTTTTTGACTTTGACAAAAGCCTCGGTGTACCCGGTCAACTCTGCGATTTGCGCATGAGAAAGACCTTGGTAAAACGAGTAAGTGATAACAGCGCGGCAATCTTCCTCCAACTGCCCTAGTTTATCGGCCATGAGGTTCAGCATGGAGTCCTTCTCGGCAGGTGAAAGGTCTCCTTGGACTGGATCAGCCTCAGCAAAAAAGCTGAACTGCTGCTGGTCCATACTGATTTCGACAGTGGCCTTGCCTGCTTTCTTTAGATAAAGATTACGGGCGATGGCATAAATGAAGGTACTGGCTTTGCTGGTCAGCACAAAATCCGGGTCACGCAGTTTTTTGACAAAGACAAATAGCGCCTCCTGAAAAACGTCCCTGGCATCTTCGGTGCTTCCGTTGAACTTGAAAACCATGTCTTCCACCATGCGGAAGTAACGGTTGTACAGCTCTTCGAAAGCCTTCGGTGAGCCTTTTCGAAGCTCGGCCAGGTAGGCACTATCAACTGTAATTTCTTGCATACTACTTTGTTAGGTGTTTGAGCAACGCTCAAAGTTAAAAAGCCCCGGCTAACTTTTCTGCCGGGGACTCCCTTATGATTAGTTATGCAAAGAAAAACTCGGAAAATCAGCTAATTCAAAAAAAAATCCAATCAAAAAACTATGAAACACCTGATATTTTGACATTTAATTTGAGCATAAAGCAGCAATGTCTGCACGCTCCATGATTTTCATATCACCAGCGTAGCGCATCGAAGGCACGTAGAGCGTTCCATTTACGTCCTTTTCGGAAGCACCATACTCGTCAAATGTTGTGATTACTTCCAGTGCTCCTTTTTTGGTGATGGTTAAAGTAGCACCTGATTCCAATACCAGCGCATTCACTTCCAATCCGCTGACATCGATGGTCGGGTAAACACCCGAACCACTCGATACATCGGGAACAATTACATTTTGGAAGGCATCGGGTATTTGGTGTTCGCTCCAGTTTTTAGGGCAGTTCCAGTTGGATTCTTGGCCGGGCGCTCCGCCCTTCCAGAAGTTGATTTTTTGGGCTTTTACTTGGGTGAAATTTCCCAACAGGAACATGCAAAAAGCAGCGAAGAAGAATTGATTCGTTTTCATGACACCGAGATTGAAGAGTGATAAAATTTAATCGTTTTATGACCATCAATACCGGGTTTAATGAAAGGTTATCACTTGGGCTAATTTTTTAGAAATCCTTTTCAAAATCACTTTCCAAATGATACGTCTTTAACAATTCTGCGAATGCCGGTTCTTTCCGATAATCACCCCAGTCTGAATCGTATTTCAATACCCAACTGTAGCGGAAATCGTTGCTCAATGCTTTTGTCAGCCAGGCTAGAGCAGCGGCTTGGTTCCCGGAGCGGGCATGTAACTTGGCGATGGTGTAGCAATAATTTCTGTTTACGTTCTCCGTGTGAAAGGCGAGTTCCTTTTCGTAAAAAGTTATAGCAGCTTGAGGATTCCCCCGCAGCATTTCCAACTTCCCCCGCAGTTCGTTAAGTCCGTCAACCTCATCAAACTTGATTTTATTGGCAGTCATTAAAAGCGTGTCGGCTTGGTCGTATCTGCCAGCAAGCATGTACAAATCTGCCAATTGGAGGCGGAGTTTCAGGTCGATTTGTTTGTTGCGGAGGAGGTCTTCCAGCACGGAAACCTCTTTGTCAAATTCCCACTGGCGATGGTAAATACGGGCCAGGTGAAATTTTGGGGAGCTGAGTCCAGGCATCAAGCGCATAGCAGCTTGGAAATGTGCGATGGCAGCCTTGTCATTGTTGTTCGTGCTGCCAATGGTTGCGTGCATAAATCCGGCACCATCCCCAATGGAATCCTTTTGGAGGATTTGTTCAAATATTTCGCTGGCGTAATAATCACTACCTATTTCACGATAGTAATTTGCCTGTTTGTTCAACCAATCGAGGTTGCCGGGATGCAGTTCCACCATTTTTTTGTAAAAACTGGCACGGCCTTGCCTGTTGGAATTGCCGTACAATGTCTCAAATTCCACCATCAGCTGCTCCTCCTCCCAATAGCGTTGCTGCTTGTCCACCAATTCGATGAGCCTCAGGTGGGCATCTTTCTTAACTGGATTTGGGTTCCTGTTGTCTTCGATTAGGTTTTGGTAGATTTTTTCTTCCTCCAACCACCGACCTTGTTTCTGGTAAACATCAGCTATTAGCAATTCCAGGCCTGGTTCGTCTGGTCGCAATGGTAACAGTTTTTCAAAACTGAGCATCGCTTCTTCGTACCTGCCAAGTTTGAGTAGCGTTAAACCGAGGCTTTCATACACTTTAGGGTGGTCGGGTTCAAATTTGATCACGCTTCTAAAGTTCTTTTCTGCCCCATCGTAGCTGCCTGCCTTGAAATAAATTTCTCCATTCTTCATAAATTCTTCCACAGTTTTGGGGTTAAAGTAAAGTGAATCATCTGCGGTGATAGGTGAACCATTCGCTGAGACACTGAGGCTCGCTGCAGTCCGGATATCCAGCATAGGAGGTGGAATTGCATTTGGCTTCAAGCTTTCAGCAGTCGCAAAGTTTTGTTCGGCCAAATCATAGCGGGTCGTAGCCAAGCAAACCTTGGCAAATTCTTCATAGGCCAAATAATAGTCTTTGTTCCTTTCGATGGCCTTTTTGTACATGGCTTCCGCATGGAGGAAATTCTTTTTGTCCATCGCTATTTTACCAAGCGTGGTATATGGCCCGAAGAAGTCCGGTTGCAGTTCGATGGCCTTTTTGGCGCTTGCTGTTGCTTGTTCCAATTTATTTTGCTCACTAAAAACGATGCTCAAGTTCGACGGAGGCAGAGCCCAGGATGGAGCAAGGTCCGCTGCTATTTCAAATTGCTTTTTGGCGTTTTCGAGGTCGTTTGCTTGGAGGTAAATTATTCCAAGTTCGTTGTGGATATAAGGGACTTTGTCGTCCATTTCCAATGCCTTTAGCTGGATTTCCAAAGGGTCGTCCGATGGGTTCCCGACCTGTTGGTTCAGGCGAGCAGCCACTCCGCTGAAGTATTGAAAATTGACCTTGATTCGCTGGTAAAGCGGGTGGTCAGGTTCTATCAAACTCATGGCAGCCTTTAACATGGCCGGGTATTTTGAAAATTGGCTGACCCTATCCTTCAGTTGCCGCATGGCAATGGTTTCCGCATCACCGCTGAGGTACAGGTTGATGGCAGTTTGCGCCCGGTTGTGCAGTTCAATGGCCAGTTTATGCGACAAATTGGTGCTTGAATTCCTATCAACCAGTGCTTTTTGTGCCAAGGCGTTGAAGGCATCGTACCCAGCCTGCATCGTTTCCGACTCGAAATGGAGCGTGGTATTTCTTTGGGAAATTAAAAATGGAAGGATGTCAGTATTGTTGGCAGGCAGCGCAACAAGGGCGTCCATGTTGATAAGTTCATCAAAGTTGACTTGCCGCAGGTATGTGGTTATCGATTGGTCTTGGCGTAATCTTTTTTCGTCCTCCTCAGAATGCCCTTTACCAGCTATTGAACCGAAGGAAGTGCTTGCCATGGCCATTGGTTCGTTGTTGGTTTGACTGAGTTCTTGCTGCAATGCTAGCTTTGTGTTGACATCCACTTCTGCCAGTTCAAACGATTCGTCTTCCCCCACAAAAACGGGGGTTTGTCGCTGGTCAATGTTAGCATCTTCAATGGCCGTTTGCATGTTTTGTTTCAGGTAGGATTTTAGCTCCTCCAATGAAACGATGCCATCATTTTTTGTGTCGGCCATGCCCTTCAGCCCATTCACCAAATAATAGGAAAAAAGCCCCCGGCCTTGGCCCCACATTTCATCTTCCAGCGATTTTTCGCTGCTCTTGCAGGAAAGTATGCGCACCTCATTTACTGCCTGCCGTTCCCGTTGTGCTTCATCGGTGAGCAAGAAACCCGTGTTGGCCATTTTGCCCGACCGGCAAGCATCAATGATAAAAACGACCTTGGCATCCCGGTCGGCAGACCAGGTCTTGGCGAATTCATCCAGGTCTTCAATCCTGATGGCATTGTGCAGCAAATTGTTGGGCGGAGAATTGGCCGCAATCAGAAAACCGTGGTCCAGGAGGGTTGGCTTTTCCACTTTCCCGTGACCGGAAAAATAGAAGATGACCTTATCTCCTTTTTTTGTATGCTCATTCAGCCAATACACGGCATCGTCTATCGCAGCGACGGTCGCATTTTCATTTATCAGCAACCTGATGTTTGAGTCCAGTACTTCCCCGCCAGCTTTTGAAAGCAAAAAATCATAAAAAATTTGCGCATCACGGTGCGCAAAACGGAGGTCGTCATTGCCTTCATTTTGATACTCCGAAATGCCGATTATCACGGCACGAGTGGTGCCTTTTCCCGGAGGGTCGCTCACGATTGGGTTTGATGTTTTGAAAAAGAAAGAGAATGGGATGGCAAGAAGAAAGTTGCTGACCAAGAAGAGGGCCTTCGGTAATTGTTTCATCGATGGGTAAAGCATTTTCGGCTGCCTTGAATTTAGGAATTTATGCGAATTAGGGGTTGAAATGTGCCGTTAGGCACAAAATGTCGGTAGAAATCGAATGAAAATGGGTCTGCGTGCCGTAGGTACGCAACAATTCCCACGAGAAGTAGCGTACCTAACGGCACGCAGACCGATGTTTAGGCATA
>JAIPBL010000037.1 GCA_021739645.1 Saprospiraceae bacterium | reverse complement strand
CTGACGCCTGAAAGGGAGTTTGACTTTGACCATAGTAATTGATGATTTTGCAACCACAAATTACTCGGCCAATTCCCATTCTTCAACCGATTGTCAATTTTTCAAAAATCCTCTTTTGGATTTCAAAACATACTCTTATTCATGGCGTTTGTTTTAACTACAAACACCTACTTGTCAGAATTGATTTGACTAACTACTAGTATGCTTGGGCAAATACTTGGTTTAATTGGCCAAACTTATAAAAAGAAACAAGGGGACATTGAAGCTCTTGTTAGCAGTTTGGAGAAAAGGGACTTTCAACAACTTTTGGATTTGGAAAAGTGCAATTCTTTCAACACATTGTTTGATGCAGTTCATACCAACAAGTGAGCAGAGAAACAAAGTAGTATCTTAAAACTACCACGTAATCACCAGCATAAAATCCCCCGCCACCAGCAGCGTCTCCCCCTCAAAATAAAGCCCCGGCGTCAGCCGCTTCTGGTGCATCGCCAGTATTTCGGCGTCTTTTTTCAAAAAAGTAAAAATTGTGCGCATTACCTTGAAGTAGCGACCCAGCTCGTTCACCGTCGGCACGTCACGGCTGCCGAGCAGCTCCATCAGCCGCCGAAAGCTGTCGAAATCGAAGGGCAGGTACTGAGTCGGGTAGCGGAAGGCGAGGTAGATGGACACCATCTGGTAATTGTCGTGGTGGTAGTGGCTGTTGAGTTTGGAGCCAGGGTGCGCTTCCCGCCAAGCGGCCAACAACTCGTCGCAGTGGAACACGAAACGGCCAATGCGCCCGTCCAAGTCTTTGGCCTCGTTGAAGAGGTCTTGGAAAACAAATCGCACGAACTCCCGGTCCATTTCGATGAACTTGAGCATCATCTCCTTCGGTTCGTAATGTTCCCGTTTCCAGAGGCGGCGAGAGCGGGAGTTTTCGAGGCTGCGGTCGAACATCGTTCGGAAGTCCAGTGCCTCCACGTCCCAGTTTTCCTGAAAAATGCGCTGCGACTCCCACGGCAGGCAGGGGTCGTGCTTTGGGTTTTTGCGAAGAAAATCGGCGTACTGCCGCATGGCGTCGTTGAGTTTCTGTAGATTCATGGCCGCAATTTCGGGCTGTTTTTTGCCGCAAGGCACAAAGAAGTGCATTTGTCGTAAAAAATCATCGAAAACTTGGCGGCTATGCCACATATTTGCGGGAGAGGATGGTTTGGTTTCATGTTTCAATAGTTTCAGGTTTCACCCACCTGCCCTACCTGAAACTTTAAACCAAAAACCTGAAACCATTAAAGTAGCATGAAACTTATTCAAATCACTGACCTGCACGTAGCGAACGAAACTGAGTTCACCCATGGGGTGGACGTGCGGCAGAATTTTTTGGATATTCTACAAGCTGCAAAATCCTTCGCCCCCGACCTCCTCATCCTCTCCGGCGACCTTGCTTTTGATACCCCCGAAGAAAAAGTCTATCACTGGATGAAGCAGCACCTCGATGCCCTTGGCTTACCCTACACGGTCATCGGTGGCAATCACGACAGCTCCAAAATACTGGCCCAAGTGTTCGGACTGGAAAAACACCTGACGGGCGACGACCTCTATTATAAACTGACGGTAAATGGCCAGCCCCTGCTGCTGCTCGAAACCTCTAATGGGACGGTCTCCAAGGCACAACTCGAATGGCTCGGCTCGGAGCTGGCGCAATTAAATGCTCCCGCAATCATCTTCATGCACCACCCACCCGTGGAGGGCGGCGTACCTTATATGGATGTAAACTATCCGCTTCGCAATATGGCCGAGGTGCAAGCTGTCATGTACGGCCACCAGCACCCGGTGTATGTTTTTTGTGGGCATTACCACGTGGAGAAAATGCTTTGCGTGAAAAACCTGACCGTCCACATCACGCCCACGACCTATTTTCAGATGAAATGGCAGGAGCCAGCGTTTGTGCTCGACCACCTGAAAATCGGTCTTCGGGAAATCAAACTCCGCCAAGATGGCGTGGTGGAAAGTGCGGTGGTGTATTACGAAGGGAATAAAACGGAATGAGGGTTTCAAGTTTTTGGTTTCAGGTTTCACGGGGCTGCCCTGAAACGTTAAACCCAAAACCTGAAACCAGACACAACCAAATCAGAACGCTAAACAGATGCTGCTATCTTCCAAACTTCCGGGTGTCGGCACCTCCATTTTTACCATCATGTCAGCTATGGCTGCTGAACATGGAGCCATAAACCTGGCGCAGGGCTTCCCCGACTTCGACTGCTCCGACCGCCTCAAAGGGCTGGTGGACAAATACATCCGACAAGGCCACAACCAGTACGCCCCCATGCCCGGTGTGCCTGCGCTCCGCAAAATCGTGGCTGAAAAAATCCAGTCACTCTACGGCCTCAGCGTGGATCCGGATACTGAAATCACCATAACCAGCGGCGCCACGCAGGCACTCTACTGCGCCATTTCCACTTTCATCCGACCTGACGACGAGGTGATTTTGATAGAACCCGCTTACGATTGCTATCGCCCCGCTGTGGAGGTGAACGCAGGAAGGCCCATCACCTACGAAATGAGTGGACCTGACTATACCATTGACTGGCGGCTGCTCGAACGCCTCATCACCTGGAAAACCCGCATGATTGTAGTGAACACGCCGCACAACCCGACGGGTAAAACTTTGAAGGAATCGGACTGGAAAGAACTCCAACACCTCGCCGTGAACCGGGACATCTTCGTGCTCTGCGACGAAGCCTACGAGCACCTCGTCTTCGACGGTGAGCGGCATGAGAGCCTGCTGCGATACCCCAAGATTTTTGAACGGGGCATGGCGGTTTTTTCCTTCGGTAAAACGCTGCACACCACCGGCTGGAAGCTCGGCTGCATCGTGGCCCCGCCCGACCTCACGAAGGAGTTCCGCAAGGTGCACCAGTTCAACGTTTTTGCGGTGAACACGCCGATGCAGTACGCAGTGGCCGAGTACTTCGAGCAGCAGGAGGAGTACCTGACACTGAACAGTTTTTTTGAGAAAAAGCGGGACTTTCTGCTCAACGCCATGTCAGGTTCGAGGTTCAAGCCGCTGCACAGCGAGGGGTCTTACTTCCAGCTTTACGACTACTCGGCCATCAGCAACGAGCCGGACATGGCGTTTGTGAAACGGCTCATCACCGAGCATGGGGTAGCGGCCATTCCGGTCTCTGTTTTTTACAGCAATAACAAACAGGAGCGGGTCATTCGGCTTTGTTTCGCAAAAAAAGAAGAAACGCTGGCGAAGGCCGCCGCGATTTTGAGCAAAATATGAGCGCCAAGAAAAAGTAAAGGCATAAAAGCCTGCATCAAGCATAAACTTTGTATTTTAGCCTAATTAGCCCCAACTCGAAACCCAAAACTTAAAACTCGAAACTTCAAATTATGACTGAGCAAAGACCATGGCTGACGAATTACCCGAAGGGAATTCCCGCCAATATTGATGAAACCGCCTACCCCTCGTTGGTGGCCCTTTTGGACGAAACCTTCAAGAAGTTTTCCAATAAAAAAGCCTTTACCTGCATGGGCAAGTCGCTGACTTATGCCCAAGTGGACAAATATTCCATGCAGTTCGGGGCCTACCTGCAGTCCCGTGGCTTGGAGCCTGGCGACAAAGTGGCGCTGATGATGCCCAACCTGTTGCAATATCCGATTGCCCTGTTTGGCTGCCTACGGGCCGGGCTGGTCATCGTGAACACCAACCCGCTGTACACGCCACGAGAGATGCGCCACCAGTTCACCGACTCTGGCGTGAAGGCCATCGTCATTTGCGAAAACTTCGCCTCGCACCTGCAAGAAGTGCTGCCAGATACGCAAATCAAGACCGTCATCATCACCAGCATTGGCGAGATGTTGGGCTTCAAGGGATGGTTTGTGGACTTCGCCGTGCGGTACATCAAGCGGATGGTGCCGAACTACAACCTGCCCAACACGGTCACGTTTAGTTATGCACTTGACCAGGGCAAGCGTTTTACGGTAAAACCAATCCAGCACAGTCCAGAGGACGTGGTTTGCCTACAGTACACAGGCGGCACTACAGGCGTTGCCAAGGGCGCCATGCTTACCAACCGAAACCTCGTGGCGAACATGATGCAGATCAGTGCGTGGATTGCACCGTCGGGCATGGGTGAAAACGAGGTTGGGCTATCACCGCTACCGCTGTACCATATTTTCGCTTTTTCGGTCAACTGCTTGGCGCTGTTCAGCCTTGGGGCACTTACGGTGCTGGTGGTCAATGCCCGTGACTTGCCATCGGTGATGAAGGAATTCAAAGACCACAAGGTGACCATTATGACGGGGGTAAATACCCTGTTCAACGCACTGCTCAACCACCCCGATTTTGCTTCGCAAGACTTTAGCGCCCTGCGCTTCGCCCTCGGTGGCGGCATGGCTGTGCAGAAGGTGGTGGCCGAAAAATGGCGCAAGGTGACGGGTGCACCACTCATCGAGGGCTATGGCATGACGGAATCTTCACCCGTGGCCAGCGTGAATCCGCTCGATGGTTCGGGCCGAGTCGGTTGCATAGGACTTCCCGTGCCTTCCACCGATATGCGCATCGTGGACGATGCCGGGAACCCGTTGCCGCAAGGCGAAACGGGTGAAATTCAAATCAAAGGCCCACAGGTGATGAAGGGCTACTACAACCGCCCCGATGCCACTGCCCAAACCATCAAGGACGGATGGCTCGGCACTGGCGACATCGGCCTGATGCACCCGGACGGCTATTTCCAAATTGTTGACCGCAAAAAGGACATGATTCTCGTGTCTGGCTTCAACGTTTATCCCAACGAAATTGAGGACATGGTGATGGAGAATCCGAAAGTGCTGGAATGCGCCGCCATCGGTGTGCCCGACGAAAAGTCAGGCGAGGTGGTGAAAATTTATGTGGTAAAAAAAGATCAATCACTCACCGAAAAAGAACTGCTGGAGCATTGTCGTCAAGGATTAACTGGCTATAAAATGCCGAAGTCCGTGGAGTTTAGAAAGGAGTTGCCAAAGACGAACGTGGGGAAGATTTTGCGGCGGAAGCTGCGGGAGGAGCATGGGTAAAAAATTTAACCCTATTTCAGGACAGGACACCCTAACTAAAAAGCGCAGCCACCTATTGAGTGGTTGCGCTTTTTTATGAGGTGAAGCAGATGCTAACTATCTACTGACAACTCATTCGACGCTACCCTTCTTATTTTCATAGCGCCTGATATATTCCTCTACGATGTCGCCCAGGATGTCTTTGAGGTAGGCCTTTTCCATGCGAGCAATGATTTTGAGTTTGTTGAGTTTTGCTTTGTCGAAGCTGACTGTGAGGCGCCGGGTGCCAGACACTTGGTCTTCCTCAACGTCGCCACGCTCCACTGTACGGCGAATAAGCATATCAAGACCGCTGAGTGGCTTGCGGCGATGCGCCTGTTGGTGGAAAGGTTGCGCCTTGGGTGTGTTGGCGGCAGTTTCTTTTTCTTTGATTTGCTCATCGAAGGACTCCTGCATGGCCTCTTGCAGTAGGGAATCGAGGTCGGTGGTGAAGTTCTTGCGGGAAGAGCTTTTTGTCACAGTTGACTTACCGACACCAGGCTTCATCTCGTCAGAGTTGATGCCCTCCAAGAAGGTAGTACCCTGCCCGCTCTCCTTGACGTTGTCTTTGGAAAAGAGGCTTTCGAGTCCGTCTGTGAATTTCTTTTTGCTCAAAATGCTGAATCAAGTTAATTGTCAATGGTCATTGAGGTGTTTGTTTTAAACAAAAAATATCCTCATTGACTAATGATACTATTTATTGTCCGCTTCGATTCTTGACAATATTTCTTCGCACAAGCTCATATAATCCTGTGCGCCGATGCTGCTCCGGCTGTAGTTGAAAATATCCTGTCGCTGAGAGGGTGCCTCGGCCAGTGCGACGTTGTCACGGATAAGGGTTTCAAAGACTTTTTCACCAAAATATTTCTTGATAGTTTCCACTACGTCACGGTTCAGAATCTTCCGGGAGTCGTACATAGTGGCAATGACCCCGCCAATTTCGAGGTTTTTGTTCAACCTGAACTTCACCTTGTCAATTACCTGCTTAATTTTTGCCAAGCCCTGCAAGGCCAGAAACTGTGTTTGCAGCGGGATATAGACGTAGTCGCTGGCGCCCAATGCGTTCAGGGTAAGTAGGCCAAGCGATGGAGGGCAGTCAATGATGATAAAATCGTAATCTTCTTTGATTGGTTCGAAAAGCTCCTTCAAAATGTACTCCCTGCCCGCCTCATTGATGAGTTCCATCTCTGCGCCAGAGAGGTCGAGGGTGGACATGACCACATCCAAGTTTTCCCGAACGTTATAAGGTTCCAATTCCGATTCGCCGCGCAGTGCCTCATAAATGGTATTAGGTTGGCGGGGAATGCCCAATGAAAGGGAAAGGTTGGCCTGTGGGTCAAGGTCAATGAGCAGCACTTTTTTGCCCAGCTCAACCAAGCCTGCGCCGATGTTGATGGCGCTTGTAGTCTTTCCTACACCACCTTTATGGTTTAATAGTGAGATGATTTTTCCCATATTGCTCGTTTGCCTATTTTTTTCCCCTTTTGTTTCTTGATTGGAGGACGGGCAAAAATAGACAAATTATCCTTCCAAAGAACCCGATTTTTCCACATACCTTTTCACTTGTGCCTTGTTTTGGTGTAAAAACCCGATTAACGCACCAATTCCATCGTATTTCTGAATTTTTCAAACCAAACACCGTTTGCTTCGTTTTACTTTGTTCCGGTTTTCGTTTGTAAGGCGTAAACAAAGCGATTTTAACGATAAAAAATTTAGCGACATGATGATTTCTAAGAAAATGGAAGAAGCCCTAAACCAGCAAATTGAGTTTGAGGGTTATGCCTCGTTCCTCTACCTCAGCATGGCCACTTGGTGCGACAACCAAGGGCTTAATGGCTGCGCCGACTTCCTAAAGCGGCAGTCGGAAGAAGAGCGGATGCACATGCTCAAAATTTTTGAATACCTCTCTGATGTAGATGGATTTGCGCTCACGCCCGGCATCAAGGAGCCACCCCGAAAGTTCGATACCGTACAGTTGCTGTTCAAAGAGGTGTACGAACACGAGCAGAAGGTGACACAGAGCATCAACAAGCTCATCACCCTCGCCAATAAGGAGGACGACCACGGCACACAAACCTTCCTCCAGTGGTACATCAACGAACAACGGGAAGAGGAGGCGCTCATGCGTACCGTGCTAGACCGTATTCGCCTCATCGGCGATGGGACACAGAGTCTCTACTTCATCGATAAGGAGATGGAGGCTATCAATCAAGCCGCCATCGCCGCAGAGGCCGCTGGTGGCGGAGCTGCCTGACCATGACCAACGTCTGGGATTTCTTCAAAAATTTCTTCCGGGAGGCGGAGCAAAGTTCTGCCTCCCGGCCTATTCTTAGAGCGGCATTGGTGCGCAGCGCTGAAGAGAAAGAAATTTTTGAAAATTGGAAAGACACGCTAGTCTGTCGTCGCATCATCAGCTCGCTGGCCGAAGGGTATGCCATGTACCAGTCCATGCCTGAAAGCGTTGACCGGGCGTTTACTTTTCTGAACACCCCCTCTTCCAAAGGCTTCGCCATTCATTTTTCCCAAACAGATTATTCCCGGCAAGATGCCAGTCATCTGCTTGACCTCCTCCAAGGAAAAGTGCGCTTGTTCAATTATCGCTTGCAGCATTCGGACACCCGAACCTGGTCGGAAAAAGATTGGGTGCAAACCGTTGAGCGCTACTACCTAAAGCCCCGGCAAAGCTGGGCTGAGGGGCAAAAGATTGACCAGCTTTTTGGAAACATCACCATTGAACTGACGCTCCGAAATGACCAGCCTTATCTGCTTACTTTTCGGGCTACCTGCTACTCCGACCGGCTGTATGCCGATGCTGCCGATTTTCACGAATTGATGCAAGCTATTTTGAGTTGAATTTTTGAGAAATTACTCAAAATTTAAAACTCCCAACCCGCTGCCTATCTTTGCCGGAACTCATTGCCGAAAGGCAACCAAAACAAGCACTTTATGTACCCGGACCTTTCCTATCTTTTTCACGACATCTTCGGCACACAGCCAGACAACTGGACTTCTGTCTTCAAAACCTTCGGGGTGATGCTCGTGGTGGCCATCCTCTCGGCGGCCCTTTTTTTTTACCTTGAACTGAAACGCAAGGCCGAGGAGGGTCTTTACCAACCGACAGTGGTAAAAACAACCATTGGTGAACCAGCGACCATTTGGGAGATAGCCTCCAACGCACTGTTCGGGTTGCTCATCGGTCTCAAACTTGTCTATATTTTTCAGCATTTTGGTGAGTTTCAGCAAGATGCTGCCGCTGTGCTGCTTTCGCTGAAAGGCAACTGGCCAGCGGGCATTGGCCTCGCCATCGTGTTTGGCGCTATGCGCTGGTGGGAAAAGAAAAAACAGGTGCTACCCAAGCCGAAAGAGGTCGTCAGCAACCTTTACCCGCACGACCGCATCGGCGACCTGACCATCATCGCCGCTGTCACCGGCATACTCGGCGCCAAGATATTTGCCATCCTAGAAGCGCCAGCTGGTTTCTTTGACGACCCCATTGGCATCTTCTTTTCCGGCAGTGGCCTCGCCATTTACGGTGGCCTGATTTGCGGCTACCTCGGCGTCACTTGGTACTTGCACAAGCACAACATCCCGTTTTGGCCTACGGCTGATTCCGTGGCGCCAGCACTCATCATCGGCTATGGCGTGGGCCGAATCGGCTGCCAGCTTGCAGGCGATGGTGACTGGGGCATTGACGCCGCTGCCATGCCCGATTGGTGGTTTTTGCCGGATTGGTTCTGGGCCTACGACTATCCGCACAACGTCAACAATACAGGTATTGCCATCGAGGGTTGCCAGTGGCTTCATTGCAAACATTTGGCGAACCCGGTTTACCCCACACCACTGTACGAGCTAATCGCTTCGCTCGCAATCGGTGCCTTCCTCTGGTCTATCCGTAAACGGGTGAAAATTCCAGGGATGATTTTCTTCATCTACCTGATACTCAATGGTTTTGAGCGGTTTTGGATTGAAAAAATCAGGGTAAACGAGGTGTATGATATTGCAGGTTTTCATCCAACACAGGCGGAGATTATTTCTGTTGCTTTATTTTTGATAGGCATCGCTGGCGTTTTTTGGCGAAAGCGGACCTACGCCGCTACATGATTTTTTCTTCGGGAAATAGGGGAGTGGGGTGAATTCAAGCATCATCGTTTTGCAATTCACCCACTGAATTTTTTATTAAAACTCCTTTTTCTCGATGAAACTCAACCTGCTTATTTCCCTTTTCACGGCACTCCTTTTTGCCGTTTCCATGCCCACCCTTTCGGCTGCATCCAGTTCAGCCAGAACATCGAACCACGCCGTTTCTGCTGTCAAATCGGAAAGCAAAGCTGTCCATGCGAAGCATTTCAAAAAAACAAAACGCAGCGGCTGGCTAAAAAAATGGTGGGAGAAAAAGGTGAGCAAGCATTTCCAAAAATCAAAATTGGTACAGCGCATCAGCCTTGGCTTTGTCGGACTGATTGTGATGATTCTGGGCGGCATGTTCATCGTGCTGGGCATCGTGATTCCTTACCTTGGCATCCTGTTTTTGGTCATTGGCATCATCCTCGCCTTCGTTGGGCTGCTGCTCTGGCTGTTGTTGAGTATGATTGGGGTGCGGGTCGAGTCGAGAGATGGACGGGATAGGAATTCAAACTAACCCTTGGCGATGCAAGCTAGCTCAAAACCGCTTGCCTATCCCCAACCCAATTGTCCAGGTATCGAATGAATCTAGGCGGGCATCATAAAAGGCAGTTGGCGAAATATCCCATCCGCCGTGCAGCTCGAATTCATATTCCAAACCCACACGAAGCAGTTTGAGGTTTTTGTTTTTTTCAAACTCATAGCCGGGGCCAACCTGCAGCACTGTGTTCTTTAGCGGTTTTACCAACAGCTCAAACGTGACTACCATCGGGTATTCCCGTTCCAGGTGCTCTCCCTCAGCCAGTTTCACCACAAAACTCTGCAACTCCATGTCGGTATGTATGCCCAAGCCCCAGTTAGGACTTGCCCAATATTCTGCATCGATGCCCCAGGACGGCACAAATAAATGTGCTGGTTTTTCGCCGGACGGCACGGCAGTATGGCCCATCACTACCGCTATTCGGAATTTCTTAAAAGTTGCTTCCTCGTGTTCTGCCATGGTGGTTTCTTGGCCAAACAACCAGAGCCCAGATAGCATCATCATCAAAAAAAAGGTGATTTTTTTCATGCGAATTGGAATTTAAGGAGGCAATTTACAGCTAACACCTTGGCTCTATTAGTGACTTTTAGCACCCTAATGCATGCTTTAAAACACCGCTCCCACCTGCGCCCTTCCCACGTGCACCAAGTTTGCTTGCCCCGTCTTCCGTCCCTCGTAAGTGATACCAATCCGGATATTTTTCGCCACTTGCCTATCGAGCGTGATGCTCCAGATGAAGTTCTTCCCGTTTTGCAGGCCCTGCAGAAAAGCAAAGCCGACCGGGGAGTTCGCCTGTCCGTTGAATGCAATTTTTACGAAGGAAAACTCCGACCGGATGCTGGTCGTGGCGCTCTGATTGAAGGTCAGCTCCCATTTCAGGTCGTTGGTTTTGGCATTTTCTCCGAGGGTGTCCAGACGGTTTTCAGCCTGCTTGTGCCGCCAGGTAGCGCCCATGCGGAAGTTGTTCGACGGCTGCCAGGTCAGTTGCGGCTTCGTCTCCCACGACTCGATTCGGTAACGCTTGCTCTCAAATTGTTCCGACCCCTGCTCGTCCGTGCCGAGGTTGAATTCCGTTTGAAAACTGATGGACTTTGACACATTCCATCGGGTCTTGACAAACTGGGTTTGCTGCCTTCGGCTCTCGAAGCCCGTCGTCTGCACCAACTTGTTCTGGTTGTCGGACATACCCAGTTGGAGGTCGTACTTCGTGTCGGCCCGGTTGAAAAACAGCGTGTTGTACACCGACGACCGGGTACTCACCAGCGCCGTATCCGCCACGTTCAGTTGGAATGGGTTCCAGGCGCTCACCCCGTCGAGTTGGCGCACTTTGCGGGTAATTTGCAAACTGCTTTGTGTCGAAAATCTGCTCAAAAATTTCTTGCCGCCCGTTGCATTGAACCAAATCGCCTTCGGTTCCAGCCGCAAGCTCTGGTTGAAGGTCACGTTGTTCGTGCGGATAAAATCATCTGTGAAAACCGTCACCCGCACCGCATTGGCCACGTCCTGGAACGGGGCAATTTCTACCTCGTCGAGCTGCACCTTGCCGTCGCCGTTGCGGTCGGTCCACTGGTGGGTGCCCTCGCCCGCAGGCACTTGCAGGTAAGTGAACTCCAATTTGCGCTCCTGCCCC
The DNA here is from genome assembly GCA_021739645.1 of Saprospiraceae bacterium. Lineage (GTDB taxonomy): Bacteria > Bacteroidota > Bacteroidia > Chitinophagales > Saprospiraceae > UBA6168. The sequence continues at coordinate 43,944 of JAIPBL010000037.1, read as the reverse complement.
GAGCCGATTTCGTAGCTCGTGGCACTTTGGGCCACGCCCCGCAGCAGGTTCAGCGAGTAGTCGAGGCGGCCGAGGTAGGTATCTGAGGGGTCGAGTTTCGAGAGCGTGGTGTCTTGGATAGCGAGCTGCCGCCAGGTGAAATTCCAGCCGAGGCGGGAATTGCGGCTTTGCTGCCAGTCGCCGTTCAGGTTCAGCTCATCGGCAGTAGTGGAGGCACTAAACTCCTCACCGTTGGGGGCGTAATCAAGGCGGCGCAGGTAGCTGGTCTTGAAGTTAAACGTCTCATTTTCAGGGCTTTCCACGTATATTTTTGCCAAATCGTAATAAAAACTGGCGGCGTTCAGCGTATCTGGCCCGCTGTTTTGGAGTTGTTTGGTGAAACGGCTGTTCCGCTCCCGCTCGCCGTAGATGCCTGCTTTCCAGTATTTTGTGCCAGTGCTGTCCCGTAGGAACGGCACGGCAAAATTGGCCTTTGGCCTAAAAAATTCGCTCCGCTCCAAGGTGCTTTTCGAAGTCAAAATATCGCCCTGTGCCCAAACATCCCAACCGTTTTTCAAGTAGGCATATTTGGCAAAATGCTTGATACCCGTGTACAGTGTGTCCCTCAAAAAGCCCCCTGCGTTGTACTGCAAACTGCCCATTTTGGGTGTCCGCAGCGTAGCTCCGCCGTTGAACAGGTGCTCGTTGCTCGGTCGCGTCACGATGCCCACGTCGTTCACATTCCGATTCACGTTCCAGTCACGGGTGAATTCGGCAGGTCGGTACGGGTTCAGTTCCTTGAATTTTTGCTGCGCAAATTCGTAGTTGGTCTCCAGTTCGATGGTTGCGCCGTTGCCCCTGACCCCTAAAGGGGAACCTACATTGGGAAGTGCGGAGTTAGGTTCCCCTTTAGGGGTCAGGGGTCGGGTCAGGGGTATAACCTGCTTCATCCCCACCGTCCCAGCCAGCCCAACGTTATCCCCGTCATCAAAACCGGACAGGCGGTTTTGGTCAAAATTGCTCAGCGCCATCTCCGCCCGGAGCTTCGTTTTTGCCGAAGGGGAAAACTCCCCTCCAGCTGTGTAAAGCTGCTGCCGATTGGGGGCTACCAGCCGCCGAATTGGCTCAAATTGGCCAGTTGGTTGTCCGGTCACGGGGTCGGGTGCCACCCAGCGATAGACCCGGCCATTGGCGGCAGTCTCCGTGTCGAGGAGGTAGTTGCCGTTGCCTTGACCGACGAGGGAGAAGCCCGCCGAGTACTTCGCCAACTGTTGGTTGGAGCTGAAAATCAGCACGTTAGGGTAGGTCGTGCCGTTCACCACTGTGTCCCGCAGTTCGTACAAAACCCGAAATGCGCTGAACTCTTCCACCGTGTCAATGGAACTGACGACGGCGCTGAAGGAGCTGTCGCCCGCATTGCGCAGCACCTCCAACTCGTTCTGCGAGAAGTCGCCGTCAATGGGTTGGCGGCCATCCTGCTCGGAGTAGGTGTTGAGGTAGAGGCGGTAGTTTTTGCCCTGCCACTCGTTGTTAAAAGCATAAAGCGAACGCTGGTAGTCCTGTGCGCTGTAATCAAATTCAACGACGATGCGGCTGTCCTTCGTGATGAGACGGCGGTTGGTGAACGTGACGTGCCCGGCGTTGTAGTCAATCACGTAGTCGGCATCGAGGCCCCGCTGCTGGAGCTTGCCGTCCACGAAGACCTTCTCCGTGCCGCTCAATACGATGATGAACCGCTCGCCCTCGGCGCCTTCGAGGCGGTACGGGCCTTGGTTTCCCTCCTGTGCGGAGAGCGTGTTTCGGGCGAATTTGCCACGAGCAATTGCTGCGCTGGCTTTGGTTTCGAGTTTCCCAGTCCCTGACTGCCCACTGCTTTTTGTCACCCTGGAAGGGGCCCACTGCCGACTAAAAGTAGCGCCCTGTAGTTTTTTGAAATAATTCATGAAATAGCCGTTGGGCTTGGCCAATTCGTAGTCGCCAGCGATGAGCTTGGTTCGGTCTTTTGAGACTTGGATGAAAATCTTGTCGAACTCCCGGAGCTGCTGCGTGTTGCCCTCCGGCTGCAGCGGGATGTTGTTGTCGGTGATGGCGGCGAGGATTTCGAGGTCGCCGAGGGTGCCCGCCATTTGCAGGTTGAACTGCGAATTGAGCACGAGGTTTTGGTTGTTGCCGAAGGAAAGGCCACGGGTATAGTTGCCGTTGTAGTCGAGGCCACGCTGGGGGAGTAGGGGTCGCTGCTCATCGGCATAGGGGTCGTATTGGTATCCTGTGAGAAAATCGCCGGGTTTTTTCAGCACGGAGGTGTCGAGGCGGGCGAGGGGGGCGGCGAGGTTGAAGGGGAGCACCCGATACTTTATGAATAGGTATGAGGTATGAGGTATGATGTATGTAGTGTCGAAGCTGATTCGGTTGTTTTTTAGGGTAAAAAATTGGGGGGAAATGTGCTCGCCAGTGGCAGCATCAGTAACCTCCACCGAGCCGGGGACGACGGTGATTGTATCGAGCAACTGGGGTAGGGTGAGCACAGGGATGGTCTTGCTGCGCAGGTTCGAAATTTGCGCGGCAGCCAGCGTGGGCAATATTGCCAAAAGGAAAATGTAAAAGATTCTGCTCATCCAGCCAGTGGTCGGGTTTGGGTAACAAACGTAATTTAACTTACTTTATGGCCTGATAAAAGTTTCTGTGAAGGCCATTTTTGAAACCCAGTCCCTTTTGGAAAAGGAAAACTCGAAATTGAGCATTAAAAACAAACGAAAGAAGGCTGGATGGAACCAGCCCTTTTTGCTGGAAATCCTTGACTCTTAATTTCTTGCAATTGCCCTATACGAAATAGGGAGTTCATTTTGAATTTGTAAATTTGATTTTGCATAAAAATCCAAATCAAAAGAACTCCCAATGCAAGATAATCAAAAAAAAGATTGCACGAATTGCTGGACTCGGAAATGGCAAAACTAAAATCGCTGACGGCCGGGTTCGTGGAAAGCGATGTTAGCATCGGACAAATGGAAAAGAGCTATTTAGGGCAAGTACTTTCCTTATGTCTGAGTTTGCTGAAATTTGTCATCAGCGTAAAAAAGGCACAACTATCGGATAAGGCACCAAAGGCCAACGGAGGGGAGCCCCTGCGTAAAAAGGGGGCCCGCCCCCGCAAATACCTGAGCCTGTTTGGGTTGTTGGAATTCAGCCGCCCCGGTTTGTGGTCGAAGGTCAGCGGGATGCTGTACCCGTTGGACGAAGCCTTGGAAATGCCACCGGATTTATGGTCATACAATATACAAGAACTGACCGGGGCCAATGCAAGTGAAACAAATTTCAGGGAAAGCGTCCGGCTGATGAACGATTTGCTGGGACTGAGGCTGAAAGATGTGGGTTCAAAACGGAACGCAGAAAACCTCGGCTCAGAGGTTGGGCAGTATTACGGGCAAAAAGAAAGGCCACTGCCTGCAGGCCCGGTATGTTTCAGCGCCTCTTTCGATGGCAAGGGCGTGCCCAAAATAAAGGCAAAAGACAAAAGCCGGCCCAAAGAGATAAAGCGCTTGGGCAAAGGGGAAAAAAGGGACGTCAAACAAATGGCAACAGTGGGGGTAATGTCCTGGTTTGAACCGAAAGAGCGGGATGTGGCAAAGGTCATCAACGGATTGATGGGCCACACTCCGGTCAGGGGTGAAGGACAACAAGACCTGCAAAAGGAAAGCCTGCCCAATGATAACCGCTGGCACCAGGGCATCCACCGGAGGGCCTTTTTGGCAGACCAGGAAAAGAGCATTGCTTATGGGATAGGGTACATAAAATCCATGATGCACCACCCTGAGAGCCGTTTTGTCGTGCCGATAGATGCCGGCATTGGCCTGGAGGACAAAGTATTAAAGTATGTCAAACAGTATGGCCTGGAATCCAGGTTTGACGGGATTGTCCTGGACATAGTCCATGTCAGCGAATATGTCTGGGAATGTGCCAATGCCCTGCTGGGGGAAGGCTCGAAACTGCGGACAGATTGGGTCAGGGAAATGTTGACCGATTTGCTCAACAGCCAGACTCCCAAAGTAATCAAAGACCTGGAAAGGATTGTCGAAAAAGGCAGGCTGTCAAAAAGCAAAACGGATAAAATACAAACAGCCATTACCTATTTTACAAACCATCAGCACAAAATGGATTACAAATCCTTTCTTGAAAAAGGCTACCCCGTCAGCTCTGCATTGGTGGAGTCCAATTGCAGGCATTTGGTCAAGGACAGGATGGAACATAGCGGGATGAGGTGGTCTTCCGATGGGGCGCAAAACATGTTGGATTTAAGGGCTGTCAAACTGAATGGGGACATGGAGGATTTTATGTCCTTCATCAGCCATAAGAACAGGAAAACGTCTTTAGCCAAAGCGGCTTAACATACGCTTTCCACTAATTTTTAGCACACTCAAATCAAATTATTATCCTTTGATGAAAAAAGCTTGATTCAAGCCAAGACAAAGCTTACAGGCACATAGAATATGTGCCTGCTATATTTTTTACACTTCTATTTTAAGGCTTTTCAAAAATGCTGTAAACCTGCTTGGGCTTACAGCATTTTTTTTATAACTTTTTTGAAAAGATAAATAAATAGCGCATATTTGCCTCTACAACTTCTTTTCGCCAAAAAATTTTGACTTCTATGAGAAAGGCTAAGGTAATCATCAACGATGATAAGCTACAGGTATCGTCTGAAATACTACGGGCATTGGCGCATCCACTGCGCATGAAAATCTTGGAGTTCATCGATGAACACGAGACAATCAATGTCAACAAAATCTACAACACTTTAAAGTTGGAACAGTCTATCACCTCACAGCATCTGCGCATACTCCGGTCGGCAGGTCTTGTCGAAACAGTGCGTGATGGCAAGTTCATCCATTACAAGGTAGATTATAGTAAACTGTCCAATGCTGTAAAAGCGATTGGTGCGTTCTTGAGTATCCCAAAGCGTTAATCAAGAACGGACTGGTAAAGTGAAAAGTAGCAACGGGCATTCGTTACCCTTCAATAAATAAGGCTGAAATCGAGCGGTGCTCGTGTGTGTTTCTTATTGCCCTTGCAAAAAGCTTTGCAGTGGAAAGTACCTTTATTTTATCAGGTTGCTTTGCTTGTGGTATGGGGATAGTGTCACAAACTATCAATTCTAAAAGTGCAGATTTTCCAATGTTTTCAAATGCCTTTCCAGAAAGGACGGGGTGAGTACAAATAGCACGCACGCTGTTCGCTCCTTCCTTCAAGATGATATCAGCTGCCCTGCAAAGGGTTCCAGCCGTATCCACAAGGTCGTCCACCAAGATGACATCGGCCCCTTTCACATCACCTATAACAGTCATCTCGGCAATTTCATTAGCCTTTTTGCGGTACTTGTCGCAGATGACGAGGTTTTTGCCAAAATGCTTTGCGTAAGTTCTTGCTCGTTTTACACCACCCACGTCTGGCGAAGCGAAAAGTACATTCGTTAGGTCCATTTTTTCCAAGTGCGGCATATAAATGGCTTCACTCTTGAGGTGGTCCACGGGGATATCAAAAAAGCCCTGAATCTGGTCAGCATGAAGATCCATGGTCATGACCCGGTCAGCGCCAGCAGCTTGTAAAAGTTCGGCGATAAGTTTTGCGGAAATGGGTACCCTCGGTTTGTCCTTGCGGTCTTGGCGAGCATAACCGAAATAAGGCATAACAGCGGTGATGTAGCCTGCCGATGCCCGCTTGGCAGCATCAATTACCAGCAACAGTTCCATTAGGTTTTCGGCTGGGGCAAAAGTGGATTGAACGAGGAAAACATAAGCGCCCCTCACTGACTCATTAATGACAGGCTGCATCTCACCGTCGCTGAATCGGTTGACTGAAATGTCTCCAAGGGGTTGTCCGTAATAGTCGGCTATCTTCTCGGCAAGGTAGTTCGAGTTTGTTCCTGAGAAAATTTTTACTTCGACCATAGCATTTGTCATAATAGAATTTGGAAGGGAAAATGGATTTTGGTTGTAAGCAAACCGATTTTGGAAAAATCCAACTTTACGACCAATAAGATTAGCCTATATGTTTTCCCACACTAATCATAAAAATTGCTGCCCAACCAAAGATTGTTTTGTGGTGCAAAAGTAGAAATTCTTTCCTCAAAGCACGGCGGCTTTAGTGGTTGTTTTTAAATTGAACTCTGACAATGCTCTAAAGCGGCATTACTCACTGAGTTTGCCAACCCAGTTTGTCATATCTTTTTTACCAATGGCCGCTTCCATCAGTTCCGAGAATTTGTCCGGGGTACACGCAAAACTTGGAATTTCAATTGAAGCCAATGTTGCGGCTAAGGACTTGTCAAAAGAAGGTGCTCCTTTGTCATCCAGGGCTAGAAGTACAATGAAGTTCACGCCCGAAGCCTTGATAGCAGCAGCTTTCTTAAGCATTTCAGCTTGATTGCCCCCTTCGAAGAGGTCGCTGATGAGTAACAGTATGGTATCGGAAGGCGTTTGAATAAGCGTTTGCACATAGCCCAACGCCTTATTGATATCCGTCCCACCACCAAGCTGCACGCCAAAGAGCAGGTCAACGGGGTCTTTCATTTCATTGGTCAGGTCTGCCACGGCTGTGTCGAACGCCACAAAATGGGTTCGCACCGATTTTAGGGATGCCATTATAGCGCCCATCACTCCAGCATAAACAACAGAGGAAGCCATGGAGCCGCTTTGGTCAACCAGCAGAATCACCTGGCGTAGTGCCTGCCCCTTTCGGCCAAGACCAACAATATTTTCTGGTATAACTATCTGATAATCAGCCTGGTAGTGCTTTAAATTGAGTCGAATGGTTCGGTTCCAATCCACCTCGTTTAGCTTTGGCCGTCGGTTGCGCACCGACCGGCTCAAAGCTCCCTCTATTGCCTGACGAAGTGGGTTCCGAAGTTTTTTCTCCAACTCCTCTACTACTTTCCTTATCACCATGCGGGCAGTCTCCCGGGTTTTGGCAGGCATGACCTTGTTGAGCGAAAGCATGGTGGCGACGAGACTGACATCGGGTTCCACCAACTGGAGCAGCTCGGGTTCCAATAATAGTCGGTGAAGCTCCAACCGCTCCACAGCGTCCTTCTGCATCACCTGCACTACAGATGTGGGAAAATACTGCCGGATGTCGCCCAACCAGCGGTTGACGTTTGGGGAAGATGCACCAAGGCCACCCTTCCGCTCATTGTTGTAGAGTGCCTCCAGTACATTGTCCATGCCTGCGGCCTCCCCGTCGAGGCCAACCTCTACCTCCGGGTCAGACTGCTTGCCCAATATCAGTCGCCATTTTTTAAAGCGTAAATCCTCCATGCAGGTAAAGTTAAGCAAACTTAATTGCCATGATGAAGCGTAGTTTTGCGGCAGGTAGACCCAATCATTTATTTGTTAAATATTTTATATATAAATATGCGCCTAAAATTTCCTGCCTCGCTTCACACACTGTGAGGCTATTTCCTAACAATCTCAAGTTTTTTACTTTAAGTCTTACTTTTGGCGCTTGTTTTAAATATACACACCACAATATGCAACCAGGAATAAAAGTCTTCGCCCCAGCCTCCGTAGGAAACGCTGCTGTTGGGTTCGACGTCATGGGTTTCGCTTTGGAGCAACCGGGCGATGAGGTCATCGTCAGGTTCAGCGACACACCGGGGCTTCGTATCACACTCATCGCTGGAGCACAGGGCAAACTACCCTACGACCCTCAAAAAAACACCGCTGGATTTGCCGCATTAAAACTCCTCGAACATTTGGGAGAAACGGGGCGAGGTGTTGAAATGGAACTCCATAAAAAAATGCCAATAGGAAGCGGACTTGGCAGCAGTGCGGCAAGTGCCGTGGCAGGAGTGATGGCCATCAATGAACTTTTGAAACGCCCATTAGAGAAAAAGGACCTACTGCCCTTCGCACTTCAAGGTGAATACATTGCGTCTGGAGGGTGGCATGCCGACAACGTAGCCCCTTCGCTCATGGGCGGCCTTGTGCTTATTCGTGACAATGAAACGATGGACTTTCACCGGTTGCCTATGCCAAAGGGTATTTATACCACGGTTATCTACCCGCATGTAGAAGTGCTGACCAAAGGCGCACGGAGTATTTTGAGCGATGCGGTTCCCTTGAAAAAATTCATCCAACAAAATGCCAATTTGGGTGCCTTCATCATCGGGCTTTACAACTCGGACATTGCACTTATTGGACGGGCTTTACAGGACGTTATTATCGAACCACAGCGAGCAAAGTTGATACCTCATTTTTACGAATTAAAAGAAGCCGTGATGAAAGCCGGTGCGCTGGGGTGCAGTATCTCCGGTGCTGGGCCTTCCATATTTGCCCTGAGCGCCAACAGCCTGATAGCTGAAGAGGTGGGTGAGGCTATGAAGCGGGTTTATTCGCAAGCAGGCATCGCTCATGATTTGTACATTTCCACTATCAATCAAGATGGTGCCATAAAACTATAATTTACAAAATACAGGTAGCGGACATTCTTTGTAAAGATCCGATGCCTGTGCAACCACCAACTAAATGCGCCTTTACAGCACAAAAAATACCACCAATTTTGTCTCTTTGGAAGAGGCCGTTTTCAAGGGGTTGCCCGACGACAATGGTCTTTTTATGCCGGAAGCCATTCCTCCGCTTCCTGATGAATTTATCCAAAACCTAAAAGACTATTCTTTTCAGGAGATTGGTTTTGAGGTTTGCAAGCATCTTTTAAAGGGGGTAATTCCAGAAACTGACCTTCAGAATATCATCGAACAATCCATCACCTTTCCCGCACCTTTGGTCAAGCTGAGCGAGGAGGCTTATATTTTAGAGCTTTTCCATGGCCCGTCTTTAGCCTTCAAGGATTTTGGCGCAAGGTTCATGGCGCAGTTGATGAGCTATTTCAACAAGGGAAATGACCGGGAGTTGGTCATACTCGTTGCCACTTCCGGCGATACTGGCGGAGCAGTTGCCGCTGGTTTTTATAAGACGCCGGGCATCAAGGTGGTAATACTCTACCCTTCTGGCAAGGTTAGTCATTTACAGGAAAAGCAATTGACGACGCTTGGTGAGAATGTGACAGCCATAGAGGTGGATGGCACATTTGATGATTGCCAAGCACTGGTCAAACAGGCTTTTCTCGACAAGAATTTAACCAATAACATCCGCCTCAGTTCCGCCAACTCCATCAACATAGCACGCTTGATACCCCAATCGTTTTACTATTTTGAAGCATACAAACAACTTCCAAGAGATGGGAACCCAGTGGCATTCTGTGTTCCAAGTGGTAATTTCGGCAACCTAACGGCAGGGCTATTCGCTAAAAAAATGGGGCTTCCAATCCATCAGTTCATCGCTGCGACCAACTCCAACGATGTCGTCCCCGCCTATCTTTACAGCGGAACATATACCCCTCGCCCATCAGTAGTCACGCTGTCCAATGCAATGGACGTGGGCAATCCTTCCAATTTCGCAAGAATATTAGATATTTATTGTTCCACGTGGAACAATATTAAAGGTGACATTAAAGGCTACTCATTCGACGACAAACAAACAGAGGGATGCATGCGGGATGTTTTTAGCAAATACAGCTACGTTCTTGACCCACATGGTGCCGTGGGTTACTTAGCACTGTCCAAACACCAAGCGCAAAATAAAGACACAAAAGGAGTGGTGCTTGAAACAGCCCATCCTTCGAAATTCTTGCCGGACGTGGAACGAATCCTAGGACAAAAAATCGAAGTGCCAGAAAGGTTGGCAATTCTGTCTGAGAGAGAGAAAAGCACAACGAAAATGGGTATTGGTTATGAATCCTTCAAGGATTGGTTGCTGCGCAATTATTGATGCCATAAAGGGATTTGTTCCACGTGGAACAAGCAAAAAGCCAAGCACAAACCAATGCTTGGCTTTTTGTTTTTAGTTTCTTTTATCAAAATTTGACAGACACTTTGAACAGTTGCTCATCTCCAATTGCCACTTTTTGATGGCTCTCAATACTATAGCCAATGGCAGGCTGATAAACAAGATTTTGGCTGGAGGTGGCAATAGAATTGGAGGTATTGTTTTCGATAAATATTTTATTTACATCAATGCCATCAAAATCCACAACGATATTTCGGATTTTCAACTTATCATCAATACATTTGTAATTTAACTGCACAACTTGATTAAGTTCATTAAACAAAGTATCTACTACATACTTGTCAGTCCAAGCGGGGCGATTATTGTCAGACGCTGCGAAAAAACTAAGCTCTCGTTCGTAGTCTATATTGTCAATATTGCGGCTCTCCGTTTTACCATCTGCCACAACAACCTTTGTTGCTTGACGAATGCCCTCAGCAGTAAGGCGTTGTGCTTCAGCATTGAAATATCCTTTTAAATCAAAAAATTGTTGTGTAGCAGCATCCGCGCTAACCACTTCGCTTTGAGTACAAGCCAAAACCGAAACACAAATTAGCAGCACAGAAAACATCGAACCTTTCTGGATTAATTTCATAATTCCAAGTGCATGTTTATTTCGACAACAAATTTTTGCCATCCATCTCTTTGGGCAAAGAGATGCCAAGCAACCCAAGAATAGTAGGCGCAATATCCGCCAGGTTTCCATTGGCAATTTTAAGGCCCGCTGACCCTACATACACACAGGGGACTGGGTTCATGGTATGTGCAGTATTCGGCGTACCATCTTCGTTTATCATGTAATCTGAATTGCCGTGATCTGCAATTACGATAGCATCGTATCCATGCTCTTTCCCACAGGCCAGCAGACGACCCAAGCAAGCATCCACAGTTTCCGCCGCTTGCATCGCTGCTTTGAAATCACCGGTGTGCCCAACCATATCGGCATTGGCATAATTAAGACAGATAAAATTAGGCTGATTAATTTCTATGTCTTTAATGATGGCGTCCGTAATTCCAATAGCACTCATCTCGGGTTGAAGGTCGTATGTGGCAACTTTTGGAGATGGTATCATCAAGCGGCGTTCCCCTTCAAAAGTAGCCTCTCTCCCACCAGAGAAAAAGAAAGTGACGTGTGGGTACTTTTCTGTTTCAGCAATACGCACTTGGGTAAGTCCCGCATCGGATAGCACTTCGCCCAACGTGTTGTTCAGATTGTCTTTTTCAAAAACGACTTGGACATTCTGGAATTTTTCATCGTAGCGTGTCATAGTCACGTAGTAGAGATTCCGTTTCTCCATGCCAAACTCGGGCATATCCGCTTGCGTTAGCACAGTCGTAATCTCCCGCGGGCGATCAGTTCGAAAATTGAAACAAACAGCCACATCGTCTTCCTGAATTGTGGCAACGGGTTGCCGATTTTCTCCCACACATACGATGGGTTTGAGAAACTCATCGGTTTCATCCGCTTCGTAACGTTTGGCAATGGTAGCCAATGGATTTGTTGTTTTTTCGCCAATGCCTTTCACCAACAGGTTATAGGCTAGTTTTATGCGCTCCCAACGCTTATCACGGTCCATTGCATAGTAACGACCGATGACAGATGCCAGTTTAATTGACTGACTATCAATGTTTTGTAATAATTTTTCCAAATATCCAAGCCCAGATTTTGGGTCGGTATCCCGCCCATCCATGAAAGCATGGACAAAAACCCGACTAAGCCCCTGTTTTTGCGTAGCATCGCAAAGTGCTTGCAGGTGACTGGTGTGGGAATGCACCCCACCATCGGACAAAAGGCCAATGAAATGCACCGCCTTGTTGTTTGCTTTTGCATATTGAAATGCATTGAGCAAAACTGGGTGTTGCTGAAGCTCACCATCTCGAACAGACTTATTGATACGGGCAAGTTCCTGATAGACAACTCGCCCTGCGCCGATGTTCAGATGGCCAACCTCTGAGTTACCCATTTGCCCTTCGGGCAGGCCAACCTCCTCACCGAAAGTTACCAACTCAGAATTAGGGCATGATTTGAGCAGCGCATCCACCACCGGTGTGTCAGCTTGGGCAATAGCGTCGGCAGATGGTTTTTGTCCCTTCCCCCATCCATCGAGGATGACCAGCATTACGTGTTTTGTTTTCACAATAAAAGATTTACAAAAGTTAGAATGACTTTTAGGAAGCAAAAATAGCAACTGCTGCCGTGTCACTTTTGAAAAGGCACACGTTATGGCCTTTGTTCTAAAAGAAAAAAATAAACAAGGGAAGGTACGAACAGGACGACACTCAACGTTAAAGTTGTCACCTAATTTGCAGGAATGATTTTAAGGAACTTAACTTTCTCCACCGTTACCCCCTGCAACTTCAACCGTCCTAACTATCGAATCAAGTGAACATATAAAAACTATTGTTTGTTTGTTTGATATGAATTAAGGAACTTCGCTGACTCTTTAGGCAGAATACATTCGTTCGAATTTTGGGTTGGTGTGTTCACAAAAATTTAAACCATGAAAAATTTCTTGTTCGTCCTTCTTCTTGCGCCTTCGATTGCTTTTGTCAATACGGAGGAACTGAACCTTGACGCCATCACGAAAGCCATCAGCAGTGGCAATGCCGATGCCCTTGGCCAATACTTCGATTCCAGCGTGGAAATCGCCGTACTGGACAAGGAGGAAACCTACACCAAGGCGCAAGCCATTCAAGTGATGAAGGATTTTTTTACAAAAAACAAACCTTCCTCTTTTAAACAGGTACACCAAGGTGCCTCCAAAGGTCAGGACTCACAATATTGTATCGGTAACATGACCGCAACAAGCGGAACTTATCGAGTGTACATCTACATGAAAGTGAGCGGCACTAAACAAGTCATCCAAGAACTGAGATTCGACAAAGAATAAAATCAATTTTGAATTTTCACAAAAAAGAAAGGCGGCCAAAACGGCCGCCTTTCTTTTTTGTGCCTCACGGCAATTTCTTGTCAAAACCGAACGCCCGTCGAATCTTGTCGTAGATAGCAGTGTTTTCATAAATACCACTAAAAAGTTCCTCGCCCGGGCCCCACGCAAAAACGGGAATGAGTGCCGCCGTATGTTTGTCCGTGGTGAATGCCGCAACGATGTTGTCCATAGTGGAAGTGGGGTTTATGGCATAGCCCCCGGTCTCATGGTCGGCAGTGACGATGACGAGTGTCTGCCCGTCCTTTTTAGCAAAATCGAGCACAGCCCCAATAGCATTGTCAAACTCAATCATTTCACTGGTGATGTACTTCGAATCGTTAGCATGACCGCCCCAATCAATCTGTGAGCCTTCAATCATCAGAAAAAAGCCCTTCGCCGGTTGTTCCGACAGGAATTCCACCGCTGAACGGCTGGCAGGCACAAGATAGTCACGACCCTGCGAGAAAGGCAATGGCTCACCATCGGCACTGAAGTATCCAAAGTTTTTGGTTGGGTCAATGTTTTTGATTTTCTGAAAATCCTTGTCCAAAAAAGTTGAGATGACGTAGCCTTTTTGGGTCAATTGCTCTATGAGATTTTGCCCATCTTTTCGTCTGTCGAAGTCTTTTTTACCGCCGCCAATAAAAAAGTCAACATCCACCTTGAGCATATCAGCCGCAATCTCTTCTACCATCTCCCTGCTTTTCTGATGAGCATAAAAACTGCCCGGCGTTGCGTGGGTGATAGAAGAAGTGACGACGAGGCCAGTGGCCAAGCCATTCTGTTCAGCCTCTTCCAAGATGGTTTGCACAGGTTTTCTTTTTTTATCAACCCCAACAGCACCATTGTAGGTTTTTTGGCCACAGGCAAATGCCGTGGCACCCGCTGCGGAATCAGTCACTAGGTCGCTGGATGAGTAGGACTTGTGTAGCCCAATGTACTTGAACTGCTCCAAGTTGAGCTTGTTGCCATTGAGGTACATGCCAGCCGTAATCTGCGTGATGCCCATGCCGTCTCCTACCATCAAGATGATATTTTTGGGAGCGATAAATGTTGTTGTGTCATCAATTAGTGACGGATTTTGATGCCGTTCACCAACCTTTCCCGTTTGTTTGGGGTTGCAGGAGAGTACCAACAAGAGGAGCGAAAACAGGGTGATTCTTTTCATTTCAATTATTTTGTGACTTGAATCTAAGTGACATAAAGACGATGAGACTTCAATAAAGTCAAAACGCTAATTTTTAACAAAGTACATAACGTTTCCCTGGCAACGACCGAACCAAGCCCTTGAACTCCAGGTTCAGGAGAAGCGAAGCCAAATCGCCTTGGCCAATTTTGGAAGCATAGCTCAATTGGTCCACGCCTGCCTCTTCTTCTTTTTGAATCAAGTCAACGACCAATTTCTCTTGGTCAGTAAGCTCGTCGAAGAGGCGGCCTTGCGTTGGTTGAGGAACAACCCCGTCGACTTCGGTAGCCCAGCGAAGTGTCGCTGCCAAGTCTTCAGCACTTTCGAGCAGGTTGGCCATGTTCTTTTTTATCAAAAAATTACAGCCTTGCGAAAACTTGTCCTTCACCCTTCCCGGCACTGCGAACACGTCGCGGCTGTAACCAATCGCCTGTTGGACGGTGATGATGGAGCCACCACGTTGAGCCGTTTCAACTACGATTAGCACATCGCACAAGCCAGCAACAATACGATTTCGCATCGGAAAGTTTTCCCGCTCTGGCCCTACGTGGCTGGCGAACTCAGTAAGTAGCCCACCATGTTCTGTCATTTCCAATGCCACCTTGCGGTGCTGTGCCGGGTAAATATTGGCAAGGCCATGACCTAATACTGCCACGGTTTCAAGGCCCACGTCTAAACTTTTTTTATGTGCTGCAACGTCCACTCCATAAGCCAAACCGCTTATAATCAATGGATTATAGTTTTTTAACCCTTCCACCAATTCGTCGCAAATACTGAGTCCGTTAGGCGTTGGGGTGCGTGTGCCCACGATTCCCACCGTGCGGTAGTGGTTGAGGTCGGCCTTGCCACGGTAGTAGAGCATAACCGGTGCATCGTACAAGTTGCGCAACCGTTGGGGGAAGTTTTTGTGCAGGTAAAAAAGTGGCGTGATGTCGTGATTCTCAATAAAAGCCAGCTCCTTTTCAGCCGCTTCCAGTACGGCCTTATCGGCAACATTGGTGGCGATGACCTCGCCAATACTTGGAATCTTGAGCAAGTCCACTTTCTTTGCCTCGAACACCTCTCTGGCTCCGCCGCAATAACTGACCAATGCCTTGGCCGTCACGGCGCCCACCATGGGGATTTTGGTCAATGCTACTTTATAAAGGAGGTCATTCATTACTTTTGCAAGGAATTCGTGTTTTTCATAGTTTTGGTTGCTTTTTTGCAAATCAAAATAATGCAAAATTGCTCCAGCTCGAAAGAACTGCAAACTTAATTCAAACCCTCAAATTAAGATGAAAGGACTGTTATCAAAAGTTGAATATATCGTTATCGGTGTGCTCGCACTGATATTCCTGATGTGGACGGTCTCCAAATGCAATGCTCACAAGGAAGAAGCGCAAAGCGCAGAGGCCATCGAAACCATGCAGGACAGCCTCGCCAACCAACAACAAACAGCAGCAACCCCACCACCCATTGCGCAGCAACCAGTCCAACAGCCTGCCGCTCCAACCTCCTCCCCAGGCACATATACGCCAATAAATGGCGAAGCGGCAACTACAGCACCAACTGCTGGGACACAGGCGGCTCAAACAACTGCTCCTGCCGAAACCGCAGCAGCAGCAGGCCTTTCCAAGCTCTACGTTACCATTGACAAGCTGAAAGTTCGCAAAGAGCCCGGCTTGAAAGGCCAACTGCTCGGTGAACTCAAACTCTTCGATGAGGTATACTACATGAATGAGGTGACCGACTCCACCTATGAAGTAAACCTTGGCAAGGAGAAAGCAAACGAACCTTACGTGAAAATCAAAACCAAGCGGGGCACCGTGGGTTGGGTTTATGGTGCTGGCGTCCACTATGTCAAGAAGAAACGGAGCGGTACATTGGATTAAGGAACCTCCAACACAAACCCACTCCCGTGCAAATTCGTGATGCTCACACGGGGGTCTTCCGACAAATATTTGCGAAGGCGGGAGATGAAAACGTCCATGCTCTTGCGGGCGAGGAAGTCGCTGCGGCCCCAGATTTTTTCCAAAACCCATTCCCGTTGGAGGAGTTTGCCACTTTTCTCACAAAGCATCTTGAGCAAACGAGCCTCCATTTCGGTCAAATTGGTCACCTGCTCCCCAAGCTGCAATCGGCATTTTTCACTGTCAAAAATATAGTCGCCTACCTGGAACACCGTCCGTACCTCGTTATCGGATGACCCCGCCTGCCCCGGCGCTGTCCTTTTCAACACAGCTTGGATGCGCACCACCAACTCCTCTTCGTTCACCGGTTTTTTGATGTAGTCGTCGGCACCCGCCTTGAAGCCACGCACCACGTCGGCATGGAGCGACTTGGCGGTGAGGAAAATGATGGGCAAATCGGCTTGGCGCTGGCGCAATAGTTCGGCGACGGTGAAGCCATCGAGGGCGGGCATCATCACGTCGAGGAGGCAGAGGTCGAAGTGGTCGGCGTTGAACTGGCGGAGGCCATCCACGCCATCCTTTGCCCAAGTGACCTCAAAATCACGGCTGCGCAAAAACTCGCTGAGCAGGAAACCCAGCGTTTCGTCGTCTTCGACCAAGAGTATTTTAGGCGTCATTGGCAATGGGTTGAATGGTGGTGCGTACTTTTGCGAACTAAAACCCCAAGTGGGTGTTCATTGAGCGACTTTGGAAAATTTGCCGAGGGCAAAATTGCCAAAGCGCCAACTGGCTTTTTATGCAACGACAAGTACAGGCTTTTTTGCCAACTGATTGGGGAAATTTTAACATTCTCGCCTACGCCTCTTCACCCGATGATGTGACACCGCACGTAGCTTTGGTTCATGAAAAATTGGACGTGACACAGCCCATCCTCGTGCGCATCCACTCCGAGTGCATGACCGGCGACCTGTTCCACTCCCGCCGCTGCGACTGTGGTGAACAATTGGACAAGGCGCTCGAACTCGCCGCCGAACAGCATGGCGTCGTAATTTACCTTCGGCAAGAAGGCCGGGGCATCGGCCTCATCAACAAACTTAAAGCTTACAACCTTCAGGACAAGGGCTTCGACACGGCTTCCGCCAACACCCACCTCGGCTTTGAGGTGGACGCTCGGCAGTACGACCTCGCCGTGGAAATCCTGCACGACCTTGGCATCCGCCAAATCCGCCTGCTTACCAACAACCCGCTAAAAATCGAGGCCATTGAAAACTCAGGCATCGAAATTGTCAGCCGGGAGCCGCTCATCATCGAACCGAAAAAGGAAAACGCCGCATATCTGCGCACAAAACGGGAACTGATGGGGCACCTCTTAGGGAGGTGAAACGGTTTTTGGTTTAAGGTTTCAAGTTGCAGGGAAGTGCCGTGCCAACCCTGAAACCTGAAACCAAAAACCTGAAACCGTTAAATGTCAATCTTCATTAGTACCGGGCAATGGTCAGAATGGACAGCTTCGCCGAGGTGGCGGGCATCAAGTATTTTATCCCTCAAATTATTGGTAACCGACTGATAATCAATGCGCCAGCCTTTGTTGTTGGCCCGTGAATTAAATCGTGCACTCCACCAGGAGTAGTCGTCCCGTTTGTCGGGATTGATGTGCCGGAAGGCATCGGTG
Organism: Saprospiraceae bacterium; assembly: GCA_021739645.1. Classification (GTDB taxonomy): domain Bacteria; phylum Bacteroidota; class Bacteroidia; order Chitinophagales; family Saprospiraceae; genus UBA6168. The sequence goes on along the minus strand of JAIPBL010000037.1, from coordinate 26,410 downwards.
AAGCCGCTTTCGAACCACTTGGTCATCCAGGCCCGCTCCTCGGGCAGAAAGCCAGAGGACTTTTGGTTGGTCTTCGGGCTGTGAATGTCAATGTCGGTGTGGGCGATGTTGTAGTCGCCCACGATGATGAGCTTGGGGCGCTCTTTTTTTAGCTCCGCAATCCAGTTGAAAAAATCATCGAGGAACCCGTACTTGAAACCCTGCCGCTCCTCCCCGCTCGTTCCCGAAGGGAAGTAACAATTGAGCAGCGTCCAGTCGCCGAAGTCGGTGCGGAGGATGCGGCCTTCCCGGTCATATTTTTCAATGCCACAGCCCAGCACCACTTGGTCGGGTATTTTTTTTGAAAAAGTGGCGACACTGCTGTAGCCCTTCTTCTCCGCCGAATGCCAAAAATGGGAAGTGTAACCAAGTGCCTCGAAAGGCGCTGCCTCCACTTGGTCGGGCTGCATTTTTGTTTCCTGAAAACAAATGATGTCGGGGTTTTCTTGCTTCAGCCAATCGAACAAACCTTTTTTTGCGGCAGCACGAAAGCCATTGACGTTGTAAGAAATTATGGTAGTGAGCATTGAATTTTGTTTTTTGCGAACATAGGAATTTAGTGAAAAGGAGAAGGGACAAAGCATGACCCCCTTGGCCCATGCCTTTACCAACAGTTTGAGCAGCTTGCCAACTTTAACGGGCCATTACAAAATTCCGGGCATCCATCTAGTTGCCGCACACGGCGAAAAACCGGTCTGGGCGGCGAGTTCCTCCATGGGAACTCCGGCTAGTTTTGCCGAAATTTGGATTTGGCCCCCAAATAAAAAACACTGTGTGATGCTGTTGAGGGCAAAAGTCACACAGTGTTTTTTACGAAAAAAAATGCTGAAAATCAGGCCGCCATTGCCACAGGCTGCCTGCCAAGCTCCTTCAATGCCCGAAAGTGGGAAAAGATGGCTTGGCGAGTGGTGCGGTATTCATTGTAGGGCAAGCCAAACTCAAGCGCCGTCTCTTTTACGATTTTTGAAATTTTCGGGTAATGCACGTGGCTGATGTTCGGGAAGATATGGTGCTCAATCTGGTAATTGAGTCCACCCACGAAGAACGATACCAGCCAGTTTTTGCGAGCGAAATTGGCGGTGGTGGCCAACTGGTGGATGGCCCAGGTATTTTCCATATTCCCGCCTTCGTCCGGTATCGGGTTGTCCGTGCTTTCGACCACGTGCGCCAATTGGAACACCAGTGCCAAGATTACCCCAGCCGTGTAGTGCATTACGAAGAAGCCAATCAGGACTTTCCACCAAGCCACGTCCAGCACGATGATGGGCAATACCACCCAAATGGACAAGTACAGGATTTTGGTGACGATGAGAATAGACCACTCCTTGGTCGGGTTTACTTTTTTGTCAAAAGAAATGCCCCGGCTGATGTAGCCTTTCATCTGCTTGTAGTCCTTGCTGATGGCCCAACTGATGGTCATCAAGCCATAGAGCAGCACGCTGTAGTAGTGCTGAAATTTGTGAAAGCGCTTCCAATCCTGCTCCTTGTGGAGGCGCAGGAGGCCACGGGCATCAATGTCCTCATCCATGCCGTTGATGTTGGTATAAGTATGGTGAAGCACGTTGTGCTGTACTTTCCAGTTGTACACATTGCCCGCCAGGATGTAGATGGAACTGCCCATGAGGTTGTTTACCCACTGGTTGCGGGAGTAGGTGCCATGGTTGCCGTCGTGCATCACGCACATGCCCACGAAGGACATGCCCATGCCCAGTACGATGGTGAAAAGCAACATCGCCCACTGGTTGAAATTGTTGGAGATGATAAGGAAATACGGCGTCAGGAAGATGCTGAACACGACCGCAGACTTGACGTACAGCTTCCAATTGCCGTACTTGCTGATGTCGTTTTGTTGAAAATAGGCGTTCACACGGCTGTTCAGCGTTTTGAAAAAATCCGTGCTGTCCGTTCTAGGAAACTTGATTGCTGAATAATTCATTGATGTAGTTTGAAAATAAAATGCTTGAAACCAAAATTGTATCTGTTTTTAGCTACTCGGCATACGAGAACAAAAACCCGGGTTTTAAGTTTCCAAGCGGGAGGTTCACTGTAAATGGGAGGGTTCTTAGCAGGTTGCCCAAAAATTTGGAGCCTGCAAAAGTAGGAAAAGAATTTAACGAGCAATCCTCTTTGACAAATATCAGTCCCGTTAATCATTCAACTTTTGGTAGAGGCGAAAGGTGAGTATTTCTGCTGGTCTTACTTTTCACCTAAAAGTTGCACTTCAAACTTGAATCTAAGAAATTACACAGGGGGTAACACCTGTTGCACTTGAATATTGAATTTGCCATTAATTCTTCAGGCTTATGGTATTCTCAAAAGAATAGTAAACAGCTACCGCACCTCAAACTCCATCTCCAGCACCACTTCAAAAGAACCTTCCGGCACGTCGCGAAGGCGCTCCAATTTTACCTGCACGTTGATTTGTTTTTGCAACACATACTCCCGGATGTCGTTGACTGCACTGCCGCCAAGCTCCAGTTCTGCGCCAACGTCAAATGGGGTGGGATCTCGGTAGAAAACCTCCTGGCCGCAGTTTTCCACGTTATTGCCCAGCAAACAAAGGCGCACAGACACCGCTTCGATGAAATCAAGGTTTCCGTTACCGAAGAGTGCCGTAAGGGTGGCTCGGCCCGGCAATATGTTCTTTATGTTGGCAGTATCAATGCCAGCAGCGTCGAGTTGGGCGAAAGCACCGAGGCTGACACTGTTGATGGGAAGGTAATAGGTGAAGGGTGGCTGCACAGAGGGGTCTATGGAAAACTTCAAATTACCGACCACGATGCGTGCGCTTGGAGGTTCGGTTACTTTTTTACAACCAAAAAATAAAAGCAATACGAAAATAAATAGTGCTGACTTTTTCATCACCAAAGGTTTGTTTCCTAAAACGAAGAACATGGTTTAAAAATTTTTATTCACGAACAAGTTTGACTAATTACTACAAATATGATTCTTTTGCTGGGAGGAAAAATCTTCGTTAAAACGACCTGGGAGGCGGGATGGTGTAATTAGTTGATGAAAAGTAGGAAACCTCCTTGCAATCCCAAACAACCATCAAACAATCTCAAACAATATTATCATGGGCGAAGCGAAAGTTTCCGTAGCGAAAGACCAGAAGGAGCTTCAAACCTTCATGCGCAACCTGCTGAACGACCTCCAGTCACTGGAGTATATGATAGACCACAACTGGTTCGAGACTGGTATTACCCGAATCGGAGCAGAGCAGGAGATGTGCATCGTGGACAGCAAAACCTACAAGCCGGCCAAAATTAACCTGAAAGTCATCGAGGCAATGAAAGATTGTGCCTGGCTCGACACAGAGCTGGCGCAATTCAACCTGGAAACCAACATGACGCCCGTGGAGTTCACCGGTAACTGTTTCCGACAGATGGAGGACGAAACCCTTGGCAACATCGCTGCCATCCGAAAAACACTAGAAAAATTTGGTGCAAACATTGCCTTGACTGGCATCCTGCCCACCCTGCGGAAAACCGACCTCGACCTCGAAAACCTGACCGAAAAGCCCCGCTACATGGGCCTGATGAAGGCGCTGGAGAGCCACCTCATCGGCAATTCCTTCGAACTGAACCTGCTCGGCATTGACGAGCTGCACGTGAAGCACGACTCGCCACTGCTCGAAGCATGCAACACCAGCTTTCAGGTACACCTTCAAGTGGAGCCGAAGGACTTCGTCTGCCTTTACAACATCGCCCAGATGCTCACGGGGCCCATCATCGCCATCTCCGCCAACTCGCCGATGGTATTCGGCAAACGGCTCTGGCATGAAACCCGAATCGCCCTGTTTCAGCAGGCGCTTGACACCCGCACCTCGCACGACCACTTGCGGGAGCGCAGCCCAAGGGTCAACTTCGGCAATGGCTGGCTCCAGGGTTCCATCCTCGAAATTTATAAGGAAGACATCGCCCGTTTCCGGGTGCTGATGACCGCTGACGAGGTGGAAGACTCCATCGAGCAAATTTTGAAGAAAAAAACGCCCAAGCTCAAAGCACTCCAAGTTCACAACTCCACCGTTTACCGCTGGAACCGCCCCTGCTATGGCATCAGCGACAACGGCCAGCCGCACTTGCGCATCGAGGCGAGGGTGCTGCCAGCAGGACCTACCATCGTGGACGAGGTGGCCAACGCCGCATTCTGGCTAGGCGCCATGATTGGTATGCAAAAAAGATGCTACGACGTGACCACCCGGCTTTCTTGGGAAGACGTCCGGGATAATTTTATGAAGGCTGCACAATATGGCATTGACACCAAATTCAATTGGTTTGATGATAAAAAACACACTGCTACCGACTTGATTATCAACGAGTTGTTGCCTGTAGCAAAAGAAGGGCTGGAGATGAAAGGCGTGGACTCCGCCGATATTGACCGTTACCTCGGCATCATCCACGACCGGGCAAAGGCGCACATGACCGGCGCCCGCTGGCAGCTACGAGCCTTTACCAAATTGAAAGAATCCATCACCACCGACGAGGCTACCGCCGTAATGACCGCCTGCATCGTCAAAAATCAGGAAAAAGAAATGCCCGTACACACCTGGCCATTGCCCGAACCCAGCGAACTGGAAGAGTATGTTCCAAGCCGCCTCCGTGTCGAGGAATTCATGACCACCGACCTCATCACTGTCCAAAAAGACATCTTGATTGACTTTGTGGCGGAGATGATGAACTGGCGCAAAATCCGCTACATGCCCGTGGAAGACGCCAAGGGAAGGCTCGTTGGGCTTGTAACTTCCCGTCATTTGTTGCGGCATTATTCGCACAACAACAAACTCAGTGACGTAACGCCAACCTCCACCGTGGAGGACATCATGTTGACAAAACCGCTGACGGTGACGCCAAGGACAACCATCATGGCGGCTCTTAAAATCATGCGGGAAAACAAGGTGGGCTGCCTCCCCGTCGTGCACCAAAAGGACAACGAACTGGTGGGAATCATCACGGAAATGGACTTCCTCCGGGTGTCTTCCCGCTTGATGGAGCGGCTGGAACTGGCTGCCAACAAGTGACAAATTGCCAGACATTGCGTATAAATGGCAAAGGGAAAGCCATCAGTTTTTACCCAAACCGGATCTAAATTGGTGGCTTTTTTATTTTCATAAAACCCAGATGGAGGAAATCGGGACGGTTTGATTTCAGAAATCGCTAATTTTCCCCCCTAATTTTTCACCAACAAAAAAACAGACGCCATGCCAATCAGAATGGAAAAAGACCCCGAACAGCCGAAAAGACCAAGTAACAACAACCAAAACCAACGTGGCAGCAGTGGCGGTGGCGGGCTTGGTAGCCTGCTACAATTCGCCCCGCTCCTTTTAGGTTTCTTGTTTAAAAAACCAAAACTCCTACTGCTTGTGCTGGCAGGCGTAGCTATCTGGTACTTTATGAGCGGTGGTTGCGGCGACCTTTCTGGCAGTGGCGACCTATCCGGTGGTGGTACCGACGACCAGGAGCAGTTCACCTTCGGTGCCGTTTTGAGTGAAGCGGAATACGACAAAGCAGATGTCTTCGAGCCGCTGTCCACCAGTTACGGTGGGGCGGAAAATCAACTCCCACGTTCGGTCTCCTTGCTAAAATACGCCCCCAAACGAATGCACCAGGGCAACCAAGGCTCCTGTGTGGGCTGGGCCGGCAGCTATGCCGCCCGCACCATCCTGCAAGCGAGGGCCACGGGCGTTGACCCCAACAGCGTGGCCTTCAGCCCCTCCTACCTCTACAACCAGATAGCCCTCAAAGGCTGCAACGGCGCCTACATGAACAATGCCATGGAGACCTTGCAGAAGCACGGCGACTTGCCCTTCGGCAAATTTGGCTACGACGACAGCGACTGTAGCCGCCAGCCCACCCAGTCAATGGCAAATGAGGCCGCCCAGTTCCGAACCAAAGGCTACAACCGCCTTTCCCGTGGAGGCGATGACTACGGCCTTGATATGCAGGGAGTGAAGCAACACTTGGCACAGGGTGCTCCGGTCGTCATCGGCATGATGGTGGGCGGCACGTTCATGCAGAACATGGTGGGCAAAAGCGTCTGGCAGCCCACCCAGCGGGACTACAGCGGCTACGGGTTCAGCGGCCACGCCATGTGCGTCATTGGCTACGACGACGACCGACAGATGGTGCAAATCATGAACTCCTGGGGCCCTGAGTGGGGGAACAACGGCACTGCCTGGATTCCCTACGATGCATTCGAGCATTTCACAAAAGAATGCTACGGCCTCTACCCGATGGGCGATGCCATGAAATACGATGCGAACAAGCTTTCGGTGAAATTCGGCCTCGTGGACAATGCTTCGCAAACGCTCATTCCCTTGGCGGCGGCAGGCGACCGCACCTTCCGCACCCGTGCGCCGATGAAAATGGGCACGAAGTTCAAAGTTGCCATTACCAACTCCATCGAGTGCTATGTTTATGTGTTCGGGCAAGAGGTGGATGGGTCGAGCTACGTGCTGTTCCCCTACACCGAAAAGCACTCGCCGTACTGCGGCATCACCGGCACCCGCCTGTTTCCGAAGGACCACTCCATGACGCCCGACGAAAAGGGCAAGCGGGACTACATCGCCGTGGTGGTATCTAAGACGCCGCTCGACTGGAACGTGGTGAACAGCCGCATCAACACCAGCCGGCAGGGTACTTACCTTGGCAAGGTGCGGGAAGCCATCGGGCCAGTTGAAGTACCGAACGTTAAGTTTTTAGCCCCTGACGCGGTGGAATTCGCTTGTGACCTGAACGGTAAAAATGCGGTGGCGACGGTGATTGAAATTGATAAGTGATTTTGTTTTTTCCGGGTGAAATGGTTGGTTATCAGAAATTTAGGGCCATTTCACCCGAAACTGTTTTGACATTGGGCTGGTAAATTCTCCTGCCGCCTCCCACTTTTCCAACCTTCTTTTTACTTTTACAAAAAATAGATGTCCTGCTTCGCTGCTGGCCAAGTAATTGAGGCTCGACGTGACATGTTTTAAAATGCGGATTGTTGTTTTCAATGGAAAAGTAGAAATTCGCAGGATTTTGGAAAAAAAGACGAACCGCCTTTTTTTCGAGCAAATCAAAACAAGGGTGGTTGCGCAGATTTGACATGACGCAATATTTTGAAAATCAACGTTTTGAATGCTGTCAATCGTCAACCCACAACCGTCAACCAATTTTAAACACCTTTGGCTTCGATGAAAAAAATAGAACTCGACATAGTTGCCCTATCCCACAGCGTCACGCAATCGCACAATTACGCCGTGGTTCTGGGCGAGCAAAACGGCACCCGTCGGCTGCCCATCGTCATCGGCGGGTTCGAGGCACAGGCCATTGCCGTTGCCATGGAACGCATGGCCCCCAACCGTCCTTTGACCCACGACCTGTTCAAGAATGCCTTTGAAACCTTCAACGTTGACCTCAAGGAGGTTATCATCAATAACTTGCTGGACGGGATTTTCTACGCCCGGCTGGTCTGCGAGCGCAACGGCGAGATACATGAAATTGACTCCCGCACCTCCGATGCACTTGCCATGGCCGTGCGCTTCAACTGTCCAATTTTTACCTACGAGTTCATCCTCGACGCCGCTGGCGTGGTACTCGAAGAGCCAGAAGGCGCTACCAAAAAAGCTTCTACTAGCCGTGGCGGTGGTGCTGCTACCAAGCAGCGTGCGGCCAAAGGTGCGGCCCTCAGTTCCTACTCCGTGGAAGAACTCTCCCGACTGCTCGAAGACGTGCTCGGCAAAGAGGACTACGAGCAGGCTGCCAAGATTCGGGACGAAATCAATCGGCGGAAGGAGGAAGGATAGTTGGCAGTTCGACAGTGGGCAGTTTGCAGTCAGGAACTGCTTACCCAGCAATTCATAACATAAATATAAAAGAGCGAGATTGGGCAACCGACCTCGCTCTTATCATTTGAAAGAATACTCTGCTAAACAACTGTCAAACTGACTGCGCACTGCCAACTGTCGAACTGCCAACTTTAAATAACTTTACCCCTGAAATTGATTCTAGAAGTGAGACACCGAGATTTACTTTTTTCAACGATAAAGTCTCCCAAACTAAGAGGCGCTCCGAATCGTAAATCGTAAATCCAAAATTGTAAATCCAAGTTATGGACAAAAAACTCGAACTACTCGAACAGAAAATAGCCGAAGCCAAGCTCGGCGGCGGCGAAAACCGCATTGCTTCGCAACACAAAAAGGGCAAGTTGACCGCAAGGGAGCGGTTGCATTTCCTGCTCGATGAAGGCTCTTTTGAAGAAATTGGGATGCTGGTTACCCACCGCTGCGACGATTTTGGGATGCAGGAGCAAATCTTTCTTGGTGACGGGGTGGTCACTGGCTATGGTACTATCCATGGTCGGTTGGTCTATGTTTTTGCGCAGGATTTCACGGTGTTTGGCGGTTCACTTTCGGAAACCCACGCCGAGAAAATCTGCAAAATCATGGATTTGGCGATGAAAAATGGTGCACCCGTCATCGGCCTGAACGACTCCGGCGGTGCTCGGATTCAGGAGGGCGTGAACTCGCTGGGCGGCTACGCCGATATTTTCTATCGCAACGTTCGCAGCAGCGGCGTCATCCCGCAGATTTCGGCCATCATGGGCCCCTGCGCTGGCGGGGCGGTTTATTCCCCGGCCATGACCGACTTTACCATCATGGTGGAGCACACGAGCTACATGTTCGTCACTGGCCCGAACGTGGTGAAGACCGTGACCAACGAGGAGGTGACTTCTGAAGAATTGGGCGGGGCGCATACCCACGCCACCAAGTCCGGCGTGACGCACCTCACGGCTGTGAACGGATTGGATTGCCTCGAAAAAATCAAGCGGCTGCTGTCGTATGTTCCCCAAAATTGCGAAGAAAAAACGCCACGCCTGCCCTTCGAACTGGGCGATGAACTACGCCCGCAACTAACCGATATCATCCCCGAAAATGCCAATCAACCCTACGACATGAGGGAGGTCATCGGTGGCATTGTGGACGAGGATTCTTTTTTTGAAATACATGAGGAATGGGCGGAGAACATCGTCGTCGGCTTCGCAAGGTTGGCGGGCCGCAGCATCGGAATCGTGGGGAACCAGCCAGTGAGCATGGCCGGCGTGCTCGACGTGAACTCCAGCCGCAAGGGCGCTCGTTTCGTGCGCTTCTGCGACTGCTTCAACATCCCGCTGTTGGTGCTGGAGGACGTGCCCGGCTTCCTCCCCGGCACCGACCAAGAGTGGAACGGCATCATCGTCAACGGCGCAAAATTGCTCTACGCTTTCTGTGAAGCCACTGTGCCACGGGTAACGGTCATCACCCGCAAAGCTTACGGCGGCGCTTACGACGTGATGAACTCCAAACATATTGGTGCGGACATGAACTTCGCCTGGCCCAGCGCCGAAATTGCCGTGATGGGTGCCAAGGGCGCTTCGGAAATCATTTTCAAAAAGGAAATCGAATCAGCCGACGACCCGGCAGCCATGCTGGCCGAGAAGGAGCGGGAGTACCAAGAGACCTTCGCAAACCCCTACCGGGCGGCGCAGCGGGGCTTCATTGACGAGGTGATTGACCCCAAGGACACTCGCCGGAAGCTGATTAAGGCGTTTGCGATGCTGGAAAATAAAGTTGTGGAGAGGCCAAAAAGGAAGCATGGGAATATACCGCTGTGATTTCATCAAATCAAAAAACGGGCCTCGCCATACCTGACGAAGCCCGTTTTTGTTTATCATAAACTGCTGTTTTAAAGCTCTTTGCGCAACCTCGCCACCGAGATATTCAATTGCTCCCGGTACTTCGCCACGGTGCGGCGGGCGATGTTGTAGCCCTTTTTCATCAACATGCTTTTCAGCTTTTCGTCCGAAAGCGGCTTGCGCTTGTTCTCGGCGCTGATGATGTCGGTGAGGATTTTCTTCACTTCCAAAGTGGAAACCTCCTCGCCGTCCTGTGTCTGGAGGCTTTCGGAGAAGAAGTCCTTGAGGCGCTTGGTACCGAACTCCGTCTGCACGAATTTGCTGTTGGCCACCCGTGAAACGGTGGAGATGTCCAGCCCGGTAATGTCGGCGATGTCCTTCAAAATCATCGGGCGGAGGCATTTCTGGTCGCCGCTCGTGAAGTAATCGTACTGGTAGTTCATGATGGCGTACATCGTGTTGAACATCGTCTGCTGCCGCTGGCGGATGGCATCAATGAACCATTTGGCGCTGTCAATCTTCTGCTTGATGAACATGATGGCCTCCTTCTCCTTGTTCGTAGCCCGACGTCCGGTGACGGTGTGCTTGTAGGAGCGCAGCATGTCGCGGTAGTGGTTGTTGATGTGGAGGTCAGGCGCATTGCGGGAGTTGAGCGAAAGTTCCAGTTCGCCATCGTTGTTGATGATGATGAAATCCGGCACGATGTAGTGCGTGCTGCGGGAGTTCGTGACGTGGCCGCTGGCTGGCTTCGGGTTCAGCTTGAGTATCTCGTCAATGGCTTCTTTCAGTTCGTCTTCGGTGAGACTGAGCTGGCGTTGGAGGCGCTGGTAGTGCTTCTTGGTGAACTCATCGAAGTAGTTCGCAATGATTTTGCGGGAAATCTGCAGGATAAGCCGCTCATCAAAGGCGGTTTCCGTCCTAGTCATCTTGTGCTCAATCTGGAGCAGCAGGCTTTCCTGAAGGTTTCTTGCACCTACACCCGGTGGGTCGAAGCGCTGAATTTTGGCAAGCCAAAATTCGATTTCCTCTGGCCGGGCGCTCACGTTTTGTGAAAACACCAAGTCGTCGAGGATGGCATCGTTCTCACGGCGCAGGTAGCCGTCGTCATCAATGCTGCCGACGATCTGCCGAGCAATGATGCGCTCCCTTTCTTCTTTGAAATCGAGCATGCCGATCTGCGTTTCGAGGTATTCGTGGAAAGTGTCCTCCACGGCTACAGGCAAGGTCTTATTTTCTTCATCTTGCCCACCATTCTCTGCTTGGTATTTGTAGCTGGCTTCGTCGTCGTCCATGTAGTCGTTGAGGTAGTCGTCAAGCAACACCTCTTCTTCCGGCATGGTCTCTTCCCGCTCTAGGTCATCCACCTCGTTTTCCCCCTCGCCGTCGTTTTCACGTTCAGCTTGGTCGTCTTCCGCTTTGGTGTCCTCTGTCCGGCCTAATTCCATGGATTCTTCTTCCAAGATGTCGCCTTCTTCCAGTGCAGGGTTGGCTTCCAATTCTTCCTGTATCCGTTGGTCAAGGATTGCAGTTGGTATCTGCAAAAGCTTCATCAGCTGGATCTGTTGTGGGGAAAGTTTCTGTTGTAACTTATGAGTAAGTTGTTGTTTCAGCATCGTTTCTACTTGATTGGTGTTCTCTGATTAGCTTGTCCACAGTGAATGCTGAGAGGAAAATTTTACCAAAATAATAAAAATTTTTCCAAATAAACCAGTGTTTGCGTAAATATACCCGAATTATTTTTTTACTATCGTATTGGTGAAAATATTAATAATATCAGTAAAACAAGGCGTTTTGTAGCGTTCTCAGGTTGGTAGCGGATTCCATAGCGAAAAATATGCCATAAAAAACTAATTTAAGCCTGTATTTTCCCTAAAATTTGGCACAGACTCCTTTTGGTCAACAAAACGTAGGCCCCCCACCTGTGAAAAAAAAACTGCCAAAGCCTTAAACTTTCTAATTTTGCAAAGCGCCTAAACCCTATTTTCTAACGATGATCAAACAGACCGAGATTTTGTTGGCCGCTTGCACACGTGGTTTTCACTTGATTACCAACGAAGTGATGAGCCAAATCGAACCTTTGCCGTCGGAAGGCTTGTTGCACTTGTTCATCAAGCACACCAGCGCCGGACTTGCCATCAACGAAAACGCTGACCCATCGGTCAGGGTGGATTTCGAAGGGTTCTTTAACCGCCTCGTTCCGGAAGGTCTGCCATTTCTCACGCATACCATCGAAGGTTCGGATGATATGCCTGCTCATGTGAAGGCGGTGCTGTCCGGTGCTTCGGTTACCATCCCGATTTCGGGCAGTAAGTTGAATCTTGGCACTTGGCAGGGCATTTACCTCTGCGAGTTCCGAAATTACGGGGGTAGGCGCAAATTAGTTGCGACCGTCTATTTTTGAAAAAGATGATTTTTGACTTATAAGCCAACAACAGGCTGATGTTCAGCAGGTTTAAAATATTTTTAAAAATAATTTGAATCCGGTTCTTCCGGCCAAATCAACATGGAGCTACTCTGGAACGGCATCAAACTCGGGCTTGTGCTCAGTGTACTCACTGGGCCAATCGTGTTTGCATTGTTGCAGACGAGCATTGAGGAGGGTTTTCGGGCGGGCGTCATGGTAGCGGCGGGCATCTGGGTCAGCGACCTGATATTTGTGGCCATTACCTATTTTGGCGTATCCTACGTGGCCGAATTGGCCAAATGGGATGGGCTGGAGTTTTGGCTGGGTATTGCCGGAGGGGTCATCTTGGTGGTGGTAGGAGGGAGCATGTTGTTGTTGAAGCCGCCGCCAGAGGAGCTTTTCGAACAGCAAAAAGCAGTCAGGTTCTCTTCCCGATTTTCCCTTTGGACAAAGGGTTTTCTCATCAACACCGTCAACCCGTTCACGTTTTTTTTCTGGTTGGGTGTTTCGGGGATGCTTTTTACGGAAGAAGCGTTGGAGCCTGACCAAGCACAGCTTTTTTACGGCGGACTATTCGGTACCATTGTTTGCACCGACAGCATTAAGGTCGGACTTGCCAAATCTCTGCGGCGTTGGCTAAAGCCTAAGAACATCCTTTTGATTCGAAAAGTGGCAGGGGTAACGCTTACCATTTTCGGAATAGTTTTGTTTGTCCGGGCGTTAAACCAATGATTTTCAAATTCTCATAAAATGAAACAAGACAATATGCTGATATCCAACACTGATTTTATTCCCGGCCGGGAAATCATCGAAGTCATTGACATCGTAAGGGGGAGTACCGTGCGGGCAAGGCATATTGGACGCGACATCGTGGCGGGTCTGCGAAACATTGTGGGCGGGGAAATTACCGAATACACCAAGCTGCTCGCCGAATCCAGAGAGCAGGCAATTGGCAGAATGTTGGCCGATGCTGAACGAATTGGCGCCGATGCCGTTATTAACGTGCGTTTCATGACCTCCATGGTGATGCAAAACGCAGCCGAAATACTGGCGTATGGAACAGCCGTTAGATTGAAGTAGTTCTTCCGTTGAACCTTTAACCCCGGAACCATCAACCAAAATAAATGGCACAACCAAAAGAAATAGTCAACCGTCGAGCCTCTCACGAATACCAATTCCTCTCCAATTTGGAGGCGGGCATTGTACTGGGCGGGGCAGAGTTGAAGTCCATTCGGGCGGGACATGCTGGCCTCAGCGATGCCTATTGTATGTTTATCCACGGGGAGCTTTGGATAAAAAGCATGTACATCAAGGAATACGAAAACGCCAATTCCTACAGTGCTCGTCCCTCTCGTCGTGACCGCAAGCTGCTGCTGCATAAATCCGAATTGCGCAAGCTGGAAAAAAGGGTGAAGGAAAAGGGCTTGAGCATCGTGCCCTACAAGATTTATTTCTCCGACAGAAACTTGGTGAAAGTGGAAATCGCCCTGGCGCAGGGCAAAAAATCGTTCGATAAACGAGAATCCATCAAGGCAAAAGACTCTAAGCGTGATATAGACAGGATGATGAAGTCGAAGGGGCGGTTAAATAGTTGATGTTTTTCAACAGAGGAGATGCCGTGCTAATTATCGCTCGGGTCAGGCATGTCCACTATCTCCACCACCTCTTTTTCTTCCGGTAAGCTCACCCAAAAATTATTCATCCCTAGCCCTTGGGTAATGGCCAATCGTTGCATATTGAGCAACTCCAAAAGTCCAAGAAAAGTCACGATGGCCTGGATACGGTTTTCAAGCTTCGCAAACAGCGACCTGAAATCCGCCTTTTTACCTTTTGTTAATTTGGAAAAAATATAGTCCTGCTGTCCAGAAATGGTGTAGTCAAACTTGACGATGGTGTGAACCACGTGCTTTTTATCCTCCAACTCCATCCGGAGCACCAGCTTCTCGAAAGTTTTCAGCAGTTTGAAAAGCGTTAGACTCTCCAACTCCACATCCACCAGCGCCTTTGTGGCAATTTGTTGTAGTTCCCGGCTTACGTTACCCCGATGCTCCTGCAGCGCACGGGTTTCCTCGAACTGACGCATTTCGTCGAGCACGCTTTTATAGCGCTTGTACTCCAGAAGGCGGTTTACCAATTCTTCTCGTGGGTCAATCTCGTTACCCTCCTCGTCCACCGGCTTGCGGGGGATGAGCATCTTCGCCTTGATGCGGCAAAGTGTGGCCGCCACGAGGATGAACTCGCTCGCCAAGTCCACGTTCAGCGCCTCCATCTGGCGGATATAGTCAAGAAAGTCATTGGTGATGGTATGGATGGGGATGTTGTTAATATCCAACTCATCCCGCTCAATGAAGAACAGCAGCAGGTCGAACGGCCCCTCGAACTGGGGGAGGTGGATATTGTAGGTGGCGGTGGTGGTCATTTTTAAACTATTACGGAAGACGCTTCATAGAGCGGGAACCCCTGCATGAACCGGTTCACCTCATTCCTTGTCTCCACAATCAACTCCTCGTTCTCCACGTCCATCACCAGTGCATCGATCCACTCGACGGTGCGGCGGAAATCGGCCTCGGTGAAGCCACGGGTGGTCATGGCTGCCGTGCCGATGCGGATGCCGGAAGTGATCATCGGCGTGGCTGTATCGAAAGGCACCATGTTTTTGTTCACGGTAATGTCTGCCCGAACGAGTGCTTCTTCGGCCTGCTTGCCCGTCACGCCCTTTGAGCGTAGGTCAATCAGCATCAGGTGGTTGTCGGTGCCGCCGGAGATAATTTTGTAGCCTTTTTCAACAAAAGCCGCCGCCATCGCCTGTGCATTTTTCATCACCTGAGCGCCGTAAGCCTTGAACTCCGGCTGCAATGCCTCACCGAAAGCCACTGCCTTTGCAGCGATGACATGCTCCAGTGGCCCGCCCTGCATACCAGGAAAAACGCCACTGTTGAGGATGGTGCCCATTTTTATAAGGTTGCCGTTCTTCATCGCACGCCCCCATGGGTTGTCAATATTTTTACCCATCATGATGATGCCACCACGAGGGCCACGCAGCGTTTTGTGCGTTGTGGAAGTGACAATGTGGCAATGCTCCATCGGGTTGTTGAGTAGTCCGGCAGCAATGAGGCCAGCAGGGTGTGCGATGTCGGCTAGCAGCAGGGCGCCCACCTTATCGGCGATTTCCCGAAAACGCTTGTAGTCCCAATCACGGGAGTAGGCAGATGCGCCGCAGACGATGAGTTTTGGTCGCTCCGCAATGGCCAGCTCCTCCACCCGGTCCATGTCGATCATGCCAGTGGCTTCTTCCACGCCGTAAAAAACGGGCTGGTAAACTTTGCCACTGAAATTGACGGGTGAGCCGTGGGAGAGGTGGCCGCCGTGGGCGAGGTTCAGGCCCAAAATTTTGTCGCCGGGATTCAAAACTGCGAGGAAAACTGCCGCATTCGCCTGTGCGCCGGCATGTGGCTGCACGTTGGCGTACTCCGCACCGAAGAGTTCTTTGAGGCGCTCGATGGCGAGGTTTTCCACCTCATCCACCACCTCGCAGCCACCGTAGTAGCGTTTGCCGGGATAACCCTCTGCATACTTATTGGTCAGGCAAGAACCCATTGCCCGTAAGACCTCGGGGCTGGTAAAGTTTTCGGAAGCAATCAACTCGATGCCGTGGCGCTGGCGTTTAAGTTCCCTACCAATCAGGTCGAAAACGGCGGTATCTGTTATCATAATTTTTGTATAAATTTGATTGAAAAATGGCTTTGTGATGGCAAACAGGGTTGTTTTCAAAAATTCCATTCCAAACCCAAGAAAAGTTGGTAATGAACCTTGAACAACCTTTTGCCCGTAAACAGGTTTTAAAAAATATTTACCTTCGTAAAAGGTGGGGCGAAGTTATAATAAAAACCCATGGAAGTAACCGCCTGCTGTTTAATTCAAAACCACTAAAGTCAAAATTCAAACACAATTTTAACAATAAGCAATGTGGCAAACCGTTGGATTAGACGTCCCATTTAAAGCAGGGGAATCCCCTTCGTTCCAGCAAATAAAATAATTGACTTTTGCGTAAACAAGCCCATATCCTTAAAATTTTGTTGCTGACCAGCTTGGCAGGCAGCGTCTTTGGGCGTGCCGACAAGTTTCGGGTTATCTGGCAGGGCAATGCCTCTACTTCGGCAACCATCGCCTGGAACCAAGTGTCCGGTACCGACCCTGTGCTACTGCTCGATGTGAATGATTTTGGCAAAAATGCCGATGAATATGGCCTCAGCAAACTCCCCGACCGCATTCAAATGGCCGAGGACATGAACAACCATTTCGTGCGGCTAGAGAATCTGTTGCCAAACATGACTTACTATTTTTTGGTAAAAGACAGCGAGGGGACGAGCCTCCGGTATTTTTTTACCACTGCTCCCAACAGCCCTAATCACAGGCTCTCTATCATCGCAGGTGGCGATTCCCGCAACCATCGGGATGCCCGGCAAGATGCCAACATCATGGTGGCCAAGCTCCGCTCCCATTGCGTTATGTTCGGCGGTGACTTCACAGAAAATGATTTCCCAAGAGAATGGCAGGATTGGTTTGACGATTGGCAACTTAGCATTGCCGAGGATGGCCGCATTACCCCTGTCATTGTTACTCGTGGTAATCATGAATCCAGCAACCGCTCTTTGATTGACCTGTTTGACATGCGAGCTCTTGGTGGTTTTTATGCAACCACACTTGGTGGCGACCTTCTGCGAATTTACACCTTAAATACCTTGATTTCGGCGGGCGGAGACCAAAGGGACTGGCTCGAAAGCGACCTTCGCATCTACGGCCAAAATGCTAACTGGCGAATTGGTCAATACCATTTTCCCATGCGCCCGCATACACAACGCAAAGCAGAGAAAAACGACCAAGTGGCGCATTGGGCGCCACTTTTCCTCAAGTACAACATGGACCTCGTGGTGGAATGTGACGCCCACGTGGTGAAAAGCACCTGGCCTATCCGACCCGACAATGGGCCGGGCAGTTCGGAAGGCTTTGTCCGTGATGACCAGCGTGGAACGGTCTATGTAGGTGAGGGCTGCTGGGGTGCTCCGCTCCGCAACAATGACGACGACAAGCCCTGGACTCGTGCCAGCGAGAGTTTCAACCAGTTTAGTTGGATTTTTGTGGACAAAGAAAAAATAGAAGTGCGCATCATCCAAACCGACGGTGCCGGGCGGGTAGCGAATATTGACCCAAAAAACATCTTCAAGGCCCCGATTGGCATCCATATTTGGAGCCCACCTACAGGCGACGTTATTACCATTGCTGCAAATAAAATGAATATGCCAGCCATCGAGCAGGATATGCTGGTGTCTCGTGGCGGTGCCCAGGGTGAGCCAAGCACCATGACAAAGTCAATGCTCCCTCCAGCCAAGTCACCCACAGCGAAACAAGGGGAGGTGGCCGAGGACGAAACCGGCAACTGGGATGACTGCCCACTTGTCATGACAGATGCTGATGGTGATGCACAAGTAAAATACAACGTTGAGGCACCCTCCAACGTGGTCATCCGGGTCATCAACCCCAAGTTACAGGAAGTTACCCGCATCGAGCTGACCAACCAAACGCCAAGAGAATACCTGAAATCGCTCAAACTGAGCCATTTGCCTCCCGGAAAATACCTAGCCATTGTTCGGGACGACCGAAAGGTGCTGAGACGTTACCGCCTAGTGAAAAGGTAGGGGTGGGTTTGACAAATGAAAAGCCTCCAGCGTTGATTTCGCTGGAGGCTTTTTGTTTTTACCGTCGTAAAATTTTGATAGCCAACCACTTAAAAAAAGTCTCGTGCTGTGTTTTGAACACCGTTCAGATTTTTTCTACCTTGCCCCTGTTTCAAAACAAAGCAAAACTGGACAGCATGAAAAATCAATTTTTTACTTTACTGATTACCGCATTTGTGCTGGCGTCCTGCCAGAGCAATCAATCTTCGGAAACCACCACAGCCGATACAAACGTTCCGGCAGTTACCCCGGCCAATGGCTTGTCGGAAGCTGAAAGCCTCGAAGGCTGGCGGCTGCTCTTCGATGGCTCGACCCTGGGCGGCTGGCGTGGCTACAATCGTACTGACCTGCCCAAGCTTGGGTGGTCTGTCCAGAACGGTGAAATGGTCATCGCCGCCACACCAAATCCCAAACCAGATGACTTCGGTGGAGACATCATCACCACCGAGAAATTTGGGAACTTCGAACTGTCCGTTGACTTTCTCCTTTCCGAAATGGCCAACAGCGGTATTTTTTACTTCATATTAGAGGAAAAAGACAGTGCCATGTGGCATAATGCGCCGGAATTCCAACTCATCGACAATGATGCTTGGGCCAAGGCAGACCCCAGCTTTAACATGGATACCCACCGTACTGGCGACAACTACGACATGGAGGCAAGTGCTGGCTGCGCCATGAAACCCATTGGTGAGTGGAACACCGCTCGCATTGTCCAAAACAATGGCAAAGTGGAACATTGGCTGAATGGAGCCAAGTGCCTCGAATATGAGGTCGGCTCCGCCAAATGGAAAGAGCAACTTGCCAAGTCAAAATTTAAGGACTACCCGCAGTACGGCCTCACCAAGCAAGGATATATCGGCCTGCAAGACCACGAGCACGAGGTGCGGTTCAGAAACATTAAGATTCGGAATATTTAATGATGAATGGTAGAATGATGAATTTTGGCTCACCCGCAATTGATTCATCATTCCACCATTTATCATTCATCATTAAAAAACTTATGAAACGGAAAATACGAATGGGCATGGTCGGCGGTGGCCGGGGTGCCTTCATCGGCGGGGTACACCGCATGGCTGCCGCGCTGGATGGCGAAATTGAACTGGTTTGCGGGGCGTTCAGCTCCAATGCTGAGAAATCAAAGCTCTCCGGCGAAGACCTTTGCATTGACCCGGCACGGGCGTACGGCAGTTTCGAGGAAATGATGTTGGAAGAAAAAAAGCTGCCAGAAAGCAAACGCATGGACTTCGTGAGCATCGTCACGCCGAACCACATGCACTACGCCCCAGCTCGAATGGCCTTGGAAAACGGCTTCCACGTCGTATGCGACAAGCCGCTTTGTTTCAATATGGAAGAGGCGCTCCACCTGCAAAAACTGGTGGAAGAAACAGGCCTCCTCTTCGCCCTCACGCACAACTACACCGGCTACCCGATGGTGAAACAGGCCCGTGCGATGGTAAAAAACGGCGACATTGGTCAAATCCGAAAAATCGTGGTGGAGTACCCACAGGGCTGGCTTACTACCAAGGTGGAGGACACTGGCAGCAAGCAAGCTGGCTGGCGCACCGACCCCACGAAGTCGGGCATCGCTGGCGCAATGGGCGACATCGGCACTCACGCCGAGAACCTTGCCGAGTACATTTCTGGGCTGCAAATCACGGAGCTTTGCGCCGACATCAGCACCTTCGTGGAAGGCCGCTTGCTCGACGATGACGGAAACGTGCTGCTCCATTTTGACAGTGGCGCAAAAGGTGTGCTCCATGCCAGCCAAATCTGTGCTGGGGAAGAAAACAACCTGAACATCCGCATCTACGGCACGAAGGCGGGCTTGCAGTGGTTTCAGATGGAGCCCAACTCGCTCATTGTCAAATGGTTAGACAGGCCGATGGAAATCCTGCGCACGGGCGGAGGTACGCTCTACCCAGCTGCTGCTGCCCATGCTCGCATCCCCGGTGGTCACCCAGAGGGCTATCTGGAAGCCTTCGCCAATATTTACCGCAACTTTGCCTACTGCGTTCGCGCCCGCCTGGATGGCAAGCAGGTTGACTCCGTTTACCAAGATTTTCCGACCGTGAGCGACGGGGTACGTGGGATGAAGTTTATCGAAAAAGTAATTGCAAGCGGGAAGAGCGAGGCGAAATGGGTAAAGATTTAATTGTTGGATTGCTATATTGTTGAATTGTTATTTAGCCCGTAACAATTTAGCAATCCAACAATCTCAACAATCAATCAAATGTCCAATTCTGAAAAAATAAGCACCACCAACGCCCCAAAGCCAGTCGGCCTCTATCCCCACGCCCGCCGGGTGGGCAACCTCCTTTTCCTCTCCGGCATCGGGCCACGGGACGCTGTAACGGACGGGATTCCCGGTCTGACCCGCAGTGCTTCGGGCAATTTCACCGAGTTCGACTTCGAGGCACAGTGCCACAGCGTGTTCAAAAACGTACGGGCGGTGCTGGAGGCCAGCGGCGCAACTTGGGACTCGCTGGTGGACGTGACCGTTTTCCTCACCGATATGCAACGGGATTTTCACACCTACAACCGCATTTATGCTGAGTATTTTAAGGACAACCAGCCCTGCCGCACCACCGTGGGCATTGACTCGTTGCCAACGCCGATTGCGATTGAGTTGAAATGTGTGGCGGTGGTGGAATGAGTTTTCATTTTCTTTCAAATCCCCTATTTTTGTTCAAAACGTAAGTGCCATGGCCACATCCATTCCATTACGGGCTAACAGAGAGCAGTCTTTTCACAAGGTCACCGATTTTGCCAAAAAAACTGGAAGGGCGAAAGTATGCGCTCTTGGATAAAAACGTGCTGCTCTACCGGGACAAAATGAGAGAATACGTGCTGTTGACCGTAAAAAATAAAAGCAACTACACGACGGAGGATTATATGAAATTGCCCGAAGGGGCACCTTATGAGCTACTAAACGGAAAACTCACTTATATGCCATCGCCTAAAGACTTTCTTTGGTGGATAACCAGAGATGCTTGAATAATTTTGCATTGAATCCTCAAAATTCCATATCCATAAACCCTCGTTGATGTACTCAAAAGAAGAACAACGCCGCCTTTTCGACCTGTCGAAAAAACTCCTCGCCCAGCCTGAACCCACGGATGCATCGAGCATTTCCGAACTACGGGAAACCATCATTTACCACGAATGGCGCTACTATGCCCTCAACGACCCCGTCGTGAGCGACTTCGAGTACGACATGCTCTACAAAAAGCTGCAAGCCATCGAGGCGGCGCATCCCCAACTCGTTACCCCCGAATCGCCCACACAGCGGGTGAGCAGCGATTTGACCGAGGAGTTCAACCTCGTCGAGCACCTCACACCCATGCTCTCCCTCGACAACAGCTACGATGCCGAAGACCTCAAGGAATTTGATGAGCGCATCAAGAACTACCTCGGCCTGCCTGCCGACCTTGACATCGAATACTGTGTGGAGCCGAAATTCGACGGCGGCACCATCGCCCTTGTTTACGAAAACGACCAACTGGTGCGGGCCGCCACCCGTGGCAATGGCGCCCTCGGCGACGAAATCACCGCCAATATCCGCACCCTGCGCTCCGTACCGCTGCGGGCGGAGTTCTCTAAATTTGGCATTGCGAAGGCGGAACTGCGGGGCGAGGCCCTCATCCGCAAGGATGTTTTTGTGAAAATGAACGAGCAGCGTGCCGCTGATGAACTGACGCTTTTCGCCAATCCCCGCAACGCTGCCACAGGCGGCCTTCGCACCAAAGACCCCTCGGAGACCGCCAGTCGCCGCATCGAGGCGTTTATTTACCAGCTCGGCTATGCTGTGGATGCCAATGGTAATAACGCTTTTGGCTTGCTGAAATCGCACGACGACACAATTGATTTATTGGGTAAATTAGGCTTCAAGATTCCGCAGGACACTCCTCCGAATCTCGAAAGAAAGGTCTGTAAAAACATCACAGAAGTTGCCGCCTTCTGCGTGGAATGGCAGAATAAACGGGAGAGCTACGGCTACGAAATCGACGGCATGGTGGTGAAGGCCAACAGCCTCGAACTCCAGCAGCGGACGGGCAGCACAGCGCACCACCCACGCTGGGCGATTGCCTTCAAGTTCAAGGCAAAACAGGCGACCACGAAGCTGCTCAACGTCGAGTTCCAAGTCGGCAAAATCGGCAGCATCACGCCCGTTGCGAAGCTGGAACCTGTGGCGCTGGCGGGCGTGACGGTCTCCTCGGTCAGCCTGCACAACGAGGATTTTATCCGAAACAAAGACCTGCGCCTTGGCGACACGGTGCTGGTGGAACGGGCGGGCGACGTGATTCCGTACATCGTGAAACCGATGGAGGAACTGCGGGACGGCTCGGAGCAGGAGATTGTTTTTCCCACCAACTGCCCCGTCTGCCAAACGCAACTGGTGCGGGCAGAAGATGAGGCCGCCTGGCGCTGCGAGAACCCCGATTGCGAAGCACAGGTGATTCAGCGCATGATTTACCACGTCTCGAAAAATGCGATGGACATTGACGGCTTCGGTGAGAGCCAAATCGAGCGGTTCTTCCGTTTGGGCTGGCTCCGCAATATTGCGGACATCTACCGGCTTGATTATGAGGCGATTGCGCAGTTGGAGGGTTTTGGTGAAAAATCGGCCAACAACCTCCGAGCTGCCATCGAGAAAGCGAAAAAGAATCCAATTCATCGCCTCCTGCACAGCCTGACCATCCACCACCTCGGCATCAAGGCGGGCAAAATCCTGGCTGCCGAAGTCCAAAACATCTGGGAACTGAAGGACTGGGACGAGGAGCGTTTCCGCCAAATCAAGGACATCGGGCCGGTGGTGACGCACAACGTTATCCGGTTTTTCCAGCATGAAAAAAACGTGGAGATTTTAAAGGAGATGGAGTCGCTCGGCGTCAATTTCACCCAAACCGAAGAAGACCGCCCGAAGGCCGTGAACGCCGACGCCCCGCTGGTCGGGAAGACGATTTTGTTCACCGGAACGTTGATGAAAATGGGCCGAAAAGAAGCCCAAGCCAAGGCCGAAGCCGCCGGGGCAAAGAACACCAGTGCCGTGAGCGGCAACCTCGACTACCTCATCGTGGGCGAGGACGCTGGCAGCAAACTGAAAAAAGCAACGGCGCTCGGTACGGTGACGATTATGACGGAGGATGAGTTTTTGGAGCTGGTGGGTGGCTGAAGATGGGAACTGACGATGGATTTGGGGGGAATTAATACTATGATTGATAGGATTATTGGATGGGGTGTTTAGATTTGCTGGGAAGTGGAGGTGTGTTGAACGAGGTTAAGGCTGGTGGATGGGTTGAAATTGTAAGGCTAGTTCGCATAAAATACGCTCGCAAGAGATATATTTTTGTACGAAACTGCTCAAACGTCGTCTGAAGCGGAAATATACGCCATTTGGCATGTATGCAAATGTTGTGTGTCATTAAAAAACAGAAATGATAAATAAATTTTTCAATTTCCTTTCAAAGCCCTTCATAGTAATAGTCGTAATGATTGTTGCACCTATATTGTCTATTGCCGATAGAAATTTTGGGTACTTTTTTGGTCTTTTTATTGCTCTATTCTTGCTGTGGAAAAGTGGTTGGAATTGGGCGAAATTTGGGTTTGGGCAAAAAATAAGTCTCAGAACTATTTTGAAAGGTTTATTACTTGCAATAGCTATATTTCTCATAATCGATATATGTATACAGCCATTTTTGGAAATATACTTTGGAAAGATTGATTTGAGTTCAATAGAGGAAATAAGAGGGGATTTTGCCAGCTTTCTTCCTCTGTTTTTAATCATGTGGATATTTGCCGCTTTTGGAGAAGAATTCTTGTTTAGTGGTTATTACATGAAACATCTTGCTGAATTTTTTGGAAATTCTAACAAATCTTGGCTTATCTCAGCTATTGTACTCTCAGTTTATTTTGGAGTTTCTCATAACTATCAAGGAACTTCTGGAATGATTGCCGTGGGATTAGCAAGTACAATATTCTTTTTTACATTTTACAAGAACAGAACTAATCTTGCTTTGCTCGTATTTACACATGGTTTTTATGATACGATTGGATTAACTCTAATCTACCTGAACAAGGACCGAATCTTCTATGATTGGGCCTTTCAACTAATAAATAAATAAATGAAACGCCACACAACAACACCTATACGCAATGCCCTTCGGGACACTGCGCATAGCCTAAACGTTAGCAGCACTTGTACCAGCTTATCCTACCAACCAATCGACGTGAGGCAACACCGCCTCACCCAAACAAATCCCGCCCCTCCAGCCTCCCCTTCCGCCAAGAGACGAACCAATCCACCACCAGCAGCGCAAGGGCGATGAAGACGAAATACTGGAAATAGCTGTCGAAGGAGGTAAATCCCTGTACTTCGAAATCCCTTTTCTCCAGCTTGTCAATCCGGGCTTGCAAGGCGTCGGCCACGGCATCGTCGCCGTCCATGACGTTGAAATACATGCCGCCGCCCTTTTCGGCGAGGTCCCGCAGCATTGTAGCGTTGAGGCGGGACAGCACAACCTCCTTGTTATCGTCCTGCTTGTACTGCCATGCCCCGTTCGATAGGATGGGAATGGGCGCCCCTTTCGTCGTGCCGACGCCAATGGTGAACTGAATGACGCCTTCTTCCCGTGCTTTTTGGGCTTCCTCCACGGCCTTGCCGCCCGTGTCCTCGCCATCTGTGATGAGCACGAGCACCTTATACGAGTCCTTACCGCTGTCTTTGAGCGCCGTGCGGGCAATGCTGATGCTCTCGCCAATGGCCGAGCCTTGCGTTCCCGCCATGTCGGGGCTGGCGATGCGGAGGAACATCTGGGTAACGGTATAGTCCGTGGTGACGGGCATTTGGAGGTAGGCTTCCCCAGCAAAATAGACGATACCCACACGGTTGCCTTTCAATTCTTCAACGAGTTTTCCAGCAAATTTTTTCGCCCGTTCTATTCGGCTGGGGAGGATGTCCTGGGTGTACATGCTCAACGAAATGTCGAGGGCGATGATAATATCCACGCCCTTTCGCCTGACCTTTTCCCGCTTGCCGCTCCACTGTGGGTTGGCTGCCCCGACGATGAGGAAAGTTACTGCTAGCAGTACCAAGCTGAATTTTAGGCGGTGTTTCCAGCGGGAAGCTTCCGGCATCAGCAGCGGCACAAGGTGGCTCTCCGCAAAACGGCCAATTGCCTTTTTGCGCCAGCGCCAAAACAACCAGAACATGACGGCCAACAAAGGCAGTAAAGCAAATGCATAGAGGTAGGATGGATGCTCGAATCGGAACATGTTGTAGGAGACATTAGACAAGAGATTTTAGACTTTAGATGGCCGCTGCCTAAGGTCTCCTGCTTTAATACCTATCGTCTTTACTTGGCGTAAAGTTCACTACGGGGTATGCGTAAATGCATGGTACGGGAAGCTGTTCACCCAAAAATATCCCGCTCCTCCAACCGATGCCGCCGCCAAGTAATCAACCAATCCCCCACCAGCAGCGCCAGCCCGATGAAGACAAAATACTGAAAATAGCTGTTGAACGATGAGAACGCTCGCACTTCCAGTTCCTGTTTTTCCAGTTGGTCAATGCGGGATTGAAGGGCCTCGGCCACGGCAGCATCGCCTTGGCTGATGTGCAGGTAGGTGCCGCCACCCTTGGCGGCGAGGTCTTGCAGCATCGGCTCATTGAGTTTTGAGATGACCGGTTGGCCGCTCTCGTCCCGTTTGTATTCCTCCCGACCGCCGATGCTCATCGGGATAGGTCCGCCCTGGGCCGTTCCCACGCCCACCGTGAACTGGATAATGCCTTCTTCTCTTGCTTTTTCCGCTTCGGAATCGGCCTCGCCGTCATGGTCTTCCCCGTCGGTGATGATGACGAGTGCTTTGTGCGCCTTGCTCTCATCGCTGCGGAATGACCTTCGGGCTACGCTGATAGCTTCTCCAAGCGCCGTGCCTTGCGAAGCAGCGAGTTCAGGACTGGCACTGCGAATGAACAATTCGGCAGCGGCGTAGTCCGTGGTAACGGGCATTTGGAGGTAGGCGCTCCCGGCAAAATACACGAGGCCGATGCGTTCGCCCTTTAGCTTTTCCACGAGGTTCTCGGCAAATTTCTTTGCCCGTTCCAGCCGGCTGGGAGCGATGTCCTGGGCGTACATGCTGTTCGAGATGTCGAGGGCGATGAGCACGTCCACGCTCTTTCGTTTCACCTTTTCCCGTTTGCTGCCCCACTGCGGGTTCGCTGCGCCAACGATGAGGAAGGCCATGGCCAGCAGAATGAGGCCAAACTTAAGGCGGTGTTTCCAGCGGCTGGCCTCCGGCATCAGCAACGGTGCAAGGTGGCTTTCTGCAAAGCGGCCAATCGCCTGTTTGCGCCAGCGCCAAAACAACCAGAACACCAAGGCCAGCAGCGGCAAAAGTGCAAAAGCGTAGAGGTAGGATGGATGCTCGAATCTAAACACGGCTTTTTAATGCAAATTAGAAATCCACCTGCTTTGCAGGTGGTTATGTTCTTTCGGCTTTGCCTTAAAAATAGCACGTTTTCAAGTCATGAGGGCCGTTAGGAACACGTATTGAGGGCAGGCCCCCTATGGGGGCTTTTCAA
>JAIPBL010000132.1 GCA_021739645.1 Saprospiraceae bacterium | reverse complement strand
TTTGCGTGGTTCAACTTTTTCCGAAGATTGAGCCGTGACTACGAGAAAACAGTAGAATCTTCGGTTGCCTTTATCCAAATCACCTTCATCGATATCATTCTTGCAAGAATCTCGAATTAAATTTCAAAACATACTCTAACCCAATAACCAATTTCATAAAGTTTTCAAAAACCTTGCTCTGCGGATAGGGGGGACGGCGCTCCTACCCGCATCACCATAATTACAAACGTCTTTATTTGGACCATTTAGAAAAATATTCCGCACTCGCAGCCAAGTACCTAGCCGGGCAAGCCAGCCCGGTGGAGGAGAAAAATTTGTTTGCATGGGCCGATGCCAATGCTGACCACCAAAAGCTGTTTGAAGATTGGACAGAAACTTGGGCACTGACAGAAGGTGCAGCTTCCAGCCCCTTCGACACTGACCTTGGGGCGGCTTGGGCCAAGGTGGACGCAGCTATTTCAGAAGAAAGTCCCCGTGCTACGGAACGCCCGGCTCCAAAAATCGTCAGTTTGTCGAAAATGATGCGACGCTGGAGCGTGGCAGCCGCAATTTTGTTCGCAGTGGCAGCCGCTACTTGGTGGTTCAACCGCCAGCCCGCACAGCCACAGCTCGTTGAGGTTCAGACGTTTGACCATGAAAAAAAACAAATCACGCTGCCTGACAGCAGCCACGTTTGGCTCAACGAAAACTCCAAACTAGCCTATAATCCCCGTTTTGAGCAGCGCCATGTGATGTTGGAAGGAGAGGCGTTTTTCGAGGTGGAGCGGCTAGTCGAAAGACCTTTTGAAATCGTAAGCGGCAGTGCCACCACCACCGTACTCGGCACGTCCTTCAATGTTAGGGCTTATGCTGCCGAAGAAAAAATAGAGGTGACCGTGAAGACTGGGAAAGTGGCGCTGGCCAGTAACATCGCCAAGCATTCGCCCGTCCTACTTGCACCAGGTGAGACTGGCGTTTTTGACAAAAAAGAAGAAAAAGTCGAAGTAGCAGTGCACGAAGAGGAAAATGCGGATGCCTGGAAAACACAGCAACTCAGGTACGACGATGAAAAAATGGCACAAGTTATCGCCTCGCTGGAACGTTATTTTGGTGTTGAAATCAAGGTGTCCGACCCTTCACTGCTCGAATGCCCCTATACTTCCAGCTTTCAGCAGCCCGACTTGGAGTCTATCCTGACCGTTATCGGAAGTACCATCGGCTTTGAGTTTTCCAAAACGGGGGGGCGGTATTTGCTCACTGGCAAAGGATGCCAATGAAAAAGTGGGCAGCCCGACAGTTGGCAGTGGGCAGTCAGTACTAAGTTCGCAGTTCCTGACTGCTTACTGCCAACTGACGAACTGACGAACTCAAGTAATGAAGTCAATCTTAGCAATCTACATATCACTTTTTTTTACTTCGAGCCTCTTGGCACAAGAAGGCGTTTTGTCGAAAAGGGTAACCTTCGAGTACAACAACATCCGCTTGAAAGAAGCCCTCACTGACCTCACCGACCGTTACCAAATCCCTTTTTCATACAGCACAGAACAAGTCAATGTAAGGCAGCGCATCACAGCCAAGGCTACTGACATGCCGCTTTCC
This sequence comes from Saprospiraceae bacterium, assembly GCA_021739645.1. Classification (GTDB taxonomy): domain Bacteria; phylum Bacteroidota; class Bacteroidia; order Chitinophagales; family Saprospiraceae; genus UBA6168. The sequence goes on along the minus strand of JAIPBL010000132.1, from coordinate 5,947 downwards.
GAAGCACTTAACCTACTTTTTGAAAACATAAAAGTGGCCTACATGAAGGTCGGAAACCATATCGTGTTGCGGAACGATCCCGGCAAGTCCATCAGCAAATCAACCGGCAGCAAACAGAGCACCTCTAAAAAACGCAGCCCAGAACCCGAAATCGAACAGTCGGTGGTGCTGGTAAAACAGCAAGAATCCAACCCAGAAGAAGCATTGCCACCTCCACATGACTCCGTACTTGCCTTGGAGATGCCCGAAGTTCAACCAGTCAGGAGGGATGGTGATATGCACCCGTTCGATGAAACCCTGCTCAATTTTGAAAAATGGCGCTACAAATCAGACACCTGGATCCGTCGACCTCCCAATGAGAAGCGGGTAGCACAGGTCTCCTTGCTCCCATTCATTGGCACCAACACCAGGGAAAGTGACGAAGTTACCAATAACGTCTCGATGAATCTGCTCTGGGGTATGAACGGTGGCGTGGACGGTATGGAAGTTGGCATGGGCCTCAACATGATAAAAAACGACATGAACGGCTTCCAGTTTGGTGGGCTTGGAAACAAGGTGAACCGTGACATGACGGGTACGCAGTTTGGCGGGATTTTCAACTATGCTGGTGGGGTTACACAGGGCTTTCAAGCAGCTGGCGTTATCAACTTTGCCAATGATGCACAGGCAGCACAAGCAGCGGGCTTCGGCAACATAGTGACGGGGGATGTCACCGGATTACAAGCCTCCGGTGTGTTCAATAGGGTAGGCGGAAACGCAAAAGCCTTACAAGCATCTGGGCTGTTCAACCAAACCGGCGGCGATTCCAAAATGCAGGCCGCTGGGGGCTTCAACCGCAGCCGTGGCAGCTCACGGGTGCAGGCAGCAGGGGTTTTCAACTTAAGCCGGGGCAATACGAAGCTTCAGATCGGCGGCCTCTTCAATAGTGCCAACGATGTACAAATCGGGCAGATCGGCGGCCTGTTCAACCGGGCCAGGGGTGAAATGAAGGGACTGCAAATCGGTTTGATCAATATTTCTGACACCGTCAGCGGTGTGCCAATTGGCCTCATAAACATCGTAAAACGAGGCTACAACAAATTTGAAATTTACGGAAGTGAAATTTTACACGGAAATTTTCAACTCAAACTAGGGGCAAACGCATTTTACAACATCTTTCATGTGGGAGCAAGAGTTCCACCGGGCGACGGCTCGTACATCTGGGGACTCGGCTACGGAATCGGCACTGTCACCACCCTTTCGGAAAAAAGCACTTTGAACTGGGAATTGATGGCCATCCACATCAGCGAAAACGAAACCTGGACGAACAACCTTAACAGCATCGGCGAGTTTCGATTTTTGTGGAACCACCAGCTTGGAAAAAGCATCGGTTTCTTCATCGGCCCCACTGCCAACGTGATGGTGTCACAACACAGAAACCCGGAGACCGGGGAAATACGGTCACCCGTGGTGCCCTACACCCTGCTCGATGAGGATTTGAACGGCAAAACAAACCTCAAGGCTTGGGTCGGAGTGAACGCAGGATTTAGGTTTTGAAAAATTTGATTGTTTGATTGTTGAATTGTTTGATTGCTGGCACTTGCCACGAAAACAATTTAACAATCCAACAATCCCAACAATCATATTCGATATGAAAAACGCAATCGTTATCTGTTTTTTGCTGGCCGCAACAACTGGTTTTGCGCAAAAAGACCAAACCATGTTCAGCGACGTGGACCGCATCGGCGGCTGGGGAGCGCCACTTTTTGAATACACCAACCTCAACAAAGACGTGAACGTAGTAAGCGGAGGCGGAGGCGCACTCGTGCTAAATGACTTCTACCTCGGTGGCTACGGCATGGGGAATGCTACTTACACCAACCAAAACATCTCCTTCGATGAGTCTGTCAAATTCAAGCACGGCGGATTTTGGATTGGTTATACCCCCCTCCAGCACCGGGTGGTTCACCCTTATGCTTCGGTGAAACTCGGCTGGGGCAAAGCCAATTACAAACAGGTTGACAACCTAACGAACACGGAATTTGCCAAACAAAAAAGCAACATCTTCGTCACCACACCGGAGGCGGGGTTGGAGGTGAACGTGTTCTCCTTTTTCCGAATCGCAGCGACGGCCAGCTACCGCTGGGTCAACGGATTCGACCCTGTTGGTGGCTTCAAGGAAGATGACCTCTCCAGCTTCGGTGCCACGCTGACGCTCCGTTTTGGCGGCTTCGGCGACGATGACTGGAACAACAATTGAGTTGGCAGTTCGACACTGGGCAGTGGGCAGTCAATGCCTGCTGATGCGAACATAGCTGCCTGAATTCAGAAAAATCCTGTTTTAAATTTTTGGCAAAAAATCAATGGCTACCGTGAGGTAGGGTGGCCATTTTCTGCCTGGTTCACGCCGCTTTTGTCATCCCGAAGGGAACTGTCCACGCTGTACGGGCAAGTATGGAAATGCAGTTTCTAACAGGATAGAAAAATGGTGTTAAAAATCAAATCAACAAACTGAAAATCAAAATTTTATCAAAATGAAAAAGACAATCTTCATAACCCTTTTTGCTTGTTTTGCTTTGCAAATCTTCGCACAGCAGCGCTACAATGGCGGCGACCAAACGCTGTTCAGCCGCAGCCACCGGGCGGGCTTTTTCGTGGCACCAATCGTTGAGTACAGCGACTTCAAGAACGATATCACCACGGCCACAGGCGGTGGCATTGGCTTGGTAGCAGGTGATTTTTTTATCGGTGGCTATGGCCTCGGGGTGGCTGACTACAACCGCATCATCAACGAAAATTTTGACCGACTGGAAATGGGGCACGGTGGCTTTTGGCTTGGCTATGTTGCTCCGCAACACGAGGTAATACACTTTTTTTCCAGCGTAAAAGCAGGCTGGGGCGCCCTCGACATCAACTTCAACGGTGGCGAACCCGACTACCGGGATGCTTTCTTCGCCTTCACGCCCGAAGCGGGCATCGAGGTCAACGTCTTCCGCTGGTTCAGGATTTCAGCCACTGCTGGCTATCGTTTCATGAGCGGCCTCGACCCTGCCACAAATTTTGACAACAAAGATTTTGACACCATGACGGCTTCGCTCACTTTCCGCATCGGCGGCTTCGGGCGCAGGCACGATAGGTGGGACGACTGATTGCGGATTTGCGATTGCGGATTTCGGATAAGCGGGGCTGCTCTCCTTGCTGGAATCTGGTGATTTTCCACAATTTATGCGATTTAAAAAAGCTGATTGCCCGTATTTCAACATGAACATGCGATGGCTTGGCAGTGCTTTGCCGGCAATTTTGCGAAGCGAAACACCCATTATTTTATACATCAAGTGAACTTTCGATGGGGGCCATCGGAAGCTCGAAATCAAAACACCCATAATTTTCAATCAATGAAAAATCTAACTGAAACCTTGCTCCTGCTCGGTTTCCTGCTGGCAGCACCATGCCTACACGCACAGGAACCCACGCAGACCATCCGGGGCATCGTCACCGACAAAGAAACCCACGGGCCACTCATTGGCGCCGAGGTCGTAATCCTAAATTCTGACCCGATTGCGGGTGATGTCACCGACCCCGACGGGCGCTTCAAAATCGAAAAAATACCCGTGGGGCGGCACACCCTGCAAGTGAATTACCTCGGCTACGAACCCCTCTTGTTGCCCAACCTTCTCGTGACCTCCGGCAAAGAGCTGGTGCTGAACCTCGAAATGGTGGAGAGTGCCGTGCAACTCCAAGTTGCCACGGTCATTGCGAAGCACGAAAAAGCAGAAGCCCTGAACGAAATGGCCACCGTCAGCGCCCGTTCCTTCAGCGTGGAGGAGACGAGCCGCTACGCCGGCAGCTTCTACGACCCGGCACGGATGGCAACGAACTACGCTGGCGTGGCCGTTGGCTCATCCGACGACCTGAGCAACGAAATCGTGGTGCGGGGCAACTCGCCGAGCGGCATCCTTTGGCGGTTGGAGGGTGTCGAAATCCCGAACCCAAACCATTTCGGCTCAATAGGCGGCAGCGGCGGCGGCATCAGCATGTTGAGCAGCAGCACGCTGTCCAACTCCGATTTTTACACGGGGGCGTTCCCTTCGGAATACGGCAATGCGCTCTCAGGTGTGTTCGACCTGAACATGCGAAACGGCAACAACGAGAAGCGGGAATATGCGCTCATGTTCGGGGCGCTCGGCTTGGAAGGTGCGGTGGAAGGGCCGTTCAAGCAGGGCGGCAAAGGTTCCTACCTTGTCAATTACCGCTACGCAACACTGGGGCTGCTCGCTGCGGCTGGCATCAACATCGCCGGGGACGTGACGCCGAAGTACTCGGACGTTTCCTTCAAGTTCAACCTGCCGACGGAGAAGGCCGGCACCTTTGCGCTCTTCGGTTTGGCAGGCCAAAACAGCGCCCAGTTTTACCCGAAAAAGGACAGTACCACTTGGGAGGGCGAGTTCGGCGAGTGGGGGTTCAAAGAGACTGCTAGCACGGCAACGGTCGGCTTGTCGCATCGCTACTTGCTCTCTAACAATAGCTACCTGCGCACGGTGGCAGTGGTGAGCAGGGAGACTGACCAAGGCGATGAATATTGGCTCGACCCGGAGAAAAATTACGAGAAACACAAAGATTCGCACTACGACATTCGGAATTACACCTACCGAATTAGTTCGACTTACAACCGCAAGTTCGATGCCCGAAATACGCTACGGGCTGGGGCGATTTACAGCTACACGAAGTTCACTTTCAAGTACGACGATGACGATAATTTTGACGAAGACAAAGGCGACAAGCTCATCCGGCTCTTCGACAACCACGGGGAGGGCGGCTTTTTGCAGGCCTTCGGGCAATGGAAGCACCGCATTGACGACCGATGGACGCTGAATACGGGCTTGCATTATTCGCTGTTTTTGCTCAACCAAAAAATGGCCATTGAGCCAAGGGTAGCACTGGACTGGAAAATGAACAACCGCCGATCGTTGAGCGCAGCAGTGGGCCTGCACAGCAAGCGGGAGCACTTGGCAGCTTACGTGCTAGATGGGAAGTTGATAGACGGAACCGACCGCCACGGCAATGCCGAACTGGCATTGACCAAGGCCATCCATGCAGTGATTGGATACGACCAGCGACTTGGTACAGACATGAGATTGAAGGCCGAGGTGTACTACCAATACCTCTTCGATGTGCCAGTGGAGACTGTGCCTGGCAGCACCAATTCTTTCGTTAATTACGCCGACATCTGGGATTTGATTTTTGCGGAGCAAACTGGGAACGAAGGCAAGGGCCGCAACTACGGTGTGGACCTGACACTGGAGAAATTTTTCACCAAAAATTATTATTTTATGGTGACTGGCTCTGTGTATCGCTCACTTTACACACCTGTGAATGGCATCGAGTACTCGACCCGATTCGATGGTCGCTACACCTTGCATGTCCTTGGCGGCAAGGAGTTCAAGGTGGGTAAAAACAAGAAGAACATCTTCGGCATCAACGGCAAGGCGCTGCTGGCCGGTGGCAACCGCTACACGCCGATTGACCTCGCCGCCTCCATCGAAAAGGGTGAGCAGGTACTGCTGGAAGACCAACCCTTCGGAATCAAGGCGGGCGACTACTGGCGCTTCGACGTGGGCTTGAGCTACAAAATCAACAAGCAGCGCATGACCCACACCATTCTACTCGATATCCAGAACGTGACGGGACGGCTGAACACGTACAGCCAGTATTACGACAACGGGACAAAGCAAATCGAGACTTATACCCAAACGGGATTCTTTCCGGTGTTCAATTACCGGGTGGAGTTCTGATGAGGATTTTCTGCCTGTCGGCAGGTGATAACAATGACTAAGGGTTTGCGCAAAAATAACTTCCTACTTATATTTTTGATTTGGGGCGATACTATAGTTCCATTCCCCATGAAATTTAGCTTCTGTCAAATTCACCTTTTCAAGCGCTTCGTCCGACACTACAATTCCTTTTATGT
>JAIPBL010000131.1 GCA_021739645.1 Saprospiraceae bacterium | reverse complement strand
AAGGCACCGCCACCCTGCGCATTTTCGATGCCAGCGGCAAGCTGCTGCACCGGGAAGTGCTGGCCAACCAGCACAACCAGACCAACTACGGCCACCTATCCGCTGGTATTTATTTCATCGAAATCAACAATGGGAAAGACGTGTGGCGGGAGCGGCTGGTGGTGCAATGACAATAAAATCAAATGAAAACAACATGGACGACCTTATCATCTTCTTCATCTCCGTCATCACATTGGTGGTGATGCACCTGCCTGAGAAGAGGGAACGGCAACCTTGACCGCACCACAAAAAACCAAGAAACTGGCCGCTGGGCGCTCCTCGTTTTTTTTAAAGTGAGTTGCCCGGAGGCCTATTTTTTTTGCCCGACCAATCGTTTGGTAGCTGCGAAGTGAAATGGAAATTTTGATTCGGAAAAAATAGCCGGGGTTGCTTCCCGTGCTTTTTTTTGTTTTTTGTCTATGTTTTGAGTGGGCTTCAAATGGCGCTTCGGGCCTTTCCCAACCCCGTCTTCGGCGGCAATGTAAGCGGGTATCTGGCTGTGAACCTCAATTCACCCCCCTGTACTCCCCCGGCGTAACCCCCACCCGCTGCTTGAACAACCGGCTGAAATGCTGCGGGTACTGGAACCCCAGTTCATAAGCCTTTCTTGCAAGCATTTTTTTTCAACAACTCAATTATTATGTTTGTGACGGCTTTTTATACACCTATACCACGGAGGCAGAAAAATAATTGCCATAGCCGCCATGAAGTATCCTGTTTTCAAGACTTGGCTTTGCGCCTGTTTGCTGCTTTGTTTGACCCCCGACGAGAACGTAGCGCAGGGCGCAGACCATGAGCATCTGCATTCCCTCATAAATGCCCGCCTACAGCAGTCCGGTGGCGATACCGCCAGTTTTTACATCATTGAAGCGGTGCGGAAAAAATGCGGCAAGGATGAAAAATGCATGAAGGGCCAATTAAATTCCGCCGCTGAGAGTCTGGAACAACATGGCAAGTATCAGGTAGCCATACCTTTGGCAGAGGAGTTGGTGAAACTGGCACAATCCGAGGACGACCTGCCTGTCGAAACCGCAGCCATGGAAACACTGGTTAGGCTTTACAACTTTATTGAGTACACCAGGCAGGAGATCCTGACCAGGGAAAAATTAATACAGTTGTACGAAAAGATGGGCAACCAAGAAGGCGCTATCTCTAACAAGGCCATTATCCTGGAAGGTAAAGCCTGGAATCTTAATGATCCCAGCACAGCCATAGCAGCCATAGAAGCATTGATGGAACAGGCTATCAGGCATAATTTGACCGGTACAGCCAACAAAATCCGCATCCGACTGAAATACCTGTACGAAGAATTTGGGTATTTTGAAAAGCTCTCTGGCATCGTCACCGCATTGGAAAAAATACCGGTCTCCGACCCACTTCAACCATCAGAAGCGACGTACGCTTTTCATGCGGCCAGTGGCCGGGCCGATCTGCTGTTGAGGGAAAAGAGGTTTGAACTGGCCGAATCACTTTACCAAAAAGCCCTCCGCATCTCCCAACTTCGTTATCGCAAACAACATGACGCCTGGTCTGAAATCTACATCCTTCAGCGGCTGGGTCGGCTGGAAACGGAACGAAAATCATTCATGCAAGCTCATGCCTACCTCGATGAAGCTTTAGAAAAAGCCAAAGCGCTCAACATGACGGACCAACTGGAAGTCAATTACAAATGGAGAGCAAAACTGGCCGAAGCGGAACACCAATTTGCCGATGCGCTCTTTTATACCCGAAAGTTCTATGAATATCGGGACAGGGTGGACAGTCTTTCTCCCGGCTTTGACATTCAAAAGTATTATTTGGAACTGGAGGGGAAGCAACTGAAACTGGAAAGTGAACGGCAATCCCTCTCCTTGGAACTTACATCCCTCCAGCTTAGATATTCCATCATAATAGGGGTCATGGCCTTGTTCTCTGCTGCAGGTCTCTTCATAGGACTCAACAAACAGCGGAAAGGAAAACAGCAAATCTCCCATCAGTACGCCCTCATCCAGCAACAGGCCGAAGAACTGCGCCAACTCGACGCCGCCAAGTCCCGTTTCTTCGCCAACGTCAGCCACGAACTCCGCACACCGCTCTCACTCGTCACCGGCCCCATTCATACCCTGCTGAAAGGAAACACCACCCCCGAAAAACAGGAAAATCTGATGGCCATGGCCAACCGTGGCGCCAAAGACCTCCGGCACCTGGTGGACGAAATCCTCGACCTGGGGAAAATGGAGGCGGGTAAAATGGCCGTATCCCCGGAGGCTACTCCGGTGGCTTCGTTTTTCCAGCGCTGTTGCTCCCAGTTCGAATCGCTCGCCGAGCGGAACGGGGCCGACTACCGTTTCCACATCAATGTAGAAAAGGAGGTTGCCGTCCAACTCGACCGGGAAAAATGCCGCCAGATTATTTTCAACCTCCTTTCCAATGCCTTCAAGTTCACCCCGGCCGGGGGGCGGGTGAAAGTTGATATTGGGATATTGGGATATCGGGATACTGAACAGAGGGCTGGCAATACCCTAATATCTCAATACCCTAATATCGTAATATCAGTTGCAGATACGGGCAAGGGCATCCACCCCGACGACCTCCCCCATGTGTTCGACCGCTATTTCCAGTCCAACCGCCCGGATGCCATTGCATCGGGCGGGACGGGCATCGGCCTCGCCATCTGCCAGGAGTATGCCCGCCTGCTCGGCGGGAGCATTGCGGTACAAAGCACCCTCGGCAAAGGCTCCCGTTTTGAGGTGTCCCTTCCGGCCGCAAAAGCCGCAACGCCGCTGGACAGCGAACCACCTGCCGAGCGCATGGCCCTGCAACCTGAAGAGCAGGGCATGGCAAGGAACCCAGCGACCTTGGCTCCAACTGCGAATGTGGAAAGGAGCACCCGCCCCCTGCTTTTGGTGGTGGAAGACACGCCCGATTTGCAAGCCTACATCCGTACTATTTTGGAAGACAGTTACGAAGTGGTCACGGCGAGGAACGGACGGGAGGCGCTCGACCTAATCTGGGATGGGGAACGAGGGATGAAAAAGGAGAGCAGGGATGAGGGACGAGGGATGAGGGATGTTACTCGTGACTCCCTCATCCCTCGTCCCTCGTCCCTCATCCCTGACCTGATTATCAGCGACCTGATGATGCCGGAAATGGATGGCTACCAACTCTTGACTGCGTTGAAAAATAACGAAGCGACTCAATCCATCCCAGTCATCATGCTCACGGCCCGTGCCGACCGTGCCGACCGCCTGAAAGCCCTCCGCATCGGGGTGGACGATTACCTGACTAAACCCTTCGACGAGGAGGAACTGCTGGTGCGCATCGAAAACCTGCTGGCCAACCAGGCCGTGCGGAAAGTAGCCGCTGCGGAGGAGCAACCGGCAGCCGAAGCGCCGGAGATGTCGCAGCCCGACAAGGAGTGGCTCGAAAACTTCGAAAGCTACATCCAGGACAAGCTCTCCAATGATGCCCTGACCATCTCCTTTCTCGCCCAGGAATTTGCCATGAGCGACTCCACGCTCTTCCGCCAGGTCAGCCGCCTGACGGGGCTTTCGCCCAAACAGTACCTTCAGGAGATACGGCTGGATGCTGCCCGGCAGTTGCTGGAAGACCGTGCTTACCGCACCGTGGCACGGGTGGCAGCAGAGGCCGGTTTCTCCAATGCTGGAACGTTCTCCCGTAGTTTCAGCAAGCGGTTTGGGAAATCGCCCAGCGAATACCTAAATGATTGATTGTTAGTGACTTAATTTTTTTCTGACGGAAAATGGCACCTTATTTTCGTAAAATTTGACCGATTTCGACAAACATTTGATGCTGTAATTTACCATCAACGTTTGGCTTTAATTCGAAAAAATTAACAATTAAAGCCATTTCAGATTTTCAATTTGGCTTCAATTCTATTTTCCCCTACCTTTAGAGCCAAATTGAAATCAAGATGAACCAGTTAATCGGACGTGAAAAAGAAGTCAGGATGCTCCAGGAAAACCTGAATTCCCAAAAATCGGAATTCGTCGCCGTATTTGGCCGGAGAAGGGTGGGAAAAACATACCTGATACGGGAAGCTTTCAACAACGATTTTTCATTCTACCTCACCGGGATTGCCAACGTGGGCATGAAGCGGCAGCTTGCAGAATTCCATGCAAGGCTGGTCTATCACTTTCAAGACGAGCAGGGTATCGTCCCTGCGACCAACTGGTTCGAAGCGTTCCGGCAATTGACAGGTTTGCTTGAAAAGCAGGACAGCGGGGGCAAAAAAATCATTTTCCTGGACGAACTGCCCTGGCTCGATACCCGTGGCTCAAAATTCCTCTCCGGGCTGGAGCATTTTTGGAACAGTTGGGCCAGTGCCCGCAGGGACATACTCCTGGTCACCTGCGGCTCTGCCGCCTCCTGGATGATAAACAACCTGCTCCGCAACCGGGGCGGCCTGCACAACCGGGTCACCGAACGCATCAAACTCGAACCGTTCAATCTGTATGAAACAGAACAGCTCCTCGAAAGCAAAAACATGAGATACGACCGCTACCAGGTCATCCAAGTATATATGGCTTTTGGCGGCATCCCCTTTTACCTCGAACGGCTGAAAAAGGGATTGAGCGCAACACAGAACATCAACCTGCTCTGCTTTGAAAAAAATGCCCCTTTCCGCACGGAATATGAAGACTTGTACGCCTCCCTGTTCAACCGGGCGGAGAGGCATACGTCCATCATCGAGGCTTTGTCCGAAAAGAACAAAGGACTTTCCCGGCTTGAAATCATCAACAAAACAGGCATCTCCAATGGCGGCGGGCTTTCCCGCTTATTGAAGGAACTGGAAGAAAGCAGCTTCATCCGCCCCTATCGGTCGTTCGGAAAAAAGCAGCAGGACACCTTGTACCAATTAGTGGATTTGTACTCCCTGTTCTACCTGAACTTTATCAAAAACTCAAGCCCCGACGACGAAAACTTCTGGCTCAATGCGGCTGAGTCGCCCATGTACCGGGCCTGGAGCGGTTATGCCTTCGAGATGGTCTGCCTGCACCATGTCCAACAAATCAAAAAAGCCCTCGGCATCAGCGGCGTGCAGACCTCCATCTATTCCTGGCATTCCAATGATGCCCAGATAGATTTGGTCATCGACCGGAAAGACCAGGTAACCAACCTCTGCGAAATGAAATTCTCCATCCATCATTTCGCCATCACTAAAGAATATGCGGACAAACTGCGCCATAAAATAGCGGCATTCAAAGCGGCCACCAAAACGAGGAAATCCATATTCATCACTTTGGTGACTACGCACGGTCTCGTCCAAAACCAGCATGCCTACCTGGCGCAGAATGAGGTTGTAATGGATGCGCTTTTTGAAGCGGTGTAAAATTGTGACAACCCCTTTATTTTCCACGCTGTCGGAAAACCGGCTTCCCCTTTCCCGCAATTTGACCGATTTCGGCACACATTTGACCGATTTTGCCGACTCCTCCTTCCCACCTTTGCATTGTCTTCCAGAAGGAAATGACCCAAGTTGCAATTAAAATTTTCCACTAAAAAACATTGGTGGTTTTCCCGGCTTCCCGATGCAGGCAAAGGCCCCGGCCTTGCCTTGGCCGTGCCATGCCCGAAAAAACCAAAAATAAATTGACAAAAAACAGAAAAGCACCGGGGCGGACAGACTCCTTTCAATATTTAAAGCGAATACCTGCCCGCAACCCTGCTTTTTAAAACAACACTTTCCTTTTTCACTTTAAAAAATGAACGACATGAAAACAACCTTTACCCTCATCCCTTCTTCCCTGCTCCGGGCAGGACTTTTCATTGGCCTCCTCGTCCTATTGAATGTCGGGCAGGCTTTGGCAACAACCTATACCTTCTCAGGTACAGGCAATTGGAATGCTACTGGCAACTGGTCGCCTAGCTATCCAGGTACAAATGTTGATATAGGAAATGATGTCATAATAGATGGAAGTTGTACGGTGAATGTGACAGTGTACTTCGACGGCCCTATTACAATTAACAATTCAAGGACTTTGACCATTGCTTCACATGTCGAGGTGTATGCAAGCTTGACTAACAACGGTACGATTCAAGTAAATAACCAACTACAGATTTACGGAACATTCATCCATAACGGTACCAGTGCCTCCATTTCTGGAAGTCTGTATAACGCAGGCACAATTACCGTGAACGCTGGCAAAAACCTGACTATAAATCAGGGGGCATATTACTACCATGATGATGGTACAATTACCTCTGACGGCAATTTTGTCAGCAATGGAAATATAAGGATATTTTCTGGGGATTTAACCGTTAGCGATTGGTTCGAATGTAATTCTTGTTATATCGAAATAAGCTCCGGAGCTTTTATCGTGGATGTTACCTTTTCTTTAAACGGGTCCATTTCAAACTTTGGAACGGTCACTATAAACGCAGGAAAAACCCTGACTATGAACGGACCATTCGACGACTTCGGGTATACCGATATTTCGGGCACCCTATTGGCCAATGAATCGTTCTATTCGGAATCTTCTGTGACTATCAATAGCGGCGGGGCATTAACATTCAACTACACCAGCGCCAGAATTAACGACGGCAGTACCCTGACGAACGACGGCACGGTCACCGTGAACGCAGGGAAAAACTTGACTGTCAATGGTACTTTTACCAATAATAATACTTTCAACCACAACGGTATTTTAGATGGAACAGGTATCATTGACGGCTCAGCAGGTTTATCCAATTCTTCAGGAGGCACTGTTGCCCCAGGCTCCTCTCCCGGTTGCCTGACCTTCGGCAGCGGCCTGACCAACGACGGCACTCTTGAAATTGAACTAGCCGACGGCACTGCCTGCAACAATTACGATCAAATAAACGTAACTGGCGATGTCACTCTCAACGGCATCATCAACATCAGTTTTGTCAATGGGATTACTCCTACTTCCTCAACATTTACCATACTCACTGCTACTGGTACCAAGTCAGGAACCCCCACCATCACTTGGCCAGCAGGCTATTCTGGTTCCGGGACTTTTGTTGGCAATGAATTTCAAGTTTCATTTTCTTTGCTCCCGGTCGAAATGGTCTATTTCCGAGCTGCATCGCCGGACGATGAGGCTGTAGAATTAAACTGGCGCACCGCCTCCGAACTCAACAACGAAGGCTTCGACATCGAGCGCAGCAACGATGGCCGGCACTGGGAGACCCTCGGCTTCGTGCCCGGCCACGGCACCACCCAAGCGGAGCAATCCTACGCCTTCACCGACGAGCGCCCCTTGCCCGGCGTGAACTACTACCGCCTGCGGCAGGTGGATTTTGACGGTAAAATGGAATACTCCGACATCCGCTCCGTGATGATGGAGGGCAGCGCCAACGGCATTGCCGTCTATCCCAACCCCGTGAAGGATGGGCTGTTGAACGTGGACTTCGCTGCGGAACAGGAAGGCACCGCCACCCTGCGCATTTTCGATGCCAGCGGCAAGCTGCTGCACCGGGAAGTGCTGGCCAACCAGCACAACCAGACCAACTACGGCCACCTATCCGCTGGTATTTA
>JAIPBL010000130.1 GCA_021739645.1 Saprospiraceae bacterium | reverse complement strand
CCATCGTTCTTGCGGGTTTGCAGGTAGGGCGAGGGGTGCGTTTACCCCATCACATCAACGAACAGCTGGAGCGGGGGTAGTCAAATACACATCACGCCACCGCCTTCATCCTGAGCATCGCTTCCAATTCCCCTAAAGTATCGAAGATACCCGCTGACGCAGAGTCTTCCAGCTGGCACAAGGTCTTCCCCACACAGACGCTGGTTCAAGTCCCAACTGCACCAATGCGCTAGCGCTTTACAAACTTCCTCACCCATCTTCTCCCAAACGCTTCCACTTCCAGCAGGTAAACGCCATTGGCAAAATCATGGACGTTGATTGGGTAGCCAGTTGATGTAAAAACGCCAGCTTCCGCTAAAACCAATTGCCCCAAGACATTGAAAATCCTGACTTGCAATTTTTCATCGGGAACCGCTGGCAAGAAATTTACAGTCAGTTCGGAGGCAGTTGGGTTGGGAAATAGGGACAGGTCAAGGTCAAAAATACGGAAGTCGAGCAAGTGAGCGGTTTCGGCGATGAGGGCTTGGTGTCTGTATTCTGCTACTTTCAAGCCTACTAAATAGTCGCCAGCCTTTGTGGGATTTTCCCACGTGATAGTACCTGTCTGTTGATTAATGGAGAATTGGTTGGTTGGGATGGGCATGACTTCATTGGGAAAATGATAGTTGAATTCTGTCAAGGGATTAAAGACAGCGTAAGCCAAGCTGTCGCCGTCGGAGTCGAAGGCAGCCGGATTAAAGTTAATCAATTGGCCTATATAACCGTTATCAACTAATGGGCTAAGCAGTTTTGCCGTATTATTACAACCTTGAAACTGGCCATTGAAAAGCGTATAAAGTGCGCCTACCTTAAATGAAACGGATGGTTCTAAATCAAAATTGATGAACGCTTTTGTGAGGCAACAATCTTCAATGGTTATACTGTAGGTGCCTGGACCATCATACGTATATTCGCCCGTATAGGTTAAATAGGAAATCTGGCCAGGAAGGACGATAGTGCTTATTCTTCCAATTTTATTTGAAATTCCATCGCCCCAGTGTATGCTAATGGAATCTGGTATAGGAAATGCCGGGTCTTTGTTTACGTAAATCAGTGCCTCTACCCTGACGCTATTAGCATTACAGCCTCCAATCTGCTCGACATGGATGCCCCCACCAAGTATTTCATTTTGGCTAAAAGCACTCGGAGCGGAAGTAAACAAAAGGCAAAAACTAAAAAGTAAAGAACATCTCATGTCTGATATCTTTTCGAGAATTTGAAATGCCAATTTAGGTATATTTTGCCCCATAACCAAATGAGTGTTTGTCACTTGGGACACAATCATAAACATAAGGCAACTGCATATGAACCGTTGTCGCAAGTATGTCGTCTTAGCAGGCATTAAAACTCTTAGTTCCCCAGTTGTCGCAAGTATGTCGTCTTAGCAGACATTAAGTCTCTTCGTTCTTGCAAGTTTGCAACTTGCAAGGCTTAACATGAGCGGTTTCGCAGCCCTCCTTCCCGCCAAAGCATTCATTGAAAGTAAAAGAATGCCTGCTGATTTGCTAGTTCCGAGCCTTGCAAGTTGCAAACTTGCAAGAACTACTGGGTGTGTGCTGGGCTGTTGGCGCAGTCCCCGCTGGCGCTGGGTGTTCCTTAGTCCAGTTGTCGCAAGTATGTTTTAGCAGCTCAAAAGTGCCATCGTTCTTGCGGGTTTGCAGGTAGGTCGAGGGGTGCCGGTTTGGCAGTTGTTGCAGGTATGATTTAACAGCCCTGAAATGCGGTCGTTCTTGTGGGGTTGCACGTAGGGTGAGGGGGCGTTTCCCTGACTTTTTATTTTGAATACATTCCTTTGATGCCTAACTTGCACCAGTTTTAGCGTTCAACGTTTACATACTATCCGAAAACTCATAAGATGACCGACAAACAAATCGAACAACGCTGGAAAATGTTGGAAGACCAATTGACCTTGGGGGTTTGGTATGAAAAAGAGTTCAGGGAAAAATTGGGAAACAAGGACTACCAAGATTTTATTGACAACATCCTCGACGAAATGATTTTATTGAGAAAACTCAAAAAGAAATAAGCCATGCTGACGAATAGAGAAGCTTTTTTGAAAAAATACTTTGCTGAACCCAAGCGGGAGAAGCAGCTTTCCATGCTGAAAGATTATATGCTTTCGTTGCCACCCGAAGAACTGACGGAATTCGTGAAGGAGCCGATTCGGTTCTTGGGCGAGGCACTTAAAAGCAAGGAAGTCAGTGAGGAAAGCAAAGCAAGAATTTTTGAAAAGCTTGACGAATTAACATTTTTGCTGAGTGGGAAGGCAGTTGCTACAACGTGACTTGCCCGCAGCGCCCGCCAAGTAGTGTACCCAGCCACCACAAGAATGTTCTGGCAGCCCTAAAGTGCCGCCGTTCTTGCAGGTTTGCAGGTAGGGCGAGGGGTGCAGTTTGGCAGTGATTAAAGCCAAACTACCACATCATGCAACCTCTGTTGATTGCTTCTGTCAGCCGTTTTCTTTTTGACTTCCTGTTTATTGGCAGCCAGTTTTGCCAGTTTCTTTTGCTGGAAATAGACGCTGAGGGCCTTTTCCTCCTCGGCGGACAGTGCGCCCGTTGTGCCAAGTCTTCCACCTTCCCAGCCCAGCAGCACTTGAATAATTTGCGATAAAGTACGAGTTCGAGCAAGTGTGGATTTATTCCCAGGAATGGTTGTGTGGCCTTCGGCAGACAAGCTGGCAGCTCCCCGCTGGCGCAGGGTCTTCCCCCACGCACACACTGGCTTTCGGGACTAGACATGAAGTTTCGGAACCTGGCAAAGCCTGCGCTGCCGAAGCTCCCGATAGCAATCGGGATCGGCGGTTGAAAGGTATCGAAAAAATATTTACACAAACTGCACTTGAAGCCTTTTTGGCCAAAAGCCACTTTTCCATTCAATTTTTTTCTTTAAAAAACAATCCTGATTACCTTGGCCTCGCTTAATGCGAAAAAAACGAGTGACCAATTTGCCGAAAGGCGACAAACTGAAATAAACTAACTGAAGAATGAGTACAAACAATCAACAATGGGGCTCACGTATCGGATTGATACTAGCGATGGCGGGCAATGCCGTGGGCCTCGGCAACTTCCTCCGGTTTCCGGTGCAGGCCGTTCAGAACGGAGGAGGTGCGTTTATCATCCCTTACTTGGTCTGCTTCCTGCTGATGGGCATCCCACTGTTACTCATCGAGTGGAGCATGGGCCGCTTTGGCGGGCGTTTTGGCAATCACTGCACACCTTACATCCTAGACACAATGGCCAAGGGGCGCCTTTGGAAGTACTTTGGGGTGTTTGGAATATTTACCAACATTGCCGTCGCAGCTTATTACTGCTACATCGAAAGCTGGACAATGTCCTATGTTTTCCACTCCATTGGAGGCACGTTTACCGGCAAGAGCCAAGCCGAAGTGGCTGGTTTTTTCAATGATTATGTGGACATCGGAGTCTCCACAACGGGCATACCCTACGAGGCGGTCATTTTTTATATTGTTTGCCTTACGTTAAATACATGGATTCTATCCCGTGGTCTTGCAGGGGTGGAGAAAGTGGCAAAAATTGGGATGCCATTGCTCATCCTGTTTGCCGTGGGACTTGCCATTAAAGGGCTTACCCTCGGCACTTCTGGCGCTACGCTGGAGCATCCTACGGCTTCCGCCATAGATGGTCTTAATTTCCTTTGGACCCCGCAGTTTGACTCGCTGACCAACCCCAAAGTCTGGCTCGCTGCGGCGGGGCAAATCTTCTTCACACTATCGGTGGGCATGGGTACAATCCATTGTTACGCCGCCTATATGCGCTCGAAACAGGATATTGCGCTGAACGGCGTCGCCGCTGGCTTCATGAACGAATTCGTGGAAGTGGTCTTGGGAGCAAGCATCGTGATTCCAATCGCAGCTGGCTACCTTGGCATCGCTTGGGTACAAGAAAATGCAGGCTTCGGAATGGCTTTCCAGACCATGCCTTATCTCTTCCAGCAATGGGGCCCTACGCTGTCCGTCATAGCTGGTGTTTTCTGGTTTGGACTCCTGTTTTTTGCGGGCATCACCTCTTCGCTGGCCATGGGTACGCCCTGGATGGGCTTCATGCGAGACGAGTTCATGTGGTCGCAAAAGAAGGGGGCGATTTCATTTGGAATCATCGTGCTGATACTCGGTATGCCAACGGTCTTGTTTTACAACTACGGTGTTTTTGATGAATATGACTACTGGGCGGGCACGGTTTCATTAGTGGTTTTTGCATTGCTCGAAACCATCTTGTTCTCTTGGATTTTTGGCATCAACAAGGGCTGGAAAGAAATCAACCTCGGTGCTGACATCAAGCTGCCTTCCATCCTGAAGTACATCATAAAATGGGTCACACCAACGATGTTGTTGTTTGTTTTCATTGGTTCGGTCATCACACCAAAGGGCAACGACTGGGCGGGCGCATTCAGCAAGCTGGGAAGTGGCGAAGGTTGGGCGCTGGACAACAGCTCGCTCATCAAGCAGTTGGGCAATGCTGGCATCAAGGAGGAAATCGCCACCATACAGAATCCGGCCACCATACCGGCGCTACAGCAAGAGGCTGATGCCATCAAAACGGCCATGGATGCAGAAGCTGACGTGAAAGAGAAAGCAAAATACCAGGTGAAATTGGAGAAAAAACTCGGTAGCATCAAAACGATGTCCGACCCGGCTCACCTGAACATTTTGAACAAAAAATTAACTTATATCCCGTTTGCAAGGTTCATGTTGCTGGGGCTGTTCTTAGGTATTGCAGCACTGGTTTACGTAGCTTACACAATCAGGGTTAAACAAGGAAGAAATACGCCATGAATCCATTAGCATTGACCATCATGTTGTTGGCGCAGATAACCATAGCCTGCTTCACCATCTACTTTTTCTTTAAAGTGCTGCGCTCACCGGGCAAGGAGGAAGGCGATTTCCCGCCAGGGCCTTGAGCTGTACTTGACACAATATTGCAATCCCCACGGATTTCAGTGGCTTTGCTGGTAACCTCAGAAATGGAATCCAGCAAAGTCACTGAAATCTGTGGGGATTAACCAATGACTTTCCCAATGGAGGCTTTCGAGGTGTCGCCTGATTGTTTCATTAAAACCTGTCCATCATCACCTCCCATCATGTTATCTGGAGCAAAAGCCTGAACGTCCATTTCGGGTATTTCACGTTTGGTGATAACCCGCTCAGGCATGAGCAGTTGCTTCGCAACATGAACCAAGAAGTGGCCAACCTACTCGGCCACAAGCAGGAAAACCCACCCAAAGAAATACTGGAAATAGGCTGCGGCTATGGTGCTACGATGTTGCAATTGCTGGAACTCCTGCCAACGTCAACCATCACTGGCGTCAATCTCAGTGCGGAGCAGTTAACCATTGCGGAGCAAAAAATCGCTGCCTCCCGACATGCCCAGAGGGCCCATCTTCAACAGGCAAATTTTCAGGCCATCCCTTTTCAAGCTGACAGTTTTGATGCGGCCTATACCCTTGAAAGCGCCTGCTACGGCGATGGTGAAACAAAGGCTAAATTCATTTCGGAGGCTGCTCGGTTACTCCAGCCCGGAGGGAAACTTGTCGTGATTGATGGTTTCAAAAAACACAGCCATTCACTCCCCGGCTGGATTGACCGCATTCAACGACGCTGTCTAACCGCTTGGGAGATGACCTCGCTGGCAAACATTGATGGTTTTACAGCGGAATTGAAATCCCAAGGTTTTACGAAAGTCGCTGTGAAAGACATCAGTTGGAATATCCTGCCAACGCTGATTTTTATCCCCATTGTGGTCTTGAAACTGTTGGCAGCCCAACTTGTTCAGAAAGAAGAAACTAGGCGGCAGTACATCCAAGCGCTTCTACTGACGCTGTTGTTATCGCCTTTTAAAAGGCATTTTGGCTACTTCGTCGTTACTTGCACAAAAAGCAACGTCGAATTGGAAAATTAACGGAGCTTTGCTCAAAAAATAAACAACATGGAATTCAAGAATCCGATTTCTGGCATAAAATGGAAACGCATCTTTGGCTTTACTTTTCTGATACTCGCCTTGGGCATTGGTGGTTATACTTACTTCAACTACGGAGCCGTGTACAGCGATGGCTACCGTGACGGCACACTCATCAAGTTCTCTCGGAAGGGTTTTATTTTCAAAACATACGAAGGCGAACTCAACCAGGGCGGCATCGTCAACTCTGCTTCAGGAACGGCACTCGCCAATCAAATCTGGTATTTTTCCGTGAAGGAAAAGCATGTGGCCGATAAGTTGAACCAGCTCGGCGGGAAGGTGGTTAGGCTTCATTACAAACAATACATCAGAAACTTTATCTGGGAAGGTGAGACTGATTATTTAGTGGACGGGGTGGAAGAAGTGAAATAGCCGCCAAGAAATAAGACTCGTTTTGCCTACGCTGGTCTTTGTCAAAAAAACTGTACCTCAGTTTAGCAATTGAGCACAACTGACTCTTTCATTTATTTTCCACCAATCTCCCGAATACACGGAGCGCCCTGAGCGTATTCCATCGGCTCGGCTTGCCTATTGCCTCCATCTCAAAATGTACTTGCCCCGGATGCCTGCATTGAAGGGGCCATTTGCCTTCGGCTTTTCGCTTTTTTCGAAGGATTTCAAGGGCATCGTCCATTCGAGGGTCATAGGCGATAGCTGCCTTTTGAAAATAGTCCAATGCCCGCAAAATATCGTACCGCCACCTGGATGGGAAAGATAGCATGGTCATTCTTTTATCAATTATTGCCCCTGTTTTGTCCGACTTGAACAATCGATGCATCAAGATAAACTCCCTGGATGTCTCTGCCATGAGTTGCAGCTCCGCTAGCCGGTAAATGTACCCGTTTTCTTGGTATTCCAAGATGCCTTCCAATACGGAAAGTGTCGAATGCAGGGAGCTATGGACACAAGCTCTCCTATTGGATTCGCAGTTAAAGCCGCCGTCGGGCATGTATTGGGAAAGCAAAAAGTCAACAACAGACCTCAAGTCATCCGCATTCGACTTGAAATAGCTGGCGTAATTCAAGAACATGCCATTGATGCAAACATCGCTCTGTTTGGTGGCCCCGATGGGTTTAATGCCGCCATCTGGTGCTTTTTCCTTGCGAAGCACAAGCTGTATAGTTTCCTGGATTTCAGGCACGTCCTGCGCTATGGCCAAATTCTTCAAATCGAGCAAAGTATAATGGGTAGAAATCCATTTCGGTTCGTAGAATTTAAGCCCCCAATGCCCGTCACGATTTCTTTTTGAAAGAAAAGCCTTTCCCCAACCTTCGTTTTTGATTCGCTTTTGCAGTTCCGGCAATTCGTTCCGAAACAAGTCACGCTGAACTTGGTACTGGATGGAGACATCCCCCTCCATCAGCCATTGAATCACGGGGTTATTTACTTTGTATTTCACCGCTAATAGTTTTTAGTTATGCAGATTTTTTATTCGACTTCAAGTAGCATTGAAGTAAAGGGCTGTCTCATAAAAACAATTTTGTCCCTCTATGTCTCGTCCGCGCCACGTTGTCATCCTGGAAGGAACCGTCCTCGTCGTAAGGGCGGCCTCGCGAGACTTCCCTTACGACGAGGACGGT
>JAIPBL010000129.1 GCA_021739645.1 Saprospiraceae bacterium | reverse complement strand
GGGCTGATGCCCGTGCCGCATTTATGAGTGTCATCAAGACCCTGCGAAAGAGGGGGCATGATATTCTTGACGGATTGGCTTATGTTATGCGAACAGGAAATATGCCCGCTTACGAGGCGCAACATCGCTAATCAATTACTTATTATTTAAAAGAGACTGATTTATACGATATACATGAGGGCGAGTCCATCGGCGAAATAGGGGCTGGCAATGGCAGTTTTGCACTATTGACCGCCCTGTCTTTTGACAACATAAGTTTATTCATCAACGATATAGAGCCGGGCTGTATCGCCTATATCGAACAGAAGTTCAAGAGAACCGACAACCTTCGCATGACCAGTGACGTACAACTGGTGCAAGGCACAGCCAAGTCCACCGGACTGGAGGGGATGAAACTCGACAAAATCATTGTCCGTAATACTTTTCACCATTTTGAAAAGCCCGACGAGATGTGCGAATCGCTGCGAGCATCCCTGAAGCTGGGCGGCAGGCTCTACCTTTTCGACCCTGTGCCGGAACTGGACAGCGATAACGATATTTGCGAAAAAGCCATATCCGGCGATTTTATTGCAAATATGGTCCGGCGCCATGGTTTTGATTTGGTAATGGAAAAGGAAATCGGAGAGTGGCTTTTGTTGATGTTTGAGGCTAGGTTATAGTACTTTATGCCATGTACAAAGCTACCCCAATTTGCGGTAGAGCAAAAGTAGATTGGGCATTTCAATGGTATCTTGATGATTTCATTTCTGTAAAAAAAATGTTGATAAGAGTTATGAAAACGGCAGGACTCTCTCGCACCCGACCGCTCCAATATCTGAAAAAACTTGTTGGCCCCATCGCTTCCTCCGTTTTTGGCGTCCGAAACATCATCCCTGCACTACCGCAGCACCGTAATGTCCCCACTCAAATTCACCACCCTGCCGTCCTTGGTTTTTGCGGTAAGCATCCAAACAATGACGCCTTGCGGAACCAATTCCCCCCGGAACGTGCCGTCCCAAGAAACCGGGACATTGGGCATCAGGTTGTATTGTTCAAAAACATGGTTGCCCCATCGGTCGAAGAGTTGCAGTGAATGGATTTGCGCCACTTCCGGCCCGGCAAAAATGGTCAAGTATTCATTCGGGCCGCCGCTGCCGGGACGGATGACATTGGGCACAAATATCCGTACTCCCTGTTCCACCCGTACCATGAGCGAAGCATTTGTTGAACAGCCATTGGCGTCGGAAGCCGTGAGCGTGTAGGTCTCCGTCCTCGGGGCGGAAATGAAAGTGCCGGGGCAACTGGCACAATGCACACCACTCGATGGAGACCATTCGGCGATTGCAATCTGAAAATCGGCAATCGGCTCCACCCAAATACTGTCGCCTGTGTGGAGCACAATCGGTTGCAGCCCCAAATCGAGATGTAGCTCAGTGGCTTCGGCAATTCCGACTACTTGGGACATCGTGCACCCCGCTGTATTGGTCGCCAAAAGCACATAAACGCCAGGGGGAAGGTCTTCCCATTGAACTGGATTTCCGGTGTAAAACTGTGCGGACTGGTTTTCCAAAACCAGCTCCACGGGCAGAAAATCGGTTAAGACCGTTTCCAACTGAATCAGTCCATTTTTTTCACCAAAACAAAGTTCGCCCTGGGCCGAAGCCTCGAAGTCAAGGCCTGCATAAGTCACTGTCGTGATGACCAAGCTGTCGCAGCCGAATTGGTTGGTCAGCAAAATGGTGTCAGTCCCAACCGAGCCGAGGTCGCAAGAAAATGCTGTCAAAAAGGTCTCGCTAAATGGTGCTAAAGTAGTCGTGGTAATGACCAGGCTATCGCAGCCCGCCACATTGGTCAGCAGCAGCGTGTCCACGCCAACCGCTGCAGGGTCGCAGTTTTGCAAGAAAAGTGGCGTGATGGAAATGCCGACGGGGTCAAACATGGTGGTGGTAATCACCAGACTGTCGCAGCCGAGTGCATTGACCAGCAAGATGGTGTCCACACCGACCGCCGCAGGATTGCAGGAAACGGCGGTCAAAAGGGTTTGGCTGAAGGTAGCGAAGGTAGTCGTGGTAATGACCAGGCTATCGCAGCCCGCCGCATTGGTCAGCAGCAACGTGTCCACGCCAACAGCCGCAGGGTCACAGCTTTGCACGAAAAGCGGCGTTGTGGATATTCCGATGTTGGTGAATGCCGTGGTGGTAATAACCAGACTATCGCAGCCGAGTGCATTGACCAGCAAGATGGTGTCCACGCCGACCGACGCAGGGTTGCAGGAAACGGCGGTCAAAAGGGTTTGGCTAAAGCTTGCGAAGGTGGTTGTGGTGATGACCAAGCTGTCGCAGCCCGCCACATTCGTCAGCAAAATGGTGTCCACCCCGACTGCCGCCGGGTCGCAGTTTTGCAAGAAAATCGGCGTTGTGGAAATGCCGATGTTGGTGAACGTGGTGGTGGTAATCACCAGGCTGTCGCAGCCCAAAGCACTGGTCAGAAATACGGTGTCAATGCCAACTGAATTCGGGTTGCAGGAAATAGCTCCCAAAAGCGTTTGGCTAAAGGTTGCCAGCGTGGTCGTGATGATGACCAAGCTGTCGCAGCCCGCCACATTCGTCAGCAAAATGGTGTCCACCCCGACTGCCGCAGGGTCGCAGTTTTGCACGAAAATCGGCGTTGTGGAAATGCCGATGTTGGTGAATGCCGTGGTGGTAATCACCAAGCTGTCGCAACCGAGTGCATTGACCAGGAAGATTGTATCCACGCCGACCGACGCTGGGTTGCAGGAGGTGGCTGCCAAATTAGTTACACTAATCGGCGTAAGTGTGGTCGTGGTGATGACCAAGCTATCGCAGCCCACGGCATTCGTGAGATACACCGAGTCTACCCCGACCGACGCCGGGTCACAATTGGTCTGAAAAACCTGATTTTGGCTCGGCATCAAAAATTGGAGGCTGACCTGAACGACGCTGTCGCAGCCGTTGGCCGCCATATTGGGCAGCAGCACCTGTCCGCTGGGGTTTTGGGCATCAAACGTTTCACCGCCCAACACAAAAGATTCATCTGGACAAATGATGGGTTCGATGGCTGCTGTCTCATAGACCTGCGAAACCAGGGCCGTATCGGTACGGGTGCAGCCATCCAAGGCGACCGTCACCCAATAGTTGCCGGGAGCAGTGACGTTGAGCATTGGGCCATTGCTCCCGTCGTTCCATTGGTAGCTTGCACCGGGGAAAGTGGCATTGAGCATGGTTCCGGCAGCATTGCAAAAATCGGTATCGGCCAGGTCGAAACCTTGCAGGTAATCCGGCGTCGAGAAGGTGAAATCAACAAAAGGGCTGGTGCCCTGCGGGCAAGCGGTTTGGATTTGCCCTTCGTACTGACTGCAGCCGGGCAGTACATCGAAATCCCAATCGCTGCTCAAGGAAGTAAATTCCGTCCAAACGGTATCCCCCACTATTCGGTACCGGAACGGGTAGTTCATCGCCAGCGACTGGTCTGTCCAGTCCATCAAGGTATAGCCCAAAGTTGTGGAAATGGCAACATTGGTCGGCGGGCTACATGGAGCGACCTCCACAAAAAAGGCCGTTGCCATGCCGGAGGTCTGAAAGGCCAGCGCAATGGCGGCGGCAAATTGGTTGGGGCCAAATGTGTTGCCAGCGACTTCCCAATGGTCGAATAACCAACCAGTTGCTGGCTTGGCAGCGAGGTCAATATTGACCCCACCAAAATATGCTCCGATATATGGGTATATGGTCGGGGTTATCGTGTTTACTTTAACCTGGTTGGGCGAAGTATCTGGGGAAATTTTCACCGTCAGTTCAAACGGGCCAGTCACGTCATAACAATCCACGATGGCAGGTTCCAGTATCTGGCAACGGGTATTGATGAAATTGTGCAGCGTATTGACATTTTGATTCCACTGGTTGACGTTCCCGCCCCAACGGGTGCATTGTTGCGCCATTTCAGGGGCTATCACATTGATCATGGAGTCCAGCAGCTCGTTCATATATTCGCAAGAAAGCGAGGTATTTAGCAAATCGGCGTATCGGTTGATATATAAGTCCTTGAACTGTTGGTTGGCATATAATGCCATGAATATATCTATATGGTTCTGCGGATCGCCGCTGTTCGGTATTTGCTCCACGTCACAGGGATCGGCAGTAGGGCCGGTATTTGGTATGCCGGTATAGTTGGTATAATGCCCGAAAGTCGCATCCATATCCCAAAGGGTATATCGCCATTTTCTTGCTCCACCATCGGGATTGCGGCCACGCCACCAGGAGGTATTCCAGTTGAGCCAATCCTTGCAGACGCTATGTGAATTGATTATCACATAATCTATGAGGCTCAGGAAATCCAATTGTTGCCCGGCATTGGCATAATTGGCCGGAATGGCCATATTGTTCCCAAGTATAAAATTTTTAAGGGTGTACCAATCCGTGGACGTTCCATATTCTGACCAAGTGCTGCCCCATGTCTTTATATAATCAATATCAAATTCATCCTGGTCATAGTAATACTTCGTAAAGTCGGAATCGTCCACTTTTTCCCGAAGGTCATATACGCCCCAATATTGACCATTGACGTACAGCACACAGGATAGGTGCGTCCGAACGTCCACGTTCATGCCGCCGTTCAGGGCAAGGGTATGAACATAGGAATCCCGGATATGGGCGCCGCTGGCCGTCGGATAATTGTCGTTGGCCGCCGCTTTGAGTATGAGTCGCTGGAATTTCTTCCGGGTGCGTTCTTTAAAAAATTGGTGGTCCAACTCATCGTCATACCCCATTTGGTCACGGGTGATCCAGTCAACACCACGTTGGGGATAGGCCCAGGAATCGTTGCCATGCTTATTGAGTTCGCCATATCCGTCGGATTCCAGCATATTGTTTTCAAAATATTCCAGCGAGCCGAAACGTGGGGTTTGCGTACCGCTCATCAAGGCATTGACATTGTTGCCAGCAATGGAAACGACCGGCACCGTATGGTTTACATTGATGAAATAGGTATGGTACATGACAAAGCCCGGCAGCACCTGTGGGTTTCCACTGAAGGCGCATGCCTTCAAAACCGTCGTTGCTGCAATATTCAGTGGCGCTGCATAGAGCGTAGAAGTAATAGTTGGTTCGCTGCCGTTGGTCGTATAGCGGATCGTAAAACCGGGGTCAGTGCTCAAGCCCACCATGATGCTTCCCGGATAAAAACCGGCAGCTTGGCTTGCCACTACAGCTGGAGCATAGCTTAAAAAAGAATTGGAATTATTGGTAGCGCCCGGCGTTGGAGTAGTGTATATTTTCCAAGTCGAACCGCCATTGGGGTTGCGGCCATAGCTGTGATTGACTTGGTTCGGGATGCCAAACATATAGGAATCTACTGCCGTGCCATTCGCCATGGTCAAGACGACCGATTCACTTTTCGTCTGTGTTAGTTTAAAATTGGTGTGGAGAGAAGTCCCTTGAACCTTGTCCTTGGCGGAGCAAAATACCGTACGGTAAGCCCCCGCAGCGATGGTCTGTCCGTTCGGTATGACCCATTTTTGGGGATTGGCCGGGTTGTCACTTAAAAACCAACCACTCAGGTTTACAGCAGTGGCCCCACTGTTGTAGAGTTCAAACCAATCTTCCCTGTCGCCGTCCCCGTCGGTCAACCCGTTCAGGTTGGAAGCACAGATTTCATTGATTACGACCTGTGCGGATAGTTCGAGCATGGATAAGCACAAAGCCAGGGCGAGTAGAAGTTTATTCATCTTGAGTTTGCATTTAGTGAACGAGGGTAAAATTAGCAAATTCCGTTGTTTTGCCCATCTCTTCTGCCGTTCTGCTAATTTCGTGACAGTTGGGGTGCTTTGGCGGGTTTGTAGTGGAGGATTGCAACCGATAGCTTTGATGGGAAAGATGGATATGGGTGGGGTGGTGAGTCTTGTTGTGCTAAGTGCCTCGTCCTGAAAAAGCATTACGGGTTAATAGATAGTCCGGCTACGGTTTTACAGTGACAAAAGTAGTCCTGAAAAAGCATTACAGCCAAAAAGCAGCTTTAGCCGTTATTGCCGCCGTTGTCCCGAAGGTCCAGTTCTTGGCAGTTTTGAAGTTGTTGGTAAAATGTCTTATTTTGCCCTTCTTCGTGGGTATTTCATGTCGTTTGTTTAATTTCGGAAAAATCAAATCTACGACTTTACGGCACGCACGATTTTTTTATGAGAAAACCCTTACAAGGATAGAAATGCAACGAATACCTTGCACGGGGTCACCCATCGGTACTGTCGCTTTGCATCTATATCCATTTTGATACGAATTTGGGGAAGATGCAGCCTGAAATAAAGCAAGCTTTGCAAGGCGTTTCGATGGCAGATTTGAAACAATGGAGAGAAGCTCATCTAATTGAAAATCAAGTAGTTAGACGAAAAGAAATGTAAAATAAACAAACAAATTTTTTTTGACTTTTGGACACACTACCTTCGGGATTACAAACTGCCCATTTACCATTCATTATTTACCACTATCATTCTCAAAACCATGTCAAACGAACATCTTGAACCAACCAACGAACCAGAAGAAACAACCCCAGAGACACCCCTGGAACAGCCCGCCGATGCGGAGTTTGTCCCTTCTGAACCCGTTGAGGAAATCACCCCGGCTTGGCAACAAAACCGCCTCGACCTCTCGCCAGTTTACAACGCCGTTGGAGCGGTGAAAAATGAGCTGCGCAAAGTCATCATCGGTCAGAATGAGATGATGGACTTGCTGCTGGCGGCGCTGTTCTGCAACGGCCACGTACTCATCGAGGGCGTGCCTGGCATCGCCAAAACACTGACTGCCAAGCTGATGGCGAAGACGCTGGACGTGGGATTCTCCCGCATCCAGTTCACGCCCGACCTGATGCCGAGCGACGTGGTGGGCACGACCGTTTTCAATATGAAAACCTCGGATTTCACCTTCAATGCCGGGCCGGTTTTCAGCAATATCATCCTCATCGACGAGATAAACCGGGCACCCGCCAAGACCCAAGCCGCACTTTTTGAGGTGATGGAAGAGTACCAGGTAACCGTGGATGGCACGACCCACCCGATGCGGAAACCATTCTTCGTGCTGGCCACGCAGAACCCCATCGAGCAGGAGGGAACCTACAAATTGCCGGAGGCACAGCTCGACCGTTTCATCTTCAAAATCAAGGTAAAATATCCGGAACTGTCAGAAGAAAAGGAGATTCTGCGCCGCTTCCGCAGTGATTTCAACATGACAGTGAAGGACGATGTGAAACCCGTTTTCAGCGATGCGGGCATCGCCCAATGCCGCAAACTGGTGGAGCAGGTGCAAATCCGGGAAGAATTGCTGGACTATATCGCCGCCGTGGTACACAATACCCGTGAGCATCCCGACCTGTTTTTGGGTGCTTCGCCAAGGGCTTCGTTGGCCATTCTGAAAGCATCGAAGGCCATCGCTGCCATGAGCGGCCGGGACTTCGTGACGCCCGACGACATCCGCTTCGTGGCCTACCCTGTACTGAATCACCGCATCATCTTGACGCCGGAGCGGGAGATGGAGGGGTTTGATACGAAGGATGTGGTGGACGATATTTTGAAAAAGATTGAGGTGCCGAGGTGATTGTGGTCGCCCAATTTATTGGGCAGACCGGGTGCGTTATCCACGGTCAGCCC
>JAIPBL010000036.1 GCA_021739645.1 Saprospiraceae bacterium | reverse complement strand
GTAAGGAACCGTCCTCGTCCTAAGGGCAGCCTCGCGAGACTTCTTTAGGACGAGGACGGTTCCTTACAGGATGACAACGTGGCGAGGACATGGCGAAGCCAAATTTCACAAAGTAATTTAGTTTTTATAAGAACGCCATTGAAAGCTTCAAAAAAAATATCTTGGCAATAAATTATTACCTCTACTTTTAACCGTTTGAATTAACCAAATTTCATTAACGCTAAAAGCAATTAGTATGAAACAATCACTACTCACCACTCTACTGGCGTTTGGGGCAATGATGATGTTTGCCCAAAACCGCACACTTACAGGCAAAATCCTTGATGGCGAAAGCGGCGAGCCATTGTATGGAGCGACCGTTTTGGCACAAGGTACGAGCAATGGCACCATCGCTGATATTGATGGCAATTTCAGCCTCACGGTGCCCACTGATACCAAGGTGCTATTGGTTTCTTATACGGGCTATAATTCCCAAGAAATTGCAATCGGAGCTTCCAACGTGATTGACATTACAATGGCGCCAAATGTAACGGCGCTGAACGAAATCGTCGTGGTAGGCTATGGCACCCAAATCAAGAGTACCCTGACGGGCAACATCGCCAAACTGGACGGGGACAGACTAAAAGACCTGCCGGTCAGTTCCATGGAGCAAGGCTTGCAGGGTAAAACAGCCGGGGTTTTCATCGAGTCAGCCAACGGCAAGCCGGGCGGCGCCGTGCGGGTGCGGATACGTGGGGCAGGCTCCATTACCGCCAGCAACCAGCCGCTTTATATCGTTGATGGGGTGCCAATTTCGGTGGATGCCCAGAATATTTCTGGTGGAGCGCTCAACCCGCTGGCCGACCTGAACCCCAACGATATTGAATCGGTGGAGATATTGAAGGACGCCTCTGCTGGTGCGATATATGGGTCAAGGGCAGCCAATGGCGTCGTGCTCATCACTACCCGGAAAGGCAAGGCTGGCAAAACCAATATTGAAGCCAATTTCCAGATGGGTTCTTCCACGCCGACCGGCAAGCGGGAGTTCCTCAACCGGGAGCAGTACATCCAGATGTTCACCCGTTCCGTGACGGGCGCTGCCACCTACGAGTATGCGCTGGACCCCTCGGCTTGGACGGATGAAGCGGAGGCCATTGACTGGTACGTGGAGAATTACGCCACCAAACGCTTCAACCGCTACTCCGGCCCTGGTGCTGATTATACCACCACCACGACCAATACCAACTGGCAAGACCAAGCTTTTGCGGATAACCCCGTTTCCACGCAGGCATCCATTGCTGCTTCGGGCGGCACTGACAAGACGAAATTTTATGCATCCGCCGCTTGGAACAAACAGGAGGGCATCCTCATCGGCAACAACTTCGAGCGGATGAGCGCCCGCCTCAACCTCGACCAAGCCGCCTCAAAACGCCTCAACTTTGGCATCAACATGAGCCTGGCACGCACGTTTACCGACCAGGTTTCCGACGACAACCAGTTTTCAACACCCATGCAGTTGGTCGCTTTGTCGCCCCTGACACCGCCAAGGGATGCGGATGGTGTCCTTTACGACCGACCAACGACCACCTACTACAATGGCCTTATTGACCAAGAAGACGCCAACCGGGACGTGACCTCGTTCCGAACCCTTGCCAACAGCTATGTCCGCTTAAAATTGGCGGAGGGGCTTTTGCTGAATGGCGACCTCGGGGTGGATGTCTATAACCTG
The DNA here is from genome assembly GCA_021739645.1 of Saprospiraceae bacterium. Lineage (GTDB taxonomy): Bacteria > Bacteroidota > Bacteroidia > Chitinophagales > Saprospiraceae > UBA6168. The sequence goes on along the minus strand of JAIPBL010000036.1, from coordinate 55,779 downwards.
CGTGACAATGCCTTTTATGGCTCCCGGACGGACGGTGGAAATGCTTCCAATGGCTATGGCTCGTCGCTGTATTCCCAGATTGTCAATTTTACGCCGAAGACTTACTTGAACTACGATAAGGCATTTGGTGCGCAGCACCACCTCAGCCTGACGGGTGGCATGGAGTACCAACAATCCCGCAATGACGTCACACGGGTGGAAGGCCAGGAATTCCCAGTGGACGACCTGAAAACGCTGGCAAGCGCTGCCACCATTACCATCGGCACTTCTTCGATTACCGAATTTAGTTTCCTGTCCTATTTCGCCAGGGCCAACTATGATTTTGACCGCAAGTACCTGCTATCCCTGAGTGCTCGTGCCGACGGTTCTTCCCGGTTTGGCAAAAACAACCGCTACGGTTATTTCCCCGCTGTTTCGGCAGGCTGGGTGCTGTCGGAAGAGGATTTCTTGGCGGACAACGACTTGATTTCTTTCCTGAAAATAAGGGCGAGCTACGGCAAGACGGGCAATGCGGCCATCGGCAATTTCCAGCACCTTGGCCTCTATGGCGCCAATAGCTATGCCGGGGTATCGGGCTTGGCGCCTTCGCAAATACCCAACCCTGACCTGAAATGGGAGAAAACCACGCAGACGGACTTCGGCCTTGACTTTGGCCTGTTCGACAACCGCCTGAACGGCGAAATTGACTATTACATCAAGAATACCACCGACCTGTTGCTCAATGTGCCGGTGCCCTCCACCACGGGTTTTGAGAGCCAGACTAAAAACGTGGGCGAGGTGGAAAACAAGGGCTGGGAATTTGTCATCAACAGCAACAACCTCGTTGGCGATTTCAAATGGACGACCAGCTTCAACATCGCCCTGAACAAGAACAAAGTGAAAAGCCTTTCCGCCGGACAAGACTTGATTGACTTGGGCTTGAGTGCCGTAAAAGTCGGCGAGTCCATCGGCGTTTTCTATGGGGCGGAATATGCGGGCGTTGACCCGGCCAACGGTGACGCTTTGTGGTATAAAAACGGGGAGAACACCGGGCGTGAAACCACCAACGATTATTCAGAAGCCGAGTATGTGGTGATTGGGAACCCAAACCCTGACTTTATCGGCGGCATCACCAACTCCTTTTCATGGAAGGGCATTTCTTTGGACGTCCTTTTCCAAGGTGTTTATGGCAACGAAATCTACAAAGACGGCGACCGCTTCATGGCTTGCCAAGCCTGTTGGTTCGACAACCAAACGACCGACCAACTCAAACATTGGGACAAACCGGGCGACATCACCAAAGTGCCAGAACCCCGCTTCTGGTACTCGAATGGCGACCAATCCCGAAACAGCCGCTATGTCAGCGATGGCTCCTACCTGCGCCTAAAAACCTTGACGATAGGGTACGAGCTTCCTCGCTCCATCCTCGAAAACATTGGCTTGTCGAGGCTCCGCTTGTACGTGATTGGCCAAAACCTGATGACCTTCACCAAGTACGATGGTTGGGACCCCGAAGTGTCGTCCGATGCCTTTTCTGACAACGTTGCATCGGGCATTGACTTTTACTCTGCGCCGCAACCAAAAACCATTGCCTTTGGCATCAATGTCGGATTCTAAGTTTCACAACATCAAAAACAACATTCATGAAAAATATAAATCTAATAGCAGCAGCCATTCTGACGATACTGTCGTTTACCGCCTGCAACGATAAACTCGACCTTTTGCCTTCGCAATCGCTGGACGAATCCGTGGCACTGAACAGCGACAAGAACGTCAAAACAGTTTTGAACGGCGTTTACAACGCCATGTCCTCCGATGGTTTTCTGGGTGCCGATGTGCTGCGCAATGCCGAGCTGCAAGGTGGGGATGGAGAAGTGGTATGGGTAGGCACCTACCAAGGGCCAAGGGAGATTTTCAACAAACAGATGAACGCTTCGAACAATGATGCCGAAGCAATGTGGGTAGCCGGGTACAACACGGTAAATGTCGCCAACAATGTGCTCAGCGCCTTGTCGGTCGTCAATGAAGATGACCGGGGATGGGTGGAAGGCGAGGCCCGCTTCTTGCGTGCGCTGGCCTATTTCGAGCTGGTGCGCTCTTTTGCGCAGCCATTCGAGGCGAACGGAGGCAACGACCAGCCCGGTGTGCCGCTGGTGCTGGAACCAACCCGTGAGGTGGGCGAGGTGCAGCAAGTTTCCCGCAATGCCGTTAACGAGGTTTATCAGCAGGTAATCGCTGACCTGACCGCTGCAGCCGGGCTTTTACCAGGAGACAACGAATGGCGGGCCAGCAAGGCCGCTGCCACGGGATTGTTGGCCAGGGTTTATTTGCAAATGGGCGACCATGCCAAAGCGAGGGATGCCGCCGATGCAGTGATTGGCATGAACAGCCATCAATTGATGGCCAACTACGCCGATGTTTTCAACCGCAGTTCAAACTCTTCAGAGGATATTTTCGTCACGCAGGTTAGTGCGCAAGATGGCACCAACTCGATGAACATCTTTTTCTCCATCCCAGATTTTGGCGGACGGGATGGCGATATTGAAATACTGCCTGCGCACTTGGCACTGTATGCGCCGGACGACACCCGTTTGGCGCTGTTCTTTGACTACAGCGGCGCTGCCCGTTCCGGCAAATGGAACACGCAATACGGCAATATCACGCTGATGCGCCTGGCGGAAATGTACCTGATTCGTGCCGAGTGCAATGCAAGACTGGGCACCGCTGCAGGCGCTGCGCCGCTGGATGACTACAACGCCGTGCATACCCGTGCGGGCTTGTCCGCCGCCAATTCCGTCACGGTGGACGAAATCCTGTTGGAGCGCCGACGGGAACTGGCACACGAAGGCTTCAAGATTCATGACATGAAACGGCTGAAACTAGACGTTGGCTCCTTAAAGTACAACGACCCGAAACTGGTGTTCCCGATTCCGCTGCGGGAGATGGAGGCCAATTCCAATTTGGTACAGAACGAAGGGTATTGAGGCAACAGCAATAATGCGAGGATATGCACTTTGAGCTGTGGAGCGATATTGACCGGGTGACTCAAAGTCTAATGTCGTCAATTTAGCGCAAATGACTTGTTTTGATTGACGATTGTTGATTACATGAATGTTGATATTTGAAGGAATAGCCGATGATTTCATGGTTGATATTCAGCCATCATCAATCAAACCATGAAACATGACATCAACAATCGTAAATCAAAATCCCTTAAGTTGGCGCCATTAGACTCAAAGTCACCCGGTCAATACAAGATTTCGGAAACCTTAGCCCACCTCGAATGCCTGGTGCAGCAGCGCCTTGAGCAACTGCTCGGTGGCTTGCTGGTTGGCGAGGATATGCGCTTTGAGTTGTTGCGTCTTGGCGAGTTCGTCGGCTGGGTCTTGTGGTACGAGTTTGCCTTGCACGGCTTCTTGCAGGATGGCTTGGTTTAGGTTTTCGAGGAGGGTGAGTTGGTGGGAGAGCAGGTTTTGAACTTCCTGTGTTTTTTCATATTCGCCGTTTTGGCAAATTTTCGCATATCCGCATCCCGCCAAACCGAGCTTTTTGTACGATTACTGCGGTTTGGAAGATGCATACTGCGGCCTCCAACCGGTCAGCGGCACCCGGCAGCGTTTGGCCGAATGGCAAATGGAACTGTCGCCGAATCCAGCAGCCGATTGGCTTACCGTCACATTGTCCGAAGGACAGCAAAGCCCGTTCTCGCTTGCCATATTTGATTTTTCGGGTAAAATGGTTTTCAAAAAAAACGTTCCGACTGGACTTTCTGCATCCCAAGTTCCAGTCTCCGATTTGCCTTCGGGAATGTATATTCTCACCATCCAACAGGGAAACGCCGTTGCTGCTCGCCGCTTTGCGAAGCTGTAAAGCATTGATTTTTATCAAGCCAAAACGTTTTGCCAGCCCTACTGCCTGTATTTTGCTATTTTCGCACCCAATTTAAAAAAAAACTTTGCTGGGCACTGGCACTTCAAATTGTCTGTATCCAGCATCCAATATCCATTATCCAGCCATGCTAAACCTCATACTTTTCGGCCCTCCAGGCTCTGGCAAGGGCACTCAGGCGGCCCTGTTGGTTGAAAAATACCAGTTGCTGCACATCTCAACGGGTGATTTGTTCCGCTACGAAATCGGCAACAGCACCGAACTGGGCCTGCTGGCCAAGAGCTACATGGACAAGGGCCAGCTCGTGCCGGACTCAGTCACCATCGGCATGTTGAAAAATAAGGTGAAAGCCAACCCCGACGTGGAGGGCATCATCTTCGATGGTTTCCCCCGCACCGTGGCACAGGCCGAAGCACTTGATGTGTTGCTCGACGACATGGACACCAGTGTCTCTTACCTCATTTCCTTGGATGTGCCAGACGCCGAAATCACCGAGCGCATCCTGCTCCGTGGCAAGACCTCAGGCCGCTCCGATGACAACGACCCTGAAATCATTGCGAAGCGAATCGCCGTGTACAAAAACGAAACAACACCCGTTTTCGACCACTATGCCCATGAAGGCAAGTCGTTGAAAATCAACGGTGTAGGCAGCATCGAGGATATCTTCGGGCGGCTATGTGAAGAGTTAGATACATTTTGAAAGGTTATTGAGTTATTGGGTTATTGGAAGGAATCCAGTCCAATAACCCAATAACCCAATAACCCAATAATTCCGTAAATGGCCGACCAAAACTTTGTTGACTACGTAAAAATCTGCTGTCGCTCCGGTAAGGGCGGGGCGGGTAGTTCCCATTTCCTCCGTGACCGCTTCAACTCCCGTGGCGGCCCCGATGGCGGCGACGGTGGGCGTGGCGGCCATATCATCATTCGGGGCAATCGCAATACCTGGACGCTGCTGCACCTCAAGTACCGTAAGCACGTCATCGCTGGTGATGGAAAACCGGGCGGCGGCAGCACCAGCACGGGTGGCTTCGGTGATGATGTTATTCTCGATGTGCCGCTCGGCACGGTGGCCAAGGACGCCGAGACTGGCCAAATCCATTTTGAAATCACAGAGCACGACCAAAAGGTCACCTTGACTCCCGGCGGCAGAGGCGGCCTTGGCAACGAGCATTTCAAGACCTCCACCAACCAAGCGCCCGAATACGCCCAACCGGGCGAGCCGGGGCGGGAGGAGTGGAAGATTTTGGAGCTTAAGGTATTGGCCGACGTTGGCTTGGTGGGATTCCCGAATGCGGGTAAATCAACGCTCGTATCGGCACTTTCGGCGGCAAAGCCGGAAATTGCTGACTACCCCTTCACCACCCTCGTGCCACAGCTTGGCATGGTGAGCTACCACGACCACCAGTCGTTCGTGATTGCTGATATTCCAGGTATCATTGAGGGTGCGCACACGGGACGGGGGCTTGGGCTTCGGTTCTTGCGCCATATTGAGCGGAACTCGACCTTGCTTTTCATGATACCCTGCGGAACGGACGACATCCGAAAGGAGTACCGCATTTTGCTCAATGAAATCAAGCAGTTTAACCCGGAGTTGCTGGACAAGCCGAGGGTGCTCGCCATCACCAAATGCGACTTGATCGATGCTGAAATCATCGAAATGCTTCGAGAGGAATCCGTGCCCAAGGGACTTCCGGTCGTGTTCATTTCCGCCGTGGCAGAACAGGGTTTAGAGGAACTCAAGGATGTGCTGTGGAAGTCAATGAATGAACCGGACAGGCAGCTCTTTTACGAAGACGAGGAGGAATAAGGAGTTGGCAGTTCGGCAGTTGACAGTGTGCAGTCAGTGGCGTGAGAATTCATAGTGGTAAAATATTGGCCTTTATTCCAAACAACAGATGCCCGTCAGGTAAAACTTGGCGGGCATTTGTGTTTTGTCAAAAAAAAAGCGGCATGTGCAGAGCACATGCCGAAGTGTCGCAAATAGTGTGAGGGACATGGGAAAATAGTGTGTGGGTGCCCAATTTGGGCCTTAAATAATGGTAAAAAAACAGGTAAAGCATCTAGGTCAAACTCCCGATAGGCGCTGCAACCCGTGTGTGAAGTCACAGCACTACGGGAAATATCTTTCCGGCTGCGATTCAGCAGCTGGAAAAACAGATTAAGCTTCAATCTTCAAGACTATCAGTTTTGGGAAACTGTGATCAATGTTCGGGAAAATATAAGGATGGGTTTGTTCAAAATGGTCGCAAAATGCCTGTCAGTGCTACCATATTACTTATTTCAAAAAGATGTCCAAATGTAGGTTCATTTATTTGAACTGGACAAGAACGGATTGGATTTTTTTCAATTTTTTTTCCACAGGGTTTTAAAAAGTAAGGGTTAGGTAACGTCCAAATGGTGCATCAATACGGCTGAAGCCTTCGCCAAAGATGCACCAAAAACAAAAATACCTTCTGGGTGATTTCGCATCACGAAGATTTTCTGCTGGCGCAAATCGCTGTTTTTCAACAAGTTAATAATGGAAAGCGCCATTTCTGGGGAGCCGTAGGTGGCTCCATCGGCGGTGGTCGGTACTTGGTCAAGTAGCCGCTCCCACAGTTCAGCGTTGTGCACGTGAATGACACCCTGGACCTCCGGGCATTCCCGGTAAATAACGGCATGGCTCATGGCCTCCGATGAAGCAAGGGCAGGGCCACGGCAATGCACCGTGTTTTTTTCAATGTCAAAATTTGTGACGGTGGTGAAATGGGCAGATGTGAGGGTGGGCAGGTGTCCCGTAGCTGTGCCGGTGATGATAAACTGATTCCCCGAACTCCGCTGGCTGATATTGCCGAAACCGATACCGTTCTCGTACACGCCAATGAGGTGGAGGCGGTGCATTTCGTCCCGCCAGTGGCTCAGTTCGGCAAGTTTGGGAGCAGGCAGTGGCGCTGCCTGCTCCCAAACTGCTTGAAACTTGACATAGCCTTCGTCTGGAACGGCCATTTTATAGACTAAAATTTAAAGCCGAAAGTGAGCAAAAATTGGTTGCGGGTGATGTCTTGGCTTACGGACTGCCCCGGTTCGTTCCTGTAAACATAGGGCGAGTATTGTCCCTGCGAGATTTGACGCCTATAAGCAATGTCCATAAAAAAGCTCTCCGACCACCAGGCTCCGGCTCCGACGCTGAGTGTTCCTATTGGCTCGAAATCTTTGGAATAGGGCGATTGCATGATGGCGTATCCACCCCTGAACCTGAATTTGTCCAGTGCATACTCGCCACCCAAACGGATGTTTAGAGCGGAGGTTAGTTTGTCTTCAATCTGTTGGTTCAGTTCTGCTTCGTATGCTTCATCGCCACCGTTGGTCGCATTGTTGAAGTTGAATTTAGCCTTGGTATAGTTCAAATATTCGACTTCGGCCACCAGAAAGCCGCTTTTCGCAAACACCAGCCCGGCACTGCCTATCACCCGCCAAGGCGTTCGCATTCGGTACTCGAACTTGCCAGCAGGGGAGGCTTGGGAGTTCGAATAAGAGATGCCCCCCAGCGAATAACTGTAATCGAGGTCGGAGGAGAAATCGTCGGTTAGTCCAATACCAGTTGGTGTGTGAATGGCCGCTCCTACCCGAAACATTTGGTTGACACGTAGTATCATGCCCACTTTCAGGTTGATGCCGGCCCCTGAGGTTTTCAGGTTTTCGGTGTAGGTTAGTTCGTTGAAAACCGGGTTTGTGGGGTCTGCAACCTTTTCCACGTAAGTCTTTTTTTCTTCGTAATTAATAAACGGGATGCCCATTGTAGCCCCAATCATCAGTCGCTCTTTGAAGTTGCCAGCATAAGAAATCACCAGTTCGTTGTACGAGCCTTTTCGTTTTATATTTTGAGACCTCCAAACCGACTCGCCTGGGTTAAAATCATTGAGGTAAAAGGTATTGTCATTTTCATCAGGGTTGTAAATGGCTTCTGCATCGAAGGCAAGGCCTTCCTCGAAACCCAGGTTATTGGGCGAAACGCCATTTGCCAAATCCACCCACCGTTCCGTGATGGAGCCGAAAGAGGTGCCTTCGTAGTACACTTTTTGGTGAAAATTGGCCATTCGGTTGAGACCAACACCGAAAGCAGTGTTTGTCCAATTGGTGCTTAACGGTTGAGAAGGGAAAATCAGTCCGATATTGTTGAAATTGAAATTCGCCTTGGATTTCGTGTTGGGGGCGTTCAATCCCTCCAAAATGCTTTCGTCAGCGGTACTGGTAAAGGCCGGCGTGAAGGTAAACTCGGAACGACGAACCGTGGCCAACCCAGCAGGGTTGGTGCTCAGCACCGAAAAATCAGCGCCCAAGGCGCCAAGCCCGCCGCCGAGGCCCGCTGCACGGGCGGTGCTGCTCACTTCCAACAACGAGTAGCGCACGGCATCCTCTACGGTTTGGCCATTTAGAAATGATGGGATAAAGATTATTGCGAACAAGGGAAAAAGTAAATATCTCATGGTTGTTGTTTTTCCAGGTTAGCGTTTGAAATGAGTAAATCAGTTGACAATGCGCCAAAGTTAGGAAATAAAAAAGTGGGTGGATATGTTGTCATCCACCCACTTTTTTCAATTAAGCAGTTGCTTTTTGGAAAAGCCCGGCGGGCGCGATTAACCTTTGCCGCCACGCTTGCTTCCACCTCCGCTGCTGCGGGAAGAAGAGCCAGTGTTGTTGCTGCCACCACCGTTGCTTCTTGGAGAAACAGAAGGTGAGGAGCTGCGGCTGTTGTTGTCCATTCGTGGAGCAGGCGTACTCCGCTGTGGAGTGCTGCTGCGGTTGTTGTCAAAACCACCACCACGGCTGCGGCTGTTGTTTTCAATGCGAGGACTAGGCGTGCTGCGCTTGTTGCTGTTATCCCTTGGCGTCACTTCCGTGCGATTACGGGTTGGCGCTTGGCGAGTATCGCTGCCCCGGCTTGGCCGAGTTTCTTCGACGTTGCGGTCCGTCCTTGGTGTGCTGCGGTCGCTTGGGCTAACCGTGCTGCGGTCAGTTTCGCTTGGGCGACGGTTCTCGTTTGTGCGAGTTTCGTTCAGTTCCCTGCGAAGGCTGTTCCTTTCGGCTTCCCGGTTGGTGGCATCGTTGTTGGGTCTAGTAGCTTGAGTAGCTTCGTTGCCATTGCTTATTCCACGGCGACCAGATGCGCCATTGATGCGGGCATCGCTGGTGCCACTGCTACCACTTTTCCTTGAACCATAGTAGCGGTTGTTGACAGGGTTGTTGTAGCTGACCGTGTTGTAGCTGTTGCCATTGCCCCATGATGGAGGGCAGTAGTAGTTGCTGTAGCCGCCGCCGCCGTAGTTTCCGTAACCACCCCCGTAACCGCCGTAGCCATTACCGTAGTAATTGTTTGTAACGTAGGTGTTGCCGTAGCCGCCACCATAGTAGCCATTGTTCCAGCCCCAAGGGCTACCATAACTATTGGAAATGAAGAACCTAGAGCCTCCCCAAGAATTCCAGCTGTACCCATAGTTGAAGCGGTTGTACCTGCTGCGCCATGGGTTGTAGCTATCGTAGATGAGCAAAGTCACGCCGGGTGTCCAAAATGGGTCGTAGTACACTTGGTCAACGTAAACGGGGTCGAAATAGCTGAAGCCGTAGTACGGGCGGTGAAAACGACGGATTCGGGAACTATAATAGTAGTTATAATCGTCATAATCATTATAGTCTTCATATACTTCGTCGTCATAACCATTGTCGTTGCGGTCATTGCTGGCGTAGCTGTCCGAAGAGGAACTATTCGAAGAATAGTAGTACCCTGCATCGGTGTCAGGGTTGTAGTACAGGTCATCGTACTGAGCGAAGCTGATGTTTGTCAAACCGAGGACGAAGAAGGCGACCAAGGCGAGGAGCAATTTATTCTTTTTCATTTTACAAGTATTGATTTGGTATTTACTTCGACTTTCTCTCTTGCGAGTTTCCAGTCACGAAATTATTAGCTTTGCGCCACTTTTTTGTTAAGGTACCACTAAAATTGAATTTTAGCCCTGTTAAAGTTTTTAAGTGGTTCAAATATTAGACGAATATCCATATAAAAGTCATTTAACAAACTCTTAAAATGGTAGTTTATTCGCCCAAAATGGCCTGATTTGATGCCTTTTTATGTTAAAACCTTATTTTTTCAAAATAGTTGGCGAGCGTAAATTATTTGAACAAGCTTGGCTATCCTTCGTAAAACCCGACAGTAAAATAAAATTATGGCAAAAGAAATCACTTCCAGAGAGCAGGATTATTCGCAATGGTACATCGATATTGTCCAAAAAGCAAACCTCGCCGACCACTCGGCAGTGCGGGGTTGCATGGTCATCAAGCCGAACGGCTATGCCATTTGGGAGAACATACAGGCGCAACTCGACCGCATGTTCAAAGACACAGGCCACGTCAACGCCTATTTTCCACTTTTTATCCCAAAAAGCTTTCTCAGCCGGGAGGCACAGCACGTGGAGGGCTTTGCAAAAGAATGCGCCGTCATCACCCACCACCGCCTGATGAACGCCCCGGACGGCAGCGGCGTCGTGGTTGACCCTTCAGCAAAATTAGAAGAAGAACTCATCGTTCGCCCCACATCCGAGACCATCATCTGGGACACCTACCGCACGTGGATAAACAGCTACCGTGACCTACCGCTGCTCATCAACCAGTGGGCAAATGTGGTACGCTGGGAGATGCGCACCCGCTTGTTTTTGCGCACAACTGAGTTCCTCTGGCAAGAGGGCCACACCGCCCACGCCACAGAGGAAGAAGCCGTGACTGAGACCCGCACCATGCTCGACGTGTACGCCACGTTTGCGGAAGAATGGATGGCGATGCCCGTCATCAAAGGCGTAAAAACCGCAAATGAACGCTTCGCTGGCGCCGTGGATACCTATTGTATAGAGGCGATGATGCAGGACGGTAAGGCACTGCAAGCTGGTACTTCGCATTTTTTGGGGCAAAATTTTGCGAAGGCATTCGACGTGAAATTTTCCAATAAAGAAAATCAAATGGAGTACGTTTGGGCAACGTCCTGGGGCGTTTCCACCCGCCTCGTCGGTGCGCTCATCATGACCCACTCGGACGACGACGGCCTTGTTTTACCACCAAAAATCGCTCCGACACAAGTAGTCATCGTGCCTATCCCAAAGCCGACGCCGGAAATTGACGAAGCTGCCGACAAGCTGATGAAGGAGCTGAAAGCCAAAGGCATTCGGGTGAAATACGACATGGATGACCAGAAGCGTCCCGGCTTCAAATTCGCCGAACACGAGATGAACGGCATCCCCGTCCGCCTCGGCATCGGCGCCCGTGACCTCGCCGAAGGCAAGGTGGAAGTGGCCCGCCGCGACACTAAGGAAAAGACCAGCTACCCCGTGGAGGGCATCGCCGACCGCATCATCGCCCTGCTCGACGAGATTCAGCAAAATCTGTTCGACCGCTCCAAGGCGTACCGTGCCGAGCATACCACTTCCGTGGACAATTTCGACGATTTTAAATCTGTGCTGGATAGCAAAGGCGGGTTCGTAAGTGCACACTGGGACGGAACGTCAGAAACAGAATTGAAAATCAAGGAACTGACCAAAGCCACCATCCGCTGCATACCGCTCAACAATCCGCAGGAAGATGGCAAGTGCGTGCTCACGGGCAACCCATCGAAGGAGCGGGTGCTGTTTGCACGGGCTTATTGATGGTATTGGGAATTGGGAATTGTAAGCAATACCTAATTCCCAATTCCCAATTCCCAACCATGGATACTTTTACCCAACTCGCCCTCGGCGCCGCATGTGGCGAAGCTGCTTTAGGAAGGAAAATTGGCAACCGGGCCATGGTCTGGAGTGCTTTTGGTGGCCTACTGCCCGACTTTGATGTAGCGGCTTCGTTTTTTACCGATGAAATAACGGCGTTGGCGTTTCACCGGGGCTTCATGCATTCTATCACTTTTGCAATGTTGGCTTCGTTGGGGCTAGGCTGGGCTGTTGAACGCCTGTACAGCAGTGGTTTCTACCGACGACGAGGCTACAAGGGTTTCGTGCTGGGTGCTGTGCTCGCTTTTTATGTGTTGCTGATGTTTGGCTTTCGCTTCATTTTCAAGGATGCAGTGGAGACTTGGGGGCATTTTGCTGTGGCAGTGGTTGGTGGGTTGGCGCTCGGCTGGTTCATCTGGAAAAAATATTTTTCGCAAGAACTTATGCCCGTTGCAACAACCCGAAAAGATTGGGTATTGCTGTTTTTCGTGTCCATTTTCACCCATCCGGTACTCGATTGTTTCACGGTATTTGGCACACAGCTTTTCCAGCCCTTTTCCGACTATCGGGTAGCGTTCAACAACATCTCCGTGCTGGATCCGCAGTACACCATTTTTCTATTGATTGGGATTTTGGTTGCTTCGCAAATTTCGAGGGAGAAGAAAGCCCGGCGGATCGCCAACTGGGTAGGCATTGTACTCAGCTCCGCCTACATGACCTTCACTTTTTACCACAAGGCCGAATTTGATAAAATATTCAAAGCATCGCTCGCCAAGGAAGGGATTGAATATCAGCGATTTATGTCTGCGCCAACCATCCTGAACAACTCCCTCTGGCTTGGTGTGGCGGAGGGCGACACGGCGTATTATCATGGCTATTATACCTTTTTCGACAAGGAGCCAACGGTGAAAACATTCAATGTTTTACCCAAAAACCACGAACTCCTGTCGGGCTATGAGAACGACCGCACCTTCAAGATTTTGAAGTGGTTTTCCAAAGACTACTACAATGTCATCCAGCGAAAAGATGGGCGATTGCAATTTAACGATGTTCGTTACGGTGCTTTCGAGGAGGGCTTCAAGGACGAAAACGCCTATGTTTTCAAGTTCATTCTGGAGGAAAAAGATGGGAAACTGGAGGCGGAGCAGTCGAGGGAGGGGCGGAAGATAAACGGGGATGCTTTTTCAAAGTATATGGATAGGGTGCTGGGGAGGTAGTGGAAGAGTTTTTCATCTTTGGCGACCGTTGCGGCATTTGAAATATGGTGAAAATTCACGTTTACACAAAATAATGGAAAGGGTCTGTTTGTGCCTATTAGAATTTGATAAATTTGAAGAAGACCATGTAAGACCCCATGCCCAAGGTGGCTCCGATGTTACAGATAATTTTTTGCCCTCATGTTGGCATTTTGCTCAATAGCTATTTGGGCAATGCGACATTTTGAAATCCGCCCCTTAAAACCCCGGAATATACTCCACATCATCGTCTTCCACGGGCGCTTTGTCGCCCTTGTCCTCCCAGCCTTTCGGTTCCTTAACCATGTTCAGCGGAGCGCCGAAAACCTTGATTAGTGCTGCCCGGATTTGCCGTTTTTGGCTCTCGCTGCGGTCGAACTTTGTCTTTACAAAGGACTTGTTTGTCTCGTATTTATACTTGTCCAATGTGCCGCTGATGCGGAAATAGAGGTTGAAAAAGCCATTCTCCTTGGCGGGAATGGACTCCACTTTCGAGTTGTTTTTCTTGAATTTATTGGCCAACACCTGCCCAGCGTTCACCTTGATACCATAGTCAATCTTGTCGTCGAAGCTTTGCTCGCCGCCGATGGTGAGGTTCATGGCGTTGTTCTGTAGAAACATGGCGGGCATGTAAAACGTGCTGTTTTTCACCTCCAGCCAGTTCTGCATGTCCTCGAAGCGCACGTTGCGAAGGTCCTGCATACGGGCGTAGTCGGCAAATTCTTCGAGCATTTTGAAGTTTTTCAACTCGCCGTTTCGGATGCCAACGCCCGCCCAGACGTGCAGTTTGTCCGTCAGAAAAACGCCTGTCGAGTCCCAAAAGGCGTGAATGAGCATCTTGGAATTCATGTTGCCAGAGATATTTTCAGCCTTTAGCACGGGTTGCCCAACATTCTCCGTTTGCCGAAAAAACTCCTTCACGTCAATCATCTGGCAGTCGAGCTTGGCTTCGAGGCGGGGTTCTTTTTCAAAGAAAACCGTTCCGTCGAGGACAAATGCGCCATCCATGCCCTTGGCATCGCCCTCGACCCGCATTTTAGCGGCTTCGAATGTGAGCAGTCCGTTGAAGTCCTGCCCTTCTATTTTGTTGTAACTGAATTCGTCCACCTTGGCTTTGAAGGCACCCCTGAGCAGGTCGCTGATACGCTGGCGCTTCTCATTTTTGGCGACTTTGAGCGAGTCAAATACCTGCTGTTGCACTTCGTCTTCCTTCACGGGGACATCTGTCAATTTGACGAGGCGAGCCAAGTCCATTTTCGGCGAGAGCAGGTCGGCGCTGAACTCAAGCACGGCGTTTTCGGTGTTGAGGGAGTCGGAGAGCAGCACGGGCAGCAGGTTGCGCACGTATCCTTTCAGGTGAATTTCGCTGCCGCCGCCCACGACCTTAAGGTCTTCGAGCGTCAGGAGGTTGTCCCGGAGCAGCAGCTTCCCTCGGTCGAAAATGATTTTTTCACCGTTCACCTCCAGTGATGCATCATCGAAGACGAGGTCGCCGCTCATGGCCACGGTCGTGATGCTGTTGATGTTTATCATGTCGCTGTAATAGCCGTTGAGGCTGAGGTTTTGGATTTCGATTTCGCCGTCGCCGCCAGTGATGGCCGGGTTTCCGAGCAGGCCGTAAACATAGCCGATAGGCACGGCGCCATCGGCTTTGAGGTTAACCCTCGGGTCGTCGAGGTCTTCAATTTTGATGCTCATGGTGATGAGCTGGCGGTTGAGGTAGCCCTTGAAATTGCTGATTTCGAAGACAGAATTTTGGTTGTTTCGCCCCTCGCCGTTGGTGAACCGGGCATTGAACGACACGTCCTTGAACGGTTCGGCGAGGCGTGGGCTGCTGAGTTTGCCGTTGTCTAGGCCAAACTCAAAGTTGATGGAGGGCCGCTCGGTGGCACTGAGTTTTCCTTTGATAAACGAGGTGAATTGGAACCGACCGCTGCTCGCAAAGTCGCCGAGGGCACTCAGGTACTGCTCCGGCAGCAGGGCGATAACTGATGCCAGGCTTGCATCCTCGGCGGCAGCACTGAGGTCAAATTCGGTGGCGTTTTTCAGCGATTGCACAGAGCCTTTGACGTTGAAGGCGTTGTCTTCGACAAAAACCCGGGCACTGGTGAATTGGTATTTTCCCTTGTCGAGGTCCACGGAGATGGTGGCATCGAGGCCGCCTTTCTTGCCCACGACATACCGCACCCCGTCCATTTCTACGAAATTGGAGGCGAGCCGCACAGCACTTTTCAGGTCAAATTTTTTGCTGGAAAACAGGCCAGAAAATGTGGCGGTTTCCACCTGTGCCTGTACCTCCTGTTTCAGTTTCAGGTCGTGGTACGACAATCCAATTTGCTTGAGCGTGGCTTTTTCGAGGGAAATATTGAACTGGTCGTCCCCAGCATCCGACTTGGAAGGCTTGAAAATATCGTAGTTGTTCTTGCCATTTTTGTCCACCCAGACGTCCAGTGCGCCATTGCTGATGGTCACGGAATGTATTTTTACTTGTTGTTCAAAAAGGCTCAACAAGCGGAAATTAAAGGCCAATTCCTGGGCTTCGAGCAGGGGCTTTTTGTTGAGGCCCATCACGGTCACGTCCTTTAAACTGGCCGTTGCATCCGGAAAATTGCGGAGCAATGAAAGGTCAAAACTGCGCACTTTCACCTCCGTTTTGAGTTGTTGGATTAGCACGGCGATGAGCTTTTTACCGACGGCTTCTTGAAAAAAAGCGGCAATCACAATTGCTGCCACCACTATCGCCGCCACCAAAATGCCCATCCCCAGAAAACCCCGTTTAATATGTTTCTTCATGGTTAGTTTGTCTTGCCTTTGTTTTGTATTCAAAAAAATGAACATAAAGGTAAAGGAATCAAGCGGGGCAAGTGTTCGGCAGGCACATCAAAATATTTTTAATTTTTTTTTGAATTGAGTTGCATAGGAATAAAATATCCAGCTATATTTGCGCCCGCTTTTGAAGAAAAGCAGGTTTGATTAAAGGAAGCCTTAACAAGCTCTCGTTTAAGATTAACATTGGGGCGCATAGCTCAGCTGGTTCAGAGCATCTGCCTTACAAGCAGAGGGTCCGCGGTTCGAATCCGTGTGCGCCCACCCACTTCAAAGCCTGACAATCAATCATTTGTAGATTGGTGTCAGGCTTTTTTATTTTAGAGATTTTTTTTCGGTTTGCACGTTTTGGAAGTGAGGGGCACTAGACCATTCAGTCAAAGCACTTGAGTTCTTGACAAGTGAACACGCTCGTTAAGATTCCCATCCTTCAAAGAATATTGTAAAAATGCCTTCCATTGTCATTGAAAACTAAAGATTGTTCATCTTCATTGAAGTTGACATAAAATTTTCTGCCCACGCCCAGCAGCTCCCCATACCCCCCGCCCAGCAAGCACACCGGCCAGTCCGACCCAAACATCAGCCGCCGGATACCAAATGCCTCCGCCACAAGGTCGAGATAGGGCACAAAATCTTCGTACTTCCAGCCCTGCCAGTCCGCTTCCGTCACCATGCCAGACACCTTGCAGTACACGTTTTCGTGCTTCGCAATTTCCCGCATCAGCGCCGCCCAGCCGTCGAAGTAGCCGTCTTTGATGTACGGTTTTGCGAGGTGGTCAATCACGAATTTTTGATTGGGAAACAACCGGACAAACTCCAGCGCAGCCCCCAGTTGGTGCGGAAAAACGAGGATGTCGTAAGTAAAGCCGTGCTGCTCCAATGCGGCGATTCCTCGACAAAAATCTTTGCGGAGCAAAAAATTCACGTCTGCCTCGCCCTGCACGATATGCCGGAATCCCGCCAGTTTTTCAAACTGTGAAAAATACGCCAAACGCTCCACCACGTCGGGAGAACGGAGGTCAGTCCAGCCCACCACCTTTTTTATAAAATCATGATTTTCAGCCAGTTGGAGCAAAAAATGCGTCTCCATCTCCGACTGGTCAGCCTGCACCGCCACGCAGCCGGAGATGCCGTTGGCCGAGAGCTCAGGCAACAGGTCGGCGGGCAGGAAGTCCTGTTGCAGGACTTCCATCGAGTCGTCAATCCAGGCGTCCCGCACGGGATTGAACTGCCAGAAATGGACGTGGGTATCGAGTGTCATTTTGCGGAGCTTCATTTTTCAAAACCATAGTCCCGTTCCACCTTGCAAATGCGGGTCTTGTAGGCGGTGTACCAGTCGGTGCGTCCCTTTTGCTGCGCAACGACGTGTTCTGCCACTTGCTTCCAGTTTCGGATGGCCTCCAGGCTTTCCCAATAGGAAACGGTGATGCCCAGCCCTTCCCGAACGCCCTCCACGCCGAGGTAGCCTGGTTGTTCGGCGGCGAGTTCGAGCATCCGCTCGGCGGTTTCGTGGTAGCCCGCCTCAACGTCGGTGCGGAGGCTGCTGAAAATGACGGCGTAGTAGGGCGGAGGTGGTGTTTTTGCTATCATTTTTATGATTTGAAGATTGCTTAAATTCACATATCCGACAACTCCAACCACCGCATTTCCTTCTCCTCCAAATCAGATTCCACCCGTTGCAAGTCCTTGGTCATTTTATTGATGTCGGGTAAGCTGAGGTCGGGCTGGGCAAACTTTTCGTGGAGCTGCGTCTTGCGGGTTTCCAGGTCAGCGATTTCCCGTTCTAGTTTTTTCAGTTCGTTCTTTTCCTTGTTCGTCAGGCCAGACTCGGTGCGCACCATTTGCTCCCGGGATTTTTCCTCAGGCCGTTTGGTAGGCGTTTGCTGGCGCAATTCCTGCGCTAGTTCCAACTGCTCGGCCCGGTAGTCCATGTAGCGGCCATTGTAGTCCTTGATTTGTCCGTCGCCCTCGAAAACGAAGAGGTGGTCGCAAAGTTTGTCCAATAAAAACCGGTCGTGCGACACGATAACCACGCAGCCGGGGAACTCTTGTAGCCACTCCTCCAGCACGTTCAACGTCATCACGTCGAGGTCGTTCGTCGGCTCGTCGAGGATGAGGAAGTTGGGGTTTTTCATCAAAATCGAGAGCAGGTACAAGCGCCGCCGCTCGCCGCCGCTGAGCTGTGAGATGTACACCTGCTGCTGCTCCCGGGTGAACAGGAAACGTTCCAGCAACGAGGCTGCCGTCAGCTTCTGCCCCTTGTCCAGCGGGATGTACTCGGCGATGTCCTTGATGAAATCAATCACCCGTTTGTCGGTGTCGCCGAGGTTCAGGCCCTCTTGGGTGTAATAGCCGAACACCACCGTTTCACCGGAAACCACTTTGCCCGTGTCGGGGCGCTCCTCGCCCGTGAGCATGTGTAGGAAGGTGGTTTTGCCCACGCCGTTTTTGCCCACGATGCCAACTTTTTCGCCCTTTTTGAACTTGTAGTGAAAATCGCTGACCAGCTTCAGGTCGCCGTACCCCTTGCTCACGTAGTGCAGTTCGAGGATTTTGCCGCCGAGGCGCTGGCCCTTTATTTCAATCTGGATATTATCGTTATCGAGGCGTTTCGAAGCCTTGTCTTCAATGTCGTCAAAGCGTTCGATACGGGCATTCGCTTTCGTGGTACGGGCTTTCGGCGACCGGCGCATCCATTCGAGTTCTTTTTTGTAAACCTTCTGGGTCTTGTCCAATTCGATGGACTCGTTCTCCATTCGGAGTGCTCGCTTTTCCAAAAAATCCTTGTAGCCGCCCGTGTATTTGTACAGTTCGCCCCGGTCGAGTTCGAGGATGTTGTCGCAGATGCGCTCCATGAAATAGCGGTCGTGCGTGACCATGAACAGGGTAAGGTTGGGCTGCTTGAGATAGACCTCCAGCCACTCAATCATGTCGAGGTCGAGGTGGTTGGTCGGCTCGTCCAGAATCAGGAAGTCCGGCTCCTCGATGAGCAGCTTGGCCAGTGCGAGGCGCTTTTTTTGCCCACCGGAAAGCGTCGTGACGGACTGCTCCAGGTTGGTGATGTTCAGCTTGAACAGGATTTCCTTCACCTTCGATTCGTAGTCCCACGCCTTGAGGTCGTCCATGCGGCTGAGGGCGGCTTGCAGCTCCTTTTCGTCGTTGGGGTGCAGCAGCGCCAGCTCGTAGCGGCGGATGGTCTTGATGGTCTCGGTGTCGCTGTCGAACACGGCGTCGAGGGCGTTGTGGCTGGGGTGGAACTCCGGCTCCTGCGGCAGGTAGCCTATCCTGATTTCCTTTCGGAGCTGAATCTTTGCGTTCTCGCCCTCCCCCGGCTCGGTGCCAGCGATGACCCGCATGAGCGTGGTCTTCCCGCTGCCGTTCTTGGCGATGAGCGCTACTTTTTGCCCCTTGTTCACCTGTAGGTTTACGTTGCGAAATAGGGTCTTTTCGCCGTAGCTCTTGGTTATATTTTCTAAAGTAAGGTAGTTCAAGCTGGTGGTTTGTGACTGGTGATTGTCCAAAGGCCTCCTTTCGGAGGTGATTTGGGGCGCAAAGGTAAGCTGGAATTAGGGCATTGCAGATACTGGAGTTTGGTGCTTGCTTTTTTTGAATAAATTCGAGACTTATGATAGGCAAGCGTTAACCCGGATGCTGAACGATCAAGGCATGGAGTATCTTATCGTCAAATTTTTCCAATGCCACTTGCAAAAGTAGAATTTGAGGCGCTAAAACCGCATCAATGCTGTGACAGCAAAGCATGCGAAAAGTACGATATTGTTGTTGGGAACACCAAGGCCCTCAGTGCCCTTCGAGGCCAAGGCTAGTGCAGCTGCTGCAAAGGCAAGCCTTTCTCCATTCAGGAAGGGGGGCATGTTTTCCAGGTTCCGCACGCTCCTGGGCAAGATAGTCCGGGCACTTGGCCTGCTTTCGTCGGGCATGGGGCTGGAGCAGGTTCAAGTTCTTAGGCTCAAGTTTGAAGTGCAACTTTTAGTTGAATCCAAGTTTTCATAAGAACTGCTGTAGCCTATTTATTTAAAAAGTGTACGGTAGAGAAATTATTTTTTGGCACTTATCGTGCCCGCTACTTTTTCCTTTTTCCTTAAAAAATCACTCCATCTCCTGCACCACTTCCTGCACCTCTGGCACCATTCGCTTCAACATGCCTTCGATACCGGATTTCAGGGTGACGGTGCTGGATGGGCAGCCGCTGCACGAACCTTGCATAATGACATGGACCGTGCCTTTGTCGTAGGCCTTGAACTCGATATTGCCACCGTCCATTTCCACGGCAGGCTTCACGTAGGTGTCAATCAATTCTTTGATGCGCTGCGCAATTTCACCATCTTCGCCACTGAACTGCTGTGAAATATTCTCGGCCTCCAGTTCTTGCATGGCTTCGGCATAGCCCTCCTTCATGATGTCACCACCATCCTCCACGTATTTTTTTATTGAATCCTTCAACTTGAGCATGATGTCCGCCCATTCGTAGTTGAACTCTTTGGTGATGGAGACGAAGTTGTTGGTGATGTAAACGCCCTTCACGAACGGCTGGTCGAACAGGTGGGCGGCCAGTGGCGACCATTGACGTGCCAGTGCTTCCTCCCGGAAATCGGCGGTGCCCCGGTAGAGCATTCGGTTGGTGACAAATTTGAGCGATTCGGGGTTGGGGGTTTGCTCGGTGTAGAGCATGACGGGTGATGTGGTGGCAGTATTCATATTTTAAACGATTTTCCTATTTAGATTTAGTCCACAAAAGTAACAGAAAAATACTTTTCAAGTTCATCAACCATACAATTCATATTTCACCTGCTCCCGTCCGTAGCCCATTTTTACGATTAAATTGGCCACCGCCTCATCCACCATCTTTGTCCAACCACAGAGGTAGAACGTGACGTTAGTGCGTTTTTCTTTGTAATTTTTTAGGTAAATATCGTGGACGTAGCCGTGGTGATGAACCTCACTTTCTTCCCTCGACAAGGCGACAGAGTAGCGAAAGCCGGGCATTTTTCGCGCCAGCTCCTCAAATTCCTGTTGGTACAAAATGCCGTCCGACGTGCGGGTGCCAAAAATCAGGTGGATGCCCCGGTGCGGTATTTTTTTATTAAAAATATCCCAAACCATGCTGCGGAACGGTGCCACACCAGTGCCAGTACAGACCAGCACCAACTCGTTTTCTAAACTTTCCGGCAAAGTGAAAGTACCATCCGGCCCTTTGAACTTGATGGTCGTTCCGACTTTGGCCTCGTTGAAAAGATAGCCGCTTGCGAGACCGTTATCGAGGTGGACGATGCAAAGTTCCATCACATTCGAACCACCGGGGGCGCTGGCGATGGAGTAGCTGCGCCAGCGCTGGTTGCGCCGCTCACCGATGGGCAGGTCCATCGTGATGAACTGGCCGGCCTCGAAGTCGAAATGTTCTTCACCTTCGACTTCCAGCCAGAAGCGCTTAGTCGTGGGTGAAGCGTCCTCGATTCGGGTGATATTTCCGTTGTACCAGGTTGTCATGTCATGTAACACGGACTGCCAGTCCGTGCTTTTCCGCTTTGAAGGCGGTGGGTTTTTATTAATGCGAAAGCACGGACTGGCAGTCCGTGTTACAGCACAAGTTCGTCAAAAGACAAGAACACCTCGAAGCCCTTTTCGTTGAAATAGCGGCGGGTTTCTTCCGCTGGACGGTCGCTGGTGACCAGCACAAAATCGCCGCCCCATGCGCCGAGCGATTTCACCTCGCCCCAAAAGTCGTTGAAAAACAGTGACTTGGCCCGCGGCAAACCGATGGTTTCCGACACCAAAGTTTCGTGCTGCCGGATGAGGTCGTCGAATTCGGGCAGTGTTTGCGCAGCCAAAAATTGCTGTGTCAAATCTGAGATTCTTGACACTACATCTGCCACCTCCAATCCGCAATCCGCAATCCGCAATCTGTAATTTTTTATCCCCTCCCGACTATCTTGCTTTTGACCTAAATAAATGAAATACAGTGAGTTGTGAAATGGCGGATGAAAATCGCAGGCTTCTACATGCGGCCTTCCATTTTCCAATCGGTACAAAATTGGCCCATCTGCCCCAGCGCAAGCCACATCGTAGCCCGACCCCCCGAAGGTACGGGCCGACAACTCGAACGAGTCCACTTCCGCCCACTGCGACACCAAATATATCAAGGTGCTGCTCGTGCCGAGGCCCCAGAGACGGGGGAATTGGAGGTGACTGGTGATTAGTGACTGGTGATTGGTGATTGGGGCAAAGTCAGGGTTCAGTCGTCGGGCTTCTTGCAGGATTTTTTGGAGGCGCTCCGCAATGGCCTGGCCGGTGACTTTCGAGGCGTCGAAGTTTTCCAAGTCAAAATTTGCCTCAAACCAGCACTCACCTTTTTCGTCCAAGCTGCGCCAATGCAGTGTTCCTTTGCCCCCCAATCGTAAATCGTAAATCGTAAATCGTAAATCGAGTGATTGTCCCAGCCGCACCGGCAACGCCAGCGCCAGCGCTCCGTCGAGCACGAAATACTCGGCGGTGAGGAGGAGTTTGCCGTGGGCGTGGAAGGATTTTAAACTTGGGTTCAAAGCCTGACAAGAATGTTTTGTTGGCTCATTTCAACAACATTGGCCTTGTCGAACAAATCAATGATTTGATTCAAATTGGATTGAAAAAGGGCCAGAAGATATTTATTGGAAATATTGCCAGTGGTGAGATAAATGAGTTTCCAAGGTTCTTTTTTAATCAAAAAACTGTTCAAAAAATCAATGTCCTTGCTGATTACAACTCTTTGGTTTGTTATACTTTCTCTGCAAACGTCCTTGTCTGAAATTTTCATATTTTTCCCCAAAGCGGTGGCATGAATTACATCAAATCCCTGTCCAGCAAGCCATTTGACAAGTGAAATCGGAAGTTGTTCGTCAATAAGGAATTTCATGCTGCCAAGGGTATGCTTTGAAACTTCGCCAACATGGCCGCATACTGTAAACAGGCCTTAATATCTGCCACTTCCAGTGCTGGATAATCGGCCAATATTTCATCAACTGTCATGTCACTTGCCATCAGCTCAAGTATTGTAGCTACCATCAGGCGAGAGCCACGGACGGTCGGTTTTCCGTGGCAAATTTCTGGGTCAATGGTAATGCGCTTGATGAGTTCTTGCATGGTCTTGATTTTTTACAAAAATACAATTTTTGCTTTGCAATGTTTTTAAACCTACAAATCAAACCCAATATCCCTCCGAAAATACTTCCCTTCAAACTCCACCACCTCTGCATTTTTATTGGAAACGGCCAGCGCCTCCCGGAAGGTTTTTCCCAACGAAGTCACCGCCATCACTCGCCCGCCGTTCGTAACCAGTTGATTGTCAATGGTTTTTGTGCCAGCGTGAAAGACGATGCTGCCCTCCGTTTTGTCTAAACCCGTGATGGTTTTGCCCTTAGGATAATCGCCGGGGTAGCCGCCCGAGGCGAGGATGATGGTGGTGGCCGCTCGCTCGTCCACCTCGATTTTCACTTCAGAAAGTCGGCGGTCACGCACGGCGAGGAACAGTTCCATGAGGTCGTTTTTCAGGCGGGGCAGCACGACCTCGGTCTCGGGGTCGCCCATGCGCACGTTGTATTCGATGACGAACGGGTCGTCCCCGATTTTTATCAAACCTAGAAAAATGAAGCCCTGGTACTCGATTTTGCGGAATTTCAGCCCGGCGATGGTGGGTTTCACGATGCGTTCCTCCACTTTTTTCATCATGCCAGCGTCCACGAAAGGAGGTGGGGAAACGGCGCCCATGCCGCCCGTGTTCGGCCCGGTGTCGCCTTCGCCGATGCGCTTGTAGTCCTTTGCCAAGGGCAAAATCTTGTACGAATCACCGTCGGTCAGCACAAAAACGCTGAACTCGATGCCGCTGAGGAACTCCTCCACGACCACCTTGCGGCTGGCCACACCGAACTTGCCACTGAGCATTTCCGACATTTCGGCCACGGCCTCGTCCCTTGTCTGACAGATGACGACACCCTTGCCAGCAGCCAGTCCATCGGCCTTCAAAACGATGGGCAGCGTGGCTTTTTTTCGCAAAAAATTGAGCGCCATCGCTGGTCGGGTAGCGAAAAACTCCCGGTAGCCCGCTGTCGGGATGCGGAAGTCCCGCATGAACTTCTTGGCGTACGCCTTGCTACCCTCCAGTTTTGCCCCCTGCATGGAAGGGCCGATGATGGCTACGTGCGCCGTGCTGGGGTAGCGCCGGAGGTAGTTCCACACACCGTTCACGAGCGGCGCTTCCGGCCCTACCACCACCATCTGGATGCCTTTTTCCAAGACGAAATCCGCTACGACGGCATTGTTTTCGGGGTCAATCGGCACGTTTTCGCCGTGCTGTGCCGTGCCGGGATTACCCGGTGCGATGTAGAGTTTGGTGCAATGCGGGCTTTGGCTGAGTTTCCAAGCGAAGGCATGTTCCCTGCCGCCGCCGCCGAGGAGAAGGATTTTCATTTACGATTTTGGATTTACGATTTAGGGGCAAAGATATGGTTTGGTCGGAAACGTTGGCTTTGCTGGCAAATTTTGACGAAAATCATCTCAACCATTCTGCCTCAAGCCTGTTCCGTCTTCTGAATTTATACCAAATATTTTAACATGACCAAACTAAAGGCGGGCGACAAAGCCCCGAATTTCAAGAGCCAGGATGAAAACGGCAACCCCGTTTCACTGGGTGATTTTAAAGGTAAAAAACTCATCCTCTATTTTTATCCTGCCGACAATACGCCTACCTGTACGGTGGAGGCTTGCAACCTTCGGGACAATTTCGAGGTGCTTCGCAAAGCAGGCTACCACGTCCTCGGCGTCAGCCCAGACAGCGAGAAAAAGCACCAGAATTTCATCAAAAAACACAGCCTCCCCTTCCCGCTGCTGGTGGACGACGACCTCACCATGATTAAAGCCTACGGCGTTTGGGGGCCGAAAAAGACCTTCGGCAAAGAATACGACGGACTGCTGCGCACCACTTTTATCATCAACGAAAAAAGCATCATCGAGCGGGTGATTGACAAAGTGGAGTCGAAGCGGCACAGCGAACAGATTTTAGAAAAGGTATGAGGTATGGAGGTTTGAGGTATGTTTGGGTCTGCCCGAATTGCCGGAAACTGCTATGTTTGCACCTCACTAAATACCCAATACCCAATTTACTTGCGTGAACCTTCGATTTCTAATACCCAATTTTATGAAACCCACACTTCTTATACTTGCTGCCGGAATGGGCAGCCGCTACGGTGGCCTCAAACAACTCGACGAGGTCGGCCAAGCAGGCGAGGCCATCATGGACTACTCGGTTTACGATGCCATCAAGGCGGGCTTCGGCAAGGTGGTGTTCGTCATCCGGCGGGATTTTGAACAGGCGTTCAAAGAGAAAATCGGCTCACGTTGGGAAGGCAAAATCGTCGTAGATTATGCCTTCCAAGGGCCGGATACCTACGTGCCAGCCGTTGCCGGACAGGTAGAACGAGCAAAGCCTTGGGGCACTGGCCATGCCGTTTTGGTGGCGAAGGACGTAGTGAAAGAACCTTTTGTTGCCATCAATGCCGACGACTTTTACGGGTATGCCGGGTTTGGGAAAATGGCCGACTTCCTCACAAATAACTGTAAACCAACGAATTATGCGATGGTGGGCTATGTTTTGAAAAACACACTTTCAGAAAATGGCGCCGTATCCCGCGGCGTCTGTTCCATGGACGAAAACAACTTGCTGCAAACCGTGACGGAGTGTACGGGCATCGAAGAAACAACTGACGGCATTTTCTACAATGCTGAAAATGGCAAGGCTCCGCTCGACGCCAGTGCTTTGGTTTCGATGAACCTTTGGGGTTTTCATCCGCATATTTTTGAGCTGCTTCAGGAGGGTTTCAATGATTTCGTTGCGGCGAATGCCGCAAATCCCAAGGCTGAATTCTATATTTCCAGCTTCGCAAACGACCTCATCAACAGCGACACAGCCAGCTTCGAGGTGCTGCCCAACGATGAAAAATGGTACGGCGTCACCTACAGGGAAGACAAGGATATGGTGCAGGCTGCATTTGCAGAAATGACGGGGAAGGGGGTGTATCCAGTGGGACTGTGGGGAGGTTGATTAACCGCTATGTTTATTGCCTCATCTTGAAAATTCCTTAGCCGGACTATCTATGTAACCTGTAAGGTTTTTTCAGGACGAGGCAGGGGGACAAATCGCTTCTGTGCCCGTAGTATCTGTTTCTAAAAAGTAGAAGCCTGTTTCTTCTTGACCAAGTAATGATAGTGATGTGAAAAGCAGAACTATAATTGCAATCTCATCTTTCATTTTATAAAGTGGTTAATATGAGCCCCTGCGCAGCACGGCGTTTATCTACAGTGATACCATCGTTCCTCATTTGTTAATTCTTTTTTCACACAAAGTATTTGAACCACCTTCACCGTGCATATTCTATTGTAAAAGAATGCAAATAGGGTAAATCTTTAACAATTACCAAGCTCACTCAAGCATTGCGATAGCGCACCATTAAAGTGATGTACGTTGCGCCACAAGGATTTTCCGACTCCTTGGGAAACCCTAATGTATTAAATACCTCCTACCTCCCCTATTGTGACCGAAATGCCCCATGCAGGTCTTGTAATTGAGGTCAATCAAAAGACCACCATTCAAATTGTTCACTTGCTGCAATCGCAGGCCTTGGCAGTACGATGGGCAGGCAATACCAAGCTAAAACTATCCAAAATTTTATGACAGCACAGGTTGATGCCTGTAGCTGATAGGGTCTTTAGCCCATATTTTTTCACAAAAAGCTTTTTAATGAACCTGATAAATTTAAACAAGAATATTATGAAAAGCAGAATCTTACTGTTTGCATTTACATTTCTAATTACGGCTTACGTGCAGGTGAACGCACAGGTGAGCGGCATCAGCTACACCCTTTCACCGGCCATCCAATACACTTGGTGGGACGACAAGGCTGGTCTTGACGACGGCCTCCTCTATGGTGGAAAACTGGGCCTCGGCTTCGGTGAAAACCTCGAACTGCGGGGCAGTTACATGAAATCCCTTGACTTGAAAACGAGTTTTAAGGACTTCGGCATCCCCAATTTTGCGGACTCGCTCTACACTTCCCGAGACGTGAATTTGACCCGCTGGGGCGGCGAGCTGAAAGCGAACCTGAGCAGGGGCGCCCTGCTGCCCTTCCTCACCCTTGGCACGGGCGTTCAGTCCATCAAATTGGACAGCTTTGATGCCAACAAGAACATTTACGCCAGCTTAGGACTGGGCCTCAAGCTCAGCCTCGGCGACCGCTCCACCCTCACCATCGAAGGCAGGAACACGCAGTACAACCTCAACGCCGGGAAGCGTCTGCTGACCACGGAGGACAAAGAAGCCCTGGGCGTCTCGGACGGCGACTTCAAGTCAAATCGCCTGAGCAACTGGTCACTGGGCGCCTCGCTGCAGTTTTACCTCGGTGGCCGCAGGCCAGGCCAGATGTCCGAACTGGACAAAGCCTACTACAATTCCTTCGCCTCTGGCATGTCGGGGCTTCGCATCCCCATCGAGCCGACCCTCGCCAAGATGAACTTCCACAACTCGCTGCCGTACCGTGACACCTGGATGGGCGGTGGCTATGCGGGCTTCGACTTCGGGCCTTACGTGGGCGTTCGTGGCTTTTACTTCAAGGCCATGGAGAAAAACGAAATCAACCTCAACTTCGAAGACCTCGCCATGTACGGCGGTGAACTACGGCTGCGCACGAACCTCTCCAAGGGGCTTACCCCTGTGCTGACGCTGGGTGGTGGCTATTTGGACGTCGGCAACAAATACGTGCCGCAAGACACTGTGCAAGCGGAGAGCCAAGCATTCGCATCGGGTGGTGTGAGCGTGAACCTGCCCGTTTCCAGCTCGTTCATCCTGTTTGGCGGCGTAAGGGGCATCCTCACCGCCAACTCAGACCCGGAAGACCTGGCCAGCACCGACCAGATTCAGACCAGTTGGATGTACAACATGGGCGTGAAGCTTTCCCTCGGTAAAAAAGCCGAAGCGCCACAGGCCGTTTTCAAATCGGAAATGGAATCTGCGCTCACCGAACAGCAAATGACGAACGAAGCCGAGAAGGAGCAAATCCGCCTCGAATCTCAGCAGTTAAAAATGGACTACGAGAACAAAATTGTGGATTTTGAGAAACAACTGAACGAGGCTTACGCAAAGCAGGACATCGAAAAAGCGGCTTCCCTGCTTCGTGAAAAGGATAAGGCGGAACAAGTGGTGAAAGAACTGGAGGCCCGGGAGCAGGAGCGCATTGCGAAGGAAAATGCCAAATCCGATGCGCTGGAAATGCAGCAGCAGAACGCAGCTTTCGCAGCTTCTGGCAGCCGCATCAGCATGTCGCCAGCGGAGTTCCAGAACCTCATCGAGGAGATACTGGAAAACATGGGCGACAAAGGCCAACGTATTGCACCGGCAGTGGAGCAGGGCAACCTACAATCTGCCCTCCAGATGCAGGACATGGGCCAGCGCCTCGGCGATATTGAAAAGACGCTCATTCGAATGGAAGAGCGGCAGGGTGCCAACCTGAAAGCCGGCCAAGTGGAGCGCCAGTTTTCGGACACGCTGCTGCGCCGTGACATGACGGAGTTCTCCGCTCGACTGCTCGTCGAAATGCAGAAGCTGAACGAAAAGGTGGAGAAGAACGCCGCAGGCAGCCAGACCGGAACAGTGGGCCAACCGGCTGCTGGTGGAACAGGTGAAGATGGTGAAATACCGCCAGCCGTACTGAATCCCTCCGTGACGCAGGGCAACGTGCTTGGCGTGAAAACCGGCGGCAATTATATCGTGACGGACAGCAGCGTTTTCTCGTTGCTGGTCTATGAGGGCATGTCCGGTTTTGCGGGCTTCAATTTCGGTGGGCAAACTACCATGAATATTGGCCTCCGCTGGCACTATGGCATCGGCAAGAGCGATTTCGAGTTCATGCCAGAAACCTTTTTCGGCTTTGGCTCGCCTGCTTCGTTTGGCATTACTGGGAATTTCGTACTGCCCGTAGTCATCAAAAAACTCGGCCCAGTGACGCCATACCTCGGCGCTGGCGCAGGTTTCATGCAAATCGCCAAGGACGGCGATGACAAGCTGCGGCTGAACTACAATTTTATTTTTGGGACGTACCTCAATGTTGGCAAGGGCAGGTTTTATGTGGACTTGACGGCCCGCAACCTGTTCAAGTACAACCAATTGATAGCGGGATATAGATTTCCGTTCTAAAATTTCAAACATACCTGCTGGTGCATTTGGTGCGCCAGCAGGTTTTTTGTATTATAAGCTTTTCCCGACAGCACCTCGCCAGCAATGTTTTTGGAGGCTCCATTTATTGCCGCTTTCATTGCGTTTAGCCAACAGCTGCCCATCGGTTTATCATTCACCTTCAATCAAAACAATATGGATTATTTAAACAACTTATTTACCTCCCTTACCAGTCGCATCGGCCAACTTTTGCCGGGTATTCTAGGAGCAATCCTTGTGCTCATCCTCGGCTTATTTTTGGCCTCTGGTGTCAAGCGACTTGTGCTCTACCTTTTCAAGAAAACGCAATTTGACGAAAAACTTAGCGCAAGGTTCAAGTCCACTTTCAAATTTGATCACTTTGTAGCAAGGCTTGCCTACTTCCTGGTAGTGGTTTATATGCTGCTACTTGTATTGGACATGATGGGTGTTAAAGACGTGCTTGCACCGCTGCAAAACATGATGAACGAATTCCTCGGCGTCATCCCGAACGTAGTGGCGGCCATCCTTATCGGTTTTGCCGGCTACGTGATAGCAACACTTGCCAGCGAAGCCACAGGCTTCCTCGCCTCCACTTTGCAAGGTATCTCCGAAAAAGCGGGGTTGAAAGGGGCATTGAGCCTTGAAGCCATCGTGAAGAAATTGGTCTTCATTTTCGTTTTTATCCCAATCCTGATAGCTGCCATTGATGCGCTGCAATTAAAAGTGATTTCCGACCCTGCTACTCAAATGTTTGCAGAATTTTTGGCCATCGTACCACAGGTGCTTTCGGCTGGGGTCATCATTGCCGTGTTTTACCTTGGAGGGCGGTATGTCATTGCCCTGTTGACGGAGCTGCTCCACAGCATTGGCACCGACAAGCTCTCCGACTCATTGGGCCTCGCCAAATTCGTGGACAAAGAGACTAGCCTGTCAAAAATCATTGGCAACATTGCGTTTTTCTTCCTGATGTTCGGTGGCATCATTGCAGCGGTGGACAAGCTACTGCTTCCACAGTTCTCCGAAATATTGAACAATACGTTTGAAATAGCGGCGAAGGTGTTTTTTGGCATCGTCATCCTCTTCATCGGCAATTACCTGGCGAACCTAGCGAAGAAAGCCGTCACCCAGTCGGAGAACAACGAATGGCTCGGCACCTTGGCCAAATTCAGCATCCTGTTCATATTCTTGGCACTTGGCCTCAGCACCATGGGCATTGGCCAGGACATTGTGAACATCATCTTTGGAATCACGGCTGGTGCTATCGGCGTGGCTTTTGCCCTTTCCTTCGGTCTTGGTGGCCGGGAAGCTGCGGGCAAGTATGCAGCGCACTTTTTTGAGAAATTGAAAAAGAAAGACAGCTGATAATTCTTTCTGTCAAAAACATATCCAGTAAGCTTTATTTCATTGAATACTCCGCTTGGAGAATTCGCAAATGAATAAAGCAGTTTAATTTTAAAGTCGTGGAAGAGGTTTCTTCCGCGGCTTTTTTTTACACAACCCCATTTCTAAGTTTCATTAAAAAATTGAAAATTTAGAAACTGCCGAAGGCCTTCCGGCTTAGTTTCAACCACAAGACCGGCACTAATATGTCGGTCTCCTATCTTCTTCCTCCGTTTCCACCGCTGGTGCTTTCCACTTCGCATATCCCACCGACAGGTTTTTCGCTTTCTGCACGGCCTGACCAGTGCGGCGTTTGTCCCAGACCATGGCGAAAGTCATAATGAGGCTGGTCGCAATGATGATGAACAGCAGGATGCCCGCTTCGAACCCTTCCACTTGTGCCTGCACAGGGATGGCGTAAAACAACAGCACCGTGATCAAGCCACGTGGGGCAATGAAAAGCTGTGGCAAAATATCCTTGCCGATGAACAGCCGCAACAACACCCAACGGATGGCATAAATGCTCAAAACGATAAGTCCGCTGATGATGGCAACCTGCCCGCTGGCCAAGGAAGCCAAAGAAATGGTGAGGCCGAATATTACGAAGAAGAAAGTCCGCACCACGAAGGCCGTTTCCCCGGTGACGACGTGCAGCCCTTCATAAATATTGGCGGCTTTTTCAAGATGCAGCCATTGGGCCAATTTTCCTCGGAAAAACAATTTCATGTTCGCAATGACCAACCCGAACACGAGGATGATGATGAGCGAGGACAGGTGCATTTTTTTGCCCAAGGCGTACAACAGCAACAGGACTGAAATCAAAAGAAACAATTTGATATGACTTTTGATATTCTGAAAAATAAGCACGATGCCATAGCTCGCCACCAAAGCGATGGCAATGGTCAGCCCCAGATTGCCGAAGAAGCCGGCGACGCCGCTCGAATGTGCGCCGTCGCCTATGTCCACTTGCCCTGAGACGAAATAAAAAAGCATGATGCCGAGGATGTCGGAAAAGGTGCTTTCGTAAATATGGAACTCCTTTTTGTGCGATTTCAGCCCCGAAACGCTGGGGATGATGATGGCGCTCGAAAGGATGGACAAAGGCGTGGCGTACAGCCATGCCTGCACCGTGGACATTTCGGGCATATAATATTGAAGGATGGCGGCGGCTGCCCACGCCGAGGCCAGCAGGCCGATAAGGGCAATGAGCATGGCCATTAAGATAGGTTTGAGCTTTTCTGGTTTCAGCTCCAATTCCAGCGCCGCTTCCAGCACGATCATGATCAACCCCACGATGCCGAGGATTTCCAGAATCGGGAAAAAATTAAGGTGTCCCAGGCCAAGCGCATCCAGCCCGAATTTCATCCCGATGCCCAAGGCAATGAGCATCAGCACGGCAGGGACATTCGTTTTCCGGGCTATTTCCCCGAAAATAAAAGAAAGGATGATGATGACGGATGCCTCAATAATGAGATTGTAAGAGGTAAGGATTTCCATGTGTTAATGGTGATTGGTGAATAGTGTTTGGTGATTGGTGGGGCGAGTAGGTTATTGTAAATGGTTGAAAATCAATTTTTTACATTGCATTCCCAGCCCAATTCCCCCATAACCTGCACAAAATCGGACAGGTATCTTTCATGGAGGAACAGCAGTTTTGCTTCGATTTGGCCATCTGCGAAGTGGCTCAGTTCAGGCAGGTGGTTTTTGTCGAGGTAAGGGCTGGAGGCTAGCATCCCCAACAATTTTTTCGGGGTCGCCTCTTCTGCTTCTTTTGGGGCCATCTGCACCCGCCAAAAGCGCTCCATGTTTTCCCCGGAAATGAGGGTGAAACTGCTGTCCATCAATATGCTATATGGGATATGCCGCAATCCTCCGCCTGTTTGGAGGTATAGCCCCAGCCGCCCCCGGCGGGCGATGATGCCTTCGCCATCTTTTGTTTTTATCCGTTTGGCATTGGCGACCGAATTGTTGAGCAAGATGAAACGCCCATTGATATAATTTTTCAGGCTCGAAAAACCGGCAATCATCAATACCAACACGATGGTGCCATACAGCACAGGGTCAATGAAAACGAACACGGTGCCCAAAGACAGGGCGACCAACGGTTCGAACAAAAGAAGGATTTTCTCCACAATGGGCTGCAGCGAACGCTGGAAGCGGCCTCCCATCGTGGCCCCGCCTATCCTTCCAAGCGCCAGCCAGCGGGAGAGGAGTTTGAGGACTAAAAAAATGACAACGAGCCATACCGCCGTATGAATCAAATGCCACCAAGTAAAATAAGGACTGAGTATGTTTTCCATTTTTTAGTTTTTTTTGCCAACTGCCATCAGCCATTCTTCAGCAGCCTTCCGGCCAAGGCGTTCACAATATCTTCGTTGATTTCAAGACTTCCATCCGGCAAACGGTTCAGCAGCCCTGTGCCGAGCAAACGGCGGACAAGGTCGGCATAACGGTCGTTGAAAGATTGGCCGAACTGTTTGCGGAGGCGGTATTCGTCCGTCCTTTTTTGGGTCAAAACCTCTGTCAGCAAAAGGCTCATATCTGGTGAAAAATTGCTGGGTAGGCTGTATTTGTCTTGAAAATCAATGGTCACGCTGTCATCATCGGCAATGTGGGCAGCGGCAGCCCAAGATTGGAGCGCCTCGCCGATATTACCATGCGCCGCCTTTTCCACCCGCCTGACCAATCGCTGTACTTGGCCGGGAAAAAGCTCTATACCGTCTTTTGAAACCAATTTTTTGTGGGTAGCGCCATGACGGATTAGAATGGCCTTTGCAATGTTCTGAACTGGCATTGTGTCGAATTTCAAGGTCGCCTGAAATCCCCGGTCAATGTCCAACAACGCCTGCAAATGCTGGTGCGACCATCGGTTGATGGAGGCCATCACAAAACAGCGGGTGGCATGGTGGTCGTTGAAATGGAGCAGGGCGGCGGTGTTGTCGAAGAGGGAATGGTCGGCATCCTGCCAGAGTTCGAGGTCGTCCAACCAGAGCAAGGGCCGGTCGTGCAGGGCGTATTTTTTCACAAAATCCAGCACCTCGGCAAGGTTGGTGGTGCCGGGGCATTTTCGGCCTTTGAAGTTGGTCTCCTGCCGAGCGGCCAATCGGATGATATTATTGGGGAAATGGCGGGTGGCCGCCCATTCTCCGAAGAAGGATTTGCCGCAAAAACGCCGTCCGGTCAAGAGTGCAGCGCCCCGGAAACCTTTTTCCCATTGCCGCACAAGGTTGTCGAAATGGCTCATTTGGTCTTGTCGACCAGTGGCAAAGGATGCGCCGACGAAGCCTTTAGTGAGGAAAATCGAAGTGTAGTGATGGTTGGCCGGGTCGGGCTGCCGGTGTTCGATGAAACGGGCTGTTTTTTCTGAAAAACCCATGCTTTCTTCTTTTTCCAAATTGTACCACAAACGGTGCAGCAAGGCCAAGCGGGTGCTGCCCCATTTTGCGATTTGGTCTAATAGCCAGCCCCTTGTGGCTTCTATCTGCCTGACCGTGTGTTGCAGGGAAAGGGGCAAAAACGGGCGGGAAGTTTCATAAATATTGGAGAGCCTGAAATTCTCCGCCATTTTTGCCTTGATATTTTCAGACAAGGCAACTAATTCATTTTCAATGGTTTGCAGACTTTTGATGGTTTGCAGCAACGGGTGTGAAAGGAGGGTGGCATCGAATTTTTCGCCAATGCCCGAAGGCAACAGCACCGCCCGGTTCCGCATATTGGAAAGCGACATTTTGACGCTGTTGTGCATAGCCTCTGTTTGTTCCCAAATCTTATAGAGCGTCGGCAAAATCTCGCCTTCGAGCCATTGCACCGTCCTTTTTTTTAGGTCCAAATCATGGCGCAGCAGCATCCCGCCCTCGGTGCCGTGGTGATTTGCCACTTGCTGGGCAACGCCTCTGTGAGGGCCTCCATTTTTTGGGTGAAAATGTCGAGGTGATTGGGGAGGGCAAGGTTATCCTCGGTCTGCTCCAGTTTGGTGGCAATCTTGCCGGGGGTTTCATCGGTGGCGTTTTCGAGCCAATGAAGGGTGTCTTTTGAAATTTTTGAGACCTTTGCCCCTTCTTTGGAACACTGGCCGAGGGTCTCAAAAGTGAGGGCATGGATGGCCTTGAAAACAAGGCGGTGCGCCTCGGCCTGCTGGTGGTTTTCCATCAAAAAGGCGCATTGTTCGCAGATAGCGTCCATTTGTTCCTGAAAGACCGGCCACGGGTTGGTCTGCAAGCGCCAGTTTTTCAGGTTTTTTGTAGTGGAAGGCGCTTGGCTTTTGAGGGCAACGATTTCCCGTTCCGACCATTCCTTGAATTCAAGGGTGGCATTGTCAATGATACCTTCCGATTGTACGATGTGCTTTTCGAGCTGGGCTTCCTTCATTTTGCCATCGGCAACGAGCAGCTTGCCTTTTAGGTGTTGGAAAAGCACGTCCCGGCAAAGGAGGAGGAGTTGTTTTGCACGGTCGGCAAATTGGAAATGGAAAAACAGGGAAAGCGCTTCTTCTGGATCGCCTACGGGCATGGAATCCAGGGCTTGAAAGCTGTTGTTGCCTGCTGCCGCTACGATGTCCCTGAAATCGGTCACTCTTTTTTGGAGGGTTTCAGGAATGCCCTCCAAGCTTCCATGCTTCGGAATGTCGAAGTTCACGCTTTCGAAGATGCGTTGGATATTTATGGTGTCGTTGGTGAGGATTTCCATTTTGTCTGGTTTTGTAAAGAATGGTCGTTGGCCGTTGACTGCAAATCTCGTTTTGGAATTGGGATTCTCGCATAATACGGCAAATTTTTCTTTAAGTATCGGATATGAAAAAAAACCTATTGCGCCCACGGTTGTGGGCGCAATAGGTCTATAAAACAGGGTTTATGCTTAGGGCTTGCGCAATGAGTGCTTTCTTGGAATGAGCAGCTTCATTCAGATTTTGTAGCCTTCTTCTGCTGTTCAGCCGAGGTGGAGTCAACGGGGGCTGTTGGGTCAGCGTCAAAATGGACACCTTCCACATTATAAAGCACGAACAGCGTCCCCATTTTGGTGTTCAGGGACAGCACTGGGGCAGACACTTGATAAAATGAGCTGTCCTGCTGGAAAAAGACATCGCTGCCCTGGAGCATGACCTCGGGATAGAAATCCTTGAATGGCTTTCCTTCATGTTTTTTATTAGTGGAGACCAAAATATTGCCTTCCCTGCCTGCCAATACGATTTCCTTCACGTCCTTTTCCTTGATGAGTTCGTTGAAATACTGGTTGACCTCGTCGAGGTTGTCCCGGATGAGGGCGCTCCGCACGGCCCAAACAAATGTTTTTTGCAGGAGGGTGAGCTGTTCTTTTGCGTTTTTATCAATGACGAACTGTGCTTGTTCTTCGAAATAGTGTTTCGTTTCGACCAACGCTTCGGCATGGCGTTTTTCGGCCATGTTTTTAGAAATGAAAAAATAGAGACACGCAATAATCAGAAGTCCAATTGCACCAAAGAACCATTTATTAGTTTTGAGATGCTGTGCAAAACGATTTTTTACAGATTCCATGTTCTTGTTTTTTTACAAGACCAGTGCTGGCGGATTCCGTCACAGTGCTGGTGTGTTTTTGAAAATGTGACCATTGTGATTGGCCTTTGTCACTTTGGCAAACATATAACTAAACTATTTGTCCGCCCCAATCGAATGTTGTTTCCTGTTGTTCTTGATTATTTTATTTTTATTGCTCCCAATTTTTTAACCTTTGGGCAAGCGCCAGAAATAAAAAAAACGTGGTGATGAAATACCTATTCCCAGTCATACTATTGGTGTTGATGAACACATCTCTTTCTGCCCAATTCGCAGAAAATATCCGCACGGGCCGCCCAGGCCAGGCGATTGGTCCTTATGTCTTAGGCAAGGGCGTTTTCCAAGTACAGTCTGGTTTCGAACAATACTTCCGGGACTATGAAAAACAAGCAGTTTCTGAAAACACCTTTCTTCACAATACCGTCTTCCGGGTCGGTTTCTCTGAAAAATTCGAGATGAACACCCTACTGGATTGGCAATCCACGGCTACAAAAGAGCAGGGTATTTCAAGAACGGCAGGGGGTGTGAGCAACTCCCAAATAGGCCTGCGCTTCAATGTGTTGGAGCGAAAGGGAGCCCGCCCAGGGCTTGGTTTTCAGTACCGTCTGCTGTTGCCTGCCCAATCTGAAATTTACCGAAGGCAGCATTTGGGGTCAGCGGTGGCCATGGCCACTAATAACAAGGTGTTCAAGAAAATCAATTTTGTCACCAATTGGTCTGCAATATGGAACGGCAACGAAGCAAAACCGCATTTCAAATACACCCTGAGCGCTTCCTTCGACATTACTTCCAAATTGGGCGGTTTCATGGAGGTTTATGGGGAGATTGATGAATGGACGGCCTTTTACGACGGTGGGTTTTCTTATTTGCTGAACAAAGACCTCCAACTTGATTTGTACGGCGGTTGGCAGGGTGTGGAAGCATACAAAGAATTTTTTATCAGCGTGGGCGTTTCTTGGCGCTGGGTACAACGGCAGAAGGTTAAGTGACCAATTTGAGTGTAGGTGGTCTGATTCTGAAATCTGATTTTTTTTATTTCAACTTTACACCAACTTTAATTTGTTATTTATGAAAAATGACAAAACATTGCACCCTTTTGCTGCATCGGCAGTTTCGGCCAACGAAACAGGGGCGGCGAACACACCACCTTATAAAAAAGCACCTATCAAGTTCGGAATGTTCCAAGGCGTGTTCACGCCTACCTTGCTCACCATCCTCGGGGTCATCATGTTCCTGCGGGGGCCATGGGTTGTCGGGAATGCCGGTGTGCTTGGCGCTATCGGAATCATCACCTTGGCGACGGTCATCACGCTTTTCACCTCGCTTTCCATGTCGAGCATTGTGACAAACATCCGCATCAAGGCGGGCGGGGCGTTTTCTATCATCGCCCAATCTTTGGGGCTGGAAGCAGGGGGCGCCATCGGCATCCCGCTTTATATTGCCCAAGCGTTCGCAGTGGCGATGTACGTGTTCGGCTTCCGGGAGGGCTGGCTTTGGGTGTTCCCAACACACCCGGCACTGTTGGTGGATTTGGCAATCTTTGCTTTTATATTCATCATCGCCAACATCAGTACCGACTTCGCTTTCAAGATACAATACCTCGTTCTGGCCATTATCTTATTGTCCATTGTTTCTATCGGCATGGGTTTCTTGACACACCCGGTCAACCTTGATGTGCGCTGGTTAGGCAATTACGAAGGCTCGCAGGAAAACGGCTTTTCGGGCTCCAATTTTTGGATAGTGTTCGCCGTATATTTCCCTGCTGTGACGGGCATCATGGCCGGGGCGAACATGTCCGGCGACTTGAAAGACCCCCGCAGCAGTATCCCGGTGGGTACTTTGGCGGCTGTTGGTCTGAGCTATTTCGTTTATGTTGGGATGGCTATTTTAGTGGCTTTTTTGGCAACGCCCCAAGAGTTGTTGGAAAACTATAACATCCTGATTGATAAGTCCTATTTTGCTCCTTTGGTGGTGGCGGGGCTGCTGGGGGCCACTTTTTCCTCGGCGTTGGCATCCTTGGTGGGCGCCCCTCGGATTTTGCAGGCCCTGGGTCAGAACAATATCCTGTTCATGAACAAAAAACTGGCGAGCACGGACAAGAAGGGCGAGCCAAAATTTGCCCTTTATTTTACAACAGTCATCGTGTTGCTTTCGCTTTTGCTCCGTGACTTGAATGCCATCGCCCCCTTGCTCACGATGTTTTTCCTCATAACTTATGCCATGATAAACGTAGTGGTGCTGGTAGAGCAGGGCTTGGGGCAGATAAGTTTCCGCCCTACCTTGAAGGTGCCTATCATCGTGCCATTGCTCGGTGCCATTGGCTGTTTTTTCGTCATGTTCATCATCAACGCTACGGTGGGGCTGGTATCTATCGCACTGGTGCTGGCCATGTACGTTTATTTGTCGAAGCAAAAAAACCTTGAAACAGAAGAAGGAGACACCCGCAGCGGGATGTTCAATTCCCTAGCGGAATGGTCTGCAAAGGTGGTAAGCCGCTTGCCAGAAGCCAGCGAACGGGCGTGGCAGCCCAACCTGCTTGTGCCTGCCCAAACAATAAACGATGTGGTGCGCTGTTACAAATCGCTCTACAACCTTTCCCGCCCAAAAGGTTCTGTGAAAATA
The DNA here is from genome assembly GCA_021739645.1 of Saprospiraceae bacterium. Lineage (GTDB taxonomy): Bacteria > Bacteroidota > Bacteroidia > Chitinophagales > Saprospiraceae > UBA6168. The sequence goes on along the minus strand of JAIPBL010000036.1, from coordinate 17,363 downwards.
CTCGGCTTTGACACTGGCAACAGCGCTTATGCCAAAAAGATGAGAGAACGGCTGCCCGAACTTTGCGATTATTTTATGGAACAGAACATCAGCGCTTCATCGGCCATGGTGGAAGCGGAGAGTTTCCGGTCTGGCGTGCTGACTTGTATGCAGGGTTTGATGGCATCTTTTTTCACCCCCAATACCCTCTTTCTCAGCCTTACCGACGAGACAGATAGGGATGAAGATTTCAAGGTTTTGATTGATAAAGCAAGGCAGTATGGTTTAGGCTCTTATCTCTATATGCCTTATAAAAAGGTGGGTTTGGGCCTGGAAAAAACGCTCAATCTTTGGCTCGACCTCCGCCATCTTGACTTTGATGTGGAACACAAAATCGAGGACAAGAACCTGGGCCTGCTCACGGCCTATCTGCTGCACCGGAACTGGAAAGGCAAACTGAATTTCATTGCCAAACTCGACGATACGATTGATGAGGAGGTTGCCACCGCTTTTTTGAAAAAACTCTCCATCTTGGCAAGGATACCCAATGCCCAGATGTATTTTGTGCAAGGTAATGCGGAAACCGCTGGCCCTGATGCCCCTCACGCCGATCTAAACATCCTGATAATGAAGCCCGGGGAAGTGGATATGGATGCCATCCGCCGACGCATTGATGCACTTGAGACATCTTGTTTGTTTACCATGGACGGTGGCGGTGAGAATGCTTTAGCGTGATGATGAGGGCAGTTTGCAGCGCAGCCCTTGCAAGTAGCAAACTGCCCCCTCGGTTTGTGCCACCCTCTTTCTTTCGGGTCATTCCAGTATAGGGGCAGTTTCTTTCCCATCTTGCAAAACTCAATGTGGTCCCCCTTCGGACTATGGAGCCGTGATACCGGAAATGGCAAGGTTTATTTACTTTGTGCAAGCAAACGACAAAACAATTGATGAAAAACTGGAAATCAATCAAAGACCTGTTCAGAAATAACTGGGCTTCGTTGCGGCGGCATATCCGAAAAATAGGCGATGTACTTTCTGTGATGAAGGTCGAGGCCAAAAAGCAGTTGCCCAGTTGGAAAGCCGATGCCGATGCTGCGGTAAGGGTTTGGCACTTGCGTTTTTTGCACTACCGGGATAGTTTCAGGATAAAAACAGCAGAGTGGAAAGCCACTTTTTTGACCCTCGACACCTCTCGGGAGAAGATGCACCAGATGCTTTTCGAAGACAAGACCGCGCTCGGCAGGCTCTTCGAGTCCCTGCTCATGGTGGCTATCGTGTTGAGCGTGCTGTTGGTCATCATTGACAGCATAGATGCAGTTCATAGGCGGTTTGTTTGGCTCACGGATATTCTGGAATGGACTTTCACTATCTTATTTACGATTGAATATCTGCTGCGGCTTTACAGCGCCAGGCGGCCATTCCGCTATGCCACCAGTTTTTTTGGCATCATTGACTTGGTGACCATCCTGCCGACTTATATCAGTTATTTCGTGGTCGGGGCGCATACTTTCCTCGTGCTGCGGATTTTGCGGGTGTTCCGTATTTTCCGATTGCTCAAGCTGGTGAAACTGCTCAAAGCAGGCAACACCATCATGGCATCGCTGAAGGCGAGCAAAGAGAAGATTGCCATTTTTTTGGTGTTCATCCTGTTGGTGGTCACGATGATGGGGTCTATATTATATATTGTGGAAGCTGGGCAGGATTCCGGCTTTACGAGCATACCCGTGAGCATTTATTGGGCTATCGTCACTTTGACGACGGTGGGCTATGGCGATATTGCCCCAGCGACTTGGCAAGGACAGTTCATCGCCGCCATTATCATGATAACCGGTTATGCGGTCATCGCTGTGCCGACGGGGATTGTTTCGGCTGAATTTGTGAACGAAACAAGAAAGGCGAACTATGATATGACCCCTTGCCCCCGTTGCGGAAAAGATGGCCACGAGCAGGAGGCGAGATATTGCAATAGGTGTGCGGAGCGGTTGGCAGAGGAGGTCAAAAATATCGGGTAAGGGTTGGTGCGGGATGTTGACCTTCCACCCATTGGCACTTTATCTTTTAAAATTGAAAAGAATATTCCTTTCAAAAACAAAAAAGCTCAAACCCCACTAAATCAGCGAGATTTGAGCACTTGGCTATTTTGGGGTACTTAAATTCTAGTTGAGTCCCACCTCAATCCGCAACACTAATTCATCGCTCAATTCCACCGCATCCCCCTCCACTTCGCTCGCCAGCACCAGCGAATCCGCCTTGATGTACTCCCGGAAACCCTCCACAGCAGCCTCAATTCCTCCCCTCGTTTACTTTTTAGCCATCGTTACCTTTATCGGAACCAATTCCAGGTAGTTGATTCGGCTATTGCATTCACAGGAGTAAGTATCTATGGCAATATCCTCACCGCCTGTATCACCTACTAATTGTATCATTTTTATCGGGTAACCCGGGTCGTTTAGCTGGACAATTGGCCCATCACAACCTTCTAAAGGCTCGAACCTTCCTCCTTCTTCCAGAAAATATGAATTCGAAAAACTAGCGTTGTTGGCTATCGAAACAATCTTTTTCCCCGGTAAGGGAATTACCACAGGAATATAGGTTATTCCCCTTGCTCTAGTTAGCTTTCCTACTCCAATTCCTTTTTCTATACGGTCATAACTCGACCCACCTTCTTTTACTGAGGTGACAACTTCAAGGTTCAATAATCCCTTATCTAAATTAAAAGCAAGTGCTAATTGAAAATTTGTGGCACCTTCGCTTTTAAGCTCCTTATCATATTGATTCTTCTCGCTGGGCAGATAATCTCTCCATGGGTGCTCCGTTTCCGTCATGATGAACGGGCACATGTCTCTTTTTAACGGATTTACCCTGATAGTAAAGGTGTTTATATTCTCATCCCAAAAGAAGATGTCGCCATATACATTGACCACGACGGGCAATCCCCTATTATTCACCGCTATGTATTTTGCCCCTCCGGAATATTCGTTCCAAAGCAGATTCCGGTTTAGACTTGATGATATCCTTCTGCAAATGGAATATCCCCCTGATTCTGGGCGATTGCTTAAATACCAAACTTCATGGCCTCCTGCTAGGGAGGGCGTACCACCACCAGCAACTGCCGTTGCCTTGTAGTCATCTTGATATTTTCCTTTCGTGAATGATTTTACAAATGTGCTGCTATTGGTAGCATTTGACAGGCTTTTTTCAAGAACCGGTTCACCGCTCCATATATTTCCGCCAGCATCCACCATATGCACAGTGCCTACAGCATTCACTGCAATGTCCACTGCCCCGGCATCAACGGGTATCCATTTTGATTCCCCCCAATAGTAAACCCTGTGCCCGCTCCCATAAGCATCAGTGCCGATTATCCAGGCGACTCCTCCCCCAATGGCTATATCACGAGCCCTGCCGGGCATTTCAACCCAAGTATTATTTAACCGCCTTTTAAAAATTTGTCCATCATTATTTACAACCCAGGGCATTCCCATGCCGTCCACTGCAATTTTGACAGCCCCACCGTCTATTTCTTCCCAACTGGTGCCAGTCCATCTTTGGATTTGATTTCCACCACCCCGAGATTCAAAGCCTATTATCCATATCTGTTCAGGGTTGCCGCCTATTGCAATATCGTTGGCTTTGCCAGGCATTTGTTTCCATTGTGCAAAACCATTAGTATTGGTAATTAGAATAATGCAAATAGTGAAAAGTATTGATTTGCAAGGATAAAGGAGCGTATCAATACTTGTCCGGTTCTTTTTTAAATCAAATTTTTTTTCCATGATTTTTAGATTATTTTCGAAGATATATAATTGTGAAACTGCTGCCCATACTTGTATGAGTAATACTGCGTCAGTCCTGACTTGGATTATTTCAAATGATTACAAAACCTTGTTCTCATTTGGTTTTCCAATTGACCTAATTGCAACCCCGATAAGGCAACTCCACCGTTTCGCTGCACTTCCGCCCGTTCAGGCTGTATCGGACGACAGCGCTGACTTTGGAGTCCGAATATATCGGCACTTTGGAGGGCGTGGCAAAGCCGAGTGAGATGCCGTTCAAGGAAGACTTGGCCGTAACCTTGGACGGCGATGCTTCGATTACCTGATTCATCATGGTAATAGATTGGATGGTCAGTATGCAGCTTGATTTATTGGTGACGCTGTACCGCAGCAAGTACCTGTTCTCATCGCCAGTCCGGCCCTTGCATTGTACCTCTCCGCTGAGGGCAAAGGCTGCACTTTTACCAGTTATGCCGCAGTCACAAGAAGCCGTATTGCAGGTTGGTTTTACGGTGAAGGTTATTCTCCTTGTGCAATTCCCGTCGCCGCCATTGGCGGATTTGCTGTAAGCCATCAATACTACAGCGTAGGTTTTGTCGCAATCGGGGAAGGCGTAAGTGATTTCGTTGTTCCGGCCAGCCGACTCATAAACCTTGTTGTTCTGACCGTCGGTAATATAGATGCTGTACCAAGATTGGCAGCCCTGTTTTGACTGGATTACCGGAATGGTGAACTTCACAGGCTGGAGCTGTTGTGATGGAATCTCTAAGTTTGGGCTGAGGTAAAGTCCGATTTTGCCATAAACCGCCTTTACGCCCTGCATAAAATTATCGGCCACGGGTGCGGCGAAGCAGTTGCAAATACGGCTATCAACGGAGCCTTGGGCGAAAATGAAAGCGGGAGCCACAAAAAAGGAAAAGGTTATTAGGGCAACCCGTATTGTGCTCGTTATTTTCATGACAATATTCTTTTTAGATTTTTACAACACTGACAGCATCCACATAAAATTCGGCGTCGCCAACGCTGTCGGAATAGATGACCACTTGGTTACATGCTTCTGAGCCGGTTTTTGTAATCTCAAGTTTCTCCCATTTGCAATTTGCTGAGGAGGACGCAGACTTAATGGGCGAGCCGGTAGGGCCGTACCCCATATATGCCTTGCCTTTCACCACATATACCCAGCATGTGATTTTGACTTTGCTGTTCCCTGCGGGAATGTCCGAGTTTACAATGCCCATTCCGCCATAAGTGGTTTTGACGTGCATCATATTGCCGCTCAAACCTTTGGGTCCGGCAGGGATGCAATTGCCTGCGGTTTTTACCAATTCTGTCATGACGCAGGCATTGTTGAGCGTAGTTCCCAGCCACAACGTCCAGTTTTGGGTTTGCGAATAGCGGAAAAGGTTTTCCATTTCAGTGCATCCCTTGCGGTAGCATTCCATTTGTGGGTTGTTGAAACTGTAGGTGGCTGAGGTGGGCCTGTTTATCTCAAACTGGGGGTTGGGCACCAAGTTTTGGGCAATGAGCAAGCCCATGTTCAAATGAGCGAATAGGCAAAAAAGGAGGATGGATTTTGAATGCTTTTTCATTGAAAATAAATTTTTAGGTTATAAAAACAGGAATCCCCTGAAGCCATACAGCTCCGAGGGGATGCTTTTGATTTAACGGCGAAGCCAAGTTTGATGGCGGACACTACCAGTGAACCTTATCAAGGGGTTTCCCGATTCGTTGATGATGTTTTTTTCTATGCCATTGGGCATAATAAGTACAACCCGCAAGGCTTGCAAATCCCAGTTGTCATAAGACTCGAACCATTGGCGTGGCGCACCATCTTGACCGATAGTTATGCTTTTTATAGCACTAACATTCTCAACGCTTTTGCTAATCGTTGCAGTCCGTGTGATAACCATGTTTTGTCCGAAACCACCACCGAAATCAATCTCCGGCGAAGTCGTTCCATCAGTATAGTTCACAATCATAATGACCCTACTGTTGCTGCGCAAATTATCGCCTCCTGTGGTAAAGTAAACTTTCACTTTATTGGTAGTATTCGCTGGCGGTGGAGGTGATGCACTGAGCACATAAGTCCGCAAATTCCCCGTAAACCTCACCAATGGATTCCCCAGCTTGTTACAAACCTCCACCTCTTCTCCTCCTATGAATACAGTAATACGGATTGACTGCAAATCCCAATTGTCATAAGTATCAAATGGCTCGCCTTGACGTGGCGCACCGTCATGACGGAGCAATACACTCTTGATTTCATTTGCCGAGACTACTGTCTTGTTTAAGGCTATTTTGCTTGGAAGGGAAGGGCCAGTAGAAAGCCCATAAGCATGAGGCAATCTGTATTCTGGGGAAGACGTACCATCGGCATAATTGACCGTGACATAGGCATGATTTCCACTGCGCAAACCGTCATTCCCAGTTACTAAATAGACACCGAGAAAGGAATTCGCAAAGCTGCTCCCAAAGCTGAGAACAAAGGCAAAAAGCAATACAGATTTGATGGTTGACATGGATTGAGTTTTACTGTTTTTCTTTTAGTGATATACTGGCTAGTTTTGAACGCCATACATATCATATCGTCAACCAAGGCTGACAATGATAAGCACATGAGTTTTTAGCCTATTATAGGAGTATTAATTTAACTCATAATGGGCGGCCTGTGAATGTATGGGTGTGGGTCAAGAATGTGGGTTGGTATTACTTCTGATAAAAGAAGGTGTTTGTGGGGCTTTTCAATCCCTTTCCAGTTTTTTCTGGAATTTATGTTCGAGACAAAGTTGAGGGCAAATAGTAGGCTCCGCAATTACCTTTTCGGGTACTATCTGGGAGCTTAGATGGGCACGATACGGTCTCTCAGCGCTTTCGCCACGGCTTCTGTACCGCAACTGACGTGAAGTTTGGTATAGATGTTCTTAAGGTGTTTTTTTACTGTGTCCAGTGAGATGGCGCAGTCAGCGGCTATCATTTTATAGCTGTGGCCTTTCACCAAAAGTTGAAGAATTTCTTGCTCCCGGGTGGTGAGGTGGTAGTCAGGTGTTTTGCTCGCCTGCCTGAAATGCTGGAATATTTTTTGGGCGATGAAGGGGCTCATCGGCGTACCGCCTTCCGATAGTTCCTGCAAGGCTTGGACGATTTTTAAAGGGGAAGTGTTTTTTAAAATATAGCCGTCAGCTCCGTTGCAGATGCTCTGAAAAATGCGCTCGTCATCGTCGAAAACGGTGAACATCATCACCCTGCAAAGGGGGCTGCGCTCTTTGATAATCTTGACGGCTGCGATGCCGGTCATGTCCGGCATATCAATGTCCAGCATAGCGATATTGGGGCAGATTTTGCTCAGCACTTCATCCAGTTGGGTGAAGTTCCCGTAGCTCCCCACCAACTCGAAGCCACTGATGTCGGACAGCAGCAGTTCGAGCGATTGCCTGAGTCGCTCGTTGTCTTCGAAAATGACTAAATTGGTCTTGCTCATAAAGTTGCAAATGTATATCAAAGCTTGGCGACTATCTATTACCCTTACGGGTACTTCCTATTTCAAAGGCATGGAAAGATGAATGGAGGTGCCAGCTCCGGCGGTGCTTTTTATTACCAATTTTCCCGTCCATTTTCCTGCTCGCTGCTGCATGGATATCAAACCATTGCCGACATTTCCCTCCGTTTTCGAAAAACCAATCCCGTCGTCTGACACTTCCAATAAGATTTTGTGCTGGAGGACTTCCACTTTTACCCTTGCCATATTGGCACCGGAGTATTTTACCAGATTGTGGATGCTCTCCTTGAAAATCAGGTAAAAATCCCGCCGCTGTTCCATGCCCATTTTTAAGTGGTTGGCATCCTCCGGAAAATCCAGTTCGTATCGAATTTCTATCCCTTCGAACGATTCGGCGGCATAGCGTTTCATCCTCGCAAACAGGAACTGCAGGTCGTCGTATTTCGGATTTACGTTCCAAACAATTTCACTCAACGCCTCGCTGATGCGCCTGATGTCTTCGCCCGCCCGCCCCAGAAATGTGCTTGCCTTTGCTTGGTCGCCGAGGTTTCTGCGGGCCAGTTCATTCAGGATTTGAATATTGCTCAACGAGGAACCGATATCGTCGTGCAGGTTCTTCGAAATGGTATCCCGTACTTCCAGTTGCTTTTTTAACTGCGTCAACCTGAAACGGTAAACAGCATAAAACAGCAGCAGCAACAAGCCAGCACAGAGCAGGAGGAACCAAGTTTGCTTCCAAAACGGTGGCCGGATTTCGATGTGCAAAACCTTGGGAAGGCTGGGGATGCCCCCAGCTCCTTTTGCGCCTAATTCGAGCACGTAGTGTCCCGGTTGGAGCGCATTCAACTGGATAAATGGCTCCTCGATTCCAATCCATTCCCCCGAATCTTTTCCGGTGCTAAAGCGATATTGGTACTGTGTTTTGAATGGATACAGCCAGTGCATGGCCGAGTAGGTGATGGAGATATTATTGGAGGAATAAGGCAACCGAAGGTACTCAACCGAATCCCGGTAAGCTGCCAAATCCTGTCCGAGGTTGTTGATTGTCAAACGTAGGATGTTCACTTTCAGTTTTTCTTGCGCAATCTGCAAGCTAGATTCATGGAAAACGTTCAGCCTGGTTCCATGATTCACAAATACCATCCCGTCGGGTGCCACCCACAGGCTCTTGTCCATAGACTGGCTAAAAAGGCCATCCTCCGTTCCAAAAAGCTGCCAATCAAGCCTAGTTCTGTCAATGGCGAGCAAGCCTTCCGTGGTTAGAGCGAGAACATAGCCACCGGGCGTGCTGGCAAGGTCGTTGATTTGCCGGGCGTGCATCGTAGCGCCCTGTGGCCACTTCACTATTTCTAGTTTTTTGGTATCGAAAATATCCAACCCATCGCCATTGTAGCCTACCCAGAGGCGGTCTTCGGCATCCATTGTCATTGACTTTATGAGCTTGTCTTTCAGCCATTTCCCTTTTTTGTTTTCAGGGTGAAATAGCGTCAGTTGCTTCTTGCCGGGTTCGGCCAACCAAAGCCCCTGGCTGGAGCCCACCCACGCTGCACCAGCAGCGTTCGTTTCAAGATGGTACAGGTACAAAATGCTGAACGGCCTGTCCAACGGTTTTTCAAAATCAAGAAAGGAAAAGCTGTCAATTGGAGCGAGGGTGGCTGCATCGAGCCTGTATAGATTTTGTTGCGTGAGCGCCCACAGGTAGCCCCGCTTGTCCATTTTCATTTCAGTAATGCTCTCCTTCGTAGCGCAGGGCAGTGGTATCGGCGCAGTCCCTTTTTTGTCGGCATCCAACTGGTGCAAAATACCATCGAAACCCAAGCCAATAATTTTTCCCGAAGGGGAAAAAGTCAATGCTTTCAGCCCTTTCACCGCAGGTGGAACCGCCCCCGCCGAAAGGCTGGCCTGCTCGATGGCTATCAAACCGAGCGGCCCCGCTGCCGGAATCAGGTATTGCCTGGTAAGGCTATCAAGCACCCCTCTTCCGGCATAAATCTCGTCGTTGGGTGCCCATGGTGCCGGAAAAATGCTTTTGCCGAGTCGGGAATAGTAGGGGTGCAGTTGAAAAAGATAGCCTTTTGCTCCAATGAAAACGCCTGCATGCTTTGTCTTGGAAATAGCAGCATACTCCACTTGTGTATCGGAAGAGGCATCCAGTTGGAAGGTCGGAAGCGCCTGTTTGAATTGCCCGGTTTTTGGGTTGTACTCCAACAAGCCTGAAAGGGCGCAGGCCCAAAGCACGGTGGTATCATTGATTTGCTCGACATCCAATGCCAGCATGCCCTTTTCTTCTTGTCCTTTTGGGTTGAAATATGCCAGTTGCGTTAATCGGCGGGTGTTGGTGTTGAAGTGAAACATGCTGTTGCCCCAGCTTCCAAGCCAAAGTCCATCCTTCCCATCATGGGCGATGCTCGTCCAAAAAAAATCGCTTTTTGGCGGAAGCGGATAAGCGGTGAATTCTTTGAAATGGGTGTCAAAACGGTAAATCCCGTTGTTGCAGACCAACCAGATTTGGCTAGGGTCTTTCGGGTCGGGCGTCATGTCACTGGTATTGAAGCTCAAATTGGGTTCCCCCGCATAAAAGGCCAACGGCTCTGGCGTATAAAACTGAAAAGTATCTGTTTGCGGCAGGTACAAGGCCAGCCCCATACCGCTGGTGCCCAGCCAAACCTGGCCATTTTCCAAACACAAAATTTTTCGGACACTTTGCATGTGGCTATCATGGGCCCAGAGTTTGGGGTAGGTCCTAAACTTTTGGCTACTCAAATCGAAGCGAGCTGCCCCCCGGCGGAAGGCGCCAATCCAAATGCTTCGGCCATCAACCGTACTGGCTACTTCGGTCACTATATTGTCGGAAATGCTGCCCGGCCCCGCCAGTATCCGCTGGTAATGGTGCCCGTCAAACTTAATCAAACCATTGCCTGTGGCTATCCAAAGAAACCCGTCCGACGACTCGCACACAGCCGTGTTGAGCCCCCCGGAAAGTCCCATCCGCCAGGAGTAGGCCATATAAGGACCAATGCGCTCCTGCGAAATTGCCTTGAAAGGCAAGGAAATCACAACTGTGAGAACAATAAGGGAAAAACCTAAAAAACGATGGCCCTTGCTACCCGAATGGACGGTAAGCTTCACTTTTCTTCTGCATTTTTTTTTCAGAAAAACAGGTAGCAGCGTCATGGCCATTTTCAATTGCAAACCGCTCCCGGGAGTGGTTTAGATTAAAGCCTCAGCACATTTAATACCTATTTATTGTTCCCCGGATTGTAGTGACGGCGTGACTCCAAAGTCACGCCGTCGCTTGATTTCTAATTCAACCCCACCTCAATCCGCACCTTCACCTCATCCGCCAACTCCACCTCATCCCCCTCCACTTCACTAGCCAAAATCAGTGAATCCGCCAGCACCTCCGCCTTGATGTACTCCCGGAAACCCTCCACCGCAGCCTCCACTTCTTCGTGCCGCTCGATGCGCACGTTGATGCGGTCGGTCACGTTGAAGTTCTTGTCCTTGCGGAGGTTTTGGATGCGGTTCACGAGGTCACGGGCAATGCCCTCGGCCTCCAGTTCCGGCGTCAGGGTCACGTCGAGGGCGACGGTGAGCGGGCCGTCCGAGGCGACCTTCCAGCCGGGCAGGTCTTCGGTCGTCACCACGAGGTCTTCCGGCGTGATGTCGTAGTTGTTGCCGTTGGCAACAATTGCCATCTTGCCCGCCTTTTCCAGCGCATTGATTTCCTCGTTGGTAAACTTGCCAATCTGCTCGGCGGCGGCTTTCATGTCCTTGCCGAGCTTAGCGCCGAGCGTCTTGAAATTGGCCTTCGCCTGCTTTTTCAGCAAGCCGCTGGCATCGGTGATGTACTCGATTTCCTTCACGTTGATTTCGCTCAAAATCAGGTCCTTCACGCCGTCCACTTCCTTGATGAAACGCTCGTCGAGCACGGGCAGCAGGATTTTTTGCAGCGGCAAACGAACCCGCAGGCCGTTCCCCTTCCGGATGCTGAACGCCAGCGAGCAGATGCGCTGGGCGTAGTCCATGCGCTTCTCCAGCGCCTTGTCAATCTTGTCCGGTTCAGGTTTAACTAGGTCAGAAAGGTGCACGCTATCGTGGCGCAGCGGCGTGTTTTTTTGCTTCGCAACGTCCTTGATTGGAGCGGTCAAATTGCGGAAAAGCCAGTCAGAAAAGAACGGTGCCACGGTACTGGACAATTGCCCGACGACCATCAGGCACTCGAACAGGGTTTGGTAGGCGGCATTTTTATCGTCGCTCATTTCACCCCGCCAGAAGCGGCGGCGGCTGAGGCGCACGTACCAGTTTGACAGGTGTTCATCCACAAAATCCTCCACCAAACGACAGGCCCGGTGCGGTTCGTAGTCGTCCATGGCGGCGTGGTAATCGGCGACGAGGCTGTACAATTTGGAAATAACCCAGCGGTCGAGTTCCGAGCGTTTGGAGTAGTCCATCACGTTGAACTCGTCCATTTTCCAGCCATCAATATTGGCGTAGGTGGCGAAGAAATTGTAGGTATTGAACAGCGTCCCGAAGAACTTCCGCTGCACTTCGGCGATGCCATCTACGTCAAATTTGAGGTTGTCCCATGGGGCGGCGTTGGAAATCATGTACCAGCGGGTGGCATCGGCGCCATACTTCGCAATCGTCTCGAACGGGTCGGCGGCATTACCGAGGCGCTTGGACATTTTGTTGCCGTTCTTGTCAAGCACGAGGCCGTTCGACACCACGTTTTTAAAGGAAACCTGGTCAAAAGCCATGACGGCGATGGCATGCAGCGTGTAGAACCAGCCCCTCGTTTGGTCAACGCCTTCAGCGATGAAATCGGCCGGGTACATGTTGTCGAAAGGTGCCTTGAACGGACGGTCAGCACCCGCTTTCAACTTCGCCAAATCCAGTCCCCATTGGGCGTAGGGCATCGAGCCGGAGTCGAACCACACGTCAATCAGGTCGAGTTCCCGGCGCATTTCCTGTCCATCTTCCGTCACCAAAACGATGTCGTCAATGTAAGGACGGTGCAAGTCGGCGGGCACGGTTTGCGCCAGCCCCAGTTTTTCGTTTGCTTGCGCAATTGCTGTTTGCAGCTCCGCAATGGAGCTGATACATTTCTCCACCGACCCATCCGCTGTGCGCCAGATGGGCAGCCCGATGCCCCAGTAGCGGCTGCGGCTAAGGTTCCAATCCTGGAGGTTTTCCAGCCATTTGCCGAAGCGGCCCTCGCCCGTGCTGGCGGGCTTCCAGTTGATGGTCTTGTTGAGTTCAAACATGCGCTCCTTCACGGCGCTGGCCTTGATGAACCAAGAGTCAAGCGGGTAGTAAAGCACGGGCTTGTCGGTGCGCCAGCAATGCGGGTAGTTGTGGGCGTACTTGGCGACGTTGAGCGCCTTGCCTTCCAGTTTCAGCTTCACGGCAATGTCCACGTCAACGCTCACATAGTCGGGGTCGTCCGTGTAGTTTTTCACGTAGCGGTTGCTGAATTCGCCCACATTTTCCTTGAACTTGCCCTGCTTGTCCACCAGCGTGAGGGCGCCGATGCCACTCGTTTTGGCTGCCTTCATGTCATCTGCACCGAAGCTGGGGGCGGTGTGTACGACGCCCGTGCCGTCCTCGGTGGTCACGAAGTCGCTGACCAACACCCGGAAGGCGTCGGTGTGAAACTCGCCATCGTACCCGAGCATCGGTTCGATTTCGTTGCCGAACGGCAGCAATTGCTCGTAGCTGACGCCTTCGAGTTGTTGGGCAGAAAATGGGGCGCTCTGTTCCAGCACGGTTGGCTGGTTTTTGCCGCCAAACCATTTGCTCACGAGCGGCTCGGCCAGCACCACGCTCACGGGCTGGTGCGTGTACGGGTTCTCCGTTTTGATTTTTACATAGGAAATTTGGTGACCGATGGTCAATGCGGTGTTCGAGGGCAGTGTCCAGGGGGTGGTGGTCCAAGCGGCGATGCGGACGTCTTCGGTTTCGTCGTCGAAGAGGAACTCGGAGCGGGAGCTCCGAGGTACTTTGAACAGCGCCACTGCCGTCGTATCCGTCAGTTCCTTGTAAGCGCCGGGCATGTTCAATTCGTGCGAGCTGAGGCCCGTGCCCGCCGCTGGCGAGTATGGTTGGATGGTGTAGCCTTTGTACATCAACTTCCTGTCGTAGAGGCGCTTGAGTATCCACCAGACGGTTTCGATGTACTCGTTTTCGTAGGTGATGTAGGGGTTGTCGAGGTCCACCCAGTAGCCCATCAGGCGGGTGATGTCGTCCCACTCGTTCTTGTAGCGCATGACGGTTTCCCGGCATTTGTGGTTGTACTCGTCCACGGAGATGCTCTTGCCGATGTCCTCCTTCGTGATGCCGAGTTCCTTTTCCACACTCAGTTCGATGGGCAGGCCGTGGGTGTCCCAGCCGCCCTTGCGTTCCACCCGCTTCCCTTTCAGGGTCTGGTAGCGGCAGAAGATGTCCTTGATGGCCCGTGCCATGACGTGGTGGATGCCCGGCTTGCCGTTTGCCGAGGGCGGGCCTTCGTAGAAGACCCAGGAGTTGTCGGCGGGGCGCTGGGTCACGCTCTGCTCGAAGATTTTGTTGGACTCCCAGAATTGGAGGAGTTCTTGGTCGATGTTGGGGAGGTTGAGTTGTTTAAATTCTCTGTACATGTTCTGATTATCAATGATTTAGACAGTTGCTGCAAGTTTGGAGCTGCCGTTTAGGACTTTTTTGATTTTGGTTGGAAATTCGTCGTAAGTGCGATTGTTCAAGGTTCGCCCAGCGGCTTTTTTGTTCCTGCCACCCCACTGTTTGAAGAAGAAGGCAACCTTGCTTTTTTCGCATTGCTGCAAAATATCCTGCACCCATTCCTCTGCCATTGGACGTGGTTTTGTGCCACTTTCCCCACCAACAATGACCCAGTCAATGCCTTTTAAATTCAGGTTCGGTAATGGCCCAATTAAAGGTTCACAAGAGAGGAACTTGATTTTGGCACCTGTTTGCCGTAAAAAATCAATTCTATCTACCACCTTATCGTCCTCTACGGAAACGCCCATCCAGATATTGGGTGTCCAATCCAAAAACTGCGAATAGGTAGCGGCAAGTTCTGCCCGTTTAGTCAACACTTGGAATTGATGCTGTGGGCACTCGTTCATCACTTCGAATACACGTTGGATATATTCGAGGGGCACTTTTTCATGGAAGAGATCGGACATGGAATTGACGAAAACCACTTGTGGTTTCTTCCAAGTGTAGGGTATGGTCAGCGTGTCAGGGTGCAGCGTTAGCTCAAAGCCATTGGCGTACTTTTCCAAGCCCATTGCATGGAGGCGACGGGAGAGAATTTCGGCGTAACAGAACTTGCAGCCCTGCGAGATTTTATTGCAGCCGGTAGTGGGGTTCCAGGTTTGCTGCGTCCATTCTATTGATGATTGTGCCATTGGTTAAACTTTTTGGATGATTTGCTTCGCAATCTTATGGGCGTTAGCATTGTTGGAAGCAAAAACAAAGTGAAAAATTGGTAGTCCCCTTGTGTTGTCGAGCCTTAAAGCTGGTTTGGTAACAAACTTCCAAACCTTGCTCATTTTTTCAATATAGATGTCAGCTATTCTGCTGATTGGGTCACTTATTTTGGTAACAGTTGTTTGTTCTTCGACATCAAACAGACTTTGGACTTTTGATTCTCGATAAAATATCTCCCTTATTTCTGATTCATTTAATCCAAAGAAGCTTTCTAATTTTTTGATAAACTTGAGTTCGCCCTTTCTGTCTAAAAGGCGATTGACAATTACGCCTGTCGGAATTAAAATCCATACATCAGAACGAGTACCCTTCAGCTGTTCAATAGAATTCCAATCAACCTGCATTCCAAATGGGTCAATGAATATCAATGAAGCGTAATCATTAGGTTTGCGTTTCATGGCACTGGCCAACTCTTGAAGCCATTTATTGCAATCACCCGGTTTAAACTGAAGTTTAGATGATTTGTCTGGAGCAGCCGTGGAGAGTTTATTTTTTAGTTTTTCAATGTTCTTCTCGTACTTCTCAACAAAGTAATAGAAATCAAAAATATCAGGTTCTGACAACCTGATTACTCTCTCGGCAGCGCCCTGATATAGATTCTCTTCCTCCTCACCTATATGTTCAAAAAGATTGAAGCTGGCTAATAGGCTATCTTCCTCTTTTTTCGCCCTTCTTTCCCCACTTCCTGCAAATCCATCAAAGTATATAAGCTTCCATTGGGGCTGTTTCTTCATAATAGATAGATAAGCCTTAACGTATTTGATAAAGGCTTCTAATTTTCTTTCAGTCCAATATCCACCCCATTCTGAAGATGGTTCGTTGACGACGTTGTTCATTTTTGAAATTATTTGTTTGCAAATTTAGCAATTATTTGTTTCTATTAACATGCAAAAATCAAAAAGCCCCGGCAAGTGCAACCTGCCGGGGCTTTTCGTCCTTCTCCAAAGAATCAGCGCCTCACAAGTTGCCGGGCAACGTGGGAATGGTAATGCTGATTATAATGGAAGATGGTAACATATAATGCTGTTTTGCGGGGCGAAGATAGGTAACTAAACTCAATTCCCTTCCCAAAGTTCCCCTTGAAGTTCAGGAATCATCCAGTAAATATCGGCCAAGGAGAGTTCAAAGCCAATGGAGGGCAGGACGATTTTTGCCTCCAAAGAATCGGCTGAAGAAATTTTCCAAAGTCCTTCCTTTTCATCCTGTAGAAAGTAGTCGTTCACGAGCGGCTTGAATTGGTTGACCAAGACGTATTCCTTGAAAGAAGGCAAGGTGCGGTACATCCTGAACTTGTCTTCCCGGTCGTAATGTTCCGTACTTTCGGAAAGCACCTCGAATATGAGCACCGGATTGGTGATGATGTCGGTTCTGCCGTTCCAGTAATTCACTTTTTCGCAAACAACGAGTGCGTCGGGGTAAAAGTTTCTGTTGAAATCTTGGATTCGGATTTTGGTGTCACTGTTCAAGACGATGAGTGGCAACTTTTGCGCTTTAATCCAGTTGTCGAGCGCACGGGTGATATTGACTGCGATTTTGCTGTGGGAGGTGCTTCCGCCTGCCATAGTGATGATTTTTCCGTTATGGTATTCGTGTTTCTCCTCAGCCTTTTCTTCCAAGGCGAAGTATTCGTCAAGGCTGTATCGTTTTTGCCGTATTGAAGTGTCAACCATTTACTTCGATTTTTTACAAAGATAGTTGCTTTTGCCAAAATCGAAAAGCCCCGGCAAGTGCAACTCGCCGGGGCTTTTCGTCCTTCTCAAAAGAATCAGTGCATCACAATCCCGAGTTATCGGGAGTGGGAATGGTAATGCTGTCCCGACCTATGGTCGGGATGGAAGATGGTAACATGTAATGCTGTTTTGCGGGGCGAAGGTAAGAAAGCATTTCTTTTTGCGTATCCAACTCATCCAATTTCAGGTAAAGTTTCGTGCTTGGCATCGCAAAAGACATCGCATCCATTCTCCTATTGCTCGGTGCTGTGCAAGCCCTTTTTCAGTCTCGTGGTGCTGGGGTTGGATTTGCTGTTCATTTCCGAAGAGTCCAGACGAGTTTTTTGATGTCTGCTGTGCGTAGGGGCTAGTAGGTCTGTTCAGCGAAGACTTCTGAGGTTGGGTTGCCCAAAAAGAGAATCATGACAGGTGGTGATTTGCTTTTGAATTTTGAAGGGGCAAAGGTAGGGGTTTGGGAAGTTGTCAGCCAAGCCTGCACACCAGCATAACGAACACCATTTTCTTTTCCTTGGCCATGACCAATTGCCTTATTAGCCATAAAAAAAGCCACCGGGCGGCTCACTTTAAAAAAAATAATGAGTGCCCGGCGGCCAATTATTTGGTTTTTTGTGGTGCGGTCAAGGTTGCCGTTCCCTCTTCTCAGGCAGGTGCATCACCACCAATGTGATGACGGAAATGACGAAAATGATGAGGTCGTCCATGTTGTTTTCATTTGATTTTATTGTCATTGCACCACCAGCCGCTCCCGCCACACATCTTTCCCATTGTTGATTTCGATGAAATAAATACCAGCGGATAGGTGGCCGTAGTTGGTCTGGTTGTGCTGGTTGGCCAGCACTTCCCGGTGCAGCAGCTTGCCGCTGGCATCGAAAATGCGCAGGGTGGCGGTGCCTT
>JAIPBL010000128.1 GCA_021739645.1 Saprospiraceae bacterium | reverse complement strand
ACACGGATTTAATCAGTTCTAATCCGCTAAATCCGCTAAATCCGCAGTCCAATCCTCCTCGCGTGTTCTCAACGCATACTTGGTGCCGCTAAAACATCCAAGCGGGTAAATAAATTAACAGCACAAAACAAGAAAAAATTTGAATCAATTTAGTTTTAAAAATCTGGTTTACAGTTAATTACACTAATTTATCTAAAAATAATCTTGAAAAATGCCCAAAAATGTCCTTGCACACCAGCGACCGCCGCACCACTTTTGTATCATGCAGTAACACGGACTGCCAGTCCGTGCTTTCGCACCTCCCAAATTGCAGCCTCCAAAGCGGGTTGGTTCGGGGAAGCGGGAAAGCACGGTCTAACAGACCGTGTTACAAAAATTCACGGAACATGAAAAAGCACGTTTTTTACTTCAATCTTTTAAAAATACAGGCTATGAAAACGATGAAAATTTGGCTGGTGATGGTGGCGGTGGTTTGTGCGGTGGGGGTGCAGGGGCAGGGGTGGATGAAGACGTATGGTGGGGCAGGGAATCAGGGGTTTAGCCCTATCGGTTTAAATCTGCTAAATAATGGATTTTTGGTTTTATCTACTAACCTGCCGCCTGAGTCAACAACTGTTGTCCATGTTTTGGAAACAGATGAAAATGGCACTTCAATTTTTGAAAGTCAAATTCAATTTGACACTTTGCAATATTTGTTTCTTACAGGAATAAAATATGCCGAAGATGGCGGATATATAATTTCAGCTCATGGAGCGACAACAAGCAGCCCAAATAGTTCCTCTGACATTATCATAATAAAAATTGATAATCAGTATGAATTAGAATGGATGAAAGTTTTTGATTTTGATATGTCAGATTATTCTTCGGGAATCATTCCTTCAGCCAGTGGTGGTTATTATGTCAGTGGTTTCTCTGACGTATCAGGATTGTCATCTGGCTTGCTTTTAAAAATAGATAAATATGGGGAAAAAGAGTGGGAGAAGGAATTCATGATTCCTTTAGGCATCATTACTTTTATTGATTTTATTGTCAATTCAGACTCCAGCATAGTTTTCACTGGTGCAATTAATGATTTTGATTCACCAAATGATCAGAATATTCTTGTTATGAAGTTGGATACTTCTTTCAATTTGCTTTGGCAAAAATCATACGGGAATCCAAATATCATTGAACTTGGAATTAGCCTAACAAAAAAATATGGAGGAGGATATATTATTTGTGGTAGAGCAGAAGGCTCAAATCCAGTTGCATTCGCAATAGATGAAGATGGAAATGAAGAGTGGTTTAATACTTACTCTACAAATAATTCACAAGGAGTATTAGATGTTATTCCTTCCATTGACGGGAATTACTTGCTTGTCGGCTATGATTATACTGCTTCAAATGATGATGTACTCCTATTAAAAGTTAACGAATTTGGAGAAGAAATTTGGGAGAAGGTTTTAGGTACTACAGAGCATGAATCCGGCTATTTTGTATTTCAATATCCTGATGGTTCAATTTATGTTTTCGGCTACGCCGATAGAGGGGGTGATGAGTCAGAAGTCCTTCTCATCAAAACCGATGCCAACGGCAACCTCTACTCCTCCGCCCTCACCGGCACCGTCCATCAAGACCCCGAAAACGACTGCCTCCCCGACCCCACCGAACCCGGCCTCTCCGGCTGGCTCGTCCAAGCCACCGGCACCCAGTCCTTCGCCACGCTGACCGACTCCCTCGGCCACTTCACCCTGCCCGTGGATACAGGTAGCTACGAAGTCACCATCGCCCCGCCGGGGCCGTACTGGGAGGTGTGCAACAGCCCCACAACCGCCTCCATCACCGCATTTTATGATACGCTCTCCCTCGACTTCCCCGCCCAAGCCATCGCCGATTGCCCGTACCTGACCGTGGATATCAGCGCCCCGTTTCTGCGCCGCTGCTTCGACAACAACTATTACGTTCATTATTGCAACGACGGCACGGCCACCGCCAACGCCGCCGCCGTGGAGGTCACGCTCGACCCTTATTTCACATACATTTCATCCACTTTGCCACTCTCTTCACAAAATGGAAACACGCTCACTTTCGATATTGGGGATGTAGCGGTCGGGGATTGCGGCAACTTTCAAATCACCGCCTACCTCGACTGCGATTCCACGATTTTGGGGCAAACGCACTGCACCGCCGCTCACATCACCCCCGACTCGCTGTGCCTCCAACCCGACCCGCTCTGGGACGGCAGCAGCATCGAAGTGGACGCATCTTGCAGCGGTGATAGCATCGTTTTCACCATCACGAATGTTGGTTCGGAGGGAATGCCCGCCCCGCTCGGCTTCATCATCATCGAGGACCAAATCGTGCTGATGAGCGGGGACTTCCAGTTGGGGCCGGGGGAGTCCACCATGGTCACAGCGCCAGCGAACGGCACTACGCTGCACCTTGAAGCGCAACAGGCGGCAGCGCACCCCAGCGGCTTCGCAAGCACCGGGGCCACCATCGAGGGCTGCGGCGGCTGGATGAGCCTCGGCTTTTTCACGCAGTGGTCCTTCGACGATGACCCCGACCCGTTCACTGATGTGGACTGCCAAGCCAACGTCGGCAGCTTCGACCCGAACGACAAGCAGGGCTTCCCGGCGGGCTTCACCGATGAGCACCTCATCGAGCCGGGGCAGGACATCGAGTACCTCGTCCGTTTTCAAAATACGGGCACGGACACGGCCTTCAAGGTGACGGTGGTGGACGTGCTGCCGCCGGAGCTCGACCTCGCCACCGTTCGCCCCGGCGCTTCCAGCCACCCGTACACCTACGGCGTGACGCCCGAGGGCTGGCTGACTTTCACTTTCAACAACATCATGCTGCCGGATTCGAATGTGAACGAGGCGGCCTCGCACGGCTTTGTGCGTTTTCGTGCTTCGCAACGGCCGGGGCTGGGCTGGGGCAATGTCATCGCCAACACGGCCTTGATTTATTTCGACTTCAACGCCCCGATACAGACGAACACCTACAAGCACCGCATCGGACAGGTTTTCCCATGGACACTGGTGGGAACAACGCCGCCCGTTTTTCACCCAAAAACACAGGTGCGCATTGTGCCCAACCCGTTGACGGACAGCGCTTTGCTAATAGTGGAAGGCATCGAGCCGGGGCCGCTCAACTTGGTACTGACGGATGTTTCAGGCAAGGTTTTGCGCCAGCAAACCGTGAACGGCACGGGCTTCGAGTTCCATCGGGGCGAGCTGAACCCTGGGCTTTATTTTTTCAAAATAGACCGGGACGGCGAACGGGTGGGGAGCGGGCAGCTGATGGTGCGGTAACACGGACTGCCAGTCCGTGCTTTCGCACCTCCCCATCAGCAGGCACAAAGTGTGTCGGAAAAGGGAGCGGGAAAGCACGGTCTGGCCCCAAAGGGACAAGCAGACCGTGTTACAGCTTGAGCGACTGCCAAGCAGCGAGCCGCCACTTGCCTTTTTTCTTCATATAAACATCGGTGTAGCGCAGGCGTATCGAGAATTCTTTCTCGTTCAAAACGCCTGTGACATTTACGATGCCTGTGCCAACCGCAGTGCGCCTGTGAATACTGAGTTTCATTTCTTCAGGCTGGATGGAACGGTACTGCAGTTTGCCAGTACGGATGTTTTCAAGATGCGTTGTTTTGTCCTCAACTAGGCCGTTTGAGTGCGTGTAGGTGAGGTCGTCGGTTAGCACGTTTTCCAAAAAAGCCAAGTTTTTGGTGGTCATCGCCTCAAAACGCTGGCGTTCGAGGGATTCGATTTTGAGCTGTTTTTTGGTTTGTGAAAAGCCCAAAACTGCTGGGAGCAGGAACAAGAAAAGGAGGATAGGGCGCATGTTTGTTTTTTTTTAGCTATAAAAATAGGCGAGGCTGGCGGTATGTAACTGCCAGCCTCGCTTTTTTATGATTGATGGTGGACAACCAGTCCAGCCCCAAGACTGCCAACTGTCGAACCCCAAAGGGGCAGGCTGCCAACTTAATGATTGTGACCGTCCTTAACGTGGTCAGCTTGCAGTACGTAGTCCATTTCGCAGACCGGGCAGATGCCCGCTTGGTCGCTACCGCTGCCTTCGCAGTGCATCGGGCAGATGTATGCGGAGGTGTACTCCTTGCTGGCACCGTGGGCTTTTGCTTCGCCTGAGTCAGCGTCACCGTGGTTGTGTTGGTGGTCACCTCCGCAGGCGGCAAGGCCGAGTGCGGCGATGGTCAAGATGGAAAAGAGAAATTTTTTCATGTTTGAATTTAATTTAAAACGATTTTGAAATTAATGATTAATCAGTGATAGAATCGGGCAGTTCGGGTGGTCGCTTGGAAATGTCAGTGTCTTTCTTTTGAAAAGCAGCCCTGAAATGGCTTGGCAACAGGCTGAATTTTTGCCCCAACCATTTTTCAAGGGAGACGGCCAGCAGCACATAGCTCTCCGTGACACCGGGTACCGGCACAGCGATGAAGATGAAGAACGGAAGAAACTTTGGTAGGTCTTTCAACTGTTCCATGGCGTCCCGGATTTCCTCCTCGGTGGGCGGTTCTGATTGCTTGGAAAGCAATATTTGGCCTTTGCCTTGTTTCACAAAGGTACGAACCATGTTTTTGGTTTCAATGCTTTCCATCATGAAAGCCCACAGCATTAACCGGGGCATCCTTGCTGCCCGCCGCAGCCTGGATGCGGTGGCTTTTTTAAACTCGGGGCCTCGCACGTAAAGTACAGCCCCGGCTTGCCGCATGTTGCGGTAGGTTCGGAAAACCGAGTTGGCTAAAAGCCTTCTTCTGGTGCGGTCGAGATTCATGGTGATTTTGAATGGTGGTTTTCGCGTTCAGTTTTTTGAAAGTACAAAACAACCGCAACTGGCAGTTCAATACCAACTAGGCAAGCTAGAAAACGGGTTTTCCTCGACCAACTAGACATTACTTCGATTTAATACCACAACCTATGGCCTTGGTGATGGCAGGGTCTGGCACCTTGCCTGTTTCGATGGCTTCGATGGCTTCGGCCACGTAATGCCGGGTAGCGTCCGCCGCATCTTGTGGATTGTTGTCAATGGCGCCAATGTACTTGACCATGTGGGCGGCATCGAGCAGGAATACATGCGGCGTTTTGGTGGCGCCGTATTTTGGATAGACTTCTTGCTTTTCGTCAATCAGGTAAACGAAAGAAAAATTTTTGTCTTTGGCCCTTATCTGCATCTCTTCGAAACTATCGCCAGGTTTTTTAGCCGTGTCGTTGGGCTGAATGGCCACCACTGGCCAGCCTCTTGGGGCAAATTTATTGTGAAGTTCAATGATGCGGTCTTCGTACATGACGGCGTAGGGGCAGGTATTACAAGTGAAAGTTACGATATATCCCTTGGGTGCGTTGTCGTTGGCATCTTTCACATCGGTCAGGGATAAGAGACGGCCGTCCACATTTTTCAGCTTAAAATCAGGAGCGACTTGGCCGATATCAAGACCTGGAGAGGTGGCATCTCCTGGTTTTTCGCCAGTGGTTAACCGGGGGACGAGGATGAACCCGGCCACAACGGCCGCAACAGCTAAGAACAGGAATAATTTTTTCATGACGATTCTTTATTTGATTAAATGTGTGAAATAAGCAATTGTTTTTGGAAAGGTTCTTTAAATGCAAAACAAAGCAAGAATTGGGCTTATTGTCATTGATAGTTGATTTTAGTGGGAAAAAACTGTCACAAAATTAAATTAGCCTGATAAATATGGTGTCAGTATATCTAAGACGAATTGAACCATTTTGTGGTCTTTTTTGTCATTTATCAATTAAAATAGCGTCACAATATAATAAAAACAACTCAATTTTTGATTCCATAAATGCTGTGTTTTGGACTGCAAATAGAATTTCAACAGTGTTATTTTGGGCTGGAAATTTAGATTTCAGTCCCAGTTCGTAGTCGATTTGGCACGTTTCTTGACAAATTTAAAAAATAATAAATTATGGAAGGTGAGATGCCAATGGGCATCGAAAGGAGTCAAAATATTTCAAAAAAAATAATCTAAGATGAAACTACGGGTTGAAAGCCTCGTTTATCATTCGAGCTTTTAACCCTCAAAGAATATAGGGTGAGTGTTTGTTCATAGTTTTTGTTTTTTATGTAGCCCCCGGCCTAATCGGGGGACTTTTTTTCCTTTTCGCCTCAAAAATTTGCCAAAAGATTAGTGTTTGTTCATAGTGTTTGTTTTTTGTTTTGTCCCTGTCAAGTCAATTGACAGGGTTTTTTTTTGCCCATTGTCAAACCTTTTTGGGATTCCAATAATTTTAAAATACGCCATCATCCATCCAGTTGGATGCCAAGCTGGCCCGCCACAGAATGTTGTTTTTAATGCCCGTAAATCAGATGGAATTGGTGGAGAAATAGTAGGTGGGCCACGATAAGTTGACACACAGCATTTGTTGAAACCGACTTTATTTAAGTACGCATAGGCCAGGGCAATAGAGATGGTACGCTCATTTTATAAGGGTGACAGTGGGCTGCCGGTTCTGCCTTTGGCGCTGTGAAGTGATTTTTTGCAGGATAAAAACAGGACATGGCAATCAGCCCATCATTCAGGGCAAGTATTCCAACTTGAATTTCTGGTAGGTTTCTTCATTTGAAACACCTGGCAGGCCGCAAGCAGTTGAGGCTTCGTTCAATAGCAATATCCGGGGGCTGGTCGGGTCTTCAACCAAAGCGGCTTCAACTCCTCCATTTCTGCTTTTGCCAATATCTTTTTAATGGCTGAAGGCTCGTACAAGAAGGGGCAAATCAGTTGGACAGCATAAGCATCGGCAGCCGTTACGTTCTCTTCGTCAAAATCCAGCATCGGCATATCATTCACGAAATTGGGTAGGTCTGGCACTGGGTTTTCGAGTAGAATATCGCCCAGTAAGACACCACCAAACGCCTGCCGGATCCTTTCAGTGAGTAATTCGGAGTCAACGTAAAATAATTCATGTCCAATTATTCCAAGCAGCTCGCTCTCCGTGTCTAGGTACTTCAACAACCCAGTATAAATATAGAAATGCCCACCCGGCAGGAAGAACGCCGTTCTCATCTCGTCGTTTTGGATGATATGAACTGACCAGTTATAGTCTTTTCGATGCTGCACCTGTGCCGTGTTGAGCATGGTGTAAAACAGCTTAGAGACATAGGCGTTTGCCTCCGGGTAGCTTGCTGCATCCAATATCGGGAATTTGTCCGTGTTCGCCTCTAGTGCAAGCTGGAACGCTTCGCCAATTTTGACCTGGTCGGCGGTGGTCAATTCATTTGGGTTGATGCTGATTACCTTGTCAGGTGTCTTGTTGCATGCAGCGAACAGTGCGAGGATTGAAATCAAGCTTGGTAGGACATGTTTTTTCATCGTTGTTTTTTGAATATTGGCCAAAACGGGGGCGGGAAGTACAGCAGCCATTTTTATTCAAAAAATATTCCAAAGACGGGGATGGATGGAATCTGGGCCAGATTCGGAGCCTTTTGGGGCAAAAAACGCTTGATTTGGGCAAAAAAAGAACGATGCCTTTCAATTTCGGGCATCGTTCCTCTACTAGGGTGAGCAACTTCCGTCATTTGTGAATCGGAAGCAAAATATATGGGAACAGTAAGGGTTTGCGCAAAAATAACTTCCTACTTATATTTTTGATTTGGGGCGATACTATAGTTCCATTCCCCATGAAATTTAGCTTCTGTCAAATTCACCTTTTCAAGCGCTTCGTCCGACACTACAATTCCTTTTATGT
>JAIPBL010000127.1 GCA_021739645.1 Saprospiraceae bacterium | reverse complement strand
CAGCCCAATAAATTGGGCGACCACAAGGTGGATGCTATCATACATGCTGCCGGACTGGATGCCGCAAGCTGCGCCAAAGACCCCGCCCTCGCCCACGAGGTGAACGTCGGGCTCACCCAACAACTGCTAAAAACCGCTGCCGATGCCAGAGTATTCCAATTCGTTTTCCTCTCCACCGTGCATGTGTACGGCTCGCCACTGGCTGGTATTTTGGATGAAAAAATGCCGTTTCCACAGCCCAACCACCCCTACGCTGCCACGAAAAAAGCCGCCGAAGACGAGGTGCTTTTTTACAACGAAAACAAGCTGCTGCAGGGCACCGTGCTGCGCCTGACAAACGCCTTCGGTTGCCCGGCTTCGCCTAAAATCGAACGCTGGGAGCTGCTGGTCAACGACTTGTGCAGACAAGCTGTCACCACTGGGCGCATGGTTTTACGCTCTTCAGGTAGGCAGTTGCGGGATTTCATCACCATCACCGACGTGTGCCGGGCGGTGGAGCATGTGCTGGAAGACCGATTGGGCGGCGTGTTCAACCTCGGCGGCGAGCAGGTGCTTTCCCTTCGGCAAATGGCCGAGTTGGTGGCTGACCAAGCCGAGGCCGTATTGGGTTTCCGTCCCGAAATCACCGTAAATGCTAACGAGCAGGAAAAAGATTGGCCTACCTTTGCCGTTCCGATTGACCGCCTGAAAGCCACGGGTTTCTCGCTTTTGAAAAATGTGGCGGCGGAAATCGAGCAGACTTTGTTGTTTTGCAGGGAAAATTTTACCCCAAACCTATCAGCCTAACTACAACGACTATGTCCAAACCGCCAATGACTTTTGGCCGCAAGCTTTTGTTCAGCATTACCACGTTGCTGCTGCTGCTGCTCATTGTCGTCATCATTGGCGAGGTGCTCGTGCGGATCAGTCACAAAGAGAAATACAAAAAAAATCCCCTAAACCCACCTTACGATACGGCAGAAAAAGACGACTACCTCGGTTGGAAAATGACACCAGGCTACACTTACAAGGGTGAAATGAAGGACGTGAGCAATCAACCGTATCAAATCAATATTCACTACGATGAGAACGGGTTCAAGGCATTCGGTGACACGGCCAGTACCAAACCAAAAGTGCTTTTCCTCGGCGACAGCTTCACGGCCAGCATCGAGGCTTCCAACGAAAACACGTTTTACAACATCCTCGCCGACAGCCTCGGGTTCGAGGTATTTGCATACGGCCATGCGGGTTACAGCACTTTGCAGGAGTACATGGTGCTGGACAAATGGGTGGATAAAATCAAGCCCGACCTTGTGGTTTGGGAGACTTGCAGCAACGACTTCATCGACAATTATGCCCAACTCGAAATCGCCTGCGGTTATAAAGTCGGGCTGCGGCGGCCGTACCTCGACCGGGACGGCAGCATTTTTTACCGTCGGCCATTGAACTTATGGCAAAGGTTGGAGGAGCCGCTTTGGTTCTTTCGTTGGATGGATGAACGTATGGAAATGACTAGGCAAAACATTTCAAAACAGGAAAAACGAGTGGGAGAATATTATATCTCAACTGTCAAGCGCAAGTACAAACTCTACGACGAAGCCGTTCGGCGCACCGAGCACATCGTTTCGATGATTCGCAAACGCTTGCCCAAAGATACCAAACTGGTGGCTTTCTCCGCCGATACCTACGAGCCGCAGATGGGTGAAATGAAGCGCATTTTCGAGGCAAACGGGGCGGAATTTTACGAAGACCCCGCCCAGCTTTTGGAAAAAACAATGTTCGAGCAAAAACTCCCACTCAAGGCCGTGGACAACTGCCACTGGAGCGAGCAGGGGCAGGCGGTGATAGCGAGGGGGTTACTGCCGCATCTGAAGGAAGTTTTGAGTTTTGAGTCACGAGTTTCGAGTGACCCAGCAACTCAAAACTCAAAACCCAAAACTCAAAACTTTTAATGAAAATCCTCGGCATATCCGCTTTTTACCACGACTCCGCTGCCGCCGTCCTGCACAACGGCGAGGTGATTGCCGCTGCGCAAGAGGAGCGTTTTACCCGAAAGAAACACGACCCCGACTTCCCCACCAACGCCGCCCGATTCTGCCTCGAACATGCCGGGTTTACGATTGACGAACTGGACGCCGTCGTTTTTTATGACAAACCCCTGCTCAAATTCGAGCGGCTGCTCGACACGTATTACGGTTTTGCGCCGAAGGGCATTGCCTCGTTCATCAAGGCCATTCCGGTTTGGCTGCGGGAGAAAATGTTCCTGAAAAAAATCATCCACGAAGAACTTGCCAAGGTAGGCGACTACGACAAACGCCAACTGAAACTGCTCTTCCCGGAGCATCACCTCAGCCATGCAGCCAGTGCGTTTTACCCCAGCGGCTTCGAGGAGGCAGCCATCCTCACCCTCGACGGGGTGGGTGAGTGGGCCACGGCCAGCATCTGCTACGGCAAGGGGCGGGGCATCGAAATCCTGCGGGAGCTGCACTTCCCACACTCGCTGGGGCTGCTTTACTCGGCTTTCACGTACTTCCTCGGTTTTAGGGTCAATTCCGGTGAGTACAAGCTGATGGGCCTTGCGCCCTACGGTAGGCCGAACGCACCGGAGACCGCTCGTTTCAAAAAAATCATCGAAACGGAACTGGTGGACATCAAGCCCGACGGCTCCATTTGGCTCGACCAAAAATATTTCAGCTACGCAACGGGCCTGCGAATGGTGCGGGACGATGCCTGGGCGAAGCTTTTCGGCTTCCCCCGCCGCACGCCGGAGCAGCCGATGGAACAGCACCACTGCGACCTGGCGCTGGCCATCCAGCAGGTGACGGAGGAGGTCGTGATTTTGATGGCGCAGGAAGCCAAGCGGCTCACGGGTGCAAAATACCTCTGCATGGCGGGCGGCGTGGCGCTCAACTGCGTGGCCAACGGCAAGTTGTTGCGGAGCAATATTTTTGAAAAAATCTTCATCCAGCCCGCCGCAGGCGATGCGGGCGGGGCACTGGGCGCTGCGCTGGCAGCGCACCATTTGTTTTTTAAACAAGAAAGAAAATTGACTGCCGCAATGGACGACATGAAAGGCACTTACCTCGGCCCTGAGTTCTCATGGTTGGACGTGGAGCAGGCGGCCCGGAAGTACAAGGCCCGATTTACGAAGTACGATGATTTTGGTGAAATGGCCGAGCGGGTGGCGGCGCTCATTGCCGAAGGCAACGTCATCGGCTGGGTACAGGGACGCATGGAGTTCGGCCCACGGGCGCTGGGTGCCCGCAGCATCATCGGCGATGCCCGCAACGAGGAGATGCAGCGCAAACTGAACCTGAAAATCAAGTACCGGGAGAGTTTCCGGCCCTTTGCTCCATCGGTGCTGGCGGAGGATGCGGAGCAGTTTTTTGACCTCGATGCCCCGTCGCCGTACATGCTGCTGGTGGCGGATATTTCCGAAGGCAAAAAAGCCAGTGTGCCACCGAACTACCTCGACCTGCCGATGATGGAGCGGCTCTATGTGAAACGCTCCGACCTGCAAGCCATCACGCATGTGGACTTTTCGGCGAGGGTGCAAACGGTGCACCGGGAGACGAATCCCCGCTACCACCTGCTCATCGAAAAATTCAAGGAAAAAACGGGCTGCCCGGTCATCGTGAACACGAGCTTCAACGTGCGGGGCGAGCCCATCGTCTGCACCCCCGACGATGCCTACCGCTGCTTCATGCGCACCGAGATGGACTATCTCGTGGTGGGCGATTACCTCTTTGCCAAGACCGACCAGCCAGAATGGACGAAAACGGACAACTGGCAGGAGGAGTTTGTGCTGGACTAATTAAGTTTTGAGTTTCGGGTTTTGAGTTTCGAGTTACACGCTCAAAACTCAAAACCCGAAACTCAAAACTCAAAACTATTTTAGAATGGACTTTTTAAAAGACTTATGGAACTTCATGCGGGAGCGCAAAAAATTTTGGCTTTTCCCCGTCATTCTTGTGCTGTTGCTGCTCGGCGTGTTGCTGATTTTTGGCGGCGGTAGCGCCGTTGCACCGTTTATTTACACCCTTTTTTAGCGGGTGAGAAGGGTGAGAGAGTGAGAGAGTGAGAGGGGGTGCAGCATCCTAGGCTCTCACTTTCTCACCCTCTCACCCTCTAACCCTCTCACTTCTCTTATCATGAAAAATACCGTTAAAAAAGGAAGGCCCGTCGAGACTTGCCTCGTCATTGCCACGGGCCTGTTGGTCATTTACCTGCTGCACCCGGCGAGGCCGCTGATTTGGGCTGCGATTGCGCTGGGCGTCATCGGGGCATTCGTCCCATCGCTGGCGAAGTGGGTGGACTGGGCTTGGTACAAACTGGCCGAAGTGATGGGCTGGGTGATGTCGAAGGTGATGCTGTCGCTGATTTTCTTCGTGTTCCTGTTTCCGGTGGCGCTGTTGTCGAGGTTTTTTGGGAGAAAGGACAGCCTGCAACTGAAAAAAAAGGTTGGCTCGTACTGGACGGAGCGCAACCATGTTTACGAAGGAAAGGATTTGGAAAATGTGTGGTGATGGGCGCATGAGCCATTGCGGCAAATCCACCGTTGATTTTCCTCATCCCCTTTTCATTATGGCTGCGTAGTTTTGCAGCCAATTTTTCACCTAACCAAATTCAAAAAAATGCTCGAACTCCTGCAACAATACAAGGACAAATCCCCGGAAATCGTGTTTGAATGGAACGATGCCGAAACCAGTGCCCGTGGCTGGGTCGTCATCAATTCGCTCCGCAATGGGGCGGCTGGTGGTGGTACTCGCATGCGGAAAGGCCTTACGAAAGAGGAGGTCGTGTCCCTCGCCAAGACCATGGAAATCAAGTTCTCCGTCGCTGGTCCGGACATCGGCGGCGGCAAGTCCGGCATTGACTTCGACCCCAACGACCCTCGCCGCAACGAGGTGCTTCGCCGCTGGTACCAGGCCGTTTTTCCTATCTTAAAAAACTACTACGGCACGGGCGGCGACCTGAACGTGGATGAACTCAAGGACGTCATCCCCATCACCGAGGCGCTTGGCCTCTGGCACCCGCAGGAGGGCATCGTGAACGGCCATTTCAGCGGCACGACGAGCGGTCAGAAAATCAAGATACTCGGCCAGCTCCGCCACGGCTGCTCCAAAATCGTGGAGGACAGCCGCTACGTGCCCGATGCACCGGAGAAATTCGCCGTGGCAGACATGATAACCGGCTACGGCGTGGCCGAATCGGTTCGGCACTACTACGACCTGTTTCGGGGCACCGACCTGCGGGGCAAGACGGCCATCATTCAGGGCTGGGGCAACGTGGCCTCGGCGGCGGCCTGCTATTTGGCGGTGGAAGGCGTTAAAATAGTCGGCATCATTGACCGGGACGGCGGCATCATCCGGCCCGACGGCATGGGCATTGACGAAGCCAAAGAACTTTTCCTTCGGAAAAAAGGCAACAAACTAACGGCTGAGGGCCTGCTTTCTTTCGAAGAAACCAACCAGCGCATCTGGTCGCTCGGTGCGGATATTTTCATCCCTGGCGCCGCCTCCAAGCTCGTGAGCCGCCAGCAGGTGGACGACATGATTGCCAGCGGCACGGAGGTCATCTCCTGCGGTGCCAATGTGCCGTTCGTGGACGATGGCATCTTTTTCGGCCCTACGGCAGGCTACGCCGACCAGCACTTGAGCCTCGTTCCCGACTTCATCGCCAACTGCGGTATGGCCAGGGTGTTTGCCTATTTGATGCAACCCGATGCCGAAATGACAGACGAAGCTATTTTCAGCGATGTGTCCACTGTCATTCGGCGGGCATTAGAAGAAGTTCAGCGTTTCAGTCCAACGTCAACGAATATTTCAACGGCAGGACTTGAAATTGCACTGAACAAATTGATGAAAAAGGAGTGGGCAGAGGCAGTTTAAAAATAGTAAAAGCACTGTAAAAACGGGCAAAACAGCAGTGCTACTGCTGTTTTGCCCGTTTTTTTTGCCAAAAACACGCTCCCGGCAAAATTTCAGAGAACTGCCCAACAGGAATTGTCGTACATTGAAACGAACAAATTCTGCATCTCAACCTTTGTACTGTAATATCTCATGTTAAATTTGCCTAGCCCGGCAGCTAGCTCACACTAAAAGAACTGGTTATGACCCACTTCAACTCCTCTGAAAAGCGTAAAATTGGTAGTGCCGTATGCCTTTTTCTGACAATTTTACTTCCCTCCCTTAGTAAATCACAAGATGCTGGCAGCCCGCCGCCCTATCGTCCAACTCCTGCGCACATGTGGGAATTTGGACTTCACAGCGGCACAGCCATGTCATTCGGAGATGTTGAATTTGTGCCAAATTGGGGCGCTGGGTTTCATTTGCGCAAGGCCATTGACTATGTTTTTTCCATTCGGGGCGAAGGTTTTTACGCCAAACTCAAACAAAAAGACAATGTGAACGGTACTTCTGAGTCAACCGTCCAAAGCGGTTCGCTGCAAATGCTGGTCTCCATAAACAACCTTGTTTGGAACAATGTGTCACATCGCAAAACCAATGTCTACACCTTCTTTGGTGGCGGTGTTACAAGGTTTGAAGTAGATGCCAGTAAAATAATCTCTAACGACCTACACGATGTTTCACCCACAGTCCAGACCCATTTGGAAGGTGGGATTGGACTTGCTTTCCGCCTATCAGACCGTTTCAATTTGGGATTTGAAGGTAAGGCGCTTGCCCTCTTCGGAAAGGATGCAGACAGGATTGATGGCGTAGCACGCAAGAATAAGGACGCCATCGGTTACGGCTCAGTCCGCCTCAATTTCAACATTGGAAACAAGAACACCAAATCGGAGCCACTCTACTGGGTGAACCCGATGGACATTATCATGCAGGACATCACCGAACTGAAAAACCGTCCTGCCTTCGACCAGACCGATAGCGACAGTGACGGCGTCATTGACCTGCTCGACCAAGACAATACCACGCCGCAGGGCGTTGTCGTGGACACCCGTGGCCTGCCGCTCGACAGCGACGGTGACGGCATTCCGAACTACCAGGATGACGAGCCTTACTTGCCAAAAGGCAGCAAAGTGGTCACCCGTCGGGAGGGCGAAACGCCAATCGGAAGCGAAGAGGACGTGCGAAAGCTAGTTCAGGACGAACTGGAGTACATTATCACGGGTGGAGCAAAAACTACAGACGGGAAAGCCGGAAATACTGGCAGCGCAGGGAAACGGCTCCCAATCGGCGGCATCACCGATTGGTTCCTCCCCATCGTACACTTCAATATTGATAGTCACAAAATCCGGTATGCTGAGTACGGCAGCCTCGCCAGTGTAGCTCACGTGATGAAATCGAACCGCGACCTCCATATCGTGGTGACTGGCTTCACCGACAAAACCGCCTCTGACCAGTACAACCTTGACCTCTCTTTCCATCGGGCAAAGGCCGTCATCGAGCATTTGGTCAATGTACACGGCATACCACGCAGTCGCTTGCTCCTCAATTATAACGGTGAAGACTTACCGTTGGTGCCCTCTACTGGTAGTACCCTCATGAACCGAAGGGTGGAATTTCGAGCTGCTACATACGAGGATGTAGAAATGGAAAATCCAGTTCCATACTCCAAAAAGAACAGCAATAAAAGTGGTTTCTGAAAACCGTTTTTCATTCAAAAAGCCCACTCCGCTATCGGGGTGGGCTTTTTGGTTTAAATTTGGCCCGCATTTGTGGTCGCCCAATTTATTGGGCTGACCGTTTTGCAAAGCCGGTCAGCCCAATAAATT